>JADJVK010000006.1 GCA_016710625.1 Saprospiraceae bacterium
ACTGTTACATTGCCTCATGGAACTGGTAAAACTAAGTCGGTTGCAGTAATTTGTACTCCTGACAAAGAAGAAGAGGCTAAAGCAGCAGGTGCTGATTATGTTGGATTAGATGAAATTATTTCTAAAATTCAAGGTGGTTGGACTGATGTTGATGTAATTGTTGCAACTCCAAATGTAATGGTTCAGTTAGGTAAGGTAGGTCGTATTTTAGGACCTAGAGGTTTAATGCCTAACCCTAAAACTGGTACTGTTACTGTAGATGTTGGAAATGCAGTAAGAGAAGTAAAAGGAGGTAAAATTTCTTTTAGAGTAGATAAATTTGGTATTATTCACTCATCTGTTGGAAGAGTAAGCTTTACTCCAGAACAGTTAGATGATAATGCAGGAGAATTAATTAATACTCTAGTGAAAATGAAACCGGCTACTGCAAAAGGGCAATATATGAAGTCGATATCTGTTGCTAGTACGATGAGTCCTGGTATCAAAGTGGACACTAAATCAATTAAGTAATCCTCTAATATCAACAATAAAGATGACAAGAGAAGAAAAAACGGTAGTAATATCCGAATTAAAAGAGCAGTTTAGTAATAGTCCCTTTTTCTATTTTACTGATTCTTCAACTCTTTCAGTTGGTGAAGTTAACA
The DNA here is from genome assembly GCA_016710625.1 of Saprospiraceae bacterium. Classification (GTDB taxonomy): domain Bacteria; phylum Bacteroidota; class Bacteroidia; order Chitinophagales; family Saprospiraceae; genus JADJVK01. The sequence goes on from JADJVK010000006.1 coordinate 645, forward strand.
AACTAAGAAGAAAGTGCTTTGAAAAAGGCATTGAAATGAAAGTTGTTAAAAATTCATTAATTAAGAAAGCTCTTGAAGGAAGTAGTGCAGATAAAGGTTACGAAGCTTTATTCCCTGCTTTGAAAGGACATACTGCAATAATGTTTACAGATGTTGCAAATGTACCTGCGAAATTGATTGATGAGTTTAGAGGAGACAAAGAACTTCCATCAATTAAAGCTGCATACATAGATACTGCAGTATATTTAGGAGATAGTTCAATCAAAGAGTTAAAAGCTCTTAAATCGAAAGATGAATTGGTTGGTGATATCATTATGTTATTACAATCTCCTGCTAAGAACGTTATCAGTGCATTAAAGTCTGGATCAAGCACAATTGCTGGCTTGTTGAAAACTTTAGAAGAAAGAGCTGCATAACCTAAAAATATAAGCTACCAAAAGCATTAATTTTTTTTAAATCATTTAGAAACTAATAAAATATTACTAAAATGGCAGATATTAAATCTCTAGCAGATCAATTAGTAAACCTTACAATTAAAGAAGTAACAGAATTAGCAGCTATACTTAAAGATGAGTATGGTATTGAACCAGCTGCTGCTGCAGTTGCAATGGCTGCTCCTGCTGCAGGTGGCGGAGCCGCTGCTGCTGCTGAACAAACTGAATTCGAAGTAATTTTGAAGGATGCAGGAGCTAACAAACTTAACGTAGTTAAGGAAGTTAAAAATGTATTGGGATTAGGTTTGAAAGAAGCTAAAGACTTGGTAGATGGTGCACCTTCTTCATTGAAATCAGGTGTGTCTAAAGATGAAGCTAACTCATTAAAAGCAACTTTAGAAGGAGCAGGAGCAGTAGTAGAAATCAAGTAATTATAGCCTTTTTTGATCTATAAATTTTCATGGCAGGACCATACAATTTTTTGTAATTTCTTGTTTAATAAGCTTAGTCAGGTGATTTTTTCACTCTGACTAAGCTTATTTTAAGTAGTATATAACTTTCAGACACTCAAAAAATTCAGGCAGTTTTTGTTTGAAATAAATTTTAAACTTACTTACCAATGGCAGAAGCAAACGGTGTAGTACACAGTGCGGATAAAAAACGCATCAATTTTGGGAAAATTAAGTTATCATCACATGATCCTGATCTATTAGAGATTCAGTTGAAGTCTTTTCAAGAGTTTTTTCAGTTAGAAACTACTCCTGAAAACCGTATCAATGAGGGTTTGTACAAATGTTTCAAAGAAAATTTTCCAATTACTGATGCCCGTAACATTTTTGTACTTGAATTCTTAGATTATTTTATCGATCCACCTCGCTATACAATTGATGAGTGTATGCATAGGGGATTAACTTATAGTCTTCCTTTAAAGGCTAAGTTAAGATTGTCTTGTAATGACGAAGAACATGTCGATTTTGAAACTATTGTTCAAGATGTATTCTTAGGAAACATTCCTTATATGACTCCTAAAGGTACCTTTATCATCAATGGTGCAGAAAGGGTAGTTGTTTCTCAGTTACATAGATCGCCAGGTGTATTTTTTGGACAGAGTTATCATCCAAATGGTACAAAAATTTACTCTGCAAGGGTAATTCCTTTCAAAGGAGCATGGATGGAATTTGCTACCGACATCAATACAGTAATGTATGCTTATATCGATAGAAAGAAAAAATTCCCTGTAACTACTTTGTTGAGAGCAATCGGATTTGATACTGATAAAGAAATTTTGAACTTGTTCGGGTTAGCAGATGAAATTTCTGCTGATAGAGACAGCTTGCAAAATTCAATTGGTAGAAAATTAGCCGCTAGGGTACTTAGAAGTTGGACTGAAGACTTCGTGGATGAGGACACTGGTGAAGTAGTTACCATCGAAAGAAATGAGATTATCTTAGAAAGAGATATTATTTTAGATGAAGAAAATATTGAATACATTTTAGATTCTGGTGTTTCTAATGTGATTCTTCAAAGAGAAAATGTTGAAGAAGATTATTCAATCATTTACAATACATTACAAAAAGACCCTTCCAGTTCAGAATTGGAAGCTGTACAATATATTTATCGTCAATTAAGAGGAACTGATCCTCCTGATGATGAAACTGCAAGAGGAATCATTGATAAATTATTCTTTTCTGATAAGAGATATAATTTAGGAGATGTAGGAAGATATAAAATCAATAAAAAATTAACACTTTCAATTGATGACACTAATTTAGTTTTAACTAAAGAAGACATCATTGCAATCGTTAATTACTTGGTGAAATTGATGAATCAAAAAGCCGAGATTGATGATATTGACCACTTGAGTAATAGAAGAGTTAGAACTGTAGGTGAGCAATTGTTTGCTCAATTTGGAGTTGGTTTAGCTAGAATGGCTAGAACTATTCGTGAAAGGATGAATGTTAGAGATAATGAAGTATTTACGCCAGTTGATTTGATCAATGCTAGAACTTTATCTTCTGTAATTAACTCATTCTTTGGAACCAGCCAGTTGTCTCAGTTCTTGGATCAAACAAATCCATTATCTGAAATAACACATAAAAGACGTATTTCTGCACTAGGACCTGGAGGTTTGAGTAGAGAAAGAGCAGGTTTCGAGGTTCGTGACGTTCACTATTCACATTATGGACGTTTGTGTACAATCGAAACTCCAGAAGGACCAAATATCGGTTTGATTTCTACATTATGTGTTCATGCTAAGATCAATAAGATGGGATTCTTGGAAACCCCTTATCGAAAAGTATTGAATGGTGTAGTGGATATGAACAATGTTGAGTATTTATCTGCTGAAAGTGAGGACTTTTGTAAAGTAGCTCAAGCTAACTCACCAGTAAGTGATGACGGAATTTTTGCAACAGATCGTATCAAATCTAGAGAGCATGGGGAATTCCCGGTTTTGACTCCTGAAGATTTAGACTTCATGGATGTTGCTCCGAACCAAATTGTGGGTGTTTCTGCTTCATTAATTCCTTTCTTAGAGAATGATGATGCGAATCGTGCCTTGATGGGTTCGAACATGCAACGTCAAGCTGTTCCTTTGATTCGTCCAAAATCGCCTATTGTAGGTACTGGACTTGAAGGAAAAGTAGCTAGAGACTCAAGGATGTTGATAAATGCTGAAGGTGATGGAGTAGTTGAATATGTTGATTCTACTGAAATCATCATTCGATATGATAGAACGGATGAAGAACAATTAGTTTCTTTTGAAGATAATAGAAAAACTTATAAGTTAACTAAGTTTTTGAGAACCAATCAAGGTACTTGTATTAACCTTAAACCAATCGTAAGAAAGGGACAAAGAGTGGACAAAAATTCGATTCTTTGTGAAGGTTATGCAACTGAAAATGGTGAATTAGCTTTGGGTCAAAACATGAAAGTAGCATTCATGCCTTGGAAAGGGTATAACTTTGAGGATGCTATCGTTATCTCTGAGAGAGTTGTTTTGGAAGATATTTTCACTTCTTTACACATTGAACATTTTGAAATGGATGTTCGTGATACAAAATTAGGGGAGGAAGAATTAACCAATGATATTCCAAATGTTGGAGAGGAAACGACTAAAGATTTGGATGAAAATGGTATCATTAGAATTGGTGCTTGGGTAAAAGAAGGAGATATTTTGATTGGAAAAATCACTCCAAAAGGTGAATCTGATCCAACTCCAGAAGAAAAATTACTTAGAGCTATTTTCGGGGATAAAGCCGGAGATGTGAAAGATGCTTCATTGAAGGCACCTCCATCAACTAATGGTGTTATCATTGATAAACAATTGTTTGCAAGAGCTAAAAAAGATAAAGTTCAAAAAGTTAAAGAAAAAGAACAATTAGATAAATTGGATGATGTTCATGAGGTAGCAATCAATGAATTGAAGACGATTTTAGTGGATAAGCTTTATTCTTTAGTGAAAGAAAAAATCTCTTTAGGTGTAAAAAGTATTTACAACGAACCTTTGGTATCTAAAGGAACTAAATTTACTTTACAATTACTTAGAGAATTAGATTATTCTCATATTGATTATGCAAATTGGACTGACGAAAGTCATACCAATGAAATGATCGCTAGATTATTGCATAATTATAGTATCAAAGTAAACGAGGAAGTAGGTAGATACAAAAGAGAAAAATTCAATATTAGTATTGGAGATGAGTTACCAGCTGGTGTATTAAAATTAGCTAAAATATATCTTGCGAAAAAACGTAAGTTGAAAGTAGGAGATAAGTTAGCAGGTCGTCATGGTAATAAAGGAATTGTATCTAGGATTGTTCGTAAGGAAGATATGCCATTCTTAGAAGATGGAACACCAGTAGATATCGTATTGAATCCACTTGGGGTACCTTCGAGGATGAATTTAGGTCAGATTTTCGAAACTGTATTAGGTTGGGCAGGTGAAAAATTAGGAGTTAAATTTGCGACTCCGATTTTTGATGGTGCAAAACAAGATGAAATCGAAAATTGGATTGAAAAAGCAAATCTTCCACAATATGGTCAAGCATATTTGTCTGATGGTGAAACTGGAGATAGATTCCACCAACAAGCAACTGTAGGTGTAATTTACATGTTGAAATTGGCACATATGGTGGATGATAAAATGCATGCCCGTTCAATCGGACCATACTCATTAATCACTCAACAGCCATTAGGTGGTAAAGCACAGTTTGGAGGTCAGAGATTTGGAGAGATGGAGGTTTGGGCTCTAGAAGCATTTGGAGCATCCAATATCTTACAAGAATTATTGACTATCAAATCTGATGATATTTCCGGAAGAGCAAAAGCTTATGAAGCAATTGTGAAAGGTGATAATTTACCAGAACCAAATATACCAGAATCATTCAATGTATTGGTTCACGAATTGAGAGGTTTAGCTCTAGATATTAAATTTGATTAATAGCTTTATTAGCAGAAGCCTTATGGTTACTGCTAGTTTTGTTTAATATTATAAATGCATCAATTTTATGTCATTTAAAAAGAAGTCACTTACACCAGGTTCAAATAATTTTGATAGTATCACTATCAGTTTGGCATCTCCTGATGAAATCTTAGAGAGATCATTTGGTGAAGTATTAAAACCTGAGACGATAAATTATCGTTCGTACAAGCCTGAGAGAGATGGTTTGTTTTGTGAACGAATTTTTGGTCCTGTTAAAGATTATGAATGTTATTGTGGCAAGTACAAACGTATTCGTTACAAAGGCATCGTTTGCGACAGATGTGGTGTAGAAGTGACAGAAAAGAAAGTTAGAAGAGAAAGAATGGGTCACATCAAATTGGTGGTACCTGTTGTTCATATCTGGTTTTTCAAATCATTACCTAATAAAATTGGTTATTTATTAGGATTGTCTTCTAAGAAATTAGAGGCAGTAGTTTATTATGAAAGATATATTGTTATTCAACCAGGGGTGAAAGGTTCTGATGGATTAAATACCTTAGACCTTTTAACTGAAGAAGAATATCTAGATATTTTAGACTCTTTACCAAAAGAAAATCACTTAATGGATGAAACACACCCAGACAAGTTTATTGCTAAAATGGGTGCAGAAGCAATCAGAGATTTGTTGATGAAAATGAATTTGGATGAAATGTCTTATAGCTTAAGACATCAAGCAGCCAATGAAACATCACAACAAAGAAAATCTGAGGCTCTAAAGCGTTTAAGAGTGGTAGAATCTTTCAGAGATGGTATGTTACACGTTGAAAACAGACCAGAATGGATGATTATACAATATCTTCCTGTTGTTCCACCAGAATTAAGACCATTAGTTCCTTTGGATGGCGGTAGATTTGCTAGTTCGGATTTAAATGATTTATATAGAAGGGTAATTATTAGAAATAATCGTTTAAAAAGATTATTAGAAATAAAAGCTCCAGAAGTTATCTTAAGAAATGAGAAAAGGATGCTTCAAGAAGCTGTAGATTCTCTTTTTGATAACTCTAGAAAATCAAATGCCGTAAAAGCAGAAGGTGGAAGAGCTTTGAAATCTTTGAGTGATATTCTTAAAGGTAAGCAAGGTCGTTTCCGTCAGAACTTATTAGGAAAACGTGTAGATTACTCTGGTCGTTCCGTTATTGTGGTTGGACCAACTTTGAAGCTACATGAATGCGGTATTCCAAAAGCAATGGCAGCTGAATTATTCAAGCCATTTGTTATCAGAAAATTAATTGAAAGAGGAATTGTAAAAACAGTAAAATCTGCTAAGAAATTAGTGGATAGAAAGGATCCAGTAATTTGGGAGATACTTGAAAATATTTTGAAAGGTCACCCAGTTATGTTGAATCGTGCTCCCACGTTGCATAGATTATCAATCCAATCTTTCCAACCTAAATTAGTAGAAGGAAAAGCAATACAATTACATCCTTTAGTTTGTGGAGCATTCAACGCCGATTTTGATGGTGACCAGATGGCAGTTCACGTACCTTTGAGTCATGCTGCAATTTTGGAAGCACAATTATTAATGTTGGCTTCACATAATATGTTGAATCCGCAAGATGGTTCTCCAGTTACCTTACCATCACAAGACATGGTTTTGGGACTATTCTATTTGACGAATATCAAGAAATCAACAGCTGATATTAAGGTTAAAGGAGAGGGCAGAACTTTTTATGGGGAAGAAGAAGTAATTATCTCATTCAATGAAGGTCAAATTGATTTACATGCACCTATCAAGGTGAGATTGACTAGAACATATATGAACGACGAAACTACTACAAAAATAGTAGAAACAACCGTTGGTCGTATTATTTTCAATCAAGCTGTTCCTCATGGAGTTGGTTATATCAATGAGTTATTAACAAAGAAAGCCTTAAAAACGATTATTGCGGAAATCTTACATAAAACAAGTTTTGCAGTAACTGCAGAATTTTTGGATGCAATAAAAGAATTAGGGTTTTACTGGTCTTTCAAAGGTGGTTTGTCTTTCAACTTAGGAGACTTAATCACACCTTCCAACAAGGTTGCTACATTGAATAATGCACAATCTGAAGTGGACGAGATTTGGGAGAACTATAATATGGGTCTTATAACGAATAATGAGCGATATAACCAAATAATTGATAAATGGACATTTGCGGATAATAGAATTACCGATGTTTTGATGAAAGAATTATCTAGTCATAAACAAGGATTTAATTCAGTATTCATGATGTTGCATTCTGGAGCCCGTGGATCTAAGCAACAAATTAAGCAGCTTTGTGGATTGAGAGGATTGATGGCGAAGCCAAGAAAATCTGGAGATACAGGTGCTGCCATTATTGAAAACCCGATCCTATCCAATTTCTTAGAAGGTTTATCGGTGTTAGAGTACTTTATCTCTACCCACGGAGCTAGAAAAGGTTTGGCGGATACGGCTTTAAAAACTGCGGATGCTGGTTATTTGACACGTCGTTTGGTGGATGTTGCTCAAGATGTGGTTATTATCGAAGAAGATTGTAACACATTAAGAGGAATTGAAACAACTGCTTTGAAAGATAATGATAAAGTTATCGAGCCACTTTCTGGTAGAATTCAAGGTAGATTCACATTACATGATATCATCAATTTGGAAACAGATGAATTGATATTGAATGCTGGTGAATATATTGGCGTAACAGTAGCAAAAAGAATTGATGAACTAGGTATTGAGTCAGTAACGATTCGTTCAGTTTTAACTTGTGAGACTAAAAGAGGTGTTTGTACCAAGTGTTATGGTAAAAACTTAGCAACGGGTAGGGTAGCAGAAAATGGAGATGCTGTAGGAATTATTTCTGCACAATCCATTGGTGAGCCAGGTACTCAGTTGACTTTGAGAACTTTCCACGTTGGGGGTATTGCATCGGTGACTAAGACTGAAGCGGAAGTTACTGCTAAATTCTCTGGAAAGATTGAATTTGATAGTATCAGAACGGTTCAATCGACAGATGACTTAGGCAATCCTATTGATATTGTTTTATCCAGAACTGGTGAGGTGAGAATCATCGAAAAGGGAGGAAAAGTATTATCTAATAGCCATATTCCATATGGTGCAACCTTGAAAGTTAAAGAAGGAATCGAAGTTGCAAAAGGACATTTGATTTGTGATTGGGATCCATTTAATGCTGTAATTGTTTCTGAATTTACTGGAATTGTAGAATTCGATTCGATTGAAGAAGGTGTTACCTATAGAATTGAGAGAGATGACCAAACAGGTTATGTAGAGAAAGTAATTATTGAGCCTAAGAACAAACGTAAAATTCCAATCATCAAAATTTTAAGTAATGACGGTGAGGAATTGAGAAGTTATACTTTGCCAGTAGGTTCTTATATCTCAATTGACGATGGTCAGCCTATCAAAGCAGGAGAGCGGATGGTTAAAATTCCTAGAAAGTTAGGAAAGATTCAGGATATCACTGGGGGTCTTCCTCGTGTAACTGAATTATTTGAGGCAAGAAGTCCTTCAAACCCAGCTGTTGTTTCTGAAATTGATGGTGTTGTTTCATTTGGATCTATCAAAAGAGGAAATAGAGAATGTGTGGTTGCAGCGAAAGATGGTCAAAAACGTAAGTATTTGATTCCATTATCTAAGCATATTTTGGTTCAAGAGGGTGACTTTGTGAGAGCAGGTACACCATTATCAGATGGCGCTATTGCACCAATTGATATTTTGAATATCAAAGGACCATTCGCAGTTCAAACTTATTTGGTGAATGGTGTTCAAGAAGTATATCGTTCTCAAGGTATTGCGATTAACGATAAGCATATCGAGGTAATTGTAAGACAAATGATGAGAAGGGTAGAGATTTTGGATCCGGGAGATACTACTTTCTTAGAAGGAGAAGCAGTAGAAAAATACGACTTTTTGGAGCAAAATGACTGGATTTATGATAAAAAGTTTGTAACCAGCTCTGGGGACAGCAATAGATTAAAGCCAGGTCAGTTAGTTTCATTAAGACAATTGAGAGAAGAAAATTCTTATTTGAAGAGAAATGATAAGAAAGTGGTAGAATATAGAGATGCAGTTGCTGCAACTTCAATGCCTATCTTACAAGGTATCACTAAATCATCATTAGGAACAAATAGCTGGATATCAGCGGCATCCTTCCAAGAAACTACGAAAGTGTTAAGTACTGCTGCAATTGGAGCAGTAAAAGATCACTTGAATGGTTTGAAAGAGAATGTAATTGTTGGAAAGAGAATTCCAGCAGGTACAGGTGTTAGAAGATTTGATAGAATGTTAGTAGCTACTAAAGATTCTACTTCTTCGCAAAGAGCAAGATTCGCTAATATGGAAGAAGTATTAGGCGAAGACTAGATTTGAGTGTTTTTTGGGGTTATATATTGGGGTGCTTCCTTCTGGAAGTGCCCCTTTTTTTTGTCTAAGGATAAAATTTCTTAATATTCAATAAAAAAATATATGTATTTATTGAAATTTACTTCAAAAGACAAATTATTAATATAGATATTTGTATTAAATTTTAAATAATGCCAAAAATAATATTAATACTACTATCAGTAATAACTTTTACAAATACAATAAAAGCACAGGATACCATTTATAGGAAGGGAGGCAATATCCAGATTGTCAATATTATGAGTGAAAATATTGATAATGTGATATTTATAAATTCCGATGACACCTTGAAACGAAAGTTTGTTGTAGCAAAATCTGATATTCGGAAAATTGCCTATTTAAATGGGAAAATAATAAATATTAATAAAGCGGATACAATAATCTACAATGAAAATCCTATAGACTATGAGCATGGCTCTGTTTCCCTAAATCTTTATGATTTTTTAAAAGGTGTTTTCACCACGTCATTTGAATACACCAATTCAAAAGGAAATATTATGTTGAAATTTCCTTTTTCAACAGGTTTGAATTCAACTTCTAGATATGGATCTTATCCAATATATTATAATTCTAATAAGATTTTTAATACTGGAATCGAGCTTTATTATTTTCCATTTGGAAGATCCAGAAAGACATTCTATTATGGATTATCTTATGAGATTGGGAAAATTAAAAATTACAATATAAATTCACTTTCTCAAGAATATGTCACCTCCACTTTTTACTCATTCTTATTAAATGGAGGATTTATTGTAAAATTATCTCCAAAATTTGATTTGACACCTTATTTAGGTTTTGGATTTTCAAATATTAGATATGTTTCTAACATTCCAATTTATACAAATTTAGCATCGAGACTTGGAGTTAATATTAGCTATAATTTTTCATTACAAAAAAAACAATAAATAACTTATGTCTAAAAATACGAACTACATTTCAAAAAAAACATCCAAATTTATTTTATTCAAGATTTTTTAGTAATATCAATTTTCACAATTAGTTGTACATACTATAAAATAAAAGAAATCCCAAATAGTAAGATTGATTTAACTAATATAAATTTAATACAAAGGTATATCATCATTCATCATGGTAATGAGACATGGAACCTCACTGACATAAAACTGAATGATGATTCTAAGCAAATGAGTGGTAAAATATTGAATTTGAGTGATATACATTCAGTTAACTTGAATCCAAAAAATGTAAATGGTGTTAATCGTTATAAATCTTCAGAGTCCAAGCCAACGAATGAAACCCATATTTATATTACAGAATACATTCAAGAAGACAGTAATTTAATTTCTATTCCTATTGATGCCATTAAAAAAATTAATATTTATAATACTGCAACTGAGGCAAATGTAGCTTCCTATGTATTTTCAGCAATTGGTATTTCGGCAGGGGTAGTTGTAGTTGTCGGTATAATAATATTTGCTACTAAAAGCTCATGTCCATTTGTTTATATTAAAAATGGAAATTCATATCAATTTGTTGGGGAAATGTATGGTGGTGCAATTTATAAATCTTTAGAACGAAATGACTTTATGCCATTGTCTGTAATAGATACTGTATCAGGAGATTATGAGATAAAAATAACCAATGAGTTATTAGAAAAACAATATACGAATTTAGCAAACCTACTGGTTGTGGAGCATTCCAAAGATTTGCAAATATTAGTAGATAAATATGGAAAAGCACATTCAATATCAAATATTTCGAATTTGAAAAGTGCTACCAACGAAAGCAAAATGGATCTTTTAGAAATGCTTCGAGAGAAAGATAACAGTAATTACCAATTTAATGACACTTTATTGCAAAACACTGATTTTAGAAATATACAATTAACATTCAAGAAACCCAAAAATGCAACAATCGGTAAATTAATTTTGAATGCGAAAAATTCTTATTGGTTGGATTATGTTTATGGAAAATTCAATGAACAATTTGGTGTATTATACAATCAGTTCGCTGAAAAGCAAGGCAAAAAGCCAGCTTCTGAAAACGAAAAATGGGCGATAGAGCAGGGTATTCCACTTTCAATATTTATAAAAACGAAAAGTGGATGGAAATTAGTAGATAATATCAATACAATTGGTCCATTGGCTTCTAGAGATTTGGTGATTCCGATAGATTTAGAAACCGATTCCGATGATGAAATTACGATAAAACTTGAATGTGGCTATAATTTTTGGGAACTGGATTTTGCTGCAATGGATTTTAGTGCAGATCAACCATTAAAAACAGATGTTATAAAACCTTATTCTGCAATGGATGAAAAAGGAAATAATGTAACAGATTTGATTGCTAACGATGATGATAAATACCTTATCCAACCGAATATAGGGAATGCAGCTATCATAAAATATAAACTTCCAAAGAAAAGTGCTGACTCAAAAGTTTCTGTTTTTTTACATTCCAAAGGGTATTATGAATATATCAGAGATTATAAAGGAATTCCGAACTTAAGCAAATTGAGTGCCTTTAAAGAAAAAGGAGCATTTACAAGATTTTCAAGAACGGAATATGATAAATTCAGCAAAGACAAAAAAATATTCGAATTAGCCTTAAATCAATAATATGGAAACCGCAATAACTATTAAAAAAGAAGCATTAGCTCCACAAGTCAAAGAAAATAAACCGCTAAAAAAAGCTAAGTTTATTTTTGGATTAGAATTGATGTGGGTTGAAATTGGAATTCGATTAAATATTGTCGCCCTAGTCATTCGATTTTTCAAAAATCCATTTACTATTTTAAATGTACTTCGCAAATTAGATCAAAATAGGAGAGCGATGCTAGGAAATCAGAGGTTGATTAAATTAGCAAAAGTAGGGCAAAAATATTATTGGGATTTATATACTCCTGGATGGAAATCTGTTGCATTTGAAAATGCAATTATTGGGGAAATCAATAGAATTCAACCCATAAAATCCTTTCCAACAAATCGATTGACAAATGCTTTTGTGGCGATCACCAAAAAATGTCCCTTACAATGTGAACATTGCTTTGAATGGGAAAATTTGAACAAAAAGGAAGTGCTCACTGATACTAATTTGGAAACGATAATTCACAAATTATCCAAAATCGGTGTTTCGCAAATACAACTAACAGGAGGTGAGCCACTTATGAGGATAGATGATATTCTGCCAATAGTTGAAAAGTATCCTCATATTGATTTTTGGTTTTTGACTTCAGGTTACAATTTGACTTTGGACAAAGCTAAAAAAATGAAAAAAGCTGGTATTGCAGGAATTGTAGTGAGCATTGACCATTATATTCCAGATTTTCATAATCAATTTAGGGGAAATCCGAACTCCTTTTCAATGGCAATCAATGCAGTAAGCAATGCAATAAATGAAGAGATAAATGTAGCATTATCTATTTGTGTCTCTAAAAGCATTGTGAATGAAGCTGATTTGATGAATTACATGGAATTTGCTAGGGAGCTTGGTGTTACATTTGTTCAAATTTTAGAGCCAAAAAGCATCGGTCATTTTCAAGGATTATCGGTTACTTTAGAAAAAAAGCATTTTGAAATATTAGATAATTTTTTCTTGAAAATGAATTATGATCCTGCATTTATTAACTATCCAATCATCAGTTATCATGGATATTATCAAAGAAAAGCTGGTTGTTTTGCTTCTGGAAATAGAAATATTTACATAGATACTGATGGGGATATTAATGCCTGCCCTTTTTGCCCTTCAAAAGTTGGAAATGCAATTAGTGATGATATATTGTTGACAATAAATCAATTAGAGAAAAGAGGGTGTGGAAGTTATAAAAATGTAAAATTCTAAAAAATCAAAAAAATGGGTGTCGAGATATTAAAAATGAATAGTTATTTTGAATTTAATCAAATTGAAAAAATTGATGAAATTCCAAGGCAAGTACTGGCATTAGCCATCAAAGTTGTGGAGCCAATAATAGCTGATGGCTTACCAGATAATTTAAAACATTTGGTCGTTGCTACCACTTGTCCAGATATGGTTTCTCCTTCTTTGGGTCAATTGATTATTGAACAATTACATGAGCACTTTTCTGATTTACAAACGATTGATATGGTTCAAGGATGTGCTGGTGGTGTTGCTTCCATGATTTTAGCAAGTCAACTTTGTGCATTGAACCAAACTTCAGCAATAGTCATAAATGCTGATGCAGCTTTCAAAGCGACTTCGAAACAGCATAAAATCAGTAGTATTTTTGGAAATGGAGCATTTAGTTGTTTGATGCGTTATACAGAAACTCATAAATCTTTAATATATTCAAAATCAAAGCAATATAAAGGATTGTCGGAGGTGGTCACGGTAAAACTTGGACATGATGCAGACCAAATTATCATGGATAATTTATCGGATATGGCTTCTGATCCAAGATTGCATTTAGGACTGTCGATGAATAATGATTTAGCCATCAAGCTTTTGAAGCATGCAGAAAACTTTTATTTGGAGTTTGTTGCTGCTTCTACCAAACCAGATATTATGATTTTGCATCAAGTAAATCCAATCATCATAAAACATTTGAAATCTGTTTTTGAAAAATATGATTTAGAATTTGTAGATGTTTCGAATAAAATTGGGAATTGTGGAGCAGCAACTGTCGGCATCGCATTGGATTTGATTAAAGATAAAATTGAGGGAAAAAAAGTATTGTTATGTAGTTTTGGAACTGGAGGTGTAATCTCTGCTGGAATGTGGCAAAATTAAATATCATGAATATCGAAGCAATCTATACATGGAAAAGTGAGGTGATAAGTATCTTTCTAAGATATTTTCTTTTAGCAAGTATTACTTATTTTATTTTTTACAAATGGAAATATAAGCAGTTGATTTCAAACAAAATACAAACCTACATTCCAGATAATCAACAAGTTGTCCGTGAAGTTTCATATTCAATTATTACCTTATGCATCTTTAGTTTTTTGAGTTATTGCATGTTCCAGCTTTATCATTTTGGGATTACCAAAATATATCTAAACATTTCTGAATTTGGAATAGGGTATTTTATTTTTTCAATTTTTCTTTCAATAATTATTCACGATGCCTATTTTTATTGGACACATAGATGGTTACATTCTTTTAGATGGACTCAAAAAATCCATGCAATTCATCATCAATCCATCAGTCCGACGCCATGGGCATCATTTTCCTTTCACCCAATAGAAGCAGTAATAAATTTTGGCATTATTCCAATAATAATTTTAGCAATTCCCATTCATCCAATTGCCTTATCCCTTTTTTTATTAATAATGACTTTAATAAATGTCATGGGGCATTTGGGATTTGAGACGTTTAGTTCAAAATTTATACAATCTAAATTGGGGCAGTTTCAGAATAATTCAACGAACCATGATTTTCATCATGAAAAATACCATTCAAATTTTGGGCTTTATTTTACTTTTTGGGACAAATGGATGAAAACTTTTTACAATCCAAAACTAATGAAAAGTAATAAAATGGATATTTTATGAATATAAAAGCTTTTTTCAACATACTTTTTTTGATTTCTGCGTTTTAATTCTTGGAAGATGAAAAAGATATTTTTAAATATTTATTTCTGGTTTAAAGCCACTTTGGGTGCTTTGCAATCACAAAAGAGTGTCACTTTTGAAAATGCAATAGACCAGAAACAGTTACTGACACAATTAAAAGAGGATTCGAAAGATATTTCAGTTTCTCAAGAACAAATTCCTTTGGATTATGATGGAAATGATATCAGAATGTCCTTTCGAGCAAAAATTAGCAAGAAAATTCATGACCTTTATAGCAATATTATTCTAAAAAAATATGAAAGACGGGTTCGTCAAATCAATAATATTCAACCTGGTGATAAGGTTCGAATCAAATGGATGAAAGATTTGGCGGTAATGCTGCCCAAGGATAAGGTGGACAAAATAGTTTTTAATCTATATGTAAAACAACCAATCCCAGGAATGTCCATCAAAATGACTTTTGCTACAGATGTTGGTCATACTTTTATTGGACTAAAGCTTTTTGGCAAATCTTCAAATGACATTATCAAACATGTATTTGGCTATTATCCAAGCCCCGATAGACAAAAATTACTTTCAGGTACTCCATTTGAAAACAAGGCTGAATCTTGTTTTATGGATGATGCAAAACATGAATATCATGTAAAAATTAGCAAAGAAATCACCTTGGATCAGCATATTGAGATCCTTGATTTAGCATCTAAATTCGAGCAAACAACTTATGATTTGTGTAATAATAATTGTACAGATTTTGGAATAGAATCTGCTAAATTAGCGGATATTGTGATACATAAAACATCTGGAGATTGGGTAGTTGGGGAAGGAAACAACCCCGCAGATTTGGGACAAGCTTTGTTATATGGCTTATTTTATAACAAAGCAACCAAAAGCAAAGAGGGAATAATTATCGATAAGAAAAAGGTTGAAAAAGAGCTGGATGGAAATGGTTAATCAATCCTAATTTTTTGAACCCATTCTTTATTATCCATTGTTTCTACCCTTAAAATATAGTTTCCAGATGCTATTGATAATGGCAACTGAATATTTTGCTCCATTTTCAAATCTTTTTTTTCAATTATTTTTCCTTGAAAATCAAAGATTTCAATGTTTTTAAGACTTTTGTTAGATTGAATATTAAGCCATTGATTCTCAATAAAATAAGTAATATTTAAATCGGAAATATTTATTATTGAATTGGATGAAGTTAAGATATTGGACAAATTTAATTTATATAAAGCTGCATCTCCATTTGTTGAAAATTCGTTGGTCAAATAGATAATACTATCATTCAAAAATGAAATACCTTCTCTTTGTAGCTTACTATCAAATTGAAAAAATCGCTTTCGACCATTCCAAAAATTTGAAATTTCGAAATTGTCAAAAACATACATTCCACTATTTGCCAAAAGCACTATCACTTTTTTATTGGGGCTTATGGCAACATCTGTTATCTGCCCTAAATTGTAATTCTGGTCATTCGTCGAGATTAGAGTAACCAATTTTGCCACTTGTTTTGTAGGAGATTTAGAAAGTTTATAAACTTTAGTTTGCCCTTTGAATGGCACTGTATAATCCTTTGAAAAAAGGTATAAACTATCATTAATAGCCAATATGGACTCACAATCAAACTCCCAAGAACCGATTGGCGGATTGAAGTCGATTTGATCCTCATAAGTAAAATTTATTTTTTGTGGACTAATTGAGGTGCCAAGTACATTATTGATAGTCGAAATTTTGTAAATAACCAAATTAGTTCTGTTACTTGTGTATTTTGCCTACATCTCCAATGTGGTATATTGACCATCGTCCGTCATTGCTTCCCAATCTTCATTGGAGGCATTGGAGATTTTTACGGTTTTTATCTTTGTGCCCTGATTATCTATTTTTACTAATTCATCGGCATTTCCACTATCTTCAAAGCTCCAAAATTCATTTTCTGATATGGTGAATAATCCCGAAGATTCCGTTAGAGAACTCGGTAGGTTACAAATATATTCAGGATGCAATATTTGTGCAGAAAGATTTATTTTTAAAATTATAATAAAAAATAGGATATAAAAATATCTCATAATCAATTTGTTAAGGATAAATCAAATACTTGCTTCTAATGGTTTTATATTTTTTCAAATCTTGCTCCCAAGTCGCTCTGATTGCTTTTTCAGTTTTTCCCTGAATTACCATTTTTCTGAAATTATCCGATCCGTACAATTTATCGATATAATTCGTAGAGAGAAAAAAATGCTTTTTATCAGGATACGAAGAATAGGCTTCGAAGAAATGAGAAAGGTTCATTTTTTTTTCTTTCGCAATCATTTTAATATCTGAATTAGACAAATCTTTGCCAAAGCATTTTTTGTCTTTTTGTGGAGGATTCACCGAACTAGGAATAGATTTTGGGGTGAATGTATATGACATTTTTGTCAATAACGGATTTCCATATACCATAAATGGTTTATCGGTTCCTCTGCCAATACTAATTTCAGTTCCCTCAAAAAAGCAAAGAGAAGGGTAGAGGAGCAATGATAATTTTGTCTGTAAATTGGGTGAAGGTGCAATTGGATAATCATAATTTGGAGAATCTTCATGATTGTAATTCAAGCATTTAACCACTTGGAGATCTAATTTTTTCTGGCTTTGCAACCATTTTTCTCCCACTATCATTTTTGCCATTTCCCCTAAAGTGAGTCCATGAACAGCAGGGATCTGAAGCATCCCAACGAATGATTCAAACTTTTTATCCAATATTGGTCCATCAAAATAATGCCCATTTGGATTGGGTCTGTCCAATAAAACAAAGGTTTTTTCTTGATCTGAACAGGCATCCATGACCAAAAACATGGTGGATAAATAGGTATAAAATCTACATCCAACATCTTGAATGTCTAATATAACCACATCAATATCAGATAATTGTGCTTCAGTGGGTTTTTTATTGTTTCCATAAAGCGAAATAATGGGCAATTTTGTTTTATGGTCAATGCCATCATTTATGGTTTCACCATCGGCAACAGAACCTCTAAAGCCATGTTCGGGAGCAAATATTTTTTGTATTTGAACTCCTAAACTGAGTAAAGTATCCACTAAATGTGTTTTCCCAACCATAGAAGTATGGTTGACCACTAAAGCAACTTTTTTGTTTTTTAATTTAGATAAATATATATTGAATTGTGCAGCACCGATAGTTGGCTGTGTTGTAATATATTGATTGTGAATAGGATTTGCTATTGTGCAATAGAAAACGAAACTGAAAAATATCGTTGTAAATGAATATTTCATATAATTTTTTTGATTGGATGGAAAAGTTTTACATCTAAACATTAATTAATACGTTAAAATAAGATAATTGTGTTTACAAATTGAATAATAAACAAACAAATCCAGATTTTGACATAAATTCAAGAAGGCTGCAACTGCTTTCTTATATAGTAATTATTTATATGTTTCTCGCCTTTTCATGGTGGGCAGTTTTGTTATATACCAAAAATAAAGATGCTTTTGAGGCAAAAGCTAATTTCATGAGGTTAGGAATGATGGTTGAAAAACAATTTGAATCAGAGGCATTATTCCTTGAAAACCCCAAATATCTGGCTTTAAAGAAAAAATATGATACCCAGAAGGTATGGTTTTCACCATCAGTTTGATAATTGGGATATGGTTAATAATGAATAGCTCCAAAAAAGAATTGGATGCAGCAAAGGCTCGAAAAAATTTCCTTTTATCCATTAGTCATGAGTTGAAGTCACCTTTGGCATCTATAAAATTGACTTTTGACACCCTTCTGAAAAGAAATTTGGATAAAAATATGGTGGACAAATTTAGTCTGATTGCCTTAAAAGAGACGGAAAGATTAGAAAGATTAGTGAATGATTTATTATTAGCGACCAGATTGGAGACAATTTATACCCCAACTTTTGAGCCTGTAGATATTGTAGAAATAACCAAAAATACCTATCATAGTTTTAAAAGCCAATACCCCAATATCCAAATTGAATTTGATTGCCAAATACCAAAACTTGTATTGAATATTGATAAAATCGGCTTTATTTCGATACTTAATAATTTGATTGAAAATGCGATAAAATATAGTGTTGACCAACCAATTATTCATATTTATTTGAATTCAAATAATAATAAAATTGATTTAATCGTTGAAGATCAAGGTGTTGGAATTTCAGAATCTGATAAGAAACATATATTTAATCGATTTTTTCGTTCAGGTAATGAAGAAACTAGAAATACAAAGGGAACAGGATTGGGATTGTACATTGTGAAACAAATGGCTAAAATACACAAAGCCGAGGTGAGTGTGAAAGATAATCACCCCAAAGGAAGTATTTTTTGTGTTACTTTTCCAAAGGAATAAAAAAATGTTCAGTAAAAAATTACATTAAATTCGGAATTTTATTTTGTAGTAAACTTCTAATTTAAAAGTAAAATTAATAGAAAGGTTTATTTTTGATATTATATATTTTGTTGATTTTCACTTAATTGAAATTAGAATTAATTTATTTTATCTTTGCAAAAAATATACTTCAATATGGTTTTAATGAAAAGAATATTATTTTTTTCTATTTTTTTGAGTGTTGTTCATTGCATAAATGCTCAAAGTGTGGGGGTATTGAGTTTTAAAGACTCAATAGAAGTGAGGTTGATTGAGAATAGAAAATTTCTTTTTCATAAGACACTTCCTAAACAAACTTTATTCTCCATTTCTAATTTTTACGGTGTCAGTGTAGATGACATTTTCGCATTGAACCCTGATATTAAAGAAAAGGGATTGACTATTGGTCAAATGGTTAAAATAGATTTACCAGAAAAGGCGATTATCAAATATAGAAAAAAAGGATTTTATCGATGGAAACATGCTCCAATTGTCTATGAAGTGGTCAGTGGTGATAATTTATTCAAAATTTCTAAAGAGTATTTCGAAGAACCAATGGATTCTGTGCTTAGTTTTTCGAAGAAGAAAGACAAAACCATTCATGATGGGGAAAAACTTGTCATTGGTTGGTTGGATGTGAAAGGTATTCCAGATTCGCTGCATGTTAAAGTAAAGACAAATAAATCTGTTGCGGTACTGAAAGATAAGGAACAAACTGCAAAAGAGATTTTTGAAAAGCAAATAACTAAAGAAAGTGTCAAAAAAATAGTTGAACAGAAGAGTGCGATTGCCAAAACTGTCAATTCGAAAAAAGACACTTTGAAGAAAGAAACTGCAAAGCAAAACCTACCAAAAAAGGATACGGTTGTGGTCATACCTGTGGTAGAATATGTTGAATATCAGACCCAAGGAGTTGCATCTTGGAGTAAAAGTAATTACCAGAACAACGATCTATATGTTTTGCACCGAAAAGCACCGATAAATTCCTATATAGAAATCAATAATCCCATGAAACGAAAGACGACTTATGCAAAAGTAATTGATAGGATTCCTGATGGAACGAACACCGATGTAGAAGTTGTTTTATCGCCTGCAACCGCAAAAATGCTGGGAGCAAGAGACCCAAAATTCTTTGTTAAAATCAAATACAAAATTAAAAAATAAGCTATTTTCCATGAATATCTGTAATAATATTTTAGAAACAATAGGGAATACTCCTTTAGTAAAACTTAATAAAATCTGTAAGGATTTGCCCTGTACAGTTTATGCAAAAGTGGAATACTTCAATCCTGGCAACTCGGCGAAAGACCGTATGGCAGTGAAAATGATAGATGATGCTGAAAAAGCTGGTTTGCTAAAACCTGGTGGTACCATCATCGAAGGGACTTCTGGAAATACTGGGATGGGTTTGGCTTTGGTAGCTTGCATAAGAGGATACAAATGTATTTTTACTACAACTGACAAGCAATCGAAAGAAAAAGTAGATATCTTGAAGGCGATGGGAGCAGAAGTAATCGTTTGCCCCACTGCAGTAGCACCAGAAGACCCTAGATCCTATTATTCTGTTTCTAAAAGATTAGCAAAAGAGACTCCGAACTCATTTTATGTCAATCAATACGATAATTTATCCAATCGCCTAGCCCATTACGAACAAACTGGTCCAGAAATTTGGGAACAAACCGATGGAACAGTTACCCATCTGGTGGTTGGTTCTGGAACAGGGGGAACAATAGTTGGGACTGGCAAATATTTGAAAGAAAAAAATCCAAATATTAAAGTTTGGGCGATTGATACCTTTGGTTCTCTTTTGAAAAAATATCATGAAACGGGTATTTTGGATGAAAAAGAGGCATATGCTTATATTACAGAAGGCATTGGAGAAGATTTTGTGCCTCAAAATTACGATATGCAATATATCGATCATTTCGAAAAAGTGAGCGATAAGGATGGGGCAGTTTATGCTAGAAAATTAGCCAAAGATGAGGCGATTTTTGCTGGATATTCTGCTGGCTCTGCCATTGCTGGTTTGTTACAAATGAAAGAACAATTGAAGCCAACGGACAGAGTGGTTGTCATCTTACATGACCATGGAAGCAGATATGTAGGAAAAATTTTCAATGATGATTGGATGAGAGAAAGAGGATTCTTAGACGAAGATTTGAGGGTGAAAGATTTAATTTCTGTGAAAAAAGACAATCATTTTTATTTTGTCAACCAATCAAATACCGTTCGTCAAGCTTTCAATATGATGAAAGAGCACGATATCTCACAGATGCCAGTGATGGATGGGGATAAAATGGTGGGAGCGATTAGTGAGACCAGTGTTTTAGGTTTTTTATTGGAAAATCCGATGAATAATGCTGAAATATTAATTGAAAAAGTAATGAGTCAACCATTCCCAATGGTAGAAGAATCGACTTATGTGAAAAATATTAGTGCATTGATATCTAAAGAAGTTCCTGCTGTGGTAGCAAAAGATATGGCTGGTTCATTACATATCATAACGCAATATGATATCGTAAAAGCGATGTAATTATGCATGATATTGAGCCATATTATCGATGGAGAGGGGATTATATTGCCGATGAAGATAGCCGATCCCCATTTTATGGAAGGGAATACAGTGAATTTGAGTTCACAAATAAAATTTACAACCATTATATTCATCCTCAATGGGATGAGTTTGGGTCATTGACATTATATACCAAGATATTATTTGTCGATTACGACGATCAATTTGCGATTTTTGAAATGATTGGAGAATGGAACGATGCCATTTATAATGATATCATGTATTTCAAAAGAAATTTAATCAATGAATTGATTGATGAGTCGATTTTCAAATATATTATAATTTGTGAGAATGTATTAAATTTTCATTCATCTGATGATAGCTATTATGAGGAATGGTATGAAGACATCAAAGAGGATGGTGGATGGATTTGTTTCATCAATACATATAAACATGTAGAAGATGAAATGAAGAGTGGATTATTGCAATATTTTGTTAATTTTGGAGAAATTTTTAGCGATATCAATTGGAGACCGCTAGCTCCAAATATACTATTTCAATTGATAGAACAATACATTCATTCTGGTGTTAAAAGATTAAGATATTAGAAAATGCAGCAGTACCATCAACTTTTACAACATATCATTGATAACGGCACTTTCAAGTCAGACCGAACTGGAACTGGGACTTTTAGTGTGTTTGGCTATCAGATGCGATTCGACCTTTCTAAGGGATTTCCTATGGTTACCACCAAAAAATTGCATTTGAAATCCATTATTTATGAATTGCTATGGTTTTTAAAAGGAGATACTAATATTAAATATCTCAAAGAAAATGGGGTATCTATTTGGGATGAATGGGCAGATGAAAAGGGGGATTTAGGACCCGTTTATGGCAAACAATGGAGAAGTTGGGCGACAAATTTTGGTAAAACGATAGACCAAATTCAAATTGCAATAGATACAATCAAAAACAACCCAGATTCTAGAAGAATCATTGTGAATGCATGGAATGTTGGCGAGCTTTCGGAGATGGCATTGAGTCCTTGCCATTGTTTGTTCCAATTTTATGTAAATGATGGAAAATTGTCTTGTCAATTATATCAGCGATCTGCTGATGTGTTTTTAGGAGTTCCTTTTAATATAGCATCATATGCTCTATTGACGATGATGATGGCACAAGTTTGTGGACTAAAGCCAGGAGAATTTGTTCATTCTTTTGGAGATGTACATTTGTACAGCAACCATATCGATCAAGCCAAATTGCAGTTGACAAGAACACCGATTGAATTACCAACAATGGAAATAAATCCATCCATAAATGATTTGTTTTCTTTTGAATTTAACGATTTCGAATTAAAAAATTACCACCCACATCCTGCAATTAAAGCTCCAGTTGCTGTTTAGTAGCTTATTGCAATAATTCGTAGAAATTATCAGTTGTAATCACTTTTTGGCTTCCAACAGGATAATTTGATAGAAAGGATTGTGGAAATTTTATAAAATATGCCTAAAATTAAAAGTCAACTTTAAAATTTAAGCCTAAAATTAAAAGTTGACTTTAAAAATTCGGCATAAATTAGATTTTTGATAAATTAACACTCTGGTAAACTGATTGGAATATGTGTTGCCAAACCACCATCTGATGTTTCTTTATATTTAGAATTCATATCCAATGCTGTAGCCCACATTGTTTTGATGACACCATCCAAAGTTACTTTTGCTTTTGTAGGATCACTTTCTAAAGCCAGTTGGCTGGCTGTAATAGCTTTTATTGCTCCCATTGTATTTCGCTCAATACAAGGTATTTGTACTAAACCACCAATTGGATCGCAGGTTAAACCCAAATGATGTTCCATTGCAATTTCAGCTGCCATGATGACTTGTTGGACACTTCCACCCATACATTCAGTGAGGGCACCAGCTGCCATGGCTGAAGAAACACCGATTTCTGCTTGACATCCACCCATCGCTGCTGAAATGGTCGAACCTTTTTTGAAAATACTACCTATTTCAGCAGCAGTCATGATGAACTCCAGAATTTTTTTACTGGAATTGCCATCACAAAATGCAATATAATACATCAAAACAGCAGGAATTACCCCAGATGCACCATTCGTTGGAGCAGTAACTACACGACCGAAAGAGGCATTTTCTTCATTTACAGCTAATGCAAAACAACTCACCCAATTCAAAACTTTTGAAAAATTATTGCCACTTTTTTCAATAATTTGTAACCATTCTTCAAAATTTTGATAGGACTGGTCTCCAATTAATTTTTGGTTTAAAGCTGCAGCTCTTCTTGTAACTTGCAAACCACCAGGCAATTCGCCAGTAGTATGACAACCTTTATAGATGCAATTTTTCATGGTTTCCCAAATTTTCAACACCCCACGAATTGTTTCTTTAGGGGACCTCCACGACTTTTCATTCTCCCAAATTATTTCAGATATTGACATCATATTGCTCAAACAATGATCTGTCAAGTCTTCTGCTTTATCAATTGGGAAAGGAAGTTTAACCTGTGCTACATTTTTTTCTGCATCGTCTTCAGCGACAACAAATCCTCCTCCAATGGAATAATAGGTTTTTGCAAAGGTTTGTTTGTCAGTAGTTTCTGCAACAAATGTCAATGCATTTGGATGAAAAGGTAAAGATGCATCCATCAAGAAGACAATGTCATTTAAGGGATTGAAATGGATAGATTTTTGGTGGTCAAGTATTAAAATTTTTGAATCTTTTATTTGTTTTATTGTTGAATCTACCTTTTCTGTATCAAAAGTAACTGGGTCTTCTCCCATCAATCCTAATTGGACCGCAATATCGGTGCCGTGACCAACACCTGTCTTCGCCAATGAGCCATATAATAATATTTGAAGGGAAGTTATACTATTTAAATCGTGAATTGCTGTCAGTTCGTTTAGGAATCTCAGAGCGGCTCTCCAAGGTCCTAACGTATGGGAGCTGGAAGGTCCAATCCCGATTTTGAACATATCAAATACTGAAATTCTTTCTTCTATCATTATTTTAGTTTTCTCTATTAAACAGATTTGTTGCTAATTGGATAATATCTTGCTTTTTATTTTTATCTACATTAACTTTTTCCAAATAATCGAATGCGATTTTATAATAGTTTTGTTGGTATTCAAGTGCAAGTACTTGCACATTTAGTTCTTTGAAAATTGCTGTAACAGATTGAATTTTAGTCTGTTCCTCTTCGTGGTCATATGCTTTGTTGATTCTTGAAATTTGAAAATCATTTGCATTTTGTAATGCTAAAAGATGCAATAATGTTTTTTTATGATTCGAAATATCTCCACCTACTTTTTTCCCAAACTTAGTCGGATCTCCAAAAGTATCTAAAATATCATCTTGTATCTGAAAAGCAATTCCAATATTAACGCCAAATTGATACAAACATTTTGCATCAGAGTCATTTGCACCTCCTAAAATACCACCAATTTGCAGTGCAGCACCTAACAAAACTGCAGTTTTCAATTCTATCATTTTCAGATAATCGGCTATTTTTATCGAATTTGATTTTTCGAAATCCATGTCCATTTGCTGCCCTTCACAAACTTCAATTGAAGTTTTGTTAAAAATAGAAATTATATTAGTTGCTTGATTATCAGCATTTTTTAATAAATATTCATAAACATAAATCAACATAACATCCCCAGAAAGTATGCCTGTGTTTGTATCATATTTTTCATGAAGAGTAGGCAATCCTCTCCTCAGTGGAGCATTATCCATGATGTCATCATGTACCAAACTGAAATTGTGAAACAGTTCGATAGCATAAGCACTGGGAATAACTTTCTGATAGTCAGTCTTGTAAAGCTGAGATGCCAAAATGCACAATAACGGACGAATTCTTTTCCCACCTAAAGACATAATATATCTTATCGGTTCATATAACGAATTTGGTTGATTCGTTTTGAATTGATTATCAATATATTGTTCAATATCAAATAAAATATTTTGAATATTTTCATTCATAAATTGCTGAAATATTTTTGTAAAGTTAGTGGTTGAAAATTTAATTTTGTAGTACTTGATTTAGTGTTTTGATTATTTTATTAAGATTTTTTTTAATTTAATATTAATATATGATTATTTAATTGTTATAACCTATCTTTAATACATAAATAATTTCAAAATTAAATTTCATGAAAAAAATTGCTTTATACCTTTGTTTGATTTATTGTTTTAGCTGTAAAAAATCAGGAGAATTTACAGTTGATTGTTTATCATCAAATCTCCAAAACGGAGTAATAGCATTTTATCCATTCAATAATGGAAGCATTATTGACGAATCACCTAATAATAATGATTTAAGTAATCTTACAGCCGCAAAAGACACTTTTGATAGAGTTGGAAATCCAAATTGTGCCTATTATTTTGATAATTCCACAGATAAAAAAGAGTTTTTAACAACAAAAAATGCTGGATTTCTAAATTCCCTATCAAAATTATCAATCTCTTTATGGTTATATCCAGATGATACTATCACTTCAAAATTGGGATATCAAATACTTTTGAGCAGAGTGATTCCATTTCGTTGTCCAGATAGAAAAGGTCAATTTTGGTCTGTTGGATTATATGGTTGTAATTGACCATTTTTCGACACAATAATTGAAGGTTTAGTCAAATGCTCTAACAAACTTTAAACAAATGGTTGTCATGGTGAAAAGAAAGCATGGGCTTATAAATGGCATCATCTAGTAGCTGTTAAAAATGATGATACCTATTCTATTTTTATTAATGGAACTTTAAATGAAACAGATTCAGGTAATGCAAATTGTGGTGCAAATTATTCGATAGCTAAAGACATTGGAGATATGTTTATTGGGAAGTATTTTAATGGAATAATTGATGACATTATTGTCTACAATAGAGCATTAACTCTACAAGATGTCAAAGAATTATATAATTTAAAACCCTGTTGCCAATAGTTTTATATAAATTTAGATTTTTAAATGATGGAATTTGACTTATTAATTATGAGAATTTATATATATCTTGCCAATAAATAGGATATAAACAGTAGAATTATGGCAAATAGACGTTCATTTTTAAAATATTCATTAGGTATTCCGTTTTTAAATTCGAATGCATTAAATAATTTATTTAACGATGGTTCAGTAACAAAACCAATAGTTGTTTCTACTTGGGATAGTGGAATTCAAGCAAATAATGAGGCTTGGAAGGTTCTGTCAAAAAATGGATATGCCTTAGATGCGGTTGAAAAAGCAGCTAATGCCTTAGAAAATACAATCAATTGTTGTGTTGGACTGGGTGGGAATCCTGATAGAGATGGTTTTGTCACATTGGATGCCAGCATTATGGATGAAAAGTTAAATTGCGGTGCAGTAACTTTTTTAGAAAAGATTAAAAATCCTATTACTGTTGCCAGGCATTTAATGGAACATACTCCTCATGTAATGCTTTCTGGTGCTGGAGCACAACAGTATGCTCTTCAAAATGGTTTTGCATTGGAGGACGGAAAATTATCAGAAGATGCTAGAAAGACCTATCAAAATTGGCTTAAAAAATCGAATTACGAACCACAAATCAATATTGAGCAACAACAAGGATCTCGAGGAAATAAGGGTGGTCCGTTTGCACCTCCATTTTTGAAGACGGAAGTCCAAATCACGATACGATGGGAACGATTGCTTTGGATGCTAATGGAAGACTTGCTGGAGCCTGTACTACCAGTGGTATGGCTTTCAAATTAAGAGGTAGGGTAGGAGATTCTCCAGTTATTGGTGCAGGTTTATATGTGGATGGAGAGGTTGGAGCAGCCACTTCATCTGGCGTAGGTGAAGAAGTGATAAGGATTTGTGGCACACACCTTATTGTAGAATTAATGCGACAAGGTAAATCTCCATATAAAGCATGTAAAGAAGCCGTGATGCGGATTGTAAACAGAGATAAATCAAAGGCTGAAAAATTGCAAGTTGGGTTTATCGCCATCAACAAAAAAGGGGAAGTTGGGGCATATGCTATTCAAAAAGGTTTTGCATATTCCATCACTAAATCGGATGATGGCGGCAAAGTATATCCATCAGAAAGTTTTTTTAAATAAAAAAGCTGCCATGAAGCAGCTTTTCGTATTTCTCTTTTATATAGAGGTTGTATATTCTTTTAAAAAAGAGAAAGTTTACGTGTTTTGAACTAATGACTAAAAAAAGTATTCTCAGTTGTTATTATATTTAGTGTAAAGGGATATAATTTAAGGTTATATATAGTGAAAATAAGGTAAAGAAATTTGGGGAGGTTTAATGGTTAATATAATTTTTTTGTTTTTGATAATTAAATATTGTGTCTTTGTAATTATGCTACAAATATGTAGTAATTTAAAATAACAAAAGGTAGTCATTTAGTGAGCTCCGAGAATTTTTGAGTGAAACCCCCTTTTCATTGAGTGAATGAATTTTCAAAAAAAATGTGGATAACTTTTATGGATGAAAATCACTTCTTTTATTGTTAAAGTTTTCTTAAATAAAGGAATGCAAATATATTTACCTAAGTATTCATAAAAGAGCATGAGTAATAGAGTAGTATATTATCGAATTCAATTAATCATCTTATTATTTTTTGTTGTCATAATGTTGAAACCATTAATGGCACAAACACCTTTATACAGAAATTTTACAGATGAAGATGGGCTTCCAAGTAATATGACTTATCAAATTTTTGAAGACCCAAAAGGATATTTATATATTACAACAGCTAAAGGAATATGTCGATTTGATGGTTCTGAATTTGTAAAAATCAAATTACCTAATTTACAAAGTGAAGATATGCCAATGGCTGCAATGGATAGTCTAGGTAGATTATGGGCTGCAAATTTGGCTGGGGAATTAATTGTTGTTGATGGATTTAAGGTTGAAAAATTATTGTTACAAAATAGGCCAGAGAAATCAACAATAAAGAGTATCGTAATTTTTAAAAATATTATAAATATTAAGTTTGTTGATATTGAAAACAGTAATATTTATAATTCGTTTTATCATTTCCATTCTAATAAAATTGAATTTATAGAATCTCAAAAACTGTTACCACTAATTACTAATAATTCAGTCGATAAGGTATTAAATGTGCAATATTTTAATAACATATTGCAAGTCGATTATTCTCTAAATAATAAAGAAATTATAACTGAAACTTATCCAAAAAATAATTTAGATATTTTTATAAATAAAATATTAACTAAAAGTTGTCTTTAATAGAGATTTGAAGTTTAATTCTAAACATAATTTTGAAAGAAATATTATTTCCAAATTGAATTATGAGGTTAATAAAAATATACTTTATTATTTTCAAAAGATTTAATTTTTAAAGTAGTTTACTAAAAATTTATATTACTTATTTATTTCATTAAAGTTATGATGCAAATATCATTTAGTGAAGAATAGATATATTAATTCATTTATGCTAACTAATGAAAATATTTGGATAACCACAAAAGATAATGGAATCTTATTGATTAATAATTTAAATTATTTGCAAATATTTGATAATGAAGAGATAAATTCTAAGATTGGTATTAAAGATATATTAAATTTTGATAAAAATATTCTTATTGGGTTAGATAATGGAGTACTTAAATACATCAATAAATATAATTTTAATATTGAAACTATTGCTTTTAATGGGTCAAGCTCTATTTATAAGTTTCAAAAAATTAATGAGAACGAAGTTTTGATTCTATTTTCAAATATGTTAATTCATTATAATTTAAAGACTAAGACAAAAAAGTTTTTGGCAAAAAACGTTGGTCAAAAGACAATATTTATACATAATATTGATAAAGTTTTTGTGGCAACTAATTTTGGAGTTGTATATTCAAATGAAAATCAATTTAAAAAAATTATAGGTGAATCTAAAAGACTTTCTCATATTAGAACCTACGCCCTCAACCAACGAAACGATACGTTATTAATGGGTTCCACCAAAGGATTATATGGTTATGCTAAAGATACATTGTTTCCTTTTAAAGGATTCAGGGAATTTGAATTATACATAACTAAATTATATGTAGATAGTATTAATACAATTTGGATTTGTACAGATGGAAAAGGTTTGATTGCTTACAATAATGCAAATGATATCAAATATTATGGTATAGAGGATGGTTTGCCAAGCTTAAACTGTACTGATATAGTTCAATTAGACAAAAATAGGTTTGCTGTTGGAACTGATAAAGGATTATGGATATATAATCTAAAAACAAAGAATAGTTTTTTGTTTAATAAATTAGATGGTTTAAATTCTAATGAGATTACAGCATTAGCAAATGATGGGGAATATCTATGGATTGGAACTTCAAAAGGATTGGTGAAATGTAAAATTGATGAGTTAAAGCCAAATCCTGAAATTCCTTTTATTGAAATTACAAATGCTAGATATGAATATAATGGAAAGTTTAGTAATTTAGATTCAAAACTTAATTACTATCAAAATCATTTAATATTTAATGTTTCAAGCCGTTCTTTATTAGCTGGAAAATCAAAAAATTATTATTATAGAGTAATTGGATTAGATTCAAATTGGGTTCACACCTCTGATTCGGAAATTGAATTGTTAGGTTTGAATCCAGGTAATTATACATTTGAGGTGAAAGTATATAATGAAGATGGTGTTCCTTGTATATCTCCGGCATCTTATTCTTTTACGATTTCACCGCCTTGGTGGAGAACGATTTGGTTTTATAGCTTTACTATATTACTGATTGGAGGAGCAATTTTTTGGTGGCTTAAAATGATTAAAAAAAGGGAAGCTCAAAAGTATCAAGTCCAAAATCAAATAAATGAGTTCCGTCAACAAGCTTTGCAAAGTCAAATGAACCCCCATTTTATTTTCAATTCTTTGAATGCAATCCAAAGTTTTTTGACGATTAATGATGAAAAAAATGCGATGTTGTATTTGTCAAAATTTGGTCGCTTAATCCGATTGATTTTTGATCAATCAAAAGTTAAATTAATATCAATAGAAGAAGAAATAGAAATGTTGAAAAACTATTTGGAACTTGAAAAATTGAGATTTAAAGGGAAAGTGGATGTTAGATTAGTTATTGATAAAGAAGTAGAAGCAAATGAACAAGACTATATGGTTCCGCCATTATTAATACAACCAATCATAGAGAATTCTTTTCGTCATGGATTATTTCACAAAGGAGATGGTGGAATTCTTGAAGTAATTTTTACTTTAGAAAACAATGGATTGAAGTGTATAGTTAGAGATAATGGAATAGGAAGAGCAAAGTCAAGTGAGATAAATAAATGGAGGGATCGAAGCCATAAATCTTCAGGTTTGTCCACTACAATGGATAGAGTTAAAATATTAGATAATAATCAAGGGAAAATGAAGCTGATTATAAATGATTTAGTAAATAATGATGGGAGTCCAATTGGAACAGAAACAATAATATATTTTTAAAACAAAAAAGCTACCCAAAGGTAGCTTTTCGTTTTTCTCTTTTATATAGAGGTTGTATATTCTTTTAAAAAAGAGAAATAAATGTGTTTTGAACTAAAGTCGAAAAAAAGTATTTCCTGTTGTTATTTAAATGTGTAATGGGATAAATTTAAGGTTATATATAGTATAAAAAGAGTTAAAGAAATTTGGGGAGTGCTATTGGTATTTATATTTTTTTTGTGTTTGATGATTAAATATTGTGTCCTTGTAATTATGCTACAAATATGTAGTTAATTAAAATAACAAAAGGTAGCCATTTAGTGAGCTCCGAGATTTTTTGAGTGAAACCCCCTTTTCATTGAGTGAATGAATTTTCTAAAAAAATGTGGATAACTTTTAAGGATAAAAAGCACTTCTTTTATGGTTAAAGTTTTCTTAAATATAGGAATGCACATATTTTTACCTAAGTATTCATAAAAGGTAATGAGTAAACTAGGATTATATTATCGAATTAGAACTTTTTTTATAATTTTCAGCTCCACGTTTTTAATGGCAACATTAGAAGCACAACTACCTTTATACAAAAATTTTACTGACGAAGATGGTCTTCCAAGCAATACAACTTATCAAATTTTTGAAGACCCTAAAGGATATTTATACATCACTACTGCAAAAGGGATTTGTAGATTCGATGGTGCAGAATTTGTAAAAATTAATTTGCCTAATTTACAAAGTGAAGATATGCCAATGGCTGCAATGGATAGTCAAGGAAGACTTTTCACAGCTAATCTTGCTGGCGAATTGGTTTGTGTGGATGGATTAAATTCTAAAATAATTAATTTAGAAAATTATCCTCAAAATTCTACAATAAAATCAATTGATATTTTAAATAATATTTTAAGGATTCGCTTTTTAACTCATTTGAAAAGTGAGGTTTATACATTTGATTATAATCTAAAAGATCTAAAATTTTTAAGGATTTTTAATATTAGTAACAGTGGATATTTTATTGGAGAATTGTTAGGATTATCTAAAAGTGAAAAGTATTTTAATATTTATATTAAAGAGGGCACTTATTCTGTATCTGGAAAAATTTTTAAAGAGGATATAATGAAAAATGGCTCAATTTTTTTTCCAAATGTTTTACTAAATAATGATACAAATACAGTAAAATATAACGATTATAATTTAGAGACTAGATTTGATATAAATTTTAAAACTCATTATCCATTTGTTGTAAATAGTATAATTATAAAAGATACCAATAGAATTATTTTAATTAATAATTCAAAAGAAACTCATTATGGAGTTTATCTCACCAATCTAGATAAAAATAATTATTATCAAGTAATAAAAGGTATCAAAATCAATAACTATTATGAAACGCCTCAAAAACAACTTTGGTTTACTTCCAGCGACAAAGGAATATTTGTAATCCCAAACATTTCATTATCAAAAGTAGAAGAATTTGCAAATGAAAAAATTATATTTAATTCGATATCTAATAATAATATGATTTGTATAAATGCAAATGGACTTATAAACGAATTAAATATTCATAATAATCAATCTATAAAGTTAATAAATGATATTTCAACTTCAAATATTATTTCAGTTGTAAATTTTAGGAACAAAAATCTTTATGTATTTAAGCATGGAATATTTGAATGGAAGTATAAAAAATTATTACCAGTTTTTGAGAATCAAAACATAAAATATGTATTAAATTTTAAAAACAATTCAATAATTGCAGCCTATGGGAATGGTATTGAAAAGATAGATTTTAATAATAAAAACAAAGTTGAAAAAATAAAAAATATTTTACTTTTAAGATCATATGCTCTTAATCATAGGAATGACACAATTTTATTAGGTTCTACTAAAGGGTTATATGGCTTTGCAAAGGATTTAACATTCCAATTTAAAGGTTTTAAAAACTTCGAATTATATATTACTAAATTGTATGTGGATAGTCTGAAAACTATTTGGATATGTACTGATGGTAAAGGTTTAATAGCGTACAATAATGAAAAAGATGTAAAATATTTTGGATTATCAGAGGGTATGCCAAGCTTAAATTGTAATAATATTGTCCACTTAGATGTAAATAGAATCGCTGTTGGAACTGATAAAGGATTATGGATATATAACTTAAAATCTAAAAATAGTTTTATTTTAAATAAATTGGATGGTTTGAGTTCCAATGAAATAACAACTTTATCAAGTGATGGTAGTTATTTATGGATTGGTACAGCGAATGGAATGGTAAAGTGCAAAATTGATGAATTAAAGCCAAATCCTGAAATTCCATTTGTTGAGATTACAAAAAAAGAATACGAATTTGGAGGTAACTTATTCGAACTAACTGATAAAATAAGTTATCAACAAAATAGAATTATTTTTCAATTGTCTAGTAGGTCTTTACTTGCTGGCAAAACAAGAAATTATTTTTATAGAGTTATTGGAATTGACACAAACTGGATAAGAACATCCGATCAGAAAATTGAGCTTTTAGGCTTAAAATCAGGAAGTTATATTTTTGAAGTGAAAGTATATAACGAAGATGGTGTTCCTTGTTTAACTCCTGCATCTTATTCTTTTACGATTTCTCCACCTTGGTGGAGAACCATTTGGTTTTATAGCTTAATTATTTTACTGATCGGAGGAGCAATTTTTTGGTGGTTGAAAATAATTAAAAAAAGGGAAGCCCAAAAGTATCAAGTTCAAAATCAAATAAATGAGTTTCGCCAACAAGCTTTGCAAAGCCAAATGAATCCTCATTTTATATTCAATTCTTTAAATGCAATCCAAAGTTTTTTGACCATTAATGATGAAAAAAATGCGATGTTGTATTTGTCAAAATTTGGTCGCTTAATCCGATTGATTTTTGACCAATCCAAAGTTAAATTAATTTCAATAGAAGATGAAATAGAAATGTTGAAAAACTATTTGGAGCTTGAGAAATTGAGATTCAAAGGGAAAGTAGATGTAAGATTAGTTATTGATAAAGAAGTAAAAGCAAATGAACAAGATATTATGATTCCACCATTATTAATTCAACCTATAATTGAGAATTCATTTCGTCATGGATTGTTTCACAAAGGTGAGGGTGGTATTCTTGAAGTAATTTTCACAATAGAAAATAATAGGTTAAAGTCTATTGTGAGAGATAATGGAATTGGGAGGATGAAATCTAAAGAAATAAACAAATGGAGGGATCGAAGCCATAAATCTTCAGGTTTATCAACTACAATGGATAGAATAAAAATATTAGACAATAATCAAGGGATTATGAAATTAATAATTAACGATTTAGAAGATCAAAATGGAATTCCAACTGGTACAGAAACTATTATTTATTTCTAAAATATAAATTGCCAAAATGAAACTTAAAGCCATAATTATTGAAGACGAAGAAGAAAGCAGGAATGTACTTTCTAGGATGATTGCAAAATACTGCCCTAATGTGCTACTTTTGGGTGCTTATGAAACTGTTGCAGCTGCTATTGAGCCTATTTATGCCATCAATCCTGATATTGTTTTTTTGGATATCGAATTGCCAAATGAAAGCGGATTCGCTCTATTCGATTACATTCAAAATCCAACATTCGGGGTGATTTTCACCACAGCTTATAATCAATTTGCTATCAAAGCATTTAAAATGTCAGCAATAGATTACTTGTTGAAGCCAATTGATTTGGAAGAATTGAAAAATGCTATCAATAAAGTAGAAATCAATTCGAATACGAATAGCAATCAAAATCTGATTGAGTTGTTAAAAGAAAATATCCTTTCTCCAAAAAAGCGAATTGCTCTTTCCCATTCTGACGGATATGATTTGCTCGACATGGATGATATCATGTGGATCGAATCTGATAGTAATTATATCATCATCCATATGAATAAAGGTAAAAATCTGACAGCAGCTAAAACCTTGAAAAACCTGGAAGATATTTTGGATAAAAACACATTTTTTAGGATAAATAGAGGGATATTGGTAAATATTGATTTTATCACTCAATTTAAGAAAAATGATAACAGTATAATACTGATTGATAATACTAATTTGCCACTTTCAGAGGCTAGAAAAGAGGCTTTTTTAGCCATGTATCAGAAGGTTTAGTATTATATAATGAATTTCAACATATATGCAAAAATTAAATATCATAAAGATTAACACTATTTTAACATACGTTTTTTAACTTTGCAATATTATTTCGAATTCAATTTTTCTTAATTAAAAGAGTATTTTATGAAATCAACTTTTTTACAAAAGTTTTTAACTTCATTGTTACTAATGATGCTAAGCTTTGGTGCTTTTGCACAGCTTACTACCAGTAGTTTGGTAGGCTCTGTGAAAGATACTAAAGGAGAAGCATTGATTGGTGCTACTGTAGTTGCAGTACATAATCCTACTGGAACAAATTATGGTAACATCACTAATGAAAATGGTTTATTCAACATTCAAAACATGAAAGTTGGTGGACCATACACTATTAACATTTCATATGTAGGCTACAAAACCTATACACTTGAAAATGTTACTTTAAGATTGGGTGATCCGATGAGATTACACATTGCCTTATTGGATGATGCTTCTGTTCTTTCTGAAGTAGAGGTTGTTTATCAAAAAAATGCAATTATTAACAACCAGAGAAATGGTGCTTCTACAAACATTTCTACC
This sequence comes from Saprospiraceae bacterium, assembly GCA_016710625.1. GTDB lineage: Bacteria > Bacteroidota > Bacteroidia > Chitinophagales > Saprospiraceae > JADJVK01. The sequence continues at coordinate 36,428 of JADJVK010000006.1, forward strand.
CAAACTTTGAACAGTTTACCAACTTTATCCAGAAGTATCCAAGATTTTACAAAATTGACACCTCAGTCAAATGGTTTGTCATTTGCTGGTATGGACAATCGTTTTAACAATATAACGATTGATGGTTCAGTTTTTAATAACAATTTTGGACTACAAGCTTTGAACGGTAGTCAGACAAGTTCAACACCAATTTCATTGGATGCAATTGAAGAAATTCAAATTAACCTTTCTCCTTATGATGTACGTCAAGGAGGATTTACTGGTGCAGGAGTGAATGCAGTGACTAGATCAGGTACAAACGAATTTCATGGGTCTGCATTTTATAATTTAAGAAATCAAAACTTTGTGGGTAAAAGAGCAAATTCTTCTACTGATAATGTTACTGTGGCTAATTTTGATGTAAAACAATATGGTTTCAGATTGGGTGGTCCACTAATCAAAAATAAATTATTCTTTTTTGTAAATGGTGAAGTTGAGCAAAGATCTGATCCAGGAACTTCATATACATCCAAAAAAGCGGATACTACATTGAACAATGCTTCTTCTACAACAAGAGTTTTAGATAGCGATTTAAAAGATTTATCAGCTTATTTGAAAGCTAAATACGGTTATGAGACAGGTGGTTATGAAGGTTATAAATTTAATACAGCTAGTTATAAAGGATTAGCTCGTTTAGATTATACGATCAATAAATCTCACTCTTTAACTTTACGTTATAATTTCTTGAAATCTCAAAAAGATATTCCAGTTAGTAACTCTGGTAGTTCAGGAGGAAATAGAAGAGATAACTTAAATGCAATCACTTTTGAAAATTCAAACTACATTATTCACAATGATATTCAATCATTTGTTGGAGAATGGAACTCAAATTATGGTTCTAAATATTCAAACAAATTGATTGGTGGATTTACTGCAAATAGAGATTATAGAGCTAGTAATAGTAATCCATTCCCATTAGTAGATATCTTAAATGGTGGACAAAGTTATATGACTTTTGGATACGAGCCATTTACACCAAACAATGTTTTAAATACAGATACTTGGCAATTGAGTGACAACTTTACTGCATTTTTAGGAAAGCATACTATATCAGTAGGTGCTAGTGTAGAAGCATTTAAATTTACAAATACCTTTACGCCATCACTTTATGGTCAATTCGTATTCAACAGTTTAGCTGATTTTTATAAGTCATCTGATGCTTATTTGGCGAATCCTAATGGAAAAGATACTTCTGTTACATTGAATAAATATGCTAATTCATTTTCAGCTTTAGACGACAGAAGCCCTTGGTCAGCTGTTACTAAAGCAACTCAAATTGGAGCTTATGTTCAAGATGAAATGGAACTTACTGATAATTTGAGATTAACGGCTGGTTTTAGAGTTGATGTACCTTTCTTTGGAAATACTGCAATTGAAAATCCACAAGTTCCAACTTTACCATTCAAAGATCCAGAAGGAAATGTGGTGAAATTAAGCACATCTGCATTGCCAAGTGGAAATCCTAATTATTCAGCTAGATTTGGCTTCAATTGGGATCCATTCAAAAACAAGAAAACTCAATTTAGAGGTGGTATGGGATTATTCTCAGGTCGTCCAGCATTCGTTTGGATTTCAAATCAAGTTGGTAATAATGGTATGTTATCTGGTTCAATAAATAGAACGAATACTAAAGCTTATCCTTTCAATCCCCAAAAAGATGCTTATGCACCAGCAACGATTACAAGACCTCCATCAAGCTATAACATAGCAGTAACTGAAGATAAATTTAGATTCCCTCAAGTATTTAGAACAAATATTGCTGTGGATCAAAAATTAGGTTGGGGAGTAGTTGGTACTTTAGAGGCAATGTATTCTAGAACAGTAAATGATATGTTTTATTATCAAGCTAATTTACAAACTCCTACTACAAGATTCTCTGGTGCTGATAATAGATTTAGATACCCTGCATCTAGAAATATTAATTCTAATATTACTGATGCTACTGTTTTATCAAACTCTGGATCTAGCTATAATTATTTCTTTACAGCTCAGTTGGATAAATCATTCTCTAAGAATTTATTTGTTCGTGTTGCATACAACTATAGTGTAGCAAAAGACTTGATGAGTGCTGGTTCTATTGCATTTAGCTCTTGGAGTCAAAACCAATCAGTTAATGGTAATAACTATCCTGATTTATCTTTATCAGGCAATGACTTACGTCATAGATTGATAGCTGTTGCAACTTACAAATTGAATTGGGGTAGTGTCGCTTCAACTCAGTTCTCAGTATTTGGTGAAGGAAGAGTTCAAAGTAACTATTCATTTACTTATACAGGTGACTATAATTTGGATGGTATCTCTGGTAACGATTTAATCTATGTGCCAAAAGATGCAAATGATGCAAACCAAATCAAATTTGCTGATATCCTAAAATCAGATGGTTCAGTTCAATTTACTGCTGATCAACAAAAAGCAGCTTGGACTAAATTCGTTGATCAAAATGATTATTTGAAATCAAGAGTTGGAAACTATTTCGAAAGAAATGGTGGTTTGATGCCTTGGGTTTATAATTTTGATGTGTCAGTAGTTCAAGAATTTTATTTGAAATTGGGTTCTAAAACACATACTTTGCAAGTTAGAGGAGATATCTTCAATTTTGGTAACTTATTGAACAATAAATGGGGTGTTGGAAAATCATTAAATACATCTAATCCATTAAGAGTTGCATTGGATAAAACTGGAAAAGCGGTTGCTATACCTGCTGATAATATTCCATTAATCCAAATGACTCCAGTTAATGGTTCATTAGATTATACAACTTACAGATCAAGAGCAACATTAGGAGATGTATGGACAGCACAATTAGGTGTTCGTTATATTTTCTAGTATTATAAAAAAATTGTTTTTGAAAAGCCGTTAATCTGAATAGATTAGCGGCTTTTTTATTTTTTAACTATCTTTGCAGCTCAAAATATTTTTTGATTGAAAAAACTAGATAAATTATTATTTTTTTCATTTCTACCACCGTTTGTAGTCACCTTTTTTATTGCACTGTTTGTTTTGATGATGCAATATATTTGGGTTTATATCGATGATATAATCGGTAAAGGGAGCAGATTTTTTCATGGTTTTAGAATTTGTTTTTTACCTTTCTATATCCTTAGTGCCTTGGGCTTTGCCATTGGGGATATTGATTTCTTCCGTAATGCTTTTGGGTAACTTGGCAGAAAGATACGAATTGGCAAGTATGAAATCTGCAGGTATTTCGCTACTTAGAGTGATGCTGCCCTTAATAATTTTTAGTGTTTTGATAGCAATTTTTTCTTATACTTGTTCCAATTATTTGATGCCAATTGCCAATTTGAAATTCAAATCAAGATTATATGATTTGAGGAAGCAAAAGCCTACTTTGAGTTTAGAACAAGGCGTTTTTAACGATGATTTTCAAGGTTATGTGATCAGAATAGGTGAAAAAGGTCGAGATGGGCAAACCATCAAAGATGTATTGATTTACGAAAATAATAATAACCAAACTCGATATAATCAGACGATGGCTGAAAGTGGACAAATGTTCACTACTCCCGACAAACAATTTATGATCATGAATCTCAAAAATGGTCGCCAATATCAAGAACCAATTAAAACCCAAGAACCCAATAATCCTACTGCCAAAAAAGACCAATTTCCATTTGTTAGAATCAGTTTCAAAGAGTGGAGAAAGGTATTTGACCTAAGAGAGTTTGACATTTCAAGAACTGATGAAAGTTTATTCAAAGGCAATCAAACCATGCTTTCAACAGGATTATTATTAAAAGCAATTGATTCCATTCAACAAAAAAAGGAGCAAAAAGCAGTAGATTTTAGAATTGGATTAATTACTAATTTTGCCAATTTATCGAATTCTAGATTGATTTTCGAACCTGGAAAAGCACTGCCAGAGACTTTGAAACAAAAAAATGATTCAAAATATACTGAGAATTATCAATGGGACACTATAAAGCCATTTGCAGATGCAAAAGATTTGTTGAAAGGAATTGAAGTGTCAGAGTCCAAACAAATTATGGCAAGAGCATTAGCCACCACAAAAACCATCATTGATCAAGCTAAAGGAACCATTTCTTCAGTTGATAAAACGCAAGAGGCAAAATCAAAATTTATATTCGAATTAAATAGCAAGTTTACTTGGGCTTTTGTGTGCATTATTTTTCTATTCATAGGTGCTCCAATGGGTGCTATCGTAAGAAAAGGGGGATTTGGTTACCCGATTTTGGTGGCGATTATTTTCTTCATGATATTTATTATTTTAACCATACTTTGTAAAAAAATATCAGAAAGTCAAGCTATGTCGGCTATACTAGCTTCTTGGTTGCCCTGTTTGGTGTTGATGCCAATCGGTATATGGCTAACAATCAAGTCAATGAATGATGCAGCATTGATGAATTTGGATGTTTGGGAGGCAAATATTAAAAAATTGTTTTCGAAAATTAAGCTATTGAGAAAACCTAAAGTAAATCCTTCATAGCAGATTTATAAACCGCTACATATTGCATAAAGTATTTGCCAAAAATGTCAAATTCAATATTTACTTTGCTACCAACTACCAAGTTCTTAAAATTGGTATTTTCAAAAGTATAGGGAATAATTGCTACTGAAAATTCATCTTTTAATGGTTTTACGACGGTCAGACTTACTCCATTCACACAAATTGAGCCTTTATCTACCAAAATTTGTTTTGTCTGGTTTTCAAAATGAAAAGTAAAAAGCCAACTACCATTTTGATCTATTATCGATTGGCAGGTTGCAGTTTGGTCGATATGTCCTTGCACCATATGACCATCAAATCTATGATTTGCAGCCATCGCTAATTCAATATTTATATTTTCACCAAGCTTCCAATCACCAATATTTGTTCGTTGAATGGTTTCTGAAATTGCTGTTACTTTGTATTGATCTTCCTGAATTGCCACCACAGTTAGGCAAATGCCATTATGTGCAACACTCTGATCAATGCTCAATTCTGAGGTGATTTCGGAGCGAAGCCATAGATCTAGATTTGACCCATTGTGCTGAATGTCAGTTACTTCAGAAAAGTTTTTTATTATTCCAGTAAACATATTTCTATTGCTTTAAACTATATACGTCATTTGTTTTTTCTAATCTATCTTCTTCAACTAGTTTTTGCAAAACATAGATTACCGTTGGATGTGTTCTGGGAGAAAAATATTCCAGTAAAATGGCAGTTTTACAATTTTCAGTTTTAATTATTTCAAATATCTTTTGGGCATATCTATTGAAATCATCGGTGGAAATATTGACTTTAGTTCGACCCAAACATACATCACAGGTGCCACAATTTTCTGTTTTTTCATCAAAGTATTCTAACAATTGGACATTCCTACATCGAATAGTTTCAGCATATTGTATCGCTTTTTTCATTCGTTCATATGCTCTATTTTTTCTGAAATTATATGCCACCACATCGATGGATAAATTCGAATTTTCAACCCTTTCTCTCAAAAATGTAATTTGTGGACTATCTTTTTGGGCATGATATTTAATCAAATTATCCCTATCCAATATGGACAACATTTTATAAACATAAGCCACATCTTTTTTGATATGTTTTGCCAATTTATGCTCATTGATTGCAATTGGGTAAAGAAAAACGCCATGATGCACCCTTAAAATAGCTTGAATTATCAAATCAAAGCCCGCATTTTTGAGCTCAAAATCATATAATTCAGCTCTCGAAACCACCACCTGTACTGTAGCAGGTATGAAAACTGCATCCGATAACACAATCCAACCCGATTGTTCCAAAACTTTTAAACAACTCAACACGACAACTGGCTCAATTTTGTATCTTTTTGCAAAAGTGGTAATCTCAAAATCAAACGATTCCCCTTCGCCACTCCCAATAGCCAATTGAAAATAACTTCCTAATGCTTTATACACTGTTCGAACTGTCTCCAAAGGCGGAAATGAAATGGAATAAGACTCTTCAAGGGCAATTTTATCACTAGAATTGTACAACAAAGTGACAAATGCCTTATTTCCATCCCTTCCAGCTCTTCCAGCTTCCTGAAAATAATCTTCCAAGTTATTTGGCAAATCCATATGCACCACCAATCGAACATCAGGCTTGTCAATCCCCATTCCGAAGGCATTGGTGCAGACAATTATTCTTGTTTTATTATTAATCCAATTATCCTGCTTTATATTTCTTTCCTCATGATTCAAACCTGCATGATAAAAGTCTGCACTTATTTTGTTTTGTACTAACCAAAGGGCAATTTCTTTACATTTTTTTCTATTTCTTGCATAAACGATGCCCGTACCTGACACTTTTTGGATGATTTCCAACAGTTTTTTTTCTTTATTTTCTTCTTGCAAAACGACATAAGCCAGGTTTTTTCTCAAATAAGATTTTCTGAAAATTTGGGTATTTTTCATTTCTAATCTTTGTTGAATATCCTCTATAACCTCATTGGTAGCCGTCGCCGTCAGAGCTAGTATGGGTGTTTTGGGTAGAAATTTTCGTATCTCAGCAATCAATAAATAGGGTGGGCGAAAATCATATCCCCATTGAGAAATGCAATGTGCTTCATCAATGGCTAACAGGTTGACTTTCATTTGTTTAATCCTTGCTAATGCCATTTCAGTTTGAAGCCTTTCTGGCGAAAGGTAGAGCAATTTTAGGTTACCATGAACGCCATTATCGAATATTCTATCAATCTCTTTGTAGTGCATACCAGAATAGATAGCAGCAGCTTCTATCCCTTTTTGTCGCAAATGATAGACTTGATCTTTCATCAATGCGATCAAAGGAGAAATGACAATGCAAATGCCTTCTTGCAGTAATGCAGGCACCTGAAAACAAATAGATTTTCCTCCACCAGTGGGCAACAAAGCTAAAGTATCCTTTCCGTCAATTACAGATTGGATAATGTCCTCTTGAGGTGCTCTGAATTCGGAATATCCCCAATATTTTTTTAATATGGATAATGGTGTGTCGATATTAAATAAGATTTTGCGATTTTTACAAATTTAAGTCACTTTTAAGAATATCTTTCTAACTTTATTCTATTATCCAACAAAATTTAATTATGATGGTTCGAAATTCTTTGATATCAACATTTTATACTGCTTTCCAACAAAAAGATGCTGCTGGGATGAAGGCTTGCTATAGCCCCAAAGTCATCTTTAACGACCCAGTTTTTAGGAATTTGGACTATGATGGAGTTACAGCTATGTGGGAAATGCTCCTGAAAAATGGCAAAGATTTAGCTTTGGAATTCGAGGTTTTGGAAGAAAATGAGCAAGCTGCAAAAGCAAAATGGGTGGCAACTTACACATTCTCGAGGACAAAAAGGAAAGTTGTGAATGAGATAATGGCGACTTTCAAATTAGAGGATGGGAAAATCATACAACATACAGATCATTTCGATTTTCATAAATGGAGCAGCCAAGCTTTGGGAATGAGTGGTAAACTGCTAGGATGGACGAGTTTTTTGAAGCAAAAAGTTTCAGAAAATGCTATGGATTCATTGGCAAAATATAGGAGTAAACAAGCTTAAGATTTCTATGGATTATAGTTTTTTTACCTTAATTTCATTAGCGTTTTTTGCCTTTATTGCTGGATTTATTGATGCTGTGGTAGGTGGTGGTGGACTCATCCAATTGCCAGCATTGTTAATTAATTTTCCTTCCACTCCGTTGCCCACCTTATTTGGAACGACAAAAATTGCTGGATTTTCTGGTACCTCAATCGCTGCGATTCAATATTCCAAAAAAGTGAAATTTGATTTTAGATTTTTGATGTATTTGGCAATTATTTCAATGTCAGCTGCTTATATTGGTGCAAAAGTAGTATATTTAATAAATGTGAACACTTTGAAGCCACTAATTTTGTTCATTCTTATTATAATAGCAATCTATACTTTTATTAAAAAGGATTTTGGGCAATTTCAGACAAAGCAATTATCCTTCGCTAAAAGCTATTTTTTGGGTGGATTAATGGCAATTTTTATTGGCTTTTATGATGGATTTTTCGGTCCAGGAACTGGTAGTTTTTTGGTTTTAGGATTTGTGGTTTTACTGGGTTTTGAGTTTATAAAGGCATCAGCCTATGCAAAAGTGGTGAATTGCATGACCAATATTGGTGCTTTGTCGGTATTTATAGTGAATGGAAATTTCATTTTAGTGGTTTCAATTGTTATGGCGATAAGTAATGTTTTAGGAAGTTATTGGGGCTCGAAAATGGCAATTAAGAAAGGAAATGGGTTTATCCGAATTTTCTTTTTCATCATAGTTTGTGTCATGATTTTAAGATATGGTTATGATATTTATTTTAAAAGTTGAATGGAATATCCCGAACATTCGGGAGGTTGATTTGGTTGATCCTGAATGTTAAGGTGTTGATTTGTTTATCCCGATCCTTCGGGAGTTTATTTGATTGATTTGATTGATTCCGAACATTCGGGAGGTAAATTTGGTTATCCCGATATTCAGATATCCCATTTAGAACTTATCCGAATTTCAAGAAATTCCATTTTTCTTGGGATTTATGTCTGTTTATTATGAAATAGTTTACAAAATGAGTCAATGCCCTTTTCAACTACCACAACTAAATCAACTCCAACAACTTCCACAATTACTCAACCACAACTCACTCTACCCTTACAACTCCTCCCAACTTCCACAACAACTAATTTTTATAAGGACTATAAAAAGTCGTATTATCATTAAAAACCATTTTCAGGTCTCCATTTTTTAGTATTTCAATATAATCTTCTTTACCGTGAAAAAGGTAAAATTTTTGGAGACTTTTGTCAGTTGGGAATATTTGCTGAGGGTAATGACTTCTATCCATGAATAAATATTTGAAAAAATAATTTCCATCTTCTGATTGAAATAGTAAGATCAAATTTCCATAATTTTTTTTGGTTTTTATTTTCCCATTTTTCTTATTTGAATCTAGTATCGCTTTTTCTTTCCATTTTCCAATAAATTTATTATTTGAGTAAAGAAAACAGGATTCTTCTTCAAATATTTTTATCAAAGTATTTATTTCTATTTTCTTTTTTAGATTTAAGCCAAGAAGCGAATACAATTCATCCAATGGTTTTTCTTTATAACCATTATCACTAGATATTCTTTTATATAAAGAGCTAAAAAGATATCTATATTCTTTTTCATCAATGATATTCAATTTATAACCTTCAAAAATGATGGGAAAAGTATATTTATTAACTTCAGGAAACTTATTATTACCCCATACTGAGCTAATAATATAGGTTTTATCACCAACTATATTCTTATCAGGGAACCCAAATTTATTGAAATAAAGACTCGATTTTATCAGATTAATGATATCAATTGTATCATTTGATTTTCTACCTCTAAATGTTTGGTCTTTAAAATAGATTTCATTCCAAAACCGTTCGTGGTCTGCATTCGTAACGATAGAATTTACTTCACCAATAAATTTTGTGGTATCTATTTGGCTAAATAAGTTGGTGTTTAATGTGATAAAAAGTAATAAAAATATTTTTTTCATGATTAGGAATTATATGGTTGATAATACTATTCTTTAAATTTCAATCCTATTGCTGTTAATGATTCTTGCAAAATTGGGATCGATTTTTTGCCAAAACCATGAAATTGTAGCAGCTCTTGTTCACTGTAATTTGCTAATTGTTCTAGTGTTTGAATATTGTTGTGGAGCATAGCTCGTTTTGCAGGAGCCGACAACTTGGACAGAAACCCATCCTTTGGTCGGTTGTTTTTTTCACAAATAGGGCAAATAGGACAATTACTCGATTTTTCGAAGGTATGCCCATTCGAACACACTTTTTTCATCTATTCTATTTTTGTAAATCCGATTTTTTCATTGAGCATATTGATATATTTTACTAAAACCGATTCTGTATCTGGATTTGTTTCTTTATTGAATTCAATTAACACATCAGGAAAGTCTTTTAATCGTTCTTTCATATATTCTTTTGTCAAAAAACGAAGATTACCAGTTCTAATACTCAAAACCATTAAATACCGCTTATCAGATTCATTTGCACCAATGATAGCACCACCTATTGCGCCAAATAATAATGTATATCCTAAGGATTTAGACATTACTTTTGCATCAGTTTCTGAAGCATAAAATACAAGGAAATTACCATTTGTCAGGCAAGATGCAAAATAGGAGCCTCTATCATGATTTCTGCAATTGATCATTATCGAATCATCTTCTACATAACAATAAATTTTTTTTCTAATAAACTTCTTCGAAATAGAATCAATATCAGAAACTAATCGATAATCACTGCCACCAGTGTAAAATTTATCAGATTTTGATCTTTTTTCAATATTTAGATTTGCTAATAAAGAAGGTTTTTGGATTTTTAATTCTTCAATAGTTAAATAAATACCATTTTGCAATTTTTTGTTTTGGCAATAGATACTTGAAAATCCTAATGACAGGAATAATAAGAATAATAGGTGTTTCATGATAATTTAAAATGATTTTTATGATTAATTCTATTTTATATCCAAATTTATGTAAAAATTATAAATTTTGTTTGCCGGCAGCCTATATTTTTCCATGGGCCAAGTACCCCAACTATCTATGCCGCCCAATCCCATCATTCCGTAATCTAAATGGAGGGTATTGAAATCTCTAGGTTTTAACTCTAACCCATGAAATTGCTGCTTTTGCGGACCACTATATAAATCATCATCCGTGAACGGATAAATATTAAATTCGAATGGAAATCCAGTAATGACAAATTTGGTATCATTGGATTGTACATTTAAGGAAGAAACATCCGTATAATGTGCTGTTTCTTGCGGTCGAATATAAGGATGCCACATATCCTTCACATTTGCACTATAATTATTGATCAAGCAGATTGCTTCCTATCCCAATAATTTTCCCAAGGACCTCTACCATACCAAGTAACACTATCTAATTCTTTTGCAACTGTAGTAACCAACCCAAATCGTGGCATCATGGGATAATCCCCTTTATTTATTTGTAAAGTAGTGCTAACATTTATACTATTGAATTCTCCAATTTTATATTCAATTTTTAATATTCCATCATTATTAAGAATAGACCATTCACTAACTATTGAATATTCACTTTCATGGGATATCGATTTCAGTTTTGCAGTTTTCATGACATCTTTCCAAACAATCAGCTTTTTCTGTAGACCAGCTCCATATTCATTGTCATTAGGCGGTCGCCAAAAACAAGGTTCAATAGGGCTTTTAATTTGCTCTTTTCCATTTTTTTGGATACTCACTATCAACCCACTTTTTTTGTCAATTTTGTATTGTGTTTCCTTGTTTGCTATAATAAAGCTCGAATTATTTTCTTGAATTTCATTATTTTTAACTAGCATAGACTTATATTCATAAAGAATAGAATCAAATTCAAATTGTCCTCTAACTATTTCATAACCAGCATTTTCATGAAATGTTTTGTTTTTATGACATATATAAAAATTCATGTAATTTACTCCACTATAATGGAAAATCCATTTTTTTTAGTGGTTTAGGAAGTTTGTTTTTGTAGATTAATTTCTAAATTTTTCTTCAGGATTAAGGGTGAAAGATAGTGTATCAAATTGCTTAGGATTTCCAAGTGAAAAACCATTAACATCATTATTAATCTCAAATATTAATAATAGGGTATCTGTTTTTTTGAAAAAATTTTTACTTTCTAAAATTAATTTATTTTCTTTTCTATCAAAACTTCTAATTTTAATTGGACTATAAATATTCTTAATTTCATAGGCATGTGGATGCCAACTCCTATCGGGAGCAACGATTCCATTGCACAAAAAGTTATTATCACTTGGGGTGTTTTTATCGCCATAATCACCGCCATAAGCCCAATATTGAACGCCATCTTTATTCTTTTTGGCAAAGCCTTGATCCACAAAATCCCAAATGAAACCGCCCTGCAAAATATTTGGAAATTGCTCAATGGTTTCCCAATAGTCCACAAAATTTCCTCCACTATTGCCCATAGTATGTTCATACTCACACATTATCAATGGTTTAGGTGGTTTTTTCATGGCATATTCTTTCAAGTAACTGGGTTGCGGATACATTGGGCAATAGATGTCAGAATTGTAACCCAACTCAGCTCTTTCGTACATAACAGGTCTGCTTTTGTCATTAGCTTTCAGCCAATTGTAGGTAGCTACAAAATTCACCCCATTACCAGCCTCATTTCCCAAGCTCCAAAGGATAATGGAAGGGTGATTCTTGTCTCTTTTGTACATCCGAACCGTCCGATCCATATGCATTTGCTGAAAACTAAGGTCATTGCCCAAAGTTCGGAAAGAATCGTAGCCCATCCCATGACTTTCGATATTCGCTTCATCGATTACATAGATGCCATGTTCATCGCAGAGTTCGTACCATCTTTCGTCATTCGGATAATGACAGGTTCTTACGGCGTTGATATTCAATTTTTTAAATTCCTTGATGTCATTTATCATGCTTTCCAGAGTCAAAGCATGTCCATTGTATGGGTCGTGTTCATGGCGATTTACACCAGTGAAAATAATTGGTTTTCCATTGAGTAAAAAACTACCGTTCTTGATTTCAACCCTTCGAAAACCAACCTTTTTTTGCTTCGATTCAATTATATTTCCTTGATTGTCATATAGATTGATGAATAAGGTGTATAAATTTGGGGTTTCTCCTGTCCATTTTAAGGGATTGTCAATCAGCCGATTGAAGTCGATTTTTCTAGAATTGACAATTTGTTTTTTATTGCTGTAAATCAATAGATTATCTGGTGAAAATAGTTTTAATTCGACCAATTATTGTCTTTTAAGTTTGAAAAAGTAGCTAGTTCTACATCAACATTTAGCTTTCCATTGTAATAATTATCATCCAAATCTGAGATAATCCTGAAATCTTGCAGATGATTTTTGGGCACTGCATAAATGTAAACACTTCGCTCTATGCCACTAATTCTCCAAAAATCCTGACATTCCAAATAAGCACCATCGCTCCATCTAAAGACTTCTGCGGCAATCTTATTGTTTCCTTTTTTTAGCTGTTTGGTAATATTGAATTCTGCAGGCAGCTTGCTACCCTCACTATAACCGATAAACTCGCCATTTACCCATAGGAAAAAGGCACTTTTTACGTCACCAAAATGCAAAATCACCTCTTTATCGTCCCAATTTTTATTGAAATCAAACGTTTTTACATAGGATCCTACTGGATTTTTTTCGTGAGGCACCAACGGTGGAGTAGGGTTTTTCATTGCAAATTCGTAATTCACATTGGTATAAATGGGGATACCAAAACCCTGAATTTCCCAGTTGCCTGGCACTTTTATATCATCCCAATTCGTTGTGTTATAATCTATTTTGTAAAAATCAGTTGGTCTTTCCGCTGGTTTTTCGGTGTATTTGAATTTCCAAATTCCATCTAAAGAAATGAAATTATTGAAGAGATTTCGATTGTTTTTTTGAGCCAACTCCATACTTTCAAATGGAAATGCATTGTCATGTGCAGGCAATTTATTGATTTCGTATAAAGAAGAATTTTCCAATTCTTTTGGGAATGGTGCATTTTGAGCAAATGAAAATTGAAAAAAAATGAAAGAAAAAATTAACAATAAATGATTTTTCATATAGCGATTTTTACGAAAATAAAGATAAGCAAATGAGGATAAATAACTTATTTTTTCAATTCAATTTCCTTCAAAATATCGTTCATCATTTCTATCTGTACTTTTTGTATTTCCATTAATTCTTGTTGCTGATGCATGATCAAGTGATCCATTTTTTCGTGTAAAACCCTGATTTCCAGCTCGGATTTCAAATTAATCATATAATCTTTTTTGGCTCTTTCCCTATCTTTTTCTTCTTGTCTATTTTGGCTCATCATGATGACAGGGGCTTGAAGGGCAGCGATACAGGATAAAATCAGATTGAGTAAAATAAAAGGGTAGGGGTCGAATCCTTTGTTTAAAAAAATATAGATATTGAGTGTTATCCAAAATAATATAAAAATGCCAAAGGATATAATAAACATCCAACTGCCTCCAAATGAGGCTACTTTGTCGGCTATTTTTTGCCCAAATGTAAGGTTGGGATTATCATCTTCTAATTTGTCAGTGATGGTTTTGTCGTCTCCCATAGTTTCTATTACAGTCCTTTCCAAATCCGAAAGCTGTCCCATTTGGTTGCTTAGATAATTAGAGATATATTTTTCTCTATAAAAATTCATTTCACTAAGCGATAGTTGTTGAATCTTTTTCAACTCAGGATTATCTTTTAGGATTAAATTTAAAATTGTGGGCCTGACGAATTTAGACTCAATCCTTTCCGAAATTGGAAATTCTTTGTTTGAAATATCGCTTTTAAAAGTTCGCATATTGCTTAATTTAATGAATCATTTTACCAAAATTAATTAAATTAAAACAATAATTGGCTATTACTGATTTATTTCCAAACTAATACGACTAGACCAATAAATATTAAGGTGCCGCCAAGAATTATTTTGGGTGTAACGGGCTCTTTTAATAAGACAAAAGATAGCAATAATGTAATTAGAATGCTTGCTTTATCAATAGAGGCAATATACGATACTGGTCCGTCCTTCATTGCTCGATAGTAATAAACCCAACTTATAGTGGTGGTCAGACCTGATAAAACCAACAATATGAATTGTTTTGAAGTAATTTGAGGTAGGTCTTTCAACTTATCCGTTGAAAAAACTAAAATAGAGACAAGTATAAAAATCGTTGCTGTCCGAATTCCTAATCCAAGATCGGCATTGATGTTTTGCAAACCAAATTTTGCTAAAATGGAGGTTATTCCTGCAAAAATCATTGAAATGATAGCATATATTATCCAGGTTTCCATAATTTATTGAATATTGCTACAATTTAGCATAAATTCTCAACAATTCCTCCTTTTCATGCTCCCAATTCAAAACCTTTGCTGCATCTTCACATTGTTGTTGTAAATGTAAGTAGGTTGTTGTGTCAAAAATTTTTTCAATTGATCCCAAAATAGATTGTTCTGACAAATCGTGACAAAGGATGGATGTTTCAAACTGTTGGTTCAGGGAGATATATTCAGGAAATGCAATATTGATAGCAGGTAAATTTGCTTGAATATAGTCAAAGGATTTGTTTGCTAGTGAATAGTAATAACTCAACCCTTTGTTTTCGAGTAAATTAATTCCAACATCAGCTTGCAAAGTGATGGTTTTCAAATCCTCAATGGATTGCATTCCCCAAAAAACAACTTGATCACCAAGTTCCAATTCATTGGCTTGTTTTTTTAAATTGTCACTCAAATCGCCATCACCAACAATCCAAAAAACATATTGAGTCGGTAACTTTTTTAAAGCATTTATCATCTGCTCCAAACCTCTTCCTTCATTCAATGCTCCTTGATAAATCATTATTTTCGTTTCGGATTTACCAGTTTTTTTTATCTTAGTTTGGAATGGTACATTCTTTATGACAGAAAACGGAACTTTATATCGTTCTGAAAAAATTTGAGCCAATGAATTTCCAACAGTATAACAGGCATCCATTTTGGGAATCGCAAAATCTCCAATATTTTCCCATATCTTTTTTATTCGAGGTCTGTTCACTACTTCTGGCACTTCACTAAAATATTCATGAGCATCAAAAACAATTTTTTTAGTTTTGATTTTTGATACAAACAGACAAGGTAAAATCGTGTCTAAATCTATTGTATTTACTATATCAAAATCATGAAAAAGCAGAAAGAAAAATAAACGAATATTGAATTCCAAATAAAAAAACTTCCCTTTTTCAAACCAGCAATTCAGCCGCTTTTGGTGAAAGTCTCTATTATCCAAAGGTTTTGAAAAAGGCCTGTTCCTACCCACCAAAGTAACTTGAAACCCTGCTGTTGCTAAAGTTTGGCAAATTCTAAGCATCCTTTGATCATTACTCAAATCATTCGTTACGGTACAAACTATTTTTTTTGTATTTGCCATTAGGGAAGAACTTCGGCTACAACAAAAATACTCCCAAAAACCAAAATCAAATCGGTTGGTTTAGCTATTGATTTTGATTGTTCAAATGCTGAATTTACAGAATCAAATGCTGCTCCCTCTAATTTGAATTGGCTTGCTTTTTCTTTCAACTCTTTGGCATCCAGCCCTCTAGGAATATTAGCTTTGGCAAAATAATACATTGCTCTTTGTGGTAAAAGATCTAAAATTGCTGAAGGATCTTTATCTTTTACAGTTCCAAATACGATATGAAGTTGTTCGTAGTGAATATTTTTTATTTGGTCGAGAACTAAGCTGACACCACTTAAATTATGAGCACTATCAGCAATTATTAATGGATCTTTTCCTAATAATTGCCATCTTCCAATGAATCTGGTAGCAGATTTGACGGTTTTAAGTCCATTTTTTAATATATCATCACTGATTTTTAGTGGCTCATCCAACGAATTATAGCAGTCTATTGCTTGCAATGTGGTTGCTAAATTTTTCATTTGGTAGTTGCCCAATACATTGACACCCAAATTGAAGAAAATACATTTCCCTTTTTTGTAAACATCATAATGTGTGAATTCGAGGGAAGAATAGATGGTCATTATATCATAGGTCTTTGAAGCATAATGAATTGAGGAATTACATTCTTTGGCTTTATTATCGAATACGGCTGCAGTTTCTGATTGCCATTCCCCAATCACAACTGGCGTATTTTGTTTGATAATTCCAGCTTTTTCAAATGCAATTTTTGGCAAAGTATCGCCCAAATATTCTGTATGATCATAACTTATATTCGTGATGACACTTAATAGCGGTTGAATTATATTAGTAGAATCCAATCTGCCACCCATACCTACTTCAATAAAAGCAATATCTACTTTTTGCTCTGCAAAATAATCAAAAGCCATAGCACTGGTCAATTCAAAAAAGGAAGGCTTTAAATCCTCTTGCCACTTTTTTGTTTTTTCAGTAAAGTCTATAACATATTGTTCGTCAATTAGTTGCCCATTTATTTTAATCCTTTCCCTAAAATCTTTATAATGAGGGGATGTGAAAACGCCCACTTTCAATCCTGCAGCTTGGAAAATGGATGCCAGCATATGAGAAACAGAACCTTTCCCATTGGTGCCTCCAACATGAATTGATTTAAATTTATTTTGCGGGTTTCCCAAAAAATCACACAATTCAATGGTCTTTTGTAAATCAATTTTATGAACCATAGCTCCAGTTCTTTGAAACATTGGCAATTGGCTGAAGAGATAGTTTACAGTATCCTGATATTTATTTTCCAAGTCAATATTTTTTTACAAATATAAGTATTGTTTTATCGTGTCTTTCTAATTTTTTTAGTTTGAATATTAAAATCGAATAATTTAAAATTCAAAGTAAAATCGATATTCTAATACAATATTAACAATTGTTAATAAATTTTAAAAAAAAGAATATTTGTGATTGCGTTTTTTTATAAAAAGTATATATTTGCAATGTCGTAATATATATAGTAATTGAAAATATAAATATCAGATAATTAGATGATTAAAAGTGGATATTTTAAATTACATTATTTTTTTAATATCTCAAAAATTAGAAAAATGTAATTGATTGAAGCGATTTTTTAATTCATCTTTGTAATGTAATTGATGAGCAATTGAAATTGAATTCATCATATTCAAATTTCGACAATATAGTGTTTGTTAAATAGTGTTTGTTTTTTGTATTGATCCTGTCAGAAAAAGTTCCGACAGGCTTTTTTTTGCCCATTAGCCTCTTTTCCTTTCTAGTAGTACCATCATCATTAGGCTTAGTATAATTCTTTCTTGGTCTTTTTGCGAAATATTTTCAAGTAGATTTAATTGAAAAGTTAACCCAAAAAAAGTTTTTTCTTTACTGAAAACAGCTACTTTTTCCCCATTTGATGAAATGACATTGTATTTTGGATTGAATATGAATCCTGTAAAAATATTTAAAATTGGAATTTCAGATAACATCCCATCAAATACCTTTACAAAAGCATTGTCTTCCTCAATTCGATATTCAAAAATGTTATTATTATAATAAATATCATAGGTTGCTTTCCAAATTGACCTTGCTCCTTTTCTGGCAATTTTTCCCAGGTACTGACCTGATGCATCAGCAAATTCGTAGGATGCGGACCAGTCAATCCATTGATTTGCTTGAATTTTATAAAGCTCAGTAGATTGATTCTCATTTTTATAAACTGTAATTGCTTCTTTGAATCTGAACAATTTTTGTTTCACAAATGCTATTTCATTGTTACCTGCATCAATGACTGAGAATTGAGGAGATAAAGCAATAAGTTTAAAATCAAATTGTAGAGGATATTCCAAATTTTCAAGCATAAATCAAAAATATTTTGAAAAATTATTAATGGTTGAAAATAATTGAATGTCAGGAAAAATTGTTTTGTAATAAAAAATAATTTATAGAAATTCGTAATTTGATATAAAGTGTGAAATCTAAGAGTTTGAAAAACAATGAAGTAATTAACGTTGTTTACTTTGTGACAATGAAAAGCAATTTCTTTTAACGTAGAAAAAAGTAATTGTGGGGCTAAAAAAAAGGTTACATCTTTGCAATATAATTGATGAAAAAAGTAATCATCATATTCGTTTCGACAATAGTGTTTGTTAAATAGTGTTTGTTTTTTGTATTAATCCTGTCTGATCAAGTTCTGACAGGTTTTTTTATTTTATGCAAAATCCTATTTAAAAATGATACTGTAAAACCAGATTTGATTCTAAATGACTTGATTTTTGAGCTTCAAATAAATATTTATTGGATATTGGTATCAAATTATACAATATCCCAGTTTTAACTGAAAATCTTCTATTTATTTTGTAGAGAATACCAGCATCGACAGCCATAGAAAAACTATTGACTTTTGGGTATGAAATAGGTGAGGTTTCATTAGATATTAAGTTTTTATTATTTCCCCCACTTGAAAATATAATTGGTTTTTCATAAATCATAGATATTCCACTAGTTATATTCCATCTTTTATACAATTGATAAGTTATGCCTAAAGGAATTCTGATTTGTTGTTTTTTTATGGAGTAAGTAGTCGTATTGATATCTGCAGCAAAATTAAAAACAGGTTGTATTTCATCATAATTATAATTTGTGAGTGTCTGATATGGACTAAATTGATAACTATAACACAATCCAGTTTGAAGATTTAATTTTCTATTCATTTGAAAATTATATAAAACACTTGCTTGAAAACCAAATTTCTTGGATAAAATTGAAGTGTTTATACCTATTTCAGCAATAAAATGATTATTTTTCTTGATATTAATAGGGGAATATTTTGATGGAATTGTAGTATTGAATTGGTTCTCAATTGGTTTTATATTAGAATTATTGATTGGAAGAATTTCATTCTGTTTATCTCTAATAATTTCTTTTGTAGCAATTTCAGATAGATTGGATTCATCGTTTAATCCTGAAATAGTTTCAAACTTCTGATTATCATTTCCAATAGTTTGATTTACGTAATTTTTATTTTTAGAATAGTCTTCTAAAATGTTTGGTTCTATTTTACTTTCATTTTTAATATTTTCACTTGCATTATTTATGAAATTACCTTTAGTTGCACTTTTATTATTTTTAGTAGAAATATAATTTTCAATTTTTTTAATTGTCTGAATATCAGTATTTAGTGTTTTTATTTGTAGCTGGTTTTCAGCAATATCCTTTGACTTTTCAGAAGTTTTCAGTTCCTTTACATCTTTAGAAATACTATTTTTGGTTGAAAAAATATAGAAGAAACCGAGGCTACCCAATAAAATCAAACCAAACCAAAAGAAGAGTGCAACCCTCTTTTTCTTTTTTTGTGGCATTTCTTTTTCTAAAATTGCCGCCATCGAATCCCAACCTTTATTCATCAAATCATTCATATTTGAATCCTCAGGCGGTGGTATATTGTAGGACATGTTTATTTTTATTTTCTTGATTTTCAATTAATATCCGAAGCTTCTTTTTTGCTTCTGACAAATGCCATTTTGAGGTGCCAATGCTAATGCCCAATTTTTTTGAAATATCATCATGAGATAATCCCTCTAAAATATATAGTTCGAAAACATGGGCTGTACTTTTAGGGATTTGGTCTAGCAAGGTTAAAATATCGTGTTCGTAAAGAGCGGATAAAACACTTGGATTCAATGGTTTATCATAGGAATCTTCCCATTCTACAGTTTTGTAAGCATTTTTCTTTTTGAAATAATCCGACAAAGAATGAAACATAATTTTTTTAATCCACCCTTCCAAACTGCCTTCATTTCTAAATAAGCTAGCTTTCTGAAATACTCTTAAATATCCTAAATTAATGATTTCCAATAACTCATCTTCATTCGTTGTATATTTTTTGCAATAGGCAATACAAGACCCGAAGTACTTTCGATACAACATTTCTTGACAATAACGGTCGTTTTGTTCGCAACCTTTTATTAGCTCTAAATCTGTATATATTTTATTGGTTTTCAAATAATTATTCTACTTTTTTATATCTATAGTCACATCCGTCAAAATAACTGTTTCCAATATCTAATTGTCCGACATCTTTGCAAATTATCAACCTTCCAGTCAATAAGTCTCGATAGGGCAAAGTGGTGAAACTGAAAAAAGTACCATCTATCGAACTTAAGCTCCAAGTATATTCTTTAACTTTTTCATTTTTCAAAAATTCTACTATCGTTCCATTAGAGTTCACTTGAAATTCAATACCAATATTAGAGGCTTCATCAGTTGATGCACCATTTTTTGTTCTTGGACAAACAGTCTGTTTCCAACGCCATTTGCCAATCAAAGCCTTAGCTGTTGAAGTGGAATCCCATACCGTTTTTTGGTGGCAATCCAATAAACTCTGATTAAAATCTTCAAATCCTTCTTTGTGCATGCATTGAAATGCTTGGGAACTAACAAAAAAGATGGCTAAAATATATCCAATTGGTTTTTTCATATAATTTTTAATTTGCTTCAAATTGTAGTGCATTTTTTCTGGAATTGTAAAATAATTTTAGTTGATTATTTGAAACCTCGAAATCCTCAACTAACTGAATTTTGTCCCAAAAATCACTTCCCCAGTTAGGCTCAGCAACTTTTGTCCCTCCAAAATTATTAATTTTTATAGAATTATTATTCGATAATATATATTCTCCCATAAATGAATTTGTCAAAGTATTTCCCCACAATTTTCCAATATTCAAAGAGTCTTGAAAGTGGATAATTACCTCTTTCTCCAAGAATCCTTTGGCGTTTTCTTGGTTTTTATAAGTATATGTGCATTTTTCGTTATCAATATAAGCCATTAATTTCCAAGAACCTATCAATTGTTTTGATAAATTGCTTTCATAACAGCAAACATTACATTCATATATTTCTTTTTCTTTTGTACATGCAATGATAACAAGAAAGAAAATTGGGAAATATAGATATTTCATTAGTTAGTTTTTTTAATAAATAAAAATTGGTTTATTATTTTCACTTACAATTCCTTTGGGCGTTGGAGGAACTGAACAATCTGAAATGATTCCACATTTTTTATTCATTTGATTCTGTAAATCAGTATATTCTTTAATTTTTGATAAAAAATCATTTACATTTATTTCTGATGAATAGGCAATAAAACCTACTGGACCGCCACAAGCTTTTGTACCGAAAGCCACGAATCTCCACTTACTGGCATCATTACAAGGTTTACTTTCCGAAATAGCTGTGATCTCATTAAATAACTTGCCAAGATTTGCTGTGTCTTCTTCGCAAGTTGTTGAATTAGTGGGAATTGTTTCTTTTGAATGGCAACTGATAAAGACTATTGCCAAAATCAAAAAGCTAAATTTTATTATTTTATACATTTCAATAAATTTAAAATATTATACCAAATCTAAAGGAAATTCTCTTATAAAACCATGTTTCTGAATACTTTAGTATAGAATTGTCCCATTGTGTTATCTCGTAATTTCGAGTGATATTTTGTAATCTTAACCCGATATCAAAAAGATAATTTATTTCCGAATTAGCTCCAATTCGAAAGCCTATACATTGGTGAAAAAACAAACCACCTTTGGTGGATTTTGGGTCAGCAGCAGTTGCAATATTGTAACCTAAGGAAATACTATGATAGGGGCTGATTTTCTTTTTTCTCCAATAGCCTTTGGTTTCTAGGAAAAGTGGAATATTGACATGATCGTAATAAAAATTCTCAAAACCCACTCCCATCCCTATTCCATAGAATCGATTAAATTGGTAACCCATTGAAAATGAGCCATTTAATCCAATGTAATAGGATTTATTCCATTGATTTTCCTTGAAATAGCCAGGATTTATACCAACATATAATGTATTATAAAGCCCTTTTTCCTGAAAAGCATATGGTTTTATAGTTTGGATAATTCCTGAATTGGGATATTCTTGTACGATCTTTTTTATTGTATTTTCAGGAATATTTATTTTTAAAGTATCTTCTAATATTTGCAGCTGAATTGATTTGTCAGGAGCAATAGCAATGATTTTACCTTTAAAAATACTTCCATTTTTTAGATAAATCGCATCCATTCTGGTCTGTTGTGCAAACAACAAAATTGGAAAGCTGAAGAGTATTAAATATAATAATTTTTTCATAATTCAAATTTTTTTAAGGCTTTAAAATGTGGGCTGACTCTTTTGCCAACCCATCAACCTATTACTTGAGTTGTTATTTTTTAAAAGAACCAAACATCTAAAAGGCATCTTGTTTGGTTCTAACAATGAGCCATTTATCTAACAATTGGAATCTTACTTAAAAGAATTAAGTCCTTGTTATTCTGAGTATTATACTGGTACAAGCCATCTTTCCCAACCACCATTGCCACATTTTTGTCATTCAAATGAATGACATCATAGGTATCAATATTATTTATATGAGAAAGCCTGTTTTCATCTATTTTTAAATCATCTTCGATGTTAAAAACTTTGAATCCATCATCACACAAATACAAAGTTTTATCATTAACTGACAAGCCTCTCGGATTGAACATTGGATATGTTTTCAGTAACTTTGGATTTTTTAAATCTGTAATATCCACCACATCTAGTTGATCTGAATTGGAAGAACAAGTATTCCCTCTTCGAAGGGTGATATATGCTCTAGTATCAGTTGCAAAAACAGGGTCACAGGCAAATGAATGAGTAAAAGTCGAAAGAAAAGTCGGATTTGAAGGGTTGGTGTTGGAATAGATGAACATTCCGGAATTGGAACCTATAAATAATTTATCTTTATATGGGAAAATTGTTTCAATTCCCCAACCCAAATTCATTGATTTCTCTAAAGATGGATTTTGAGGGTTAGAAAGATGAAAAATTTTCAAATTAGAATTATCAATGGTATATAAATGGTTGGCTGTCAAAGTAAATCTTGCCATCGAGCCACCGATACCAGTTATAGGCACAGTCCCAATTCCATTATAAAATATCGATATATCATCTGCTTTAATATTTGAATTCTCATAGTAAAGAATACCTCCTTCATTTAGAAACTTTGGAGAATTACAAGGTAAACTTACTTTAGTATAATGATAGCCAACCAAATATCCTAATTCTGGACTTTTGGATATTTCTGGGAAAACGGATTCTTTCCTTGTCAGTAAAGTTGGGTTTTGAATATTAGAAATATCAATCGCTAATAAATCGATATAATTATCTGCATACAAAATATTATTTTGGATTGCCATATCAATATTTCCAGGTATTTCTATAAAGCCTAATTTTATAGGATTTTTGGGATTCGTATTATCTACGATATGAAGCCCTTCATTGATTTCGTTGATCAACAAATATTGTCCATAGGTATATATTTTACCTGGGCTTTTCAAATCTTTTGAAGGACCCATTTTGATGGTAAAATTTCTAATTTCTTCTGTTTTTTTGTAAATTGGCTCATACCTCAAATATGTTTGACTTGATTTGCAAGTGTCTTTCAAGCAAGCCGAAAAGCTAAGTAATGCTACTAAAAACAATAATAATTTGATTTTCATTTTCTTAATGTTTAAAAATTATTCAATTTTAAATGCTTAACAACTCTTTAGTAATGATTGAATAATCGAGAATCAACAAGTTAACTTTGTTTGAAAATCTAGACAGATAGGAATGTCAAAATGGTTGGGTATGTACAAAAAAAGAAGCGGTAAATTTTACCGCTTCATATATTTTAGAATTGCATTTTTGGAAGTGAACCAATCTTTCCCTTCCTTATAAGCATCTATTTTTCCTCTTCTGGATAATAAACTGATGTATTCTTGACTATATGGAATTTCAGGCTCATTCACAAAACTTGAAATTGGCTGATAGTCATCGTTCTTTTCCATGTCAAAAGAATTCAGATAGATTGTAAGGCTTCTATCCACTGCCTGAATCATCATTAATGCTAGCTTTTGATATTTGCCATTATTAGCTAGATTCAGTGCTTCATAATATTTTTTTCTATCTGCTTTTAAAATTATTGCCGGTGGATATCCTTTTCTAATCAACAATAAATTCATAATCAATCGGACCGTCCTCCCATTTCCGTCTGAAAACGGATGAATATAAACGAAGCGATGATGAAAAATGGTGGACAACAAAACATCATCCAGATAATCAGGGTTTTGATTAACATAATCAACTAGCTCGTCCAGCATTTCTGAAACCTTATGTGCTGCTGGTGGAATAAAATTTGCACCTACTATCCTTACAGCTCCAGTTCTTAGCCTTCCAGCATAATCATCTTCTACACTTCTCAGCACCAACTCATGGATGGATAAAATATCTTTTGTATCTAATAAATAATCTGGTTTTGCTATTTGATATAAAAACTTCAAAGCTTTATCGTGATTATACACTTCGAAATGTTCTCTCAATGATTTTCCTTTTACTGTACTACCTTCCAACAAAACCATTTGAGTTTCATGTTCGTTGAGTGTATTTCCCTCTATACTATTTGAATTGTAGGTCCATTCTAATGATAACTGTTCTTTAACTTTTGTCAAGATGGAATAGGGGAGTGGTCTTTTGTTATCCAAAAGTATTTTTTTTGCATTCAACCTTTCCAAATTGGGTTGTAAAACTTCAAATTCCTTTATATCATAAGTTTTCACCCCCCAAAGATACGAATATCGGTTTGGTTTAAAAAGTTTTTATACCGATATTTTATAATTTTTCTAAAACTACGGCATATCCTTGTCCAACGCCAATACACATGGTTGCTAAAGCATATTTTTTACCCGTATTTTTCAATTCTATTGCTGCAGATTGGATGATTCTGCATCCAGACATACCGAGAGGGTGACCTAATGCAATGGCACCGCCATTTGGGTTAATTCTTGGGTCGTTATCAGCAAGTCCCCAAGCTCTGATGCAAGCCAAGGATTGAGCGGCAAAAGCCTCGTTAAGCTCAATAATATCCATGTCTTTCATCGTCAAGCCTGCTTTTTGTAAGGCTTTATTACTGGCTTCCACTGGACCAATTCCCATTATCCTTGGTTCCACACCAACCACTGCTGAGGACAAAATTTTGGCAATTGGCTTTAAATTATGTTGATTTACGGCATGATCAGAAGCCAAAATCATTGCTGCCGCACCATCATTGAGCCCTGAGGAATTTCCTGCGGTTACAGTGCCACCTTCTTTCTTGAAAGCAGGTTTTAGAGTTCCTAATTTTTCTAAAGTAGTCTGTGGTTTAGAAAATTCGTCTTTAGAAAAGTAGGTTGGCTCAGTGCCTTTACTTGGTAAAAGAATTGGTAATATTTCTTGGGCATGTCTTCCACTTTCAACAGCTTTTGCTGCTTTTATTTGCGAATTAAATGCAAATAAATCTTGATCTGCTCGACTAATATGATACAAATCCACCAAATTTTCAGCCGTTTTTCCCATTGCTTCTGTTCCGTACATTTGCTCCATTTTAGGGTTGATAAATCGCCAACCAAAGCTGGAATCTACCATTACAGAATCCGTTCCAAATGCTTTTGTAGCCTTCGAAATCACATATGGACTTCTTGTCATATGTTCAACGCCACCAGCAATAAAAATATCGCCATCACCAGTCGTAATGGCTCTATGAGCTTGAACAACAGCAGACATTCCTGATGCACAGAGACGATTCACCGTTTCCCCAGGCACACTTACTGGAAACCCTGCTAATAGCAATGCCATTCTAGCCACATTGCGATTATCATCCCCACCTTGATTCACACAACCTAAAATTACATCTGCAATAGCTTCCAATGGAATATTTGGATTTCGCTGCATCAAATTGGATAAAACAGTTGCAGCCAAATCATCAGCCCTAACACTGGATAGGGTTCCACCAAAACTCCCAATTGGGCTTCTAATTGCATCAATAATATAAGTACTCATTGTTCTAAAATTTGCCTGCAAAGGTATTTAAAATGTTCGATTTTGTGTATGTAACTCGATAATTCTGGAATCAAAATGTCTACAAAAAGACAAATCTGTATTTTTAGTAACTTTAAAAATTCTAATTGTGGAATTAATATATGAAAGAGGTTAAATTTGAAATAGGATTAAATAAAATAATTATCAAAAATGTATTTTATTAAAAGGTCTCTTTGTTTTTAATTATTTTTTCACTTTACGCTAAAACAAAATTTTGATAACCAATTTGAATATATTAAATTATAGGAGTATCAGCCATGGTCACAAAAGTATAAGAACATTAGACTATCTCGATAATATTAAAATAAAGGAACCCCAGTGGTTAGGATATAGGATTTTGTATTTAAAATATTTAAATGAAAAAAATGACATTTTTGATGATGCTATTTTTGAGCCATTGATGAAAGAAGAAAGTGAATTAAAAGGAATTGAATTACAGGTGTTTAGATGTTATTTGAATTTATGGCTTAGTGGTTATCTAAGATATCATAATGTAAAAAATGATACTGTAAAATTCAAATCAATAGCATCAATGAAAAATCCATTGAGGAAGATACTGCCTTAACTCAAAATGCTGATTTAGCAACTTTATATATGCTTTTTACTTATAAAACCAATTTTGAAAATAAAACTATATATGATTTTTTGTTGAATCAGAATATAAAATCCATTGAACAATATATTCAGTCAGAGAACAATTTTATTGTCTGATGACGCATTTAAATTTTTATTATTATCTGACAAAGAATTCATACAACAGCCATTTGTACACAAAAATTTATATATTAATGCATTAGTGAATATATATAAAAAGCAGATCATTTGGAATATTAAAGCAAATAATCGAGTTAAAAAAGAGCAAGCAAATATAAATAGATTGATTTTCATTAAAAATCTTTTTGTAAAAAACTCAAGAAGCGTTTCTTCAAAAGAAGGTGAAGTAAATCCATTGCAAACTACCTAAAAATTGAAAGTATATTTAGACAAGGAGGAAAAAATATAAAAAAGGCACATGGGGAATGTGAAATTGTAATCCAAAAATATGAAAATACAAATGGTGCAAATTATTGTATTGATTTAAAAAATCAAATTGAAAATACACAAAAGTTAAAATTGATTGGCTTCCGACTAATTTCATCTAATTCTGTTTCAAATTTTAATATTTGGTACCAAAATGTTCAAGAACACATTTATCGATAAGATAATTCATTGAAAAGTTAGGAAAATACCAAATTAGACCTTGATGAAGATAAATGGTTAGAAAATAACAAGCCTTATTTACAATGGAATGTGAAATTAAAAAATTACAAAGACTTTTTAGAACATGTATCTGAAATTCAGTTTCCCAAAATGGAAATAGGAAAATATCGATTAATTATTACACCAAAAGAAATAAAAATAAATTCAAATCATATTAAAAATGCATCGTTATTGCATGTAACAGACATTTCAGTTTTAGCAAATAGTTATGAATACTATGAAAAAAATGAGGATGACCTATCAAAATTAAATCAAATGGTTTTTTTTATTGTAGATAAAAAAAGTGGGAAACCAATTGGTAATGCACAAGTTAGATTGAGTAATTATTATAAAACTATAAAGGATTCAATTGTTTATACTAATCAAATGGGATATATTGATTTAAGTAAATTGAATGATTTTAATGAATATAGCATAAAATTTAATAATGATTCCATAACATTAAATGATGCCACTTTTTTGATTTTGCATACCAAAAGTTAAGACAAATTTCGGATATTAATGATAAGTATCCAATCAAAAAGACTTGCTTGGAGACACTTGATATTTGAAGTAGTTAATGTGAGTTATGATTATTATTTGAACCCCAAAATGCTTGAAATAAAGATGGATAGCATTGACCTTTATGGAACAAAACAACATCTTAAATTACCCATTTTTCTAAAGTTGCTAAATAAGGATTCTTTAAATTATGAGGCAAAAATTGTTTTGCCGACAACTGTGAAACCAGATATTTACTATTTTTTAGAAAATTATTTTAATATTGACATAATAGCCAAAGAACCAATTATTAAAACACCCAAAATTGAAACTGAAAATGTTAAGGTTAGGCTAAAAGGGAAAAAAGGAGATAAATTACAAATAAAAATAAAAGAATCAAAAGAGATTTCAAATGTAATATTATCGATTGATATTCAAAGCTAGAACAAAAGTATAGCTGTTTCTAAAAAACACATTGAAGAAATTGAAATAGAGGATTCTGTCAGATCGAGAATTGTCATTCAGTTGAGTTATATTTATAAAGATCAATATTTTGAAGAGGTCCAAATTGTAGAGATAAACCCAGATTTGAATGTAGAAAATGTAAACAAAAATTATATAATTGATTTCCCAAAGCGATTTAGTATAAATCTATATCAACCAAAAGACAATTATATAAATAATTTCTATCAAAATTATGTTATTAACAAATATGATATAAATGATTTCAATAGATATCCAATTTTAAATGATTTTAATTTATTCAGTAAAATAAGAGGATGTCCATCTTATGGCGGATTTACGTTACCTTCTAAAAATGAAAAGTTAAAAAATTTCGATTTATTACAAGTCAAAATTTTAAAAAATCAACAGAATTAAGCATTAAGTTAATTATATTTGTTATTTAATTTCAAAAAATATTTATTTATGATACGATTTTCAATTTCCATTTTTTTAGTTTCACTATTCAATCTACAACAGAGTTATTGCCAAAATATAGCAGATTCAAAAATAAATTCAAATAATAAAGAGCCAGAAATTTTTTCAATTGTTGAAAAAAATCCCTCTTATATTGGAGGACAAACAGAGTTAGTAAAATATATCAATCATAAAATGGACGAATTAATTAGTCCTGATGAAATTGAAGTTGAAGGGAAGGTTATTTTACAATTTGTAGTTGAAAAAGATGGCAATTTATCAGATATTAAAGTTGTAAGAGGTCTGACCCAAAAAGAAAATGAGACTGCTATATTAATAGTGGAATCCATGCCGAAATGGGAACCAGGTTGTCAAAGAGGAATCCCAGTTAATGTAAGATATACACTGCCAATTTCTTTTCGTAAAGAGCGGGTTGAATATCAAGACAATATCAATAAAATCATTAGATCTCAAAATGTAATTACATATAGACCAGCAGAATTTAATGGGGGAAATTCAGCTTTGAATGAATATATTAAATTTACAAAGAATATGAATTACATCACAGAGAAAGTATATCAATCTGGTTCTACTCCATTTGTAAAAATTAAATTTACTGTATTAACGGATGGTAGTATAGCTGATATAAAATCAGTTTATTGCACAAATGCCGATTACAAAAAAGAGGCAATTAGAATTGTAAATACAATGCCTAAATGGATTCCTGCAACTAAAAATGGAGTAGTAGTTGATGATAATGTGGATTTAATCATTGAATTTCCAAACGACTAAATTAATGAATAGATATTTTAATTTTTTAAATAATAACCATTATGATACGTTTATTGAATTTCATTTTTTTCACTTTATTATTGAATATTCAACTGAGTTTTTGTCAAAATTCTATAGATACTACGACAAAACAACAAAGCAAAAATGTTGAAATATATACATCTGTAGAAAAAAATCCCTCTTTCATTGGAGGACAATCAGAGTTAATAAAATATATCAATCATAAAATGGACGAATTAATTAGTCCTGAGGAAATTGATTTTGAAGGGAGCGTTATTTTACAATTTGTAGTTGAAAAAAATGGCAATTTATCAGATATTAAAGTAGCTAGAGGTCTGTCGAAAAAAGAAAATGAGACTGCTATTTTAATAGTGGAATCCATGCCGAAATGGGAACCAGGACGTCAAAGAGGAATCCCAGTTAATGTTCGCTATACAATGCCAATTTCTTTTAAAAAGAAATAATTTTTTTAACTATCGTTGATTTTTTAAAATAGCTAATTTTATTAGACTTATCTTGCATAAAAAATGGTATGCTACTCTTACTAATTCCAATAATCATTGGAAAAATTATGTATGACCTGACATTGAAATACGAAAAAAATGGATGGCTTTACCCAATTTTAGGTATCGTTATTTATTTTTTGGCTACAATCATTTTAGGAGTCATTTTTGACTTTTTGTATCCTTCAAAATATAATATTAAATATGCAGACCCTTTATTTTTAGGCGCATCTGTTGTAGTCGGATTGGGGGCTTTTGCTGCTTACTACTTTTTGATGAAAAAAAGCTGGGGGCAAAAATAAAAAAGCCAATCTCTATTTAGAAACTGGCTTTTTCATATTTAACATAAATATAAGTGCTACGGTTGAGACACAATCAAATCGTTATTGTTATGATTCGTTGTGGACGAAATTGATGCTGATTTTATTTGATTCATTTGAGCAATAATTCCATCTCTCACAGGGAAATATTTTTCCAAATCACTTTTATCCATAGGCTGAGGTCTTGGTAAATTTTCTTTCAAGTGATTGACTTGAACACCGTTTTTCCAAAATCTAAAACAAACATGTGGACCAGTTGCTAATCCAGTCATCCCAACATAACCTATCACTTGACCTTGTTCCACTCTGCTACCTCTTCTCACTCCTTTTGCAAATCCTGACATGTGAAGATATTGAGAAGCATATTTATTGTCATGTTTGATTTTTACAAAATTTCCATTGCCTCCTCCATATTCTGCTGCTTCAACTGTTCCATCTGCAACTGCCAAAATCGGTGTTCCTTTGGGTGCAGCATAATCTGTCCCAAAATGAGGTCTTACATAGTTCAAGATGGGATGTAATCTTGCTTTGCTAAAGTTGGATGTTATATTTGCAAATTTCAATGGAGCTCTTAAAAATCCCTTTTTCATTGGTCTTCCTTCCATATCAAAAAAACCTTTCTTCTCGCCATTGTCATAATAAAAAGCATAGTTTTCTTTATCACCTTGCTTGAAATATGCTCCTAAAAGCTGACCTACTCCAGCATTTTTGCCATCTATAGTCGTTTGTTCGAAAACTAATTTGAATTGATCGCCTTTTCTTGTATGATGAAAATCTACAGCACATTTTAAAGCTTCTTCCATTTTACTTGCCAACTCGTAATCTAAATTACTGCTAGTCATAGCATCCCATAAGGTAGTTTTCACTTCCCCTTTAGCAACCATAACTGATTGAGTTGAAGGCTTAACAACTAACTCAGATTTGCCATTTTTAATGTCTATTTTTAAGTAACTTGCCTTATCTGTTTCATATATGAAATAATCAGGAGTCTTGTCAGATGGTGCATTTAGAACAGTATATTCTTTTCCAGTTCTGAATTTTCTAATATCGAAAACGTGTTTGATATTGTCACAAATTTGTTGAATATTTGTTATGCCGTTTTTCTCTAATAATGTACCTAGGCTTTCTCCTTTGTCAATTTTTTCTTTCTTTACCTCAAAAGTGTCCAAAGCATAACCATAGGCATATCTAGGTGAAAAAGAAACCATTGAGCTATTTAGATTCGTTAATTTCCCTTTATTGTCCGATTGTTTATAAATGAATTGTAAGTAAACAAAAATACCAAGACTTATAGTAAATAATACGATTCTCTTTATATTGAAATTTTTAATATATAAATTTTTAAACATCATCATTTTATTGAATGGGCAAATATAATTCTTGTAAACTAAAAATAGTTAATAATTCAAGCAAAATATTATATCTTTTTTCTCTGCTATTTTTATTTTTAATTTTGAAAACAAGGATCTTTTTATTTGAAAAATTGTGTCAAAAATATTAAATGCAATAGAAAAAATTATAATATATTTCAATTTAGCTTGTCACTTTAGAGAATTATTTATTTTTATATATATAAATAAATACTAATATATAGAGAAAAATTAATACGAAACCTATTCATAATCAGTTCGTATCAAATATAAATAATACATATAGATGAATCAGAGTCGTATAAATAGTAGTTCATTGGGAATTTTAATTTATTTGATTCACTTTTTAATTGCTGGTATTTTATTGTTTGGATTTTCTGCTTTTGGCTACCTCAAAAGCCAAAACAAATCATTGCAAATAATACTTGAATTAAAAGAGAATGTAGAATTCGAATCAATTGACCAATTAGTATCTGAATTAAAGCAAAACAATAAAATCAATCCAAATTCAGTAAAATACATCTCACGATCTGAAGGGTTAAAATGGCTATCCGAACAATCTGAAACCGAATTATTAGACCAAGATTTGCCCAATCCATTGTCAGATATCATTATCATTTCTAGGGCTGGAAATTTCCAAAATACGGAGGATTTGAAAATTTTAGAGACAGAGTTGAAAGAAAATAAATGGGTTTCTAAAGTCATTTTGCCAGATTCAGAGAATAAGCAATTCATTAAATATCAAAATATTACAAAATATTTAACAATAGGCTTCTTTCTGATTTTATTGATAATTTTATTTTTGATTCTTAAAATATATTTCAAATTTGGGTATAAAATTTCTGAATTTAGAGAGCAGGAAATGAATTTAGTAGGAGGGAGTTATTATACTTCATTTCGAAAAAATGTGATTTCTCAAGTGTTTTGGAGCAATTTAATGATTATAAGTATTTGTATTTTTATCTATTCCTACTTTTACCAAAACAATAGTGAATGGATTAATTATTTCAACTGGACATATTTAATAATTGTAAATGTTGCTATTTTTGTTGGTTCTATGTTGGTTACTTATTTAGCTACGATTTTCAAAAAAACAAATTAATATGACTGAAAATAAAAACACTTTTGATTCTGATGATTCAAATAAAATATTAATAAATACTGATTTTGAAAAAATAATTACAGAAACTGCAATTGCTGGAAAAAATTTAAGAATCAGTTATTTGATTAGCCTGAGTATTCTTTTCCTCCTTATTCTTTTTGTTTGTTCTATATTTTATTTGGAAGGTTGGCTTCATCTAATGCACTTTATTATTATAATAATAACATTAGTTTTACTCTTTATACCGTCAATTTTTCTAAAGAAATTTTCAAAAGCTATTCAATCAAACATTCCAATAGAAAAGGATGGTCTTGAAATTGCTTTTTTGAACCTTAATCTTCATTTTAAATATTTAGCTTTGATAATGCTATTCATTATCTGTGCATTAATTTATTTAATTTTTTTTTAAAATGGAAAACAGCCAACTTATTGATAATGAATTAGAATATACTAAACATATAGAGTTAACTACTGAAATGAAAAACCAGATAATTGTATCTGCGAAATGGGCAAAATTATTAAGTTTTGTTGGGATTCTTATACTAGTTTTATTGGTTGCTTCATTACATTTCAGTATAATAATTGTGGGAAGTATTTTTATAATGGCAATTTATTTTACATTTTTATTTTTTTCATTAATAATGATATTGCCTTCAGTTTATTATTTATTTAATTTTTCAAATGCTATTTTGCAAATAAAAAACGAAGCCATTATGGAAGTCTATCAATTTGCATTTGAAAATTTAAAAAAATTATTTACTTTTTTAAATATTGTGTATAAAGTAATATATATTTATTTGATTTTAGTTTTTTTACTTTAATTTTATTAATTTGGAATCAAATGTTTTAATAGATAATGAATTAGGAAATTCATCTGAGTTAATTATCAATCAGGGTATAAAACTCAATCTCCTTGAGACAGCAAAATGGGGCAGATTATTAAGTATTGTTGGCTTTATAATGATTGGATTAATGTTAATTCTTGGGATATTAATTTTACTTATAATTAAAAATGAAATGTCATTTAGTCTTGACTTTTCAATTGCCCCAGATAGTTTTCCAACTTTATTACCATTTTTTTATTCATTTTTTTTTATTTTAATTTCTTTTATTTACATTTTTCCTTGTCTTTATTTGTTTCGGTTTTCTACCTTTATTTTAAGAGAAAAAAATGGAAATAATATCGAAAATTATCAAAATGCTTTTAAGAATCTAAAACGATTGTTCAAATTTTTTGGGATTCTTACTGTTGTACTTTCTATTTTTGCAATTGTTTTTTTATTTGCAATAATAGGTGATCTTTCAGCATTATTATTACAAAAAAAGTGAGTTCAAAATCTTGAACTCACTTTTTCTTTTTATAAATACTTGTTGTACTGTCGTGAATGGGTCTGTTTTCTACTGCTTTGGTCAGCAATGTAGAATAAAACTACGATT
Source organism: Saprospiraceae bacterium (assembly GCA_016710625.1). GTDB lineage: Bacteria > Bacteroidota > Bacteroidia > Chitinophagales > Saprospiraceae > JADJVK01. The sequence goes on from JADJVK010000006.1 coordinate 71,037, forward strand.
GCTACGAAAAAAAGGATCATCATAATCGGTAAAATTTATAGGTTTTACTTGAAAATTAAAATATCCAAGTGTAAATATGCTTTCAATTATATAACTGCAAACTTCGTGCAATTATTGTAAATATTGTGTTTTGAAAATCTTAAGAGAAAGTTAAAGTTATTTGTTGATAATCATTTGCCGCAAAATAACCTTCCGATTTGATCGCACAATCAATAGATAACGACCCTTTGGTAAGGTAGCAAATGGTATAGTTTTCATGAATTCTCCCTGTGGATGATTCGGTACAGTTTCTTTATAAACCACCCCTTGCATCGGATTGATAACTCTCACAAAAAGATTCGAATTTTTTTCTAAAGTATATTTATATTTGACAAGATTTCCTGTACTAGCATCTGTGATTATCCTCGAAAATCGTTCCCACAGCTTTGCATCCAAATTGTCATTAAATGGATCGCAATAAAAGGTTTGTCCATCTGGTAAAACATATTTTAATCTGTAAACTGCATATTCACCTTTGGGTAATGGCGACTCATCATCACTGTATTGGTAATTGCCAACAACTGCTCTGCCACCTACCTTGCCATCAACTTCTGCAACAGTTTTAAAAAATGTTCCATCTGTAGATAATTGCAACTGGTAGCTCATGCCTGATAACTCATTCGAAGTTTTCCATTTGATTTCCACATTTGGTCCATTCAAAGTAGTGGAAAATTCTAAAATATCAAATTCAGAACTAGAAATTACTGGACTCTTTATACTATCTTTAACTTCTGGTTTTGATTCTGTATTTGGAATTCTTTTGTTTGGAATAACAATTCTATCTTCATCATCTTCTTCCTCATTGTGCCATAGTGAGATACCAGCTGGTTCAGTAAAGGCATCATCAGTTTCACCAACCATATCAGCATTATCTGTCTTTACGGTTCTAACCTCAATATTATCTTTGTCAATCCAAAGCCAGTTGAAATGATTGAAGCTACCTGTTTGTCTCATCCATGAGGTTTGATTGTCAACCGCTCTAAGTGGTGCTCCCCAGCAGCCTTCCCCAATATAAACAGTTCCTTGAGCATCATCTCTGATAAAATGATCCATACTGCCAGCTTCTTTGGATGGTCTAATGGGGAAAGTCGCTTTTGCCAAATGGGCATCCGATTCGATTCCTAATTGTACTCTATATTTTCTAAATAAGGTTGCCCAATTGAGAATTTGCTCCACTTGAACTGGTTTTTGCTTTGTAGCTGACACCATTGGGTAATGGTAATTTGCAATTCTCCAATTGATTTGCTGATTTTTCATCAAATCGTTCTCTAACCACTTTTTTTGCTCTCCTCCGGGAGCAATTAATGAGTTGAGTGTATAAACTCTGAGTAAGTTGCCACCAAATGAAATGGCTCCATATAATTCAGGATTTGGAAAATCAAATAAATCAAAAAGAGATTGATTGCTTTGCTCATGATTGCCTCTAGATACGATGATTGGTGTCATTCTTCCATCAGATGCAGTGGTCAATTGCCAGTCTGTAAGCCAAGTTTGCCATTCTTCAGGAGAGTCTAGGCTCGTCATATCGCCACCAAAAAGGACACAATGTGCCTTCAATTTTGAAACCATTTTATTGGCACTTTGACAGGCAGATCTTTGGTTTCTTGAATCACCACCAGCTATTATAGCCAATCTTTCAGCAGTAGCTGGAGCTGTTTTGAAATAATATCTTTTACTGGTCGATTCGCTATCTTTAATAATGAAATAGTATTGAGTATTTGGCTTCAGCCCAGATAAACGGACGAAACAAGTATTCATCCCTTTGGCATTCACAACTCTATCTGGTGCTTTTTTTATGGTATATTTCAAAGCATCTTGCTTATGATCTATTGCATCACAATAAACCATCGGATTTGCTCCACTTAATTGATGCCACCCTATGACCATCGTCGTAGTGGGATCCTCTCTCCACATACATCGATATTTGTCTGTTTTAGCTTGAAGACTTGAAACAAGAAAAATCAATCCCACAAAATAAATAAACTGAGCAAACTTCATTTATCTATTAAATTATAACAATCAAACGCCTAAAACAATGCCAAAATTATTTTTGATATGATTATATTAGCCTAATTAACATTGTATTTGGTAATTTTTAAGGGATTATTAAAGAAATAATTCTATTTATCTTTATTATCTTCACCTGGAACATCTTTGGGTCCCATCTGACCTTCTGCTTCCAATTTTGCTAAAAGTTGATCCACATGATACATTTCATCAATTGTGTCATCAATATAATATTGCAAATCTGGAATTCTTCTCATTTGATGTTTCATCTTTGACGCTAAATTATGTCTAAGTCTCGTATTGGCTTCTTGAAGCTCAAGAATCACTTCTTGCTTATTTTCAGTGTTGAATATGCTTAAATATATTTTAGCAATATTAAAATCTGGAGTTAGTTTTACTTGGGTTACGGTGACCAACACACTGTTTCCGTAGATGTAGCTACCTTCTTGTAGCAAAATCATACTTATTTGACGTTTTATAAGTTCTGCTATTTGTTTTTGTCTTTTCGTTTCCATATTGTGTTATAGCAATAGCTATATTTTTGATTTAAAATTCAATTGTAAATATATTAATATAAATTCAAATACTTAATAAAAGTTGTTTATTTGGAGAATTTCCAGTCAATTCCAGTTCTGATAAGTTTGTCGAAAATAGGGTAGCCGTAGGTTTGATAAAATCTTTTATTCGTAAAATAAGTTTGAATGCCTTCATATTTAAAGAAAAATCTGAAAGTTTTCACTTTTGCTGCAAATACAAAATCTAATGAAGTACCCAAAGGAACAGATCCAATATTTTGTTGAATAAATTGACCCATCAAAGGATGATAAAAATCTGCTTTGAATTCGCTTTGAAATCTACCATCAAAACCGATTCTTGCAGTTAGTACTTTTTTAAATAATTTACCTTCTACGTAAATAGAGTGGTTACTCATCAGATTGGGTAATCGGATGGCATCTGACCCTCCAATTGGCTGATATACAATATAGTTATCATTGTGAAAAATTCCCCATTTCCAATTTAATTTCCCAGAAAATTGTAAAATACTGATGGCTGCATTTTCTTGTTGAGGTTTTCCTTTTTCATCAAAATAAATATGATTGTTGAGTAAGTGGTAATTCATCCCCAACACTATCCCAGACCTACCTAAGGTTATATTTCCGCCCAAAGTTGTCGTGATAGGTTTATTAAAATCATTGATCCAAGCATTTTTATTTGAAATATACATTTGTTGCTGAATCAATGTTGGAGCGGCTCTTTGGTGTAAAAATAACCCTTCGAATTTTCCTATATTACCTAAATCAATATTTAAATTTCCTTTCAGTTTATAGTCGCCAAAATAGCTATTCAATAAACCAAAATGTGCATAAGATTCTAATGTTATCTGTTTTGAAAACTTTTTATACCATTTACCAAATGCAAAAAATGTCTGAATGGCTGTATCCTTGACCTCCAAGTCCACCAAATGCCATTGATGTTGGACACCCAACTCGAACCAATCCGACTTATTGTCTTCAATTTTAGTTCTATTGGCAGTAGCAATCGTAAATTTATTTTCTACACTAAAATCGCTATTATAGCGTCGCAAACCTCTCAGATTGTATAGATAATCTTTGTAAAAAGAAGTGGATGAATTAGTGTCTGGAGTAGTTTCGGAAAATCGATTGTATTCTCTTTTGATAAGTAGTTGATGACCAATCAAATAAGATCTATTGTTATTGGAACTATCTATTTTTCTTAAATCAAAATATTGTTGAAGGAAAAATTCCTTAATGTCTTGTCTGGTAGATGCACCAGCTAATTTTACAGGGAAAGTCAAGGAACTCGAAAAATTTCCAGTTGTATTGAAAACAGTATCCGAAGTTATGCCCCCATTATCTTGCAAACTTGCCACATTGGATGCATATATTACAAAAAGATTATATTTACTATTTTTAGATGTGTATTTAAGTCCAGCATTGAAGGCAGTATGAAATACAGATTGTCGATTGTAATCACCTCTATTATTTATTCTATGATAATCTAATGTAATCTGAATTCCTTTAGCAAAATTTCTTGCTAATTTTGCATCAAAAGTTGTATTGTATTTGCTCATCAATCCAGAGTGAGCTGCCTGACTATAAGGATTGGTTAAGTCATAAAATGGCAAATCTTGTGCTCTGGAAAAATAATAATCAAACTGATGAAAACCTGCATCGAAACCCATTCTATTGAAAGGTGTATAAACTAAATTTCTAGCTGGGCTCCCTAAATTTCCACAATGCCCAATAAATTCTTTTCCTTTTCTAGTTATATCATATTGATAGAATATAGGATTGAGCAAAGTATCTTCAAATTTGTATTTTACATTCAAATTATTCAAATAGTAATAAAAGATTTTAGCAGTATCTGGCTCCTCCTCCAATAAAATAAAATCTGAAGGTTTTTCTTCTTTTTCAGGCTCCTTTCCAACAGGAGTTGGAGGGTTGTTCTGACCAAACCCAAATTGACAAATAATTAAAAAAATGAATACAAACCAAAATTTCATGCCGCAAATATAATTAATAATTCATGAGTTACTTAACTGCGAAAAGTTATAATTTGTATTTCTATAAAGCCAATTAATTGTTAAAGTATTAATTTTACGAAAAAAAAAATGTACGAACACAAAAGTGAGCCTATAATTTCCAAAAATAGGTTTTACAAAAGAGTAAATTATCATTTAATGATTTCTGCCATGTTAATTTCAATTTCGTTAGGAATAGGAATTATTGGATATCATTTTATCGCTAATATTTGTTGGATTGATTCCTTACATAATGCCTCTATGATTTTGAGTGGAATGGGACCAGTGGTAAATATTGAGAATACTGCAGGTAAATTATTTTCATCTTTCTATGCCTTATTTTCTGGTATTATTTTTATTACAAATTTTGGTTTCATTTTAGCTCCTTTCGTTCATCGTATCCTTCATAAAATTAATGTAGAATGATAAAAGAAATATTAAAAGAATTAGACATCAAACATGTAAAATTGGTAGCAGTGTCAAAAACAAAACCGATTGCACAAATTTTGGAACTTTATCAGGTTGGACAAAGAGTTTTTGGCGAAAATAAAGTACAAGAATTAGTTGAAAAAGCAGAGTTAATGCCAAAAGATATTGAATGGCACATGATTGGGCATTTACAAAAAAATAAAGTGAAGTTTATTGCCCCTTTTGTCTCCTTAATTCATTCCGTAGATTCTTTTGAATTAATAGCAGAAATTGATAAATATGCAGCTAAAAATAATCGGATAATTGATTGTTTATTACAGTTTTACATTGCTCAAGAGGATACAAAATTTGGGCTTTCGCTACAAGAGGGACAAGAATTATTGAATTCGAAACAATTTACTCAATTAGAAAATATCAGAATTGTGGGAGTGATGGGAATGGCAACTTTTACGGACAATAAAACTCAGGTAAAAGCTGAATTCAATCAGTTAAAACACATTTTCGATGAAATAAAAAGTACTTATTTTAAAAATGAAGACTGCTTTATAGAAATCTCTATGGGGATGAGTGACGACTACAAAATAGCAGTCGAAGCTGGTTCGACGATGGTTCGAATTGGTAGTTTGTTGTTTGGAAAGCGATTTTAATTATAATTTGCTCAAAAATTCCATTGTGTCCACTCCATCTGCAAAATCATCTATCTCTGGTTGTTGAGATTTACCAAAAGGAATTGTTTCGAATTTGTCAAAATTCGTCTTTGAAACAATACATTGTATTTTAAATAATTCTTCAGAAATCTGGGTCTCTAATGTTTTGATATTATCATAATATTCATAGTTCAAAGTAGCTATTCTTGAACTCAAAGAGCTGTTTTCAGTAATAATTATACAACCATTATTTTGGTATTTTATTTTATTCAGCATGTACAATACAATATTGTAATCATAGTTGTTTTGGTACTTATTGTGTAAAATTAACGAATTATTTTCATGAAAGATTTCCATCAAATTATTGAAATCGTATTCAGATGGAATATAGATTTTCGAAACATTTCTACACCCCAAACCAAAATAAGTAAACACATCTTTTGATAAATTTCTAATATCTTCATCCGTTTCCTGACCATTCAAGATGGCAATACTATTTCTGTTTTTTCTGATAATATTTGGAACTTTAGAAAAATAATGCTCAAAATACCTAGCTGAATTATCACTTCCAGTTGCGATAACCGCCTCAAAGCCGTTCAATTTCTCTACAAATTCAAAATATTTTGAGGCAACCGGATTCCAAGCTATCATTTTTTCTACCAAATAAGGCATCCAATATGGGTCTTTGTAAGAAACTTTTATTTGTGAGTAATGACCCATTAAGAAAATACACATCCAATCATGAAAACCTACCAATGGTATATTACCTGCTGGAATCAAACCAACGATTTTTGAAGTTTTGGGCTCAGTATATTTTTGTGAAAAGGATTCCAAAACATCTTTTTGCAAAAGATGTTTTGCTATTGAATCCAATGCAACTTTTTGGTTTTCAATAGTAAACCAATTGTTGTTTTGAAAACTCAACACTAAAATGGGCTCAAATTCAATTGGGTTTGAAAGTATAAAATCACCCAATTGACTCAATAATTTTATTCTATCATTCTGATTCATTATTCCTCCATTTTTTCTTTTCTAAACGATAGGTAATGTCTCCATTTATGGATGACATTTTGGAAATCTTCTGGTAATTCACTTTCAAAGTACATGTTTTCTCCAGTGGAAGGATGGACAAATCCCAATGATTTTGCATGAAGAGCCTGACGAGGCATCATTTTAAAACAATTTTCTACAAACTGCTTATATTTTGAAAATACCGTCCCTTTTATGATCGAATTTCCACCATACCTTTCATCCGAAAATAGGGGATGACCATTACATTTCATATGAGCCCTAATTTGGTGTGTCCGCCCAGTTTCGAGTTTACATTCAATCAAGCTAACATAATACATTCTTTCCAAAACAGTATAATGCGTTACAGCATGTTTGCCTTCTTCTTCGAGGATAGTCATCTGCATCCTATTTCTCGGATTTCTCCCCAAATTGCCAATGATTGTTCCTTTATCTTCTTCGAATTCTCCCCAGATTAATGCAACATATTTTCTATCAATGGTATGATCAAAAAACTGTTTGGAAAGGTGAGCCATCGCAAAATCATTTTTTGCAATCACCATCAATCCTGTTGTGTCTTTGTCAATTCTGTGAATCAATCCAGGCCTATCTGCATCATTCCCATCCATGATGGGCAATTGTTTTTGGTTGAAATAATAGGCAAGTGCATTTACTAAAGTGCCATTTTTTATCCCATAACCAGGGTGAACCACCAACCCAGCTGGTTTGTTGATAATCATCAAATCATCGTCTTCATAAACGACATTTAAAGGAATATTTTCTGGTACAACGCCACCTTCAGGTGGAGGATGGGGTAGTAAAACAGATATAACATCATTGGGTCTGACCTTATAGTTTGATTTTACAACTTTTTCATTTACAGTAACAGAGCCCCCTCTGATATAATTTTGTATTTTATTTCTAGAAAGTTTAGAAACCCTATCTTGAATAAATTTATCGATTCTTAATTGTGATTGTTTTGGATCACAGACGATTTTGAGATGTTCGTAAAGTTCATCCGTTTCTTCATCATCTATCATTAAATCGTTATCAATCATGTTTTAATTTTCCGCAAAGGTAGGAATTTTTAATTATTTAAATCTATCAGATGCCTAAAACAGTAATTCAATCATTTCATTGTTGTTTGAAATGTATTTTAGCAATATTTTTTTTACAAAAAAAAAAATAACTATAAACAGATTCATTACCTCAAAATACTCACATTCCCTTTCTTTACGAATTCAGCCCCATTCTTACATTTTGTTTTCAAAATATAGCCAAATGCCTCATTCGGTAATGCTTCCCCATTAAAAGTTCCATCCCAACCAATTGTTCTATCATTTGTTTCAAATACTTTTTGTCCCCATCTATTATAAATTGAAAATTCTAATGAATCTACAATACCTCCTCTCACAAATAAAACATCATTGATGCCATCCCCATTGGGAGTGAAAGTATTGGGAATGAAAATGTATGGATCTTCACAAACTCCATTTCGTATATTTATAGTAACAGAATCATTTACAACACAGCCATTCAAATCACTCACCGTCAAATAATAGGTTTTTGGCACCAAAGGACGAATTTTTGGGTTGTAAATAGTATCGTTATCAACTTCATTTTTTGGGCTCCATTGATAATTAAAACCTTTATATTGAGTAGCAAATAATTGTGACTTTTCTCCTGAATATACTAAGTTCGGATCTGCATAAATCGATAGTTTGGGCGATTTTACAGGATTTTTGGGGACAACAACATCATAAAATATCGTGTCATTACATAGATTTTTGGCATAAGTTACCAATCTGACTTTGTAGATTTGATTATCATTAACTGAAAAAATCGGTTTTAATGAAAAGCTTGAATCAATAGCTTTATTTGTATAATTATACAATGTCCATTTTATACTTTTTATATTGTTTGTGGTATCAATAGAAACATTTTCTGCACTTATTTGAGCGGTATCTATGCAAAAAAAGCTTTTTGAGTTGAATTCTGCTTTGATGGTTTTTAACCTTAAAATAATATTTTTTTCAGCTGTATCAACACAATTCGAATTTTCATTTATTATAAGTCGGATTAAATAAGTACCAGTATCACTATAGGTGAAAATAGGGCTTTTTAAATTAGAAGTACCGCCACCAATTATTTTTGGATCATTAAAATACCAATGGTAGGTACTCCCATTAAAGCTTTGATTTTGAAGGTTTACGGTTAAATTATCACATTGAATATCTGGAGCGAAATAAGCAGCTTTTACTGCTCTGCAAAAAACCACATTGTATTGGAAATCTCTTTTGGTTACTGATAAAAGTTTTCCATTTCGATACTCTTCCATACAAATACCAATCACAAATTGTCCTAATATGTCAGGTACCCCATCCATAAACCCAGTTTTTTTATCTATAGTCAATGGAATTTTTGAGCCTAACATATTATTCAGACTATACAAAGGTGGTTTCCAATACACTTCTGTATATGGAGGCTGAGTCGGATAGTCATAAGAGTTATTATCTGTAAGTCCTTCAAATGGGGTACATAATTTATAAACAATTGAATCTCCCTCGGCATCGATTGCACTATGGTCAAATTTTATATAAAAACCAGCACAAATATTAATAGGTGGCCAATTTTTGAATCTAGGGCTTGAATTGCAAACATTTAATGCTTCTTCAGTAATTATTACATTATAGGTAGATCCTGTAATTTCTGGATTGATGATGTTATCAATTATCTTATTCCGACAACATCTTTGGTAAACTATTTGGTATCCTCCAAATCGAGGTGCTAATGTAATTGTGGCAATATAGGAAGTTCTATGTACACAAACAGTATCTGTTGAAACCAAGCAAGTATCTGGGAAAACTACGGGTATTGTATCATTACCCATTGGATTTGCATAAAATGTGTCAACACCATTATTATTTGCATCAAAAGCAATAAAAATAGCTGGATTATCAAAGGGTGGTTGCCCGTTTTTGCAATCTCTATATACTGTTAAAAAAATTTGATATTTATTATTCCCTAAACATTTGTAGCTCATCTCTCCTCCAACAATATGAGTAGCATGGGATTTATGTATAAAACTAAATAGAATGGTTACTAAAATGAATAGTCTAAACATATTTCGTTTTTTTCTAATTTAATAGTAAAATTATTAATTTTATATGAATTCAATGAAATATTATTTTATTATTATTGAAATCAAAAGAATATTAATATCTGTAAGATACTAAATCAATTTGATTTGTCTCTAATTAATAAATGATTTTTTATTTTTTTAGTTTAATTGCTTAGAATACAGTACCTTTGCACCCTGAAATTAAAATCATGTTAAATTTTGAACAATTAGGCTTATCTAAGCCTCTCACTGACCATCTTCTTACGTTAGGTTATATTACACCTACTCCAATTCAAGAAAAAGCAGTTCCATTATTATTATCCAAAGAAAACGATTTGGTAGCTTTAGCTCAAACCGGGACTGGAAAAACTGCTGCTTTTGGTTTGCCTTTGATAGAGCTTTGTGATCAATTAGATAAAAATACACAAGCTTTAATCCTGGCTCCAACGAGAGAATTATGTGTGCAAATTACTAGCGATCTTGAAAACTACTGTGGTGTAGTTAAAAGATTGAATATCACTGCAGTTTATGGTGGTGCTAGCATTAGCGAACAAATTAAAAAATTGAGGAAAGGAAGTCAAATCGTCGTTGCAACTCCAGGACGATTAATTGACCTATTAGAAAGAAAAGCTGTTGATCTACACAATATAAAATATTTTGTTCTAGATGAGGCAGATGAAATGCTAAAAATGGGTTTTCAAGAAGCCATTGATACCATTTTGTCGAGTACTGCTGATGAAAAAAATGTTTGGTTGTTTTCAGCAACAATGCCACCTGAAATTTCTAGAATTGCAAAGAAATATATGTCTAATCCTGTCGAAATTACAGTAGGGGATAAGAATCAGGGGCAATGTTAATATCAAGCATCTTTACACCATTATCAATCCTAGAGATAGATATGCTGCATTAAAAAGATTGATAGATTATCATTGTGATATCTATGGAGTTTTTTTGTAGAACTAAAATGGAAACTCAAGAAGTTGCAGACAGCCTTTTAGCGGATGGTTATAATGCAGATTCTTTGCACGGAGATTTTGAGTCAAACACAAAGGGATAAAGTACTTAATAACTTTAGAAATAGGTCATTACAATTGTTAGTTGCTACTGATGTGGCAGCTAGAGGTATTGATATTGATGATATAACACATGTTATACATTTCAACTTGCCAGATGAAATTGAGTACTATACACATAGAAGTGGTAGAACTGCAAGAGCTGGGAAAACAGGTGTTTCGTTAGCATTAATTACGAGTAGAGAAACATATAGATTGGCTCAAATCGAGAAAAAAATAAAAGCTTCATTTGAAGAATGATGATTCCATCAAGGTAGAGAAATTTGCCATAGAAAAATGTTGGGATATATCGAACAATTGAATAAAGTTAAAATAAACGAAACTGAAATCGAACCATTCTTACCTGTTTTGAACGATTCATTAAAGGATCTTACTAGAGAGGAAGTGATTCGATTGTTTGCTACCATGGAATTAAACCAATTCTTACATTACTACCGTAATTCTTTGGATATCAATCCAATGAATGAAAGAGGTGGCGGAAGAAGTAGAGAAAGAGACGACGATAGCCGTTAATTTAGAAGAAGTGGCGGGGTAAGATTATTCATTAATTTAGGAAAAATGGATAATTTGGATAAAAAAGAATTATTGTGGTTCCTTCAAGATGAAACTGGAGTTTCTAAGAGCCAAATAAATGATATGGATATGAAAAGCTCCTTCTCATTCTTTGAAGTGGACTCTACTCTTGTTGCAGATAGACTTCGAAAAAGGCGTTCAAGGAAAATGGTTTGAAGATCGCTTAGTAAGAATCGAAGTGGCTGAAAATAAGGAAGATGGAGAAAGGAAAAGAAGGGATGATAGAGGAGACTTTAAGAGAAGAGATGACAGAGGCGGTGGAAGTAGAGATCGTTTTAGAGACTCAGAAAGAGACAAAGGATTCAAGAAGAAAGATGACAAAAAATCATTTTTCAAAGACGATAAGAAATTTAAAAAGAAGTAATATTTTTTTAACGACTGGATGCTTTCAATAATCGATCATTGATAGCTATTCCAATTCCTTGATGTGGAACTTTTTCAGCAATGATGAGTTCCACATTTTTTTTGTCCATTTCATGCAAAGCAGCATACAAGTTTTTGGCAGTTTCATTCAAATCCCCAGTAGGAGACAATATGATTTGTAGCTCATTATCAGCTAGTTGTAATTGATTTTTAAACCTAATAAATCCAATTTTCAAATCATTGCTCACCTCAAAATCGTCTAAATTATCAACTAAAACCATAGGAGTAAGTGGTGAATAATGATATTTCATCATTCCAGATGTAATTGGCTTTTTTGATGTAGATTCATCAAAAATCAAAACTGGCTCCTCTAACACAAAAGAAATTGTATCAATATCTAAAGAGCCCGTCCGATAGATAATGGTTTGTTCTCCATCGAAGCCAACTATCGTTGATTCTATTCCTTTTTCACAAAATCCTCCATCTAAAATATAAGGTATTTTCCCATTCAATTGTTCTATAACATGATCTGCCGAAGTTGGACTAATATACCCAAATGGGTTTGCACTTGGTGCAACTAATGGAAAGTCAATGGATTGCAAAAGTGCTAAAGTCAATAGGTGATTGGGTACTCTAAAAGCTGCCAATGGAGAATTAGCTGTTGCTTCATCTGGAATATTTGCCTTTTTTTTCAACAATAAAGTTAATGGACCGGGCCAAAAGGCACTCATCAATTTATAAGCAATAATAGGAATATCAAAAGCATACTTTTCCAGCTCTTGAAAAGAAGAAATGTGAACGATTAATGGATTTTCTTTTGGTCTATTTTTAACCTCATATATTTTGTGTATTGCAGCTATATTCATCGCATTCCCAGCCAAACCATATACTGTTTCAGTAGGAATCGCAACCACCCCATTATTTTCCAATATCGCCTTACAAACCAAAACGTCCTGACCAACTATCGTTTCCAAACTTTATTTTTTTTGCAAAGATAAGGGGAACGGAGCAAAAATTTTAAATTTTAAAAATGGGGATGTAGTAGATTTGAAGAAGATTATGTAAAGTAATTTGTATAATATAACTAAGAAATTATAAAGAATCTGAAATCAACACAGTTGGTATCTTATCGTACCGATTAACAACGAGCAGCCATTCAGCAACGAAACAGATGATTGTAACGGAATAGATTGATGAAGAGAAGTATCTTTAATAACTAAAGATACTTCTCTTCAAAGTGTTATTTTGTAAAACTTAAAGTGTTACCTAATTTAGAAAATTTGTAATAAAGAATTTCTGAGTTGCCACTTGAGTCTTGACACCAGAAATTATAATTAATTTTTAAATTATTTTTACTAATTAAATTTTTAGATGCGAAATTTGAGTTTGTAATAACATCAAAAGAAATAGAAATTAATTCATTTTTATTTATAGGTTCTTCGAAATAAATTACATTATCCCTAATATCACCTTTTTTATTTATAATGATACTATTTGGTAAAATAGATAACTCTTCTGGGAGTAATATTTTAAAAAAGATTTCTTCATCAAATTTTTTATCTTTACTCATGAAATTTATACTTATTTTGGTTTTTTGACCATTTCCTATTTTAATATCACTAACAATTTCTAATATATTTATATTTTGAGAAGTCAATTCGATATTCCTATGAGGAAGTGTTCTCATCTTATTTTCCCATTTTTCCCTTTCCATTTTTTCTTCCATATGTGATTGAGAAAATAGACTAATTGAAAAACTAAATATAAAAAGTAATGTATTAATTAATTTCATAATATATAATTTTATTGGTTTGTTATTAATTTTTAATTATTTTTGATTTAAGAGTTATGTTCGAGTTGGATATTTTTAAAATATATAGACCTTTATTTAAATCATTTGTATTTAATTGAATGTTATTGTCTCCACTAATTACATCATATTGATTTTGAATGATTTTCTTTCCAGTAATATCTATTATTTCTAATACTATTTGATCATTATTTGGAATATTAAAATCAATACTTAGTTGATTTTCAAAAGGATTGGGTTTGATTTTCTCTAATTTTAAATTTTGATTCAAAATGTTTACAACTGATATATTTGATAATTTTGTAGAATTATCATTATCAACCATTTTTAATCTATAATAATTTTTGCCAATAAATGGATTTGAGTCTATATAATTATAATTTTTAGTTATAGAATTATTATTTATAGTTTTTACTTCACCAATAGGATTAAAATCTATTGTATTATTACTTTTTTCAATAATAAATTTATTGAAATTTGATTCATTCGTACTACTCCAATTTAACACTACAGATTTATTATCATTATTTTTGGTAAAATTATTTAGATTAAACTCAATGGTGGAATTGGTTGACAATCTGGCGTTAGTGTAGGGAATTCAGACATTTGAATTCCAGTAACGCTAACTCCTTTGCCACCATCACCACCTGCATAGCCATTAGGTCCATCAGGGGATTGGTAACCTAATCCTCCATTAAAATATTGATTAATTGTACTTGGAATTTCTAAATTACACCAAATGCCTCCGCCACCACCGCCAGCACTTGGTTCACCACCTACTTTCCCATCGCCCCCATTTACATTTATTTCACCAGTACCAGTGATTTCTTCTGTTCTAATAATAATTTGACCACCACCACCACCACCATGATTCTTTCCAGAACCAAAACCATCGCCACCTTTAGCCAATATTTTACCATCAACTTGAATACTTTTAGCAAAAATAATAACTATTCCACCACCAGCATTCATGCTATTATCAATATTAATGCCGTTATCAGGTTCAACAAATCCACCACCACCCATTAAAGTTTTATTTAGGTCATTAAATGTACCAGTTGAAGCTGCATCTGAGCCATTTCGTTTTGTAGAATAAATCCCATCATCCCATGAAGCACCACCACCTCCACCAAAACCACCTCCGCCACTACCACCAGGACTATGACCAGTAGAATTGCAATCTCCAGTAACACCCAATGCACCATCACCGTCAACACCTGCTCCACCACCAATTGATCCATTTGTCGATGGACTCCAAATCCACCTCCAGTACCTCAGATGGTGCAGCATTTGTTGATCCATAATATGTATCATTTGTACCTTCTGCTTTAATATATTCATAAGAACTACAAACTGGATTTATTGATTTACCACCTAAAAAACCTTTTGCACTTGCACTTATTATACCTTCGGAAGTAATTTGTAATAATCCGCAATCAATAATGGATATTACACCTCCTATTCCTTTCTCTGAATCCCAACTTTTTGCTAAAATCATATTATTTGAACCAATTATTGCATTATTATATCTTGGAACTCTTACAAGCTGAACCTTTTCAGTAGTAAATGAGTAATTTCTTGCTGGGTTGTTTTTTAATGTAATTTCATTTCCATTTTTATTAATTATTTCTCCTAATTCGTAATTTCCTGCATAGTTATCAGTTCCTCCAGCATTTCCATATCCTGTGATTCCAGTCATTTGAATTATAAGAACATTGTCCCCAATTTCAAAAAAATCTGGTATCTCAACAGATATATTCGCCCCAGTAATATCTGTTACCTTTGAGTAATCATTAATAACTCCACTTTGTGAGTATGTAAAATAAGTCGAAAATAATAAAATGATGGTGAGTAATTTTTCTTTCATAATTATAAGTTTATATGATTAATAAAAAATATTATTACAAAAATAATTTGTGTCACTATAATATGCAAATTTATTTTTTATTTCGCGATAATATGAATAAAATAATTACTTTTTTGATATTCATTTAATATTATAGTTTTATTACATAGTCATATTTAATTGATTAATTAAAATATCTTAACAAATTTTAATATTAATTATTGATTTTGAGGTAATTATTTCATAACTTTGCGTCTAAGATTTTTTAATCAATATTGTCATTTTACAATCTGCTCATTATTAAGATATTGAGTTGTTTTTTTAAAACGAATTTACAAATTATTAATCCTTTTGTTATGTCAAAACTTTACAAGTTCATGAACACTGTTTCATTGTCTATTCAAAATAGAAAACTAAAGTCTATTTTGTTTTTTGCTATTCTTGCAATTAGTAATTCATTATTTTCACAAGTTACAATTTCTGGAGGTTCAACAGCTAATGGTTCTTATGCAACTATTTCTGATGCAATTACTGCCTTAAATGGTTCTACCATTTCTGCTCCTGTAGTGGTTGATGTAACTGCTGGTTTGGTTGAAACTGCTCCTGTTGGTGGAATTGTATTAACTGCTACAGGTACTGTTGCAAATACAATTACTATACAAAAATCTGGAGCAGGTGCTAATCCAATTGTTAATGCATATGTTGGGGTAAATACTCCTACTACTGCAGGAACTGATGGAATTTTCATTCTTTCTGGCTCAGATTTTGTAACTATTGATGGAATAGATTTATTTGATGGTAATACAGTAAGTGCAACAGAAATGATGGAATGTGGCTATGGCTTATTCAAGGTTGATGGCACGAATGGTTGTCAAAATAATACAATTAAAAATTGTACAATTACATTGAATAGAAATAGTAATGCAACTTGGACAGCACCTGGGCATAATGGTTCTGAAGGTATTGCCGTTCATAATGCTACATATGCAGCAAAAGCTGTTTTAACAGTAACTGCAAGTACAGGTTCCAATTCGGGTAATAAATTTTATACAAATACAATTCAAAACTGTAATGCAGGTATCGTATTTATAGGATATGCTGCTGCTTCTCCATTTACTCTAGGAGATACTGGGAATGATGTAGGAGGAACTAGTGCTGCTACAGGTAATAATGTTCTAAACTATGGTGGTGGGACTGCTGCAACAAATCCTGCTACAGGTATTTTTGCAAATAATCAATGGGGATTTAATTGTTCTAGAAATACAATTAACAATAATAATGGTTCTGGAGTAAATCATATTACTACCATTAGAGGTATATTCTTGAATTCATCTTCAACTAGTGCTAGTGCTGATTGTAATTTTAATACAGTTACTATTAAAGGTGGAGGTACAACTACCCAAATTTCTTGTATTGAATCTGTTTTTGGAAGTACTGCTGCCAATAATACAATTAATATTAATAATAATACAATTACAAATTGTACAAACTCATTGAATACTAGTGGTACATGGTATGGTATTTGGAATAGTGCATCTCCAGCAAATTTGAATATTAACAATAACACATTTTCAAATAATAGTACAAGTTCCACATCTGGAAGCACTTATTTAATTGAAAATTCAGGTTCTGTAACAACTCAAATTAATATTAATGGAAATAGTTTAAGCAATTCTTGGACAGGTGTTGCTGCGAACACGGCTTCGAATTATTTGTTATATAATTTATCTGGATCAACTACTGCAAGTTTATCAATAGCTAATAATAATATTAGTAATGTTAATTTTAATACAGCAGCTACTGGTACACTATATTTATATTACTATACAAGCTCTATTGGTTCGGTTTTAGTAAATAATAATCAGTTGTCAAATTTAAATATAAATCATAGTGGGTCAATTTATATGTTTATGATGGTACTTCCTGCTCAAACTTCTAAAATTATTTCTAATAATGGAATAACAGGTAGCTTTACTAGAAGTGCCTCTGCAAGTACATTATATTGTATGTATTTTATCGGTTCAACTTTGACAGCAGTTAGTACTTATGATGTAATAAATAATAACTTTTCAAATATTAATGGTTCGGTTTTAGGCTCTGGTTCATTATATTTATTATATAATTTAGATTATTCTTCTTCTCCATATCCAAAGAAAAACATTTCTAATAATACTTTTACAAATATTAACTATCAAACTTCTGGAACAATTTATTTAAATTATAACGCTGGATTAGGAAGCGGAACTGCTACATCAGGGTCGACAGTAAGCAATAATGTTTGTGATAATATCACAGCAATAGGTGGTACTTTATATGGTATTTATACTTCATCAACAGCAGGGCCAACATATCCAAATAATATATTTAATAATAAAGTTAGTAATGTTACATTAACTGGTGCTAGCTCAATAATATATTCAAGTTATCTTGCTGGTGCTGCCGGTGGTATTAATTTTATAATAATAAAATATATAATATTAAACATACTGGGCATCTGGTTTAGCATATGGTTTATATACAAGTTCTTCAATTGTTTATAATATTTATAATAATATAATTGGAGATATTACAGCGCCAAATAGCTCCCAAACAGCTCCAACTCCTTCAATAGTAGGAATGTATTTAAGTTCTGGCTCGACAATTAATGCATCATATAATACAGTTTATTTAAATGCTTCAAGTACAGGTGCTAATTTTGGAACAGCTGCTGTTTATGCATCTACTACACCAACAACTATAAATTTAAAAAATAACATATTTGATAATTTAAGTAAATTTTCAGGTACAGGAAAAACTGTAGCTTACCAACGTAGTGGGACATCTTTAACAAATTATAGTTCTTCTACTTCAAATAATAATATGTTTTATGCAGGTTTGCCTTGTCCGTCTAAATTAATATTTTTTGATGGTACAAATGCTGATCAAACATTAGGAGCATTTAAAACAAGAGTTGCACCTAGAGATGCTGCATCAGTTTCTGAAGAAACTCAATTTAGTAGTTATACTGGATCTGCTACAAATTATTTACATATTAATCCTGCAATACCTTCATTAACAGAAAGTGGTGCAATTACTGTTTCTGGTATAACATTAGATTATGATGGAGATACTAGAAATACATCCACTCCTGATATAGGAGCTGATGAATTTTCTGGTATTATTGCAACAGCATGTTCAGGAACACCAATTGCAGGTACTGCAACTATTTCACAAAACCCTATTTGTAACGGACAATCAGCAATAATTTGCCTTAATGGTCAATCAATAGGTTCAGGTATATCTATTCAATGGCAATCATCTACAACCCCAGGAGGACCTTATACTCCTATATCATGTGAGGGTAGTTATTGTTTTAATACTGGGGCATTAGCTACTGGCACCTATTATTATGTTGCTGTTGTAACATGTAATAATTCTGGTTTGTCAGCTACTTCTAATGAAATAGCCTTGGTTGTAAACTCTAACCCAACAGCAACTGTAAATCCAATAACTTCTTATATTTGTCAAGATTCATCTATAACTATTACAGCATCTGGTGGTACAACTTATTTATGGAATAATGGTAGTAACTCTAATACTATAAATGTAACACCTTTAGTTAATTCAAATTATACAGTTACAGTTTCGAATTCTTTTGGTTGTACTTCTATTGTAACATCTTTTGTTTATGTTAATCCTAAGCCACTGATTAATATTAGTGCTTCACCATTAAGTATATGCCAAAATGGAACATCTAATTTGAATGCATTAGTTTCAAATTCTACGACTTATATAAATAATGCAATACCTTATAATCCTATACCTGTGCCAGGTACTGGTGTTACATCCTTGGTAACAAAGGGAGTTGCAACAACAGCACTAAGTTCTGGTTCACTTGATGATGGTTATTGGTCATCTATTATTTTGCCATTTAGTTTTAATCTTTACGGTACTAATTATACTACTGGAACTATAAGTACTAATGGAAACATACATTTTGGAACATCTACAACTAGTGGTTATGGTAGTTCATTTCCAAATGCATCTGCTCCAAATGCAACACTAGCTGGTGTTTTGGCAGATTTAGATTTAACCTCTAGAACTGGTGCAGTATGTTTTTCAAGTCTAAATTATTTTACTGATGGTACATCACCTAATAGAAGATTTGTAATCAATTTTGATTCTGCTGGATTTTATAATCTTGCTACAGCACAAGTAACTTATGCTAATTTTCAAATTATATTAAATGAGACTTCAAATATTGTTGAAGTTCAAATCGGTGCATTAACAAATACTTCAACTCTAAAAGTTGAAGGTATTGAAAATGCAGCTGGTACAGAAGCAAGTACTTTTCCTGGTAGAAATAGTACAACAATTTGGAATAATATACCAAGTGGTTGTAGATTCCAATTGCAATCTTATACTTATAATTGGAGTCCTATTACATATTTGTCTAACCCGAATATTTCTAATCCTATTGCAAGTGGAATTTTACAAACAACATCTTATACTGTTACTGTTACAGATGTTTTAGGGTGTAAAAATTCATCTACAGTTACAGTTACAGTTAATCCTATTATTGGTTTAAATGTTTCAGAAAACTCTGGCGCAGCAATTAATGATAGTATTATTTGTAAAGGAGCTAGTGCAACTTTAACTGCTACAGGCGGTACTTCATATACATGGAGTACTGGTGAAACTACTGCTTCAATTGTTGTATCTCCAGTAGCAACTACAACTTATACAGTTACAGTTTCTGATGGAACTTGTACAGCAACGAAATCAATTACAATAACAGTAAACACTTTACCAACAATATCTATTACTCCAAATCCTGCTGCAATATGCCATGGTTCTAATATAGATTTAACTGCAACTGGTGGTGGAACTTATTTATGGAGTACAAGTGAAACTACTGCTACAATAAATATAGCACCAACTGCTACAACAACTTATATTGTTACTGTTACAAATAGTGATTTATGTAGTGAAACAAGTTCACGTATTGTAACCGTAAATCCTTTGCCAATTGCTGTAATAACTCCAAGTTCTGCAACAATTTGTCCAGGTGTGACACAAAATTTAGTTGCATCAGGTGGAAGCACTTATTTATGGAGTACTGGAGAAAATACTGCATCAATAGATGTTTCACCAATATTTACAACTACTTATACAGTTACAATAACAAATTCAGACAATTGTACTGATACAGAATCGGTAACGATAGAAGTAAATCCAAATGCCATTATTACTGGTAATATTACCCAACCTACAACTTGTGTAAGTTTAGACGGCACAATCACATTAATATTAGAAGGAGCGGCGGGACCATACAGTTTCAATTGGAGTACTCCGAATGGAAATGGATTAGTGAATGGAGTTCAGAATCAGACAGGCTTAAGTGTAGGCTCATATTTTGTAACGGTAACGGCAGGGAATGGTTGTACCTCAACAGCAGTATTTAATTTAACTGGTCCAGGGGGCTGTAGTATATGTCCTACGATACCGACGATGACAAGTACGAGTACCAATAGTTGTATACAAGAGAATTTCACATTAACGGTAAGTGGGTTGACAGATATGGGGGCGACTTATGGAATTACGTTCAAGTATTCATTGACGCCATTAGTGGATCCATATGTAGGAGGAACAGTATTAGGAACGGTACCGAATACGCCATTTATGACAACAGCGAGTCTAACGACCAATATACCGACAGTAGGGACTTTTTATGTATATGCGATATTGAATGTATTGCCTTTAGATCCAGCTTGTAGGCCATCGAATAGTGTAACGATAACGACGTATCCATGTGAACCAACGATAACAGATCCATGTTCTTGTAAGAACAATGCGACGACATTAACAGATGGACAATTTAATGAGACAATAACAATAGACGCACCAGCAGGACAAACTTGGACGGTAACAGCAGTAAATGGCTTGTACCAAAGCTCAAGTCCAGCCCCACCGGCATCACCATTGCCAATAACAGTAGGAACTGTATTGACAGCAAGTGGAACGACCTATACATTAACAGGAGTACATGTAGATGCATTAGGCTATACATTAACGGTAAGTAATGGCACGACTACATTATCGATAGGTAATACTTGTTATTATCCAAATCCAGTAATTACAGGATTAAATAATACGTATTGTTTATATGATCCAGCAGTAACATTAACTGGAAGTGCCCAATTAGGAGATGGTTCAGGTCCAGCAAGTGGAGTAGGAACGTTTACCGTAGATGGCACAAGTGCTACTACATTTAATCCATCAACAGCAGGAGTAGGCAGTCATACGGTACAATATTGTTTTGATGCAGCAGACGGAGTGCCGACGATTGCACATCCAGGATGTACCCAATGTATCACTCAAACAGTAGTTGTAAATCCGACACCGACAGCAAATGCGGTAGCGAACCAAACGTACTGTAATGGACAAGTAGCACCGATAACGACATTGACAGGAACACCAGCAGGAGTAACATTTGCATGGACAAATAATAATACAGCAATAGGCTTAGGAGCTAGTGGAACAGGAAATGTACCAAGTTTCACAGCCACCAATACAACGACAGCACCAATAGTAGCGACCATAACAGTAACACCAAGCTATACAAGTGGAGGAATCACTTGTACAGGGACTGCGATAACCTATACCATCACGGTAAATCCAGGTACAAATGTAGGAGCACAAACAAACAAGTTTTTCTGTTCAGGAATAGCAACAGGAGGCATAACATTTACCTCAACAGTGCCAGGAACAGTATTCAACTGGACGAATAGCAATACCTTAATCGGAATTGGAGCTAGCGGAACAGGGAATATCCCAAGTTGGATACCAGTGAATAACACGTTATTACCGATAGTAGGAACAATAACAGTAACGCCAAGCTATACGAATGATGGAATCACTTGTACAGGAGCTGCAATCGTATTTACAGTAACCATCTATCCAGCACCACAAGCAAAATGTAAGAACTTTACATTAAACTTAGATGGAAGTGGCAATGGCACCTTGAATCCAAATGATATCAATAATGGAAGTATAGGAGGCAGATTAACGATAAGTAAAAGCAGCTTCAATTGTAATAATATAGGAGCGAATAATGTAACTTTGACAGTATCAGACAGCTGTGGACAGACATCGAGCTGTGTGGCAGTAGTTACAGTAGCAGATAATATAGCACCGACGATTACATGTCCTAAGAGTCAAGTAATCGCCTTAAAAGAAGGGGAATGTAAGGCAGTAGGAGTGTTCACAAGCCCTTCGGCAAAAGACAATTGTGAGTTTGCAATTACGACAGGATTTTTAACATCCACCTTCAATAGCAACAATCAGTTTGCTGGTAATATGTTCAACGTAACGAATACAGGAACAAGTCCGATAACAATAACCTCATTTGAAGGGAATGTAAATTCAGCAGTAGGTTTGCCAGTATCGTTTCAAATCTTTTACACGACGACAGCGACGACGTATATAGGGAACACGAACAATGCAGGAGCATGGACGTTGATGGGCACTGCTAATTCAATATCAGCAGGAGCGAACCAACCAACAATAGTACCAATAGGAGGCTTAGTATTACAACCAGGAGAAACAAAAGGCATCTATTTTGTATTATCTAGCTACAATATATCGACAAACTCGTTGAGATACACAAATGGAAATAATACCTATAATAATGGAGATTTGAAATTGGATGCAGGAATCGGAAAAGCGAATCCTAATTTTACAGGAACCAATTTCACATCAAGGACGTGGAATGGAACAATACGATACAATAAAGTAGTAGGAGCACCGCCGATAATCAGCCAAATAGATAATACAGGCTATAAGAATGGAGATTTATTTCCAAAAGGAACGACCTGCTTAGTCTATCAAGCAAAAGACTTTGCAGGGAATTTATCAGCAACCTGTCAAGTATGTATAGAAGTAAGAGGCATCGTAAATCCAACGAAGACATTAGTATGTAACGACTTATCCAATGTATCATTAGATACAAACTGTTTGGCATTAATCAATGCAGACATGATACTAGAAGGCGGACCATATGATTGTTATGACGATTACAAAGTAGTATTGACATTAGGGAATAAAATAGTACCAAATCCAATCACAGCAGAGTATGCAGGCAAGACACTAACAGCAACCGTATTTGATAAGTTTTCGAACAACAAATGTTGGGGTTTACTAAAGATAGAAGACAAGGTAATTCCGCAGATAGTATGTCCTGGTAATGTAACGATTAGTTGTGCTGCGAAGGAAGAGCCGAGTAACATAGGATCAGTGTTTCCAAATGGATTAAAGTATGGAACATTTGAAGAATATAATGATCCGAGTACGGGAGTAAATGTGTATAAGGTAGGGGATAAGAAATACCGAGTGAAGGCAGGCTTAATAGACAAGTGTTCGGAGGTAAGTTTGAGTTATGTAGATGTAGTACAAGAATTTAGTTGTTCAGCGACGACGATGATTACGAAGATAATCACGAGGAGATGGTCAGCGATAGATATCTATGGAAACAGTTCAAACTGTACACAGACGATCAGTGTAAGGAGAGCGGTGTTAACAGAGTTAGTGATGCCAATCAACTGGGATGGCCAAGCAGGGAACAACAGAGTATTAAATTTATGTAAAGATTTATATACGGGGAATCCGAATGATTATAGGCATAGAGATTCAGCATGGGTAAAATTAGGAAATGGCTATCCATCACCGAAGGCAGGAATAGTGACGGTAGATACGATATATGTAGGGGAGTTTGATGGCAGTCACGATCCATTAAATCCAGGAACGGATACATTGTATTTGAGAGGAACAGGAATGCCAAGTGGAGCGACGTGTAGTACAATAAACATGTTATATACGGATACGAAATTGACGGTATGTGGAGAAGGGTATAAATTGATAAGAGACTGGAGAATCTTAGACTGGTGTACAGGTCAGTTAAGAAACTATACCCAATTGATAAAAGTAGTAGATATGACAGCTCCAGTACTGGAATGTCCAGCAGATTTGACAGCGAGTACAGAAGGAGTAGAATGCAAAGGCAATGGGACATTCCCGACCCCAGTAATAACGGACTTATGTTCATCGAAGACGAGCTATGAAGTATATTACAATGGAGGTACGGCGTTTCCGGAAGGCGGCTTTGTGGGCCAGAATCCAGATGGTAGCTGGCGATATAGCGGATTTCCATGTGGAAGTTACAACTTCAAATATGTAGCGAAAGATGAGTGTGGCAATAGCACGGAATGTACAACATTTGACTTAATCATAAGAGATATCACAGTACCAGTAGCGGTTTGTAGGACGTTCACCCAAGTAACGTTAACCAATACGGCAGATGATATCAATACGGTAGCGAAAGAATGTGGATTGACGAAAGTAGAATCCTACAAATTTGACGAAGGCAGCTGGGATAATTGCGGTGGGGTATATTTCAAAGCAAGAAGGAGCAATACGAACAACCCAGGAGTATATGACAATGATCCAAGATACGACGATGTGGTATGGTTCAATTGTGAAGATGTAGGAAAAGAGATAGATGTTATATTAAGAATATATGACGTACAACCGTTGAGTGGACATGTAGGCTCCATATCAGATAGAGGAGATAGCTACAAACCAACGAGAACGGATGGATGTGGACCAGTAGGTAACTACAATGATTGTGTGGTAAAAGTAAGAGTAGAGGATTTAGTAAATCCGACGATAAGCTGTCCACCGAGCATCAATATAACCTGTACGGCATATGACTTCAGCATACCATTGACGAATGTAGATACAGCATGGTTCAACAAATATTTAGGGAAAGTAGTAAGTAACGATTGTAATGGAACAAATGTAAATAACGGCACCTTTACGTATTACAACGGCACGAGCCAAGTGACAGGAACGAACGGAAGTGCTTTTGACAATTGCTTTGTAACAATACCGCAAACGATCACTTCCCAGTTAGAATGTGGAGTAGGAACAATAACGAGAACGTTCAGAGCGATAGACAAAGGAGGTAGACAATCGACACCATGTACCCAACAGATAATCGTAAGCAACCCAACACCATTTACGATTAATGCATTACATTATACAGATCCGGGCTCAGATTTAGCAGATCCATGTGATGGAGCAGAGCGAATCAGAGGCGGAGCGAACGAAGACTTTGTAAATGACCTATATGTAAGTCCGAATTTTGCACCAGATAATATCATTTGGCCAGATAAGGTAGTAGAATTACCGAATTGTACAGGACTAGGAAACATAGGAACGGAATGTGGCAACACAGGAAAAGATGCAGGAAAGCCGAGATTGACAAGGAATGACAAATGTGATTTAGTAGGGATGACGTATGTAGATGAAGTGTTCCCAATCGAGCCGAATGTATGTGTGAAGATCCTAAGAACATGGACGGTGATAGACTGGTGTCAAAACAAACCATTAGGAAGAAAGTGGACATATACCCAAATCATCAAGTTAGTAGACAAGGTAGCCCCAGAGTTTACAGGAAATACTTGTAAGAATGATACTATTTGTCAATATCCGACAGATTGTGGTCCAGATGCATTAACATTGACAGCAAGTGCCCAAGATAATTGTACACCAGAAACGAATCTAAAATACCATTACTTTGTAGATTTAAAGAATAATGGAACGAATGATGGGACAGGAAATAGTGCAGGAGTAACACTAACGAAGGCGACAGGTCTAAGCTATGGCATGCATATGATAACGTGGTCAGTAGAGGATAACTGTGGAAACGTAAAAACATGTTCGAAGTCAGTCTTGGTAAAAGACTGCAAGAAGCCGACCCCAGTATCGAAGTTATTGACAGTAGAGATGATGCCGAACAATTGTCAAGCCGTATTAGAAGCATTAAAATTAAACAACTTCAGTTGGGACAATTGTACACCGATGGAGAAGTTGAGATTCCGAGTAGCGAAATCAGGAGATTATAAATTAAGGAATGAGCTTAACAGAGGTCTTGAATTTGAATGAGTATGTAATATTCAATGAAGGGAGTTAGGCACACAGACAGTAGCCTTGTTTGCGATAGATGAAGATGATAATTGGGATTATGTAGAAACCTTCATAGTAGTACAATCGAATATGAATCCAAACTGTGGCGGCGGAAGCCGCTCAGCGATAGTAAGCGGAACGATCCAAACGGAGCAAAAGAGAACATGGAGAAAGTAGAGGTGAAAGTAAATGGATTGAGTAAGTCGATAACAGATGCCCAAGGCTTCTTCAATATGTTGTTGAATATCAAGCAAAGTTATGAAGATCAAACCAGAGAAGCTGATAGAATCAAGAAATGGCGTAACGACAGCGGATTTAGTAGCGATCAACAAACATATTTTGGCAGTAGAGGAATTGAAGACACCATATAAGCGAATAGCAGCGGACATCAACAATGACGGGAAGATATCAACAGCGGATATGGTAGAATTAAGAAAATTAATCTTATTCATCAACGACAACTTTACAAGTAATACATCATGGAAGATGGTGGATAAAGCCTATACTTTCACAACAAGTACGCGGAGAAAGAAGCGTATCCATTGAAAGTAACGATAGCGCCATTACAAACTGCATCATCAGCGAACTTCGTTGGGGTGAAGATAGGAGACGTAAATGGAAGTGCAAAAGCGAATAATTTAGTAGGAGATGCAACAGAGCGAAGTGGCGGCACAATAGTATTTGATGTACAAGATGCGAAGCTAAAAGCTGGAGAGACAAGAACAGTTGAATTCAAGCAAAGAATGAAAGCAATCAATGCTTACCAATTCACGATGAACTTCGATAAAGAAGCATTTGAGGTAGTAAGTGTAGGAGGATTGAATGAGAGTAACTTTGGATTGAGCTTATTGAGCCAAGGAGCGATCACATTGAGTAATGAAGCAGCGACAGCGGAACAAGTAATCACGGTGACGTTTAAGGCAAAAGAGGCAGTACAATTGAGTAGTGCAATCAGTGTAGGATCTAACTATACAGCAGCGGAGGCATATACAGTAAGTGGAGATAAGTATGATGTAGCATTAAGCTTCAACGGAACTATAGCAGGAAACTTCCAATTATTACAAAACCAACCGAATCCATACAATGGCAAGACGGTGATCGGCTTTGTATTACCAGAGGCTTCAAATGCAACGATGACAATCTTTGATGCGACAGGAAGGACGTTGAAGGTAATAAAAGGGGACTATGCGAAAGGCTACAATGAAATAGTAGTAGAGAAAGGAGAAATCAACGCAGTAGGCATCTTATCGTACCGATTAACAACGAGCAGCCATTCAGCAACGAAACAGATGATTGTAACGGAATAAGAGCTGATAGGAGAGAATAGTTAGAAATAATTATAAAGAGATAATATAAAAATACCTATGTCATTCTTTGGCATGGGTATTTTTTTTTCACATATGTAATATATTTTTTTTGAAATTCTTTAAAAAGTGTTATTTTTGCAAAATTCTCAAATGTGAGAAATGACGAATTTTAATCCATATATATGAACTTTTATTATTTTTTATCAACCTACACAGTTTTTAATAAAATTCCTAATGTATTGACAAGACTCTTTGTCATTATTTTCTTTATTATATCTAGTAATAGCTTATATTCGCAAGAATGGATATATAATTCTAATACTGGAGTTCAAGAATCTAATTACTTTAATATTCAAGAAAATTTTAGGAATTACTGGTCTAATAGAGATTCTACAATAAAAGGTAAAGGTTTTAAAGCTGGAAAAAGATGGTTATATCATTGGAAGAATAGGGTAGATGAAAATGGAAGATTTCCTGCTGCAAATGCTAACTTAAGTGCCTTTGATGAATATCTCAACAATCATCTTACTGATAATTCAAATGATAGAGGTGTACGTTCAGCTGCAAATTGGACTTCATTAGGTCCAAATACCTCACCAGGAGGCTATGGAGGTAATGGTAGAGTAAATTCAATAGCATTTCATCCTACTAATACAAGTATTATTTATATTGGTGCTGCAGGTGGAGGATTATGGAAATCCTCTAACGGTGGAACTAGCTGGACTCCATTAACAGAAAGTATAGGTTCAATGGGTGTTTCAGGCATAGTTGTAGTTCCATCTGATCCAAATATAATTTACATTGCTACAGGAGATGGAGATGCATCAGATAATAATTCAATTGGAGTATTAAAATCAATTGATGGTGGTGTTACTTGGAATACAACTGGTTTAAACTGGACAACTAGTAATGGAAGAGTTATAAGAAGATTGGTTATTGATCCAAATGATGAAAATACTTTAATGGTTGCTTCAAGTAATGGCATTTATAGAACAGTTAATGCTGGTACAACTTGGACTCAAGTTCAAGCTGGAAATTTCTATGATTTAGAAGCTAATCCGTTAGCAACTTCTGAAACATTTTATGCTTCTACAAGTACAGCAATATATAAGTCAACAGATAATGGAGCAACTTGGACAAGTGTTCAAACAATTACAGGTAGTAATAGAATTGCTTTAGCAGTTACAGCTGCAAATAATACAGTAGTATATGCATTAAGTTCAAAATCTTCTAATAGTGGTTTTAATGGACTTTACAAATCCACAAATAGTGGTACATCGTTTACTTCACAATCTACTACTCCCAATATACTAGGTTATAATCAAGATGGTATGGATACTGGTGGTCAAGGTTGGTATGATTTAACTCTAACAGCTGACCCTTCAAGTGAAAATACTGTTTATGTTGGAGGAGTTAATATTTGGAAATCTACAAATGGGGGAACTTCTTGGGCAATAAATACCATGTGGTTTAGCGGTACTGGTCTTCCAACTGTTCATGCAGACAAACATGCATTAGAATGGCAAGGTAGCACCTTATTTAATGGAAATGATGGAGGAGTTTATAAAACATCAAATGGAGGAACAAGTTGGACTGAAATTACTGCTAATTTGGTAATTAGTCAAATGTATAGATTGGGTGTATCTAAATCAGATACAAAAGTAATAACTGGTCTTCAAGATAATGGAACAAAATTGAGATCAACAGCTGGAGTTTGGTCTGATGAATTAGGTGGTGATGGGATGGAATGTATTATTAATCCAGCAACTCCAAATACAATGTATGGTGAAATATATTATGGAGATATTAGTAGATCAACAAATGGAGGTACTTCATGGACTGGAATAACACCTCCAGGTGGAGCAAATGGAGATTGGATTACTCCATATACCTTAAATCCTCAAAATCCAACAACAATATATGCTGGATATCAAGTAGTTTATAAAAGTGTTAATCAGGGAACATCTTGGACAACTATTAGTGCGAATCTTGCAGGTGCTAATTTGACTTATTTGAATGTTGCCCCATCTGATTCAAATACTATATATGCAGGTACATCTAATAGTATGTATCGAACAACTAATGGGGGTACTACTTGGACAACAGTAACTGTACCTGGTTCTTCTGTAAATATGATAGTTATTCACCCATTAGTTCCAACTACTCTATGGGCTGTCAGACAAAATTATACAGCAGGTGCAAAAGTTTATAAATCTACTGATGGTGGTGCTACATGGACAAATATTAGTGGAACATTACCAAATATACCAGCAAATTGTATTGCTTATGCAAAATGCACACAAGATGGATTATATGTAGGTATGGATGTTGGAATTTATTATAGAGATAATACCTTATCAGATTGGGTTTTATATAATACTCAACTTCCTAATGTTGAAATTGCAGAATTGGAAATTAAGGAAAGTGAAAATTCAATTTATGCAGCAACTTATGGTAGAGGTTTGTGGAAATCTGATTTATATATGTCAGCACCCCTTTATACAATGACTTCTGGAACTGTAACAAACCCTTCCACATGTAATGGTACAGATGGAAGCATTGTATTGAATTTTACAAATGTTCCCAATGGAACTTATACTATTTCATATAAAAAGAATACAGTTGCTACGAATGTTAGCAAAACTATAACGTCCAATACAACTACTATTTCTGGTTTAGGTGCTGGATCATATACTGATTTTAGCCTTACAGTCAATGGTTGTTTAGTAACTTATGCAGGCCCAGTTGTTCTAACAGATCCAGCACTGCCAATTGCAGGACTGACTAAATCTAGTGATTTAGGTTGTTCAATTTCTATAGTAACATTAACAGCAACTCCTGCAACAGGAATGACTTATGCATGGAGTGCTGGAGTAACACCAATTGCTGGTACAAATACTGGTACAGTGACTACTGCTGGAACATATACTGTTACTGTAACGAGTTCCACTACAAACTGTACTGGAACAGCCTCAGTAACTGTTGCAAATAATGGAGGAGGTTTAACTGCAGGTTTGACAAAATCAAATGATTTGAGTTGTTCTCAAACTATTTCTACATTAACAGCTACTCCAGCAACGGGTATGACTTATACTTGGAGTTCGGGAGTAACTCCAATTGTAGGTACAAATACTGGTACTGTAACAACAGCTGGCACATATACAGTTACAGTGACAAGTATATCTGATGGTTGTACAGAAACTGCATCAATAACTGTAACGAGTAATACGACCCCTCCAGTAGCAGGTTTGACAAAATCAAATGATTTGAGTTGTTCTCAAACTATTTCTACATTAACAGCAACTCCTGCAACTGGTGTAACTTATGCATGGAGTGCAGGGGTTACTCCAATAGTAGGAACCAATACAGGAACAGTAACAACGGCTGGAACTTATACAGTTACAGTAACAAGTACAACTAATGGGTGTACTGGAACCGCTTCTATAACTGTAACAAGTAATACAACCCCGCCAGTTGCTGGCTTGACAAAATCTAATGATTTAAGTTGTTCACAAACAATTTCTACATTAACTGCTACACCAGCTTCTGGCATGACTTATGCTTGGAGTGCTGGTGTGACACCAATAGTAGGTACAAATACTGGTACAGTTACATCAGCTGGCACTTATACAGTAACAGTAACAAGTACAACAAACGGATGTACAGGTACAGCTTCTATAACTGTAACAAGTAATACAACCCCACCGGTTGCTGGCTTGACAAAATCAAATGATTTGAGTTGTTCTCAAACAATTTCAACTTTAACAGCTACCCCAGCAACAGGAATGACATATACATGGAGTGCTGGAGTAACACCAATTGTTGGAACTAACACTGGAACAGTTACAACAGCTGGAACCTATACAGTTACTGTTACGAGTACAACAAATGGGTGTACAGGAACTGCTTCTATAACTATAACAAGTAATACAACACCACCTTAGCAGGTTTGACAAAATCAAATGATTTAACATGCTCCCAACCATCTGCAACATTAACAGCTACCCCTGCAACAGGTATGACATATGTATGGAGTGCTGGAGCCACTCCAATAGCAGGAACCAATACTGCAACTGTAAATACCCAAGGTACTTATACAGTAACAGTAACTAGCACCACCAATGGTTGTACTGCAACAGCAAGTATAACATAATACGACTCCACCAGTAGCAGGCTTGACAAAATCGAATGATTTAACTTGTTCCCAACCAACGGCAACACTTACAGCAACCCCAGCGACGGGTATGACATATGTATGGAGTGCTGGAGCCACTCCAATAGCAGGTACCAATACTGCAACAGTTAATGCACAAGGTACTTATATAGTAACTGTAACTAGTACCACCAATGGTTGTACTGCAACTGCAAGTATAACTGTTTTAAGTGATGGAAATAGTCCTATAGCAGGTTTAACAAAATCTAATGATTTGAGCTGTTCACAAACAATTTCAACATTAACAGCTACCCCTGCAACCGGAGTGACATATACATGGAGTGCAGGAGTAACACCAATTGTTGGAACTAATACTGGAACAGTAACAACAGCTGGAACCTATACAGTAACTGTAACGAGTACAACCAATGGGTGTACTGGAACAGCTTCTATTACAGTAACGAGTAATACAACTCCACCGGTAGCAGGTTTGACAAAATCAAATGATTTGAGTTGTTCTCAAACAATTTCTACATTAACAGCTACTCCAGCAACAGGTGTGACATATACATGGAGTGCAGGTGTGACACCAATTGTTGGCACTAATACTGGAACAGTAACAACTGCTGGAACATATACAGTAACTGTAACAAGTACAACCAACGGATGTACTGGAACAGCATCAATTACAGTGACGAGTAATACAACACCACCAGTAGCAGGCTTGACAAAATCAAATGATTTAAGTTGTTCTCAAACAATTGTAACATTAACAGCAACCAGCGACAGGAATGACTTATACTTGGAGTGCAGGAATAACACCAATTGTAGGCACCAATACTGGTACAGTTACAACAGCTGGCACCTATACAGTAACAGTAACAAGTACAACTAATGGATGTACTGGTACAGCTTCTATCACTGTAACAAGTAATACAACTCCTCCAGTTGCAGGCTTGACAAAATCTAATGATATAACTTGTTCCCAACCAACGGCAACACTTACAGCTACACCATCGACAGGTATGACATATGCATGGAGTGCAGGAGCAACCCCAATATTTGGAACAAATACAGCAACAGTAAATACCCAAGGAACCTATACAGTAACCGTAACCAGCACTACAAATGGATGTACAGCAACAGCAAGTATAACAGTTTTAAGTGATGGAAATAGTCCAATAGCAGGTTTATCTAAATCTAATGATATAAGTTGTTCCCAACCAATTTCAACATTAACAGCTACCCCTACAACAGGTATGACATATGCTTGGAGTGCAGGAGTAACACCGATAGTAGGCACCAATACTGGAACAGTAACAACAGCTGGAACATATACAGTAACTGTAACGAGTACAACCAATGGATGTACAGGTACGGCATCCATAACTGTAACAAGTAATACAACTCCCCCAGTAGCAGGCTTGACAAAATCAAATGATTTGAGTTGTACTCAAACGATTTCAACAATAACAGCTACTCCTACAACTGGAGTGACTTATGCATGGAGTGCAGGAGTGACACCAATTGTAGGTACCAATACAGGAACAGTTACAACAGCTGGAACATATACAATAACTGTAACAAGTACAACCAACGGATGTACTGGAACGGCATCAATTACAGTAACGAGTAATACAACCCCACCAGTAGCAGGCTTGACAAAGTCCAGTGATTTGAGTTGTGCTCAAACCTTAGTTACATTGACAGCAACCCCAGCGACAGGAGTAACTTATGCATGGAGTGCAGGAGTAACACCTATAATAGGCACCAATACAGGAACAGTAACGACGGCAGGTACATATATTGTAACAGTAACTAGTACGACTAACGGTTGTACTGGTACAGCGTCAATTACAGTAACGAATAATACGACTCCACCAGTAGCAGGCTTGACAAAATCGAATGATTTAACTTGTTCCCAACCAACGGCAACATTAACAGCAACCCCAACTACAGGTATGACCTATACTTGGAGTTCTGGAGCAACTCCAATAGTAGGAACGAATACAGCAACAGTAAATACCCAAGGCACCTATACAGTAACTGTAACAAGTACCACCAATGGATGTACTGGAACAGCTTCTGTAGTTGTAAATCAGTTATTTTGTTGCCCAATTATTGGAAATTTAGGTGTTTCAAGCCCAGCATCATGTTTAAATAGTAATTTTATACTTACTGCTTCAGGTTTACAGAATATGGGATCTACATATGGAATTATATTCAAATATTCAACAACACCTTTAGCTGATCCTTATACAGGTGGAACTATTTTAGGTACAGTTTTGAATTCTGGATTAACAGGTGGAGGAACAACGGCTACATTGTCAACATCCTTATCAATAGCTGGAACCTATTATTTATATGCAATATTAACCCCTGACCCTAGTGATATAAATTGTAGACCTTTTAAAAATAATTCAATTATAATTATTGAAAATGCTACAGTTAATGCTGTAGCCAATCAGATTGTTTGTAATGGTTCACCAACCAGTACTATTAATTTTTCTGGTAATCCATCTGGAGTCTTTTTTGATTGGACTAATAATACACCATCCATTGGTTTGGCAGCAAATGGCAGCGGGTCAATTGCATCATTTACTGCAGTTAATACTGGTAATGCACCAATTACTGCTTCTATCACAGTAACACCAAAGTTAACTGTTTCAGGTGTCACTTGTAGTGGAACACCTACAACATTTACAATAACCGTAAATCCTACTCCAACTGTAAATACAATACCTAATCAATCAATTTGTAATGGATTTCCAACAATAGCAGTTAATTTTACAGGGAATGTAACAAGTACAGTTTACAACTGGACAAATAATACCCCTTCTATAGGATTAGCTAGTTCTGGAACTGGAAATATTCCTTCATTTATTGCAATTAATACTGGAACACTACCAATTGTAGCAACAATTACAGTTACTCCATCCTATACTAATGGTGGGTTAACTTGTACTGGAGTGCCAAAAACATTTACAATTACTGTAAACCCTCAACCAATTGCTATAATAACTAGTTCTTCAGATAGCTTATGTCCAGGAGAATCTGGAACGTTAATAGCATCTGGAGGAAATACATATTTATGGAATACAGGGGCTACTACAAGTAGTATTTCAGTAATGGTAACAGTCAACACTTCATTCTCAGTAACAGTAACTTCTAGTGCAGGATGTTCAAGTGTAGCTACAAAAACGATTTTTGCAAAACCATTAACGTCTTGTATTCCACCTTCTTTCTCAAATTATGTTGTAAAAGGATTGCATTCTTCACCACAATTTACAGACCCATGTACCTGTATAGGTAATGGATTGTTTTCAGAAGAAGTTGTAGTTACTGATTTCCCTGGTAGAAATTGGTTTATTAATAATACAACAACTAATCCTTCAACATTATTAGATCCTGCTACTTTATTACCTTTTGCGGATGGAACACCATTAATTCCAGTGATTCCTGTTCCTGCAAGAACAGATGGAAGAATTTACTATGTATTAAATGGTGTACATAAAGATGGTATAGGATATCAAGCATTTTTCAGAAGTACCACTTTCCCAGGACAAATATTTCCTACAGCTACTACACCATTAAGTAATAAATGCTATTACCCTGTATTAAATGGTTTTGTAGAAGATTATACATATTGTAGAAGCTCATTACCGATTGGGCTTTCTTCAACAATTAATGGAAAGATTGGAGCTGGTAATTTTACAATATCACCTGTACCACCAGGAGTAACTAATCCAATAACATCAGTACCAGCTGGAATACCTGCAGGAACTTATACTATAAGTTATAATCCCAAAGTAAGTATTCCACCAGTTTCTGGTGATGATTCAACTGGCATTGCTTGTACAATTTCTAAGTTATTAAAAATTGTAAATACTCCAGCTCAATTAACTTGTAATGATTTATTGAATGTTTCTTTAGATACCACTTGTCAAGCTTTGATTAATGCTGACATGATATTGGAAGGTAATTATGGTTGTTATGATGACTATTCAGTTGTCTTAAAATTGGGAAATCAAACTGTTCCCAACCCTATAACAAGTTTCTATTCTGAAAAACATTGACTGCATACGTTTATCACAAATTTAGTAATGCTACTTGTTGGGGTTTACTAAAGATAGAAGACAAGGTAATTCCGCAGATAGTATGTCCTGGAAATGTAACGATCAGTTGTGCTGCGAAGGAAGAGCCGAGTAATATAGGAATATTATTTCCGAATGGATTGAAGTATGGGACAATAATGGAATATAATGATCCGAGTACAGGAGTGAATGTGTACAAGGTAGGGGATAAGAAATACCAAGTGAGGGCAGGCTTAATAGATAAGTGTTCTGAGGTAAGTTTGAGTTATGTAGATGTTGTACAAGAATATAGTTGTTCAGCGACGACGATGATAACGAAGATAATCACAAGGAGATGGTCAGCGATAGATATTTATGGAAACAGTTCAAACTGTACACAGACGATCAGTGTAAGGAGAGCGGTGTTAACAGAGTTAGTGATGCCAATTAACTGGGATGGTCAGCCAGGGAACAATAGAGTATTAAATATATGTAAAGATTTTTATACAGGGAATCCGAATGATTATAGACATAGAGATTCAGCATGGGTAAAATTAGGAAATGGCTATCCATCACCGAAGGCAGGGTTAGTGACAGTAGATACGATATATGTAGGGGAGTTTGATGGCAGTCACGATCCATTAAAGCCAGGAACAGATACATTGTATTTAAGAGGAACAGGGATGCCAAGTGGAGCGACATGTAGTACAATAAACATGTTATATACAGATACGAAATTGGCTGTATGTGGAGAAGGGTATAAATTAATAAGAGACTGGAGAATCTTAGATTGGTGTACGGGACAGATAAGAAACTACACCCAATTGATAAAGGTAGTAGATATGACAGCTCCAGTACTAGAATGTCCAGCAGATGTAATAGCAAGTACAGATGGCATAAATTGTCTAGGAAGTGGTACATTTCCTACACCGGTAATAACGGACTTATGCTCAGTGAAGACGAGCTATGAAGTATATTACAATGGAGGTACGGCGTTTCCGGAAGGCGGCTTTGTGGGACAGAATCCAGATGGTAGCTGGCGATATAGCGGATTCCCATGTGGAACATATAATTTCAAATATGTAGCGAAAGATGAGTGTGGTAATAGCACGGAGTGTACGACATTTGATTTAACAATCAGAGATTTAACAGTACCAGTATCAGTATGTAGATCATTGACCCAAGTAACATTGACAAATACACAAGATGATCCATATACAACAGTAAAAGAGTGTGGCTTAACAAAAGTAGAATCATTCAAATTTGACGAAGGCTCATGGGATAACTGTGGCGGAGTATATTTCAAAGTGAAGAGAGTACAAAGACCAGCAACATATGATGGAAATGGCAATTTCGATGATATAGTATGGTTCAACTGCGAAGATGTAGGAACAGATATCGATGTAATCTTAAGAGTATATGATGTACAGCCAAATGCTGGACACGTAAATGATAGTTACAAACCAACAAGGACGGACGGATGTGGACCACAAGGGAACTTTAATGATTGTGTGGTAAAAGTAAGAGTAGAGGATTTAGTAAATCCAACATTAGTATGTCCACCATCAATTACAGTTAATTGTTCAACTTATGATTTTGCAAATGCATTACCTAACAGTAAATATCCAGCAGGAGATTCATCATGGTTCAATAAATATTTAGGTAGAATCGTAGTATCAGATTGTGGAGGAACATTTAGTGCAGGAACATTTACATATAACAATGGTTCATTCAATGTAACTGCACCAAACGGTAGTGCATTCGATAACTGTTATGCAAATATCCAACAAGATGTAAGTTATGAATTAGAGTGTGGAGTTGGAAAAATTACAAGAACATTCAGAGCGATAGACAAAGGAGGAAGACAATCAAATCCTTGTACGCAAACGATAACAGTACAAAATCCATCACCATTCTTTATCGATGATACACAATATACAGATCCAGGACCAGACAAGGCGGATCCATGTGATGGAACAGAATTACATAGAGTGTACAAAGAAGATTGGTTGAAAGATCAAGTAGATATTGATGGCAGTTTTATAGATGTACCAGTAACAGTATTAAGTCAAGATAATATTATCTGGCCAGACCAATTAGTAGAATTACCAAATTGTACAGGAATAAACGGTATCGGAACAGAGTGTGCAAACACAGGAAAAGATGCTGGTAAGCCAAGATTATTAAGAAATGACAAATGTGATTTAGTAGCGATGACATATGCAGATGAAGTGTTCCCAATCGAGCCAAATGTATGTGTGAAGATACTAAGAACATGGACAGTTATTGACTGGTGTCAAAACAAGCCATTTGGCAAGAAGTGGTATTATACACAAGTAATCAAATTGGTAGACAAAGTAGCACCAGACTTTACAGGAAATACTTGTAAAAATGATACAATCTGTCAATATCCAACAGATTGTGGTCCAGATGCATTAACCTTGACAGCAAGTGCCAAAGATAATTGTACGCCAGATGCAAATCTAAAATACCATTACTTTGTAGATTTGAAAAATAATGGAACGAATGATGGGACAGGAAATAGTGCAGGAGTAACGCTAACGAAGGCGACAGGCTTAAGCTATGGCATGCATATGATAACATGGTCAGTAGAGGATAACTGTGGAAACGTGAAGACATGTTCGAAGTCAGTCTTGGTAAAAGACTGCAAGAAACCGACCCCAGTATCGAAGTTATTGACAGTAGAATTGATGCCGAACAATTGCCAAGCCGTATTAGAAGCATTAAAATTAAACAACTTCAGTTGGGACAATTGTACACCGATGGAGAAGTTGAGATTCCGAGTAGCGAAATCAGGAGATTATAAACCAGGAATGAGCTTGGCAGAGGTCTTGAATTTGAATGAGTATGTAATATTCAATGAAGGGGAGTTAGGAACACAGACAGTAGCCTTGTTTGCGATAGATGAAGATGATAATTGGGATTATGTAGAAACCTTCATAGTGGTACAATCGAATATGAATCCGAACTGTGGCGGCGGCGGAGGCGGCTCAGCGATAGTAAGCGGAACGATCCAAACGGAGCAAAAAGAGAACATAGAGAAAGTAGAGGTGAAAGTAAATGGATTGAGTAAGTCGATAACAGATGCCCAAGGCTTCTTCAATATGTTGTTGAATATCAAGCAAAGTTATGAGATCAAACCAGAGAAGCTGATAGAATCAAGAAATGGGGTAACGACAGCGGATTTAGTAGCGATCAACAAACATATCTTGGCAGTAGAGGAATTGAAGACACCATATAAGCGAATAGCAGCGGACATCAACAATGATGGAAAGATATCAACAGCGGATATGGTAGAATTAAGAAAATTAATCTTATTCATCAACGACAACTTTACAAGTAATACATCATGGAAGATGGTGGATAAAGCCTATACGTTCACGACAAGTACACCGGAGAAAGAAGCGTATCCATTGAAGGTAACGATAGCGCCATTACAAACTGCATCATCAGCGAACTTCGTAGGGGTGAAGATAGGAGACGTAAATGGAAGTGCAAAAGCGAATAATTTAGTAGGAGATGCAACAGAGCGAAGTGGCGGCACAATAGTATTTGATGTACAAGATGCAAAGCTGAAAGCTGGAGAGACAAGAACAGTTGAATTCAAAGCAAAAGAAATGAAAGCAATCAATGCTTACCAATTCACGATGAACTTCGATAAAGAAGCATTAGAGGTAGTAAGTGTAGGAGGATTGAATGAGAGTAACTTTGGATTGAGCTTATTGAGCCAAGGAGCGATCACATTGAGTAATGAAGCTGCGACAGCGGAACAAGTAATCACGGTGACGTTTAAGGCAAAAGAGGCAGTACAATTGAGTAGTGCAATTAGTGTAGGATCTAACTATACAGCAGCGGAGGCATATACAGTAAGTGGAGACAAGTATGATGTAGCATTAAGCTTCAACGGAACTATAGCAGGAAACTTCCAATTATTACAAAACCAACCGAATCCATACAATGGTAAGACGGTGATCGGCTTTGTATTACCAGAGGCGACGACAGCGACGATGACAATTTTTGATGCGACAGGAAGGACGTTGAAGGTAATAAAAGGGGACTATGCGAAAGGCTACAATGAAATAGTAGTAGAGAAAGGAGAAATCAACGCAGTAGGCATCTTATCGTACCGATTAACAACGAGCAGCCATTCAGCAACGAAGCAGATGATTGTAACGGAATAATGCTGATAAGAGAGAATAGTTAGAAATAATTATAAAGAGATAAAATAAAAATACCTATGTCATTCTTTGGCATGGGTATTTTTTTTAATACCTTTATTCAAACATTATTGTTAAATGCAAAAAAATTTGCTTTTCATATCAATTTGCTTATTCTTTAATATATCATCTTTATTTGCTCATGATGAGCCCACACCACCATGGGGATTTTTTGGACACAAAAAAATAAATAAGTTAGCCATTTTCACATTGCCTCCTGATATGATAAATTTCTATAAAAATAACATAGAATATATTTCATCTCATGCAGTGGATCCTGATAAAAGAAGATATGCATCTAAGTATGAAGGAATTAGGCATTTTATTGATTTGGATCAATATGGTAAACCTCCATTTGAAGATTTACCAATTTCTTGGACAGAAGTAATAGGGAAATATAGCCAATTAATCATAATTGATAATAAAGGGGACTCTATACAATTAACTGATTCAAAATATTACAAACAATTAAAAGGCTCAGTTTTTCTATTTCATCCAAATATCAAAAAGGTATTTAAAGTTGATACTATAAAATTGAAATTGCAATATTTTAAGCACTTTGTTTCTGAAGCTTTGGTTGATCAATACTATGAAGATGATTGGAGTTTGTCTATAGATAGTTTACAAAAATTATTTAATCCTTATCCACTAGTCGCTACAAAGTGCATTGTAAAAGATGCTTTTTCTGAACATGGTATATTGCCTTACTTTCTTCCTCAAATTCAAAATAGATTAACCCAAGCCTTTAAAGATAAAGATGTGAGTAAAATATTAAGACTTTCTGCCGAAATTGGCCATTATATTGGAGATGCTCATGTTCCTTTGCACACCACTAGTAATTATAACGGTCAAAAGACGGATCAAGTAGGTATACATGGATTTTGGGAAAGTAGATTGCCAGAATTATTTGCCGATGATACGTATGACTTTTTTGTTGGTACTGCAACTTATATGGATAATCCAAATAAACAATTTTGGAAAATGGTTTTAGATAGCCATTCTTATGTCGATAGTGTTTTATTAATTGAGAAAAAATTGAAAGAAAGATTCCCTGAAGATAATCAATTTTGTTTTGATGAAAGATTAGGAACCACAGTAAGAACACAATGTAAGGAATTTGCAAAAGCTTATCATGAGCTATTAAAAGGTCAAGTTGAGGATAGAATGAGGTCTTCTGTTTTGGATATTGGTAGTGCTTGGTACACTGCATGGGTAAATGCAGGTCAGCCAGATTTGAATTCTTTAATCAATCAAACAACACCAATTTCAAAAGAAGAAGAGGAAACAGAAAATGCTTTTAAAAAGGGGCAAATAATAGGAAGACCTGAAGATCATTAGTAAAACTTTTATATATAAGTTTCGTTATATATAAAAAAAATCTATATGAGTGCTCCAGCCAAATCTAATGGTAGAATCCTCAAAAATTATGAAATTATCATGTTAGTTGTTGCATTAACAATGATATTAGTTTTGAAATTGCAAAAACCAGCAACCAAGAAAGTGGTACAGAATAGCCAAAATTCAATGCAAGTCATTAAGAAATAGTTTGTTGTATTCTTTGTTTTAAGTATAATATTTGTATTATTAGTTATTAATTAGTATATTTGCTTCTCAGTTTTAGGTATTTTAGAATTTTCTTTTATAAATAATCTTCCAGTTTTAGAGCCAAATCTTATGTATCATTTGATACAATTAGTAATTTATATTTAATTTTAAACTGATTATGTCGTTTATCACATTTTATAAAAGAAATTTGAAAATAGTTATTGTCATTTTTCTTGCTAATTTTTTTATTTCAAATATTTTCAGTCAAGATTCAACTGGTATTATTACGCTATGTGGAGTTGATTCTACATTAATTCTAAGTAATGCTCCTAATATTGATTCAACATCATTTCATGAATGCGGATTTGTTAGAAAAGGGCTCCTTTTTTTGATATTGGATCATATAGTATCAATAATAAACCAGTTTATTTTAAAGTAAAAAGAAAAGATAAGCCAGATTTATTTGATGGGAATGGGAAATTTGATGATTTTGTATATTTTAATTGTGATGATATTGACGTTGATATTACAATTATTTTAAGAGTTTATGATGCCAAACCAGATTCTGGTCATGTGTCCGATTCCTATTTACCCAATCAACCAAATAGTCACTTTAAAGATTGTGAGGTAGTTGTAAATATTTATGATAATACTTCGCCAACCATTCGTTGCCCATCAGATATTAGTATAAATTGCTCAAAATATAATTTTGAAAACCCATTAAAAAATAAAGATACTTCTTATTTTAATAAATATTTTGGAATCGTAAATACACAGGATTGCCAAAAAATTAATCCTTCAAATACTTTCAATTATTTTAATCAACAGAATGCTCAAGCTACTGCACCGAATGGGGTAGCTTTTGATATTTGTTATGTGAAAGTTGAACAATCTATAAATTATTCTTTTAGCTGCGGAGAGGGTGTAGTGTATCGCAATTTTGTAGCAATCGATAGTGCAGGGAACAAATCATCCACCTGTATACAAAATATTTATATACATAATGATCAGCCAATTGTCGTTAACCAAAATGTTTATAGAGATCCTGGAGCTTCATTAACTAAACCATGTGATGGTTTACTTCGAAAAAAAGTAGGAGCATATGAAAATTTTGATACCGACCCATATTTTTCTATAGATTCAGTGCTATCCATCATTTGGCCTGATAAAATAGTAGATATAGTTAATTGTGTATTTGCTGATTCCATTGGAACTGGTTGCGATTCAACAGGTAGAGACACAGGAAAACCAATAATTTTAGGAAATGACTTTTGTAATCCAGTTTTTATGACGTATAAAGACGAGTATTTTCCAATAGAGCCAGGTTTCTGTAGAAAAATATTAAGAACATGGACAGTACATGATATGTGCAGATTAGTAGATACATCATGGTCATATTTCCAAGTAATAAATATAAGAGATAAAATTGCTCCCAATTTTACAATGGGTTGTAAAAATGATACAGTTTGTTCATATATAAATGATTGTTTTCCAACACATATCACTTTATGCTCTGAAGCTGAAGATAATTGCACAATAAAAAGTAAATTGAAATATTCATACATTGTAAATTTATATAATAATGATACCTATGACCAATCTGGAAAAGGAAATTGTGCATCAATAATTAATTCTAACCTTTATAATGAAAATCATTCAATAATTTGGGCTGTAGAGGATGATTGCGGGAATATAAATACATGTAAAATGATTTTTCGGGTGAAAGAATGTACTAAACCAATAGCATATGGAAAAAGTGTTTTCCTAAATTTATCATCGTCAAATTGCACAGCGGTTTTAGAAGCTAAAATGGTGAATCAAAATAGTACGGACAATTGTACACCAATTAATGAATTGAAATATAAAATTGTGAAGGAAAAAGATTATAAATCTAATTATACTACTGAAGAAATTATTAATTTGAGTGATACAATAGTATATAGAGATACAAATGTTGGGGCAAATTTTGTTTATTTAATTGCTGTAGATAATAATAATAATTGGGGTTCATTCAAGTCTATAGTAATTGTCAATAACACTTTTGGTTGTTTTACTCCAGATAGTTCAACTTCCTATATTACAACAAAATCAGATTTGGGGGAATTAATTGATAGCGTTGATATTTTTAAAAATGATAGTTTATGGTTCTCTCGTTCTTCTGGAATTAGACCTTTTAAAATATTAGATAGTTTGCAACATAAAATAACTATTATTGGAAATTCAAATGCAAGAA
The DNA here is from genome assembly GCA_016710625.1 of Saprospiraceae bacterium. Taxonomy (GTDB): domain Bacteria; phylum Bacteroidota; class Bacteroidia; order Chitinophagales; family Saprospiraceae; genus JADJVK01. The sequence goes on from JADJVK010000006.1 coordinate 115,048, forward strand.
ATGGTGTGTCGACTGCAGATTTGGTAGCTATAAACAAACATATTTTATTGGTAGATACTTTAGAAACACCATATAAAAGAATTGCTGCTGATATCAACAACGATAAGAAGATTGCAACAAGTGATATGGTGGAGCTTCGAAAAATAATCTTATTCATCCAAGATAAATTTTCAAATAATAAAAGTTGGAAATTTGTAGATAAACTGTATCCATTTTTAACGAATTATCCAGAAAAAGAAAGTTATCAAGAATTTATATTTTTCAATAAAAACAAATTGAAATATGATTTTGTTGGAATTAAAATCGGGGATGTCAACAATTCAGCTAAATTGAATACATTTAGTGATCATGCAGTCGATAGGGCATCCATGAATATATTAATTCAAGATAAAAAATTTAGTTTAAATGAAATATTTGAAATTGAATTTGATATAAACGAAATTGGGAATCCAATTGATGGACTACAATTTGCTCTGAAATTTGATGCTAATTCGCTGGATTTTGTTGATATGAATGTACAATCAGATTGTTATAATCCAGAATTAGCAAAAGATGGTATATTGTTATGTAGCATCTTAAAAGAAGATTTAACCAATTCTACTATTAAAATCAAGTTTAAATCAAAGCAACAAGGATGGTTGAGTGATTTTCTAAAACAAGATTATGAATGGATTAGAAGTGAATTGTACTTTGGTAATGGGAATATTCACCCATTGGTTTTCGATATTTCAAATAGAATAGAGGAGGATGAATTATATCAAAATGAGCCTAATCCTTTTAGCGATCAAACTAAAATCAAGTTTGATTTGTCTGTATCATCGGAGGCTATTTTAACTATTTTTGATATGAATGGTAGAATTTTGAATAAAATAGCTGGATATTATCCAAAAGGTAAAAATGAAATAGTAATACAAAATAATGATTTAAATGCTTCTGGATTATTGTTTTATCAATTAAAAACGCCTAATTATGAAGCTACTAAAAAAATGATAGTGATTCATTAGGATTAATAACAAAAAAATAAGCCATTTGTAATTACAAATGGCTTATTTTTTTTACCTAAACTACTTTTATAGTGCAGCATCATATCTTTTTGCAACTTCTTTCCAATTAATTACATTGAAAAAAGCATTAATGTAATCAGGTCTTCTGTTTTGATAGTTTAGATAGTAGGCATGTTCCCAAACATCCAAACCTAAGATAGGCACTCCGCCACAGCCTCTTTCTGGAACATCCATTAATGGATTATCTTGATTCGGTGTAGAACAAATTTCTAATTTTCCATCTTTTACACATAGCCAAGCCCAACCTGAACCAAATCTAGTAGTAGCAGCAGCAGAGAATTTATTTTTAAATTCGTCAAAGCTTCCAAAAGTATCAACAATTGCTTTTCCTAAAGCACCATCTGGAACTCCTCCAGCATTTGGACCAATTACTTGCCAAAACATTGAGTGGTTAAAATGTCCACCACCATTATTTCGAACAGCCATTGGAAATTTGGAAATATTCTTTTGTAAGTCTTCTAATGAAAGTCCTTCAGCTTCTGTTCCAGCTATTGCATTATTCAAATTGGTAACATAAGCATTGTGATGTTTAGAATGGTGGATTTCCATTGTCCTTGCATCGATATGAGGTTCTAAAGCATTATAATCATAACCTAATGCTGGCAATTGATGAGCCATATTATTAATTTTTAAATGATTGAATATAATATAAACAAATAAGGCACTGTGCAGTTGCACAATGCCTTATATTTCTTTAAAATAATTTATTATTTCAAGAATACATTGAATTCTGTTCTTCTATTTTTAGCTCTACCAGCAGCAGTTTTGTTATCACCAACTGGTTGGCTATCACCGAATCCTGCAGAAGTTAATCTTGAAGCAGCGATACCTTTTTTCACTAAATAATCCATACAAACTTTAGCTCTTCCTTCAGACAATTTTTGATTGTTTTTAGAATTACCAACATTATCTGTATGTCCATTAATAGAACAACTGTAATTTGGATATTTTGTTAATACATCAAATACTTGATCTAATACTGGATAAGATTTTTTCAATAAAGAAGTTTTTCCTGTTTCAAATTGAACAGCTTGAGTCGCAAAATTCAAAACTTCCTTATCTTCTTTCTTCATCTCAGGACATCCTTGATTAGATACAGGACCAGCTTCTTTCGGGCATTTATCGTCTTTATCAGCGATACCGTCACCATCTGTATCAGGGCAACCTTTGAATTTAGCAATACCAGCAGTAGTTGGGCAAGCATCATCTTTGTCTGTTATGCCGTCACCATCAGTATCTGGACATCCTTTGTTAGCTTTTGTACCTTTTTCATTCGGACAAGCATCATCTTTGTCAGCGATTCCGTCACCATCAGTATCAGGACAGCCTTTTAACTCAACAGTACCTTTTAAATCTGGGCAAGCATCATCTTTGTCAGCGATACCGTCACCATCTTTATCAGGACAACCGTTCAATGCAGCTAAACCTTTATCATCTGGGCAAGCATCATCTTTGTCAGCGATACCATCCTCATCTTTATCAGGACAACCTTTCAATTCTAATTTTCCATATTCTAATGGACAACTGTCTTCGCTATCTTGTAAGCCGTCACCATCAGTATCAGGACATCCTTGGAATTTTGCAATTCCTTTCACATCAGGACATTTGTCATCATCGTCAGCGATGCCATCACCATCACGGTCAGCCATTTGACCAAATAAAACCAAAAGACCACCAGAAGTAACCCAATTATTTCTATTGTCAGATAAGCCATATCTGTACTCAGTTTGAGCTTGCAAATATAAACCTTCCATTAGTCTTAAATTCAAACCTGCACCAACTGGAACTTGAGCAGTTACTTTACCTTTTAAATCTTCGTATAAAGCTCCGATACCTCCAGTTAAATATGGAACTAAGATTCTACCATTATTTCCAAATAAATGAAGTTGACCAACAACATCTAAACCTGCAAGTAATTCTGATCTCGGACCTAATTTTGTTTTAGAAGCGGGTAAAGTTGCTGTCATTAATCTTAATGGAGCACCAACATTGAAATATTTATTAATATTTCTAAAATAACCGATTTCAGCTCCTCCAATACTTTCGAAGTTTGAAGTTTTGAAATGAGATAAATCAGTCAATGGTGTATAGAAATCTGGAAATAAAACTTTCCAAGTTATACCATTTGGAGTTTTTTTGTACTGAGCAGATAAATCAATAGATGATATTGCAACAGTAAAAATTAATAGAAGAATAATTCGTTTTGCCATAAAAAAAGATTGAACTATAACAATAATAATACGGCACTAAGATATAAATAATTATTTTAATGGATATTAATATATTGAAATAAAAAAAAAAAATCAAAAAATATTTTAAATAAGAACGGGAAATACACATTAATAAAGATATTTGGAGTTGAATTCAAAATTATATTAAAATGAAACTTGGAATATCCATATTTTTTATTTTTTCTACACTAAATATTTTTTCTCAAACAAAATTAATTGGTTTAGAAGATTTTAGAAATCCTGCATTACAGCCCAAAACTTTAAGCCAACTTGGCTTTAGGGGCGAGACAGATAGATTTGTTTATGTGAACGATAGTTCTGAACTAATTCAAGGAATGGCTTATGAAACTAGGTTTGAAACTATTTTAAATTTGCCGACTTTGAATGCTGCATTAAAGACTTTAGGCATAGATGAAAGAAAGTCCTTTCCTTCGATTTCTTGGAGAGATTCATTGCACTTTACTTTTACAGATAAAAATTCATTGATTCAATATGATTTTTCAACAAAATCGGCTCAAAAAATTGCTTCGTGGGAGGAAGGAGCTGCAAATCAAGATTTTAATATTTTGACAGGAAATTTAGCATATACCAAAGATGGAAATTTATATTTCTATAATAGTAAAACTTTAAAATCCATTCCATTATCGAAAGATGGTAGCCATAATTTAGTTTATGGAGAGTCCGTTCATCGCAATGAATTCGGCATAACTAAAGGTACTTTTTGGTCAAATTCTGGTAACTTATTAGCATTTTATAGAATGGATCAAAGTATGGTAACTGACTATCAATTAGTTACTTACACCTCTACTCCAGCAGTTCAGAACTTGATAAAGTACCCAATGGCTGGTGCAACTAGTCATCAAGTAACGGTAGGTGTATATAATTCATTGACAAATAAAACTATTTATCTTCAAACAGGGGAACCAAAAGATCAATATTTGACAAATATTACTTGGAGTCCTGATGATAAGTATATTTATATCGCACATTTGAATAGGGATCAAAACGTGATGAATATGTGTAGATATGATGTTGCAACAGGGAAATTGGATAAAATGCTGTTTGAGGAAAAACATCCAAAATACGTTGAACCAGAGCATAATGTCGTTTTTGTTCCTAATTCAACAGATTTTTTAGTGTTTAGTAAAAGAGATGGTAGAAGTAATTTGTATCAATATAAATTTGATGGAACTTATGTTAGACAATTGACCGCAGGTCCACATAATGTAAATGAAGTTTTAGGATTTAGTCAAAAAGGAGATATTATATTTGTAACAGCTGTTCATGAAGAAACTCCTTTGGAAACCCATTGTTATTATGCCTATTTGAATAAGGATTTTTCCTATTTAATCAGATCTACACATGAAAGAGGAACACATAGAGCACAAGCAAGCAAAAGAGGAACTTTAATTATTGATACCTATTCAAATGATAAAACACCTTATGTGGCAAGAGTAATGGAAGCTGGAAGCGGAATGTTAACTAACACTGTTTTCACAGCACCCAACCCATTGAAGGATTATAATTTTAGTTATCCATTAGTTTTTCAATTGAAATCTGCTGATGATAGTTATACATTGTATAATAGGATGATTTTACCACCAAATTTTGATTACAGTAAAAAATATCCTGTAATGATTTATCTATATGGTGGACCACATGCTCAGATGATTCAAGAAAAATGGTTGAGTAATGCGGATTATTTTTTAATGCACATGGCAGCAAAAGGATATATTGTTTACACCATTGACAATAGAGGATCTGGAAACAGAAGCTTAGATTTTGAAAATGCAACTTTCGGAAAATTGGGAGAGGTGGAAATGCAAGACCAATTAGTAGGCATCAATTATTTGAAAAAACAAACTTTTGTAGATACCACTAGAATGGGTTGTTTCGGTTGGAGTTTTGGCGGGTTTTTAACAACATATATTACTTTGAAAAATCCGAATTTATTTAAAGCATCAGTAGCTGGTGGTCCTGTTACAGATTGGAAAATGTATGAAATCATGTACACTGAGCGATATATGGATACACCAGAGAAAAACCCAGAGGGATATAAAAATGCAGATTTGAAGAATTTGATACCCAATCTAAAAAGTAAACTTTTATTGATACATGGGCAACAAGATGATGTTGTGTTACCTCAACATACTTTTTCATTAGTTAATGAATGTATCGCAAAAGGTGTTCTTGTGGATTATTTCCCTTATCCGAATCATGCTCATAATGTAAGAGGAAAGGATAGAATACATTTATATAAAAAAATTGAAGATTATTTCGATCAATATCTTATGAATAAATAATGACAAATAACAAACATAAAGCTGGATTTGTAAATATTATTGGACGTCCGAATGTCGGTAAATCAACCCTGATGAATGCTTTAGTAGGGGAGAAGATGTCAATAATTACCAACAAACCACAGACTACTCGGCACAGAATAGTTGGAATTATCAATGCTGAAAATTTCCAAATTGTTTTTTCCGATACGCCGGGATATATCAAAAAGCCATCTTACAAAATGCAAGAATCTATGAACAAATTTGTTCATGGGTCCTTCGAAGATGCAGATATCATTCTTTTTGTAATCGATCCGAGAGATACTTTTGAAGAAGATGATCCTTTTCTGGAGAAGATGAAAAAATCTACTGCTCCTATTTTCTTGGTTATCAATAAAATGGATTTATTGACAGCTGAGGAGCTAGAGAAAGTAGAGGCTTGGTGGAAAGAGCATTTAACATTTGAGCAAGTTTTTCATATTTCAGCATTGAATAAGAAAAATACTACTGTACTTTTAGATGAAATAATTGGATCAATTCCCTTTAGTGAGCCATACTACCCAAAAGATCAACTAACGGATAGACCTGAAAGATTTTTTGTGGCAGAAATCATTAGAGAGAAAATTCTATTATTGTATGGTCAAGAGATTCCTTATTCCTGTGAGGTTTATGTACAATCTTTCAAAGAAACGAAAACAAAACATGGAGCTGATATAACAAATATTGCAGCAGAAATTTTTGTTTCTAGAAAAACACAAAAACCAATAATTATTGGAAAAAATGGTGATTCTATTAAGAGATTGGGGACTGAAGCAAGAAAGACTTTAGAAGAATGGTTGGAGCAAAAAGTGTTTTTAGAATTACATGTGAAAGTGAAAGAAAATTGGCGAGATGACCACTCTTTATTGAAGAATTTTGGATATGAAGATTAAAATATGGAACAATCATTAATTATAAAGATTGGAGCCAGAAACACAAATAATGAACTTTATTACGCTAAAAAAGTAAGTGAACTGCTTTTTGATATTGCAATTGAAAATGAAATTGTTCCAATAGAAAGCGGTTTGGACAATTTTGAAACTGTGTCAAGTGATTTGTTATCAGTTGGTTATGTTGATTTAGTTGTAAAAAAACTTGTTGACCAAAAGTTTGAATTGATAAATGGGGTTTGTAATGCAGCCCTTTTAGATAGATTTCAACAAAATTATTGCTTTTATACTAAAAGAAAAGATATTTCCTTTCAAGGGATATTTGAACAAGATTCTAATCATTCAATTCTAGTTGATAGTGAAGTATTGAAAGAGAGTTTACTAGCTTTGAATAGGCATTTAAACATCACAGTTTCGACAATTAATTCTTCAAATTTTGAACAAATTTTCAAACAAACCGATTGGGATGCTATCATTTTTCCAAATGAATTAATCAATGGGATATCAGCAGAGTTGATTGAAAATGAATTGATTAGCTTGTCTCCTAAAGAATTTCCACCTGCTCCTGCAACTGGGATTATTGTTTTACAAACCCTTGAAAACAATTTATTTTTACGAAAAAAATTAGTTGAAATACATCAAAATAAGATAGGCAGGATATCTAATGTAGAGCGAAAAACTCAACAACTGTTGTCCTTAGATAATAGAAATCAATTTGCAATCCATTGTGAAACGGATGCTGCCGATAATTTTCATGTTTGGGCAAATTTGTTGGATAACAGCGATATTAAAAAATGTAGAATTTCAAGTAGCACTACTTTTAAATTAGCAGAATCAATTGTGAATCAATTGACTAAATAGTTTTTTTTGTTTGGAAACGAATCTTTTATGAATAAATTTTTATTTGTTATATCTCTCTTTTTTGTATTTATAATTGCAAAAAATAATCAAATTGTAACTAAAGTGGATAGCAATTTACGTCCCTATGAATTACAAGATTTTATCAAATCCTACCCAAGTTACGATTTGGATGTCGAAGCTTATCAAAGAGCTGTTTTGCAAGCAAAAGAAGATATTAATAATCAAAGCAATAGAGCTGCATCATGGCAATATGAAGGTCCTGAAAATATTGGAGGAAGGATTACTGCCATCGCTGTAAGCCCAACAGATACGAACACATTTTATATCGGAACACCCAATAATGGCATATTTAAAACTACGGATGGAGGAAAAAATTTTTCTCCAATTTTCGATGATCAATCAAATTTGAGTGTTGGTTGCATTGCTATTCATCCGACTAATCCATCCATAATTTATGCTGGGACTGGAGATCCAGTTGTTTCTGGTTATCCATTTGTGGGTAATGGATTGTACAAATCACTGGATGCTGGAAAAAATTGGAGTTATATAGGTTTGGAGGATACAAAAGTGATCAATAAAATAGCAATTGACCCACAAAATCCCAATAATATATATGTTGCTACCATGGGTTTATCCATGAAAAGAACTGATGATAGAGGTTTGTATAAATCAACAGATGGTGGAAAAACATGGAAAAAAATATTGTTTATAGATAATCAAACTGGTTGTTCGAATGTATTAATAAACCCACAAAACCCAAATATTGTATTTACTACAACTTGGACAAGAATTAGAAATCAATATGAAAGTTTGGTTAGTGGTGATTCAAGTAGAATTTATAGAAGTTTGGATGGCGGACTGAATTGGACTAAATTAGTAAATGGTTTACCTGATAAAAAAAGGCTTTCGAAATGGGGAATTTGTATGAGCAAAACAAATCCAAACAAATTGTATGCAATTCCTGTGGATTCAACACTGAATCACGAAGGAGTTTATGTTACAAGAAACAATGGAGATTCGTTTACAAAAATTTCTTCCAATCTAAACAAAAATACTTATGGTGGATTCGGTTGGTATTTTGGAAAATTAGAAGTTCATCCTAAAAATGATTCGGTGCTATTTGTTTGTGGTGTAGATTTAAGTAAAACAACAAATGGTGGGAAGAATTTTGATTTAAGTGGACCAAAATGGAATACATATGAATTTCATGCTGACAAACACGATATCCAATTTTTGAGCGATTCAAGTTTTTTGATAGCAACGGATGGAGGACTTTATAAAACTACGGATAATGGAAATAATTTTAAACATTTTGACAATTTACCATTAACACAGTTTTATCGAGTTGCATACAATCCATTTGCATCAAGTGAATATTTTGGAGGTGCTCAAGATAATGGAACTACTGGTGGAAATAATGACATAAAACAATTTTGGCCAAGAATCTTTGGTGGTGATGGTTTTCAACCCATTTTTGACCCTAAAACAGCGGATAAAGTTTTGGTTTCTACACAAAATGGAGGGATCGCAATTTTGGATAATGGAGCATATGTAACTGCAGATTTTGGTGTCAATCAAAAAGATAGAGTCAATTGGGATATGCCGATTCATTTAAATGAAAAGGACTCAAATTTGATGTATTTAGGAACCTACAGAGTGTATAAAAATACCAATGGTTTCAATCCGATTTGGGACTCGGTCAGTACAGATTTGACAGATGGTATTCTTACAGCTGAGTCTTTTCATAATATTTCAGCAATTCATAGTTCAGCAATAGATGAAAATATCGTTTATGCAGGAACATCCGATGCAAATGTTTGGACGAGTACTGATGGAGCAATTAATTGGAGAAATATAACTGCTGGATTACCAGAGTATTATGTGTCTTCTGTGAAGGCTTCTCCAAATGTGAAGAACAATGTATATGTGACACATACTGGTTATAAATGGGATAATTATATTCCACATATACATAAATCAATGGATAATGGGAAGACTTGGACTGATATCAGTGGGAATTTAGTGAATGCAGCAATTAATGATGTTTATATCATGAAAGGTTTTGAGAATTTGCTTTTTGTTGCAACAGATATGGGCGTTTATTACACCATAAATGGAGGTCTGTTTTGGAATAGATTAGGAAATAATATGCCGATTATTAAATGTACCGATATTGAATATAATCCAGAATTAAAAAGAATATTTGTAGGGACTTATGCTAGATCGATGATGAGTATTGATATTACGGAGCTTTTAACAAGTTCTGAAAACATATTAAAAGACGAGCAAAATATAAGTATGTCTCCCACATTGCTTTTCTCCAATCAATTAAATGTCAAATCGAATAATAACATTGAAAATGTAGATTGTTCCATTTATTCTATCAATGGCAATTTAGTTGAAAAACAACATTTTAATATCCAAAATGGTAATAATAATTTGGTTTTCAATGGGTTGAATGTAGGAGCTTATGTGCTTTCGATGTCAAAAAATGGGAAAATCATCTATTCCCAAAAATTCATTAAACAATAAAAAATTAACATTAACTTAATATTGGATTTTATTATTTACCAAAACATTGTTGGAATTTTGCAAAAATTATAATAGCAAATTGAAATAAACAAGGACATCATGAATTTAAACAAGATTTTTTCGTTTTTTGTACCTAAAGACAAGGTATTTTTTAATTTATTTGATAGAGCTTCCACAAATTTAGTAGAGACAGCTGTTGCATTAAAGAGTATGCTTAACGAGCCTAATAAAGAGGTAAGAAGCACTTATATTAAGAAAATATCTGACTTAGAACATGTTGGAGATGAATTAACTCACGAATTATTTACAGAGTTAAGTTCTAATTTTATTACACCTTTCGATAGAGAAGATATCCATTATTTAGCAACATCTTTAGATGATATAAATGACTATATTTTTGCTTCTGCAAAAAGAGTTGATTTATATAATATTGATAAGGTAACGGCACCAATGATTCGTCTTTCTGAATTATTAGAAGAGTCAGTTATGCTAATTCACAAATCAATAACCTTATTAAAAAATCTTGACAATTATACATTGTTGAGGGAGAATTTGGTGAAAATCAATAGTTTAGAAAATCATGCTGATGATATTTTCAATCTTGCAATTGCTGATTTATTCAATCATGAAAAAGATGCAATTAATTTGATCAAACATCAAGAGATTTTACAGCACCTTGAGACAGCAACTGACAAATGTGAAGATGTTGCGAATGTGATAGAAACTATTATGATCAAAAATTCTTAATTGCCAAACGATGACATTATTAATCACAATTATAGTGTTGGCGCTGATTTTTGACTATATCAATGGTTTTCATGATGCTGCCAACTCAATTGCAACTGTAGTTTCCACAAAAGTATTAACACCATTTCAAGCTGTTTTATGGGCAGCATTTTTTAATGCAATTGTATTAGTTCTATGTAAAAACCACTGGTTGGGTTTTGAAATGAAAGTTGCAGATGCGATAGCAAAAATCGTTAAAACTGAAGCGATTTCATTGAATGTTATTTTGGCAGGATTGATTGCTGCTATTACTTGGAATTTATTTACATGGTATTTCGGTATCCCAAGCTCTTCTTCTCATACCTTGATGGGTGGTTTTGCCGGTGCAGCGATTGCTAAATCTGGTTTTGGTGTACTTGCAGACCTAACTAAGATATATGAAACATTAGCTTTTATATTTTTAGCACCTTTGATGGGGATGATATTAGCTTACATTATCAATTTAATTATTTTACATATTTGCAAAAGGACAAATCCATCCAAAGCAGAACGGTGGTTCAAGCGGCTTCAATTAGTTTCTTCAGCTGCCTTTAGTTTGGGTCATGGTAGTAATGATGCTCAAAAAGTAATGGGTATTATTGCCTCAGCAATATTAGTATTCAAAACCCAACATATGGGTATTGCATTAGAATCACATACTGGAAATAATTGGTTAGATGCTATTGCAATTATTGAAAAAGGTAAACAAAAGATTACTTATATCCCATTGTGGGTTCAATATTCTTGTTTTACAGCTATTGGATTAGGAACTTTAAGTGGTGGCTGGAGAATTATCAAAACAATGGGTACTAAGATTACGAAAGTAACACCATTAGAAGGCGTAAGTGCTGAAACAGCTGGAGCAATTACTTTGTATTTAACTCAAGCATTAGGTATTCCTGTAAGTACTACTCATACAATCACAGGTTCCATCATTGGTGTTGGCTTGACAAAAAGAGTTTCAGCAGTGAGATGGGGAGTAACAATCAGTCTTTTATGGGCTTGGGTGTTGACCATTCCAGTTTCTGGAGTCATGGGAGCATTGATATATTATATCACTACATTATTTTCATAAAAATAATTTTACAATATAAATAGTAAAAAGCCTTCAGATTTGATTTTCTGAAGGCTTTTTTGATTTAATTTAAAATGCGAAAATGAACTAATGATAGTCAATATCTTCCAGATTTTAAATTTTCACAATTTATAAGATTAACCAAAATCAAAACTTTATGGCTGCGATTCTCTAGACTCAAAATAAGTTTTCTTAAAATCTTCAATCTTTATTAGAAGAAATTATTTGTTTGACTTACTTCTAATTTAGGAATTTTTTCCAATTTAAATTATATTTACAAGTTAGTAGACTTGTATACAATACATTATGGTTCTAAAGAATCTAACTTGAATAGTTTTTAGAAGATTTGGTATAATGTGAAATTAGAAATTTTATATTTATTATGAGGGAAATTATATTAAATAACGAAGTGCCAAATACAGGTACATTTCTTTACAATTTAAAATATCATAATATTTTAAAAAAATCTCATTTTAAGAAATATTTGCAAGAAATTGTCTTGAGTTTCATTGAAATAAAGGATGAAAACGAGATGAAGGATTTTATATATATAATTTTTAATCAATATTCATTTATAAATTGGTGTATAATTTCAACTTTAAATAAAACAAATCCTTATAAATTTAAAAAACCAACAAATTATAAAAATGATTATAAATTAATATTATTATTAGAAAGGTTTAGAGAAATAATAAAACTAATTATTAAAGGTGATAAAGAAGGAATTATGAACTATGAAGATGAACTTGGTAAAATTTTTTTATGATTAAAATTTCTTTTTCAAATTACATGTAACAAACTAAATATCAATAAAATAAATTTCTTCGTACTTGAATGATAAAAATTTAGAATTTTAAGAGTTTTAAATATCAAAAATGTCTTATTAAGTTTGGATATATTGCATTTACAAACTATGTGGGTCAATAACTTGCAAGCCAACAATATTTTTAAAATCGGATATATTACGAGAAATTAGAACCAAGTCATAAACTAAAGCTGTTGCCGCAATGATGGCATCAGGCAATTTGGTTTTGTATTTTTTACGAATACTAATACTTGCTTCTACAACATTGATGGTTAAATCTAATACAGTAGCATCATTAATAAAATCAGAAAGTATTTTGTAATGATGTTCTAGAGTATTAAAACCTAATAATTCAATTTTGGTAATTACTGAAATATTAGGAACGGCATCAATTACAATATTTATAAAATCCAAACCCGAAGATGGAATCTTATTGCCAAGATAATCAATCACGACATTTGTATCAATTAAATACTGTGGTTGTTCCATTCGTCTCGGCTATGGTTTACATAATTTTGTAGGTCGTCAGCCACATCAGTTGGAAGTTTTCCAGAATATTTTTCAGAAAGCTTTTGTTGTGGTTGAATACTTTTTGTAAGTACCTTAATAATTTGCAAGTCTTCTAAGTCTTCCAGAAGCCTATAAGCCTTGATATTGTTGATTTGAACTAATACAGTTTCCATCTTTGATTTATTTTATAATAGACTCCAATTTGTTATAAACAAAATTACAACACTTTTAACTGATTTAAAAATATATTAATTTTTGATTTTTTTTATTGATTCAATTTTTCACTTTATAAGATTTTTTAAAAAGCCATAGTCAATATTTCATCGAAAAAGGGTGAATGCCAAGTAGGAATTAGTGGAAGAATAATTAAAACAATAGTATTTAGATTTTTGCAAAAAGTAATTTCATTGGAGCTATACTCATTTGCTACTTGCTATTATGTCTTAATACAAATTTATAATTAAAATCTAATCCAAAATTTGAAATTAAAATTTTGGGCAACTAACTGGATATTTCTTTTCTTCAGGATGAATATATTGAATCGATAACTCAAAAGCACCTCTTGAATTTGTTGCTTTAGTTAGATTAGAAGTATTTATATCATAACTAATTCCAATATTTATCCTATTCAGTTCTAGAAATGTAGAGAAAATCAATGCATCTTGATGCAATTTGTTTTCAAGCCGATTGGTAATTCTTGATGCTATTCCAAATCGCATCGCCATTTCATCCCAATCATGATTGCTATATCTAATTGAACTACCAATTACGATTTGTTTTGAAACACTTTGCTGCATCCAAATTGCTGAGGGCAATAAACTGAATTCATCTGTCAAACCAATTTCTCCGCCAATATTTGCTGAAAATCTTCTATACAGTGTTTCATTATTTTGAGTTAATGAAATATTGGGTGAATTGATGTGATGCATGGCACCACCAATATAAAAATTGGTTTGTTCATTTAAAATTGTGTACCATAAGACACCTGCATTAAAATCTAAAAAAAGATTGCTGGACAAATTCCCAATTTGAGTTTCTCCATTAGAAATATTCGTATTTACTTTTTCATTAATCAAATCATATTGTTTGCTGTACCATAAATCGCTATTCCTAATTTGATATTGACCAAATCCCAATTGTGCACCTCCAATAAGATATTGTGCTTCTGTTCCAGTTCTATTTCCAGATAATTGTTTTAGATAACTTAGACTTAATCCAGCGGTAGATTTTGTAAATTGTGAGGTTCCAGCTTCTTGATACAATGTATTAATTCCTATGCCTAAATAATCGTCATCGACAGTATTTAATCTATAATCGGCGGAAGCTAACATCGTTCGGAAAGGTAAATTAGCAAAAATGTTTGACCACTGTTCACGATAGTTTACTACACCTCTCAACGAACCTTTGAAAACTCCTGTTAGTGCAGGATTGGTAAATTGAGGGGCTGCATAGAATTGTGACAAATGAGCATCTTGTGCCACCAATTTGCTCATGAAAATCAAAAATAATATGCTTAATAGATTTTTCACTCAATAAATTTTTTATCTAATTAATGTTACATTCCCTTTATATGACTTTATGCCTCCATCTTTGTTTTCGACGGATAAATACCAAACATATACTCCAGAAGGCATTGCTTTTGATCTGAAATTCCCATCCCAACCAGTAGATAATCAATGTCATAGAGCGGTTTTGCCCAGGGCTTGTCGCAAAACAGACAACTTAAAGTAGATTTATAAGGTTGTTGCCATTCCAAACTAACCTTTCCTTGATTGTTAGTAGCTTTTGCAGATAATTGAATGCTATCTCCATATGCAATTTCCAAATCGATTCCTGCATCAATTTTCATTTTTGGAGGGTCTGATAATTGGACATCTCCCACCCAGGCACAACCATTTGCATCTTTTACAAAAACAGCATATTTGCCTGATTTTAAGCCAATAAATTTGGTTTTCCCATTAAAATCATAACCATTTAAACTATATTTATATGGTTGTGATCCATTGGATGCTACAATAGCTATACTTCCATCAGAGGAACCAAAACATGAAATGGAATCAACAGTAAGTTTCGCATCTAAAGTGGCTTGAGATTTTAAAAAAGCAGTTGCGGTTTCGCTACAATTATAAAAGTCTGAAATGGTAACGGTCACAAAACCTGACTTCAGCCCTGTAGCTGTTTGGTTTGTGGATTCATTAGACCAATGATAATGATAGGGTGGGGTACCGCCTTTTGAAAAAACGGTTGCTTGACCTAAAGTGTCTCCATCGCATAATCCTGGTTTAATATCAAAATAATCTAACTGAACTTTTTCAGGTTTGCCGACAAAGATAAAAGTATCTTGTTTACAGCCATGAGCATCTTGAACTGTAACTTTATACGTTCCACTTTTCAAATCAATTGCAGTGGCATTTGTTTGATTTTTGGCAGAGGCATCCCACAAATAAGTATATTTTGGAAAACCTCCTGAAACGTTTAGAATAGTTGCTGACCCATCCGAGGACTCATTACACCTTGAAATTTGAGATTCTATTTTAAAATTCATTTTTGAAGGTTCAATAATATCAATTTTATCCAAAAAAGAACATCCTTGAATATCAGTGATTTTTAATTGATAAGTACCTGAAAATAAGTTCTCAATGTAAGAAATATTACTAGGGGAAAGATTATTCCAACTAAATTTATAATTAGATAATAAATCTTTTCCAGCTCCGCCAGTTATATTATTTATAATGATTTTTCCATTGTTTGACTGATAGCAAGATGGATTATCTAATAAATAATTTGCTTTTATAGGCTCTAATTCTTTTATTAAAATGGAATCAATAAGTTTACAATTATTTTGATCCGTTATTGTAATGGTTTGAAATCCAGGTTTTAAAATAATTGCTGTGTCAGTTGCTTCACCAGTTTCCCATTTGTATTTGAAAGCTCCAGTTCCGCCAGTTGGTAAAACTTGGCATTTCCCAAAGCCACCAAAACATGGAATATAATATTGATTAAAATTTAAAGATATTGGTTTAATAGGTTGAGAAACAGTATAATTATCTGAAGTCTTACAACCATTCATATCGGTTACAGTCACTTGATAGTTTCCTGATTTTAAATTATTTATATCCTCATTAGATTTTGCATTACTCCATAATGTTATATAAGGAGGAATACCCCCATTTATGGTCAAATCAATAATTCCATCTTCACCATTAAAACAATTTACGGGTATAGCATTGGCTGTTGTGATTAATTTTTCGGGTTGTGGTAAATTGATGGTTTGTACCAATTTGCAATCTGCTAAATCCGTAATTGTAACTGTGAAATTACCTGCAGGTAGGTTACTAGCTGGATTTAAAAATTGTACCAAAGGATCATTCCAAAGATATTTGAATCCTCCTGCTCCTCCGTTAGTAAATAACTCAATAGAACCATTTGATTGTCCAAAACATTTTGGAGCAACTTTTTTGATGGAGTCAATTTTTATTGGTTGAGGTGGCAAAATTGTTGTGTTTTCTATTGCCAAACATTTATTACTATCCCAAACTGAAACTTGATAAACACCTGAAACCAAGCCACTTGCATTGGAGGTTTGTTGTTTAAAGCTATCATTCCACTGAAAAGAATAAGGAGCAACTCCTCCTGTAGGTTTCGCAATTGCATAGCCATCATTGGTTCCTTTACAAGTCAAGTTGAATTTGTCAATAGCTAATTTTAAAGTGTCAGGAGATTTTACTTCTATAAAATTAACTTTTTTGCAACCATTAACATCGGTAACAGTAACAATATATTTTCCTGATGCTAAATTAGTTGCAACGCTATCTTTCTGTATTTTGAAATCATTCCATTGATAGGTATAAGGTCCAAAACCATTGATTACCGATACTTTAGCCATTCCATCTTTACTATCAAAGCATTTGGTTGGGTTTTGCGACATAATTAATTGCATTACTAAGATTTGCACTTATTTTGGGTGGTTCATTAATGTCAATTTTTAAGGAATCGAGACAATATTTGCTATCAACCACTGATACTTTATATGAGCCAGCAACCAAATTACTCAAGCTGGGTAATTTTGATTTGTCTTCCCAAAAGTATTGATAATTTGGAGTGCCGCCACTTACATTTAAATTGATGGCACCATCATTACTACCAAAACATTTTGTATTTGTGGTTGATGCAGATAAATTTAGTTTTGGAGGTTCATTCAAAGTTACTGAATTGACAACGGTGCAGCCTTTACTATCAGTGGCTGTCAGCGTATAAATACCTTTTTGTAGATTGGCAATAGCTGTATTACTAGTTGGTGGAGTCGTATTCCATAAAATATTTAACGTTCCACTACCACCGCTTTTTTGTACAAAAATTGCTCCTTTTTGGCCAAAGCACCTAATGGAATCAATTTGCAAATCAATTTTGATACTATCAATTCTCGGGATATCCACCATTAAAGTATCAGAACAAAGTAATTTATCTGTTGCAATAACTTGATAAATACCAGCCGATATATTTTTAAAAAATCCGAAATTGGATTTATTACCATTGATTGTATAATCGACTAATCCAAAATCATTTTTTGTATGTACATAAATGCAGGCATCGTTTGTATTAAAACATTTTGGTAATGCTATACTGTCTAAAACAATATTAATAGGGCAATATTCATATTTAGTTTGAATGAGTGCCGGTAGTGCTTCGCAATAGGAATCCTTTGCTCTCACCTGAATATCAAGTATTTTTCCGAATTGGAGATTGTTGAGTGTATGCTTTAAAATACCATTTGCAATAACCCATCCAGTGTTATTGATATTGACTTCATATTGCGATATTCCAGGAATAGGTAACCATTTTACACAAATTGTACCTTGTATTTTTGTTGTGTCTAAAGATAAAATCGGTGCTGGAATTTTGTCGAAAACGTTCACTTTTACAGTATCCAAAAAATTACAACCATATACATCAGAAATGCTAACTACATATTTTGTTGATTTTGTTGGATTTACATTAGGGTTTGAACAGCTTGTGCAAGATATTTCAGAAGGTGGGTTCCAAGAATATTTATATTGATTTTGAGTATTAAAAGTAATATTCCAACTATTCAAAGTACCATAAATTCCTGCTCCAAATGCATCACTTACTTTTAGTTTCCATTTCCCATTGATGCTACTATTGTTTAAATCTGCCCAATTTCCTTCTGGTAAATATTCACTATTAAAAGGAGCAATTCCATTTTTTATGGAATTAGTTGCTTTTGGTGTAAAACATGTATTTTCATAATTTTTCCCATTTCCACCATTATTGGTTGTCAATTCCAATATTTTTCCATCTGGACTTTCTAAAAATATTTGTAAATCACTTACATAATCTGTTGCGATATCTAAACAAACAGATTTAATATCTTTGGTAATATCCGTAATTGTCAACGGAAAAAGATTAGAAATTGGAAGCTCAGATATATATGGAATACTTGGTGGGTGGTTTGAAAAACCAAATTTGTAATTAGGAGTTGCCGAAAAAGGAACACTCAAGATGCCACTATTGACAGCTGCATTCAAATTTAATATTTCTCCTTTGCAAATAGTGTACTCATTTTGCATTAAATTATTAGAAGTACATGATTTGCATAATGGATTGGTTGGTGACAAAATATTGATGGACAAGGTTGTATCATAAGTGCAACCAAATTCATCAAAAACAACAAATTTATAACTTTGTGAACCAGCTTCTTTTGCAATTGCTAATAATGAATCTTTACTTGTGTAAATAGTGGATTTATTGGATTCCCATTTACTATCCAAAATTGAAGATAAATAAGATTCATTATTTGGCAACAAACTTGGGTTGAAATCAATACTCCAATTGAAAATGAAGCCATTGTCTTTTGACCAAAGATCTTGAACAATGATAGACCAATCACCATTTAAAGGACAGCCTATTAGTTTTGAAAAGGATTCGTAAGGACGATAATCACCACTTGGTAAAACTGATTTTGAAGGGTTGTTGTTTGCCCACTGTAACCAAGGGTCATTAATTGCATTATATTTCCAATAATAATCAAATCCTTTACCTGGTTTTGGTATAATTGTGTCTGTTTCAATTGGTTGTCCTATAACAATTTTTTTTCCAATTCTTCCCTGATAATTATGAAGGACAGCAGTTTGTCCATTTGGGCATTCTATGGAAATTTGTAAATCTCTCATCCAAGAATGTTCCATATTTACCCCAATTCTCAATAAATCTGAAATATTTGTTAAGGTAGAACCTGGTGCGAAATCAGAAAAACGGATACTTGTTTTATAGGAAGTTCCATCACCATCGGGAAGTGCTAAGGAATCGGATCGAATACCAGATGGATTGAAAATAAGAGGGTTTGGAATTACATTTAAATTTGCATTTTTATTATATGAATTTAGATTTGCTTTTAAACGAATCGTATCACCAATACAATAGTTTTGACTTGGAGCCTTTCCATTAAATGTTGGTGCTGAAGCAACTCTAATTTTTTTCCTAATATAATTTGTGCTTTTACATCCTAATTGATCTTTAACAATCAATGTAGCAATAAAACCGCCAGATTTTGTGTAGGTATGTTGAGTGTTTTTGCCTAATTGGTTGTTTCCATCCCCAAAATTCCATTCAAAAATCGAATTCTGAACAGATTGATTATATTTTACTCCATTCTGAGGAAAAATAGCATTCCCTTCAAATTGAACAGTTTCATAAGGACAGATATCTATCCAACCAGTATCTATGGGTATTTCTTTAGGTGTGGTATTGGTGATTTCAGCCTCAATTCTTTGGCAGGAAGGTACACATTGTACACTGGCTGCCCAACCAGTTGATGCTTTTGAATTAGTTGATTTGAAATCAATTGTTATGCAACCTGATGAATTAGCAGCGGAAGCTTGAACGATAAATACTTTTGGTAAATTATCATTACAGACTATTAATTTTGATTGGGTGTTTGGACCATCATAAAAACATAATTTATCGCCCTGAGAAAGGTCTAATCCGCTAAAAGATAGACTTATATGACTTAAAGAAGAGCTGCCATCTGAACAAATCGTCATGGTTGAATTTTCCCCAACTGAATAGTTGCCTTTTGCACCTCCACTATCAAAAAATTGACCCTTACATGTTTTGACTAAGCTACCTTTACCCATTACAATGTCTTGTGCCAGAATGAGTTCGGACAAGAATAGGAGTAGCATTAACAAAATATTTTTAAACATGGATATTTACTAAATAGTTAGCCAAAGTTAATTACTTATTAAACTATAAAGCAAGTGCAATTATTGAACCAAAGTGAATTAAATTTTTAAATAATTGAAGATTATATATAAAATAAAAAAAAATGTGAAAAAAAATTTTTTAAACCAGAAAAATGGCGGTAACTTTGGGACAAATGACGTGAAGATGAAAAATAAATATCAAAATCAAAATACGGAAACAAAAGTAGAAGAACCAATGGTAGCATATGCAAATCCTTTAAATATCATTGATACAGCAAGGAAAGGAATAAAAATATCGAATGCACTTGATTTGGTAAATAAATTAGGGCTCTCTCAATTAGAGTTTGCTAATATTTTGCATGTTTCATTGAGGACAGTTCAGCGTTTCGAATCCTCAAAATTATTAGATTCTGATGGCTCTTCAAAAATAATTCAATTACAAAATATAAATACAAAAGGAGTTAATGTTTTTGGAAGTCAAAGCTCTTTTAATCAATGGATTAGAACTCCTTTGCTTTCCTTAAATAACAAAACTCCTTTACAATATTTTGATACGCCATTTGGTTTTCAGCTTATAGAGCAATTACTAGGGCGAATAGAACATGGAATCTTTGCATAATGAAAGTTTATAGAATTGCAAAAACGCTGTATGTCAATGATTTGAGTGGAGAAGGTGCTAGGCTGCATGGAGGAAGGTGGAATAGACCTGGAGTTCCAGTTTTGTACACAAGTCAAGCAAGATCATTAGCATTGTTAGAACTGATTGTCCATTTCGCAGCATATAATGCAATAAAAGATAGCTTTTCTTTTCTTAGTTTAGAGATACCAGATGTCGAAATAATTTCCATTGACAATCAGTTACTTAAAGGGAATAAATTTGATTTGAATAATCAAAAATTATGGGAAATCTCTGAGCATTATTTCTTCAAAGTAAATGTATTAGGAATAAAAGTACCATCCATATTAATTCCAGAAGAAAGTAATATAATTTTGAATCCATTCCATCCGAATTTTAAGCAAATTAAAAAAATATCAATTGACTCTATTGACTTAGATGAAAGATTTAGAAAATTTGTCTAATGTTAAGTTTACATTAAGTTTTAGAATATCCAATAATTTAGTCTAACTCATTTTTACTTTTGTGCCACAAATATTTGGTGATTTACTATTTGGTGAATTTATTTGGTGCAAGTTTTATGAAAAAATTATTTATTGTTGGGTTATTATTAATTTGTCAAATTATAAATAATCTTTATGCTCAATCGGTTGATTCATTGAAATCAACTTCTGAAATTAAATCAACTTCTGAAAAAAAATGGTATGAATCCATATCAGTAAAGGGTTATATTCAAGCAAGATATAATCGTTTGTTTGAAACAAATTCGAAATTGAAATGTGAACAATGTGATAAAAGCTGGGGAGAAAATGGGGGCATATTCCTTAGACGAGTTCGTATAGCATTTCATGGTCAAATTTCTAAATCTATATATTTTTATATACAACCAGATTTTGCTGGATCAGTTTCTTCAACTGCATTAAATTTCGCACAAATTCGAGATGCTTACTTCGACATTGGATTAGATTCGAAAAATGAGTTTAAATTGAGAATTGGGCAGAGTAAAGTTCCATTCGGTTTTGAAAATGTACAATCTAGCCAAATTAGAGTTCCATTAGATCGGGATGATGCATTGAATAGTGCTGTTCCAAACGAAAGAGACCAAGGTGTATTTTTTTATTGGACTCCTGAAACTAAAAAGAAATTGTATAGCAAAATAATGAAAGATGGCTTGAAAGGAAGTGGTGATTATGGGGTTTTTCATTTGGTTTATATAATGGACAAAGTGGGAATAGACCAGAATTGAATAATGGATTGCATATCGTTTCAAGAATAGCTTATCCTATTGAATTAGGAAAAAATATAATAGAATTTGGTATTCAAGGATATACTGGAAAATATTTTATCAGTAGTGATCAAGTTAGTTCACTAACAAAAATAGCTTCAGATAAGACTTATGATGATAGTAGGGGAGCAGTTTCCTTTATTTTATATCCAAAACCTTTTGGAATACAAGCTGAATACAATATTGGAAGAGGACCTCAATATAATGCACTTAAAGATTCAATAGAAACCAAAAACTTAAAAGGAGGTTATATCTTGCTTAGTTATCAACTAAAGAAAAATCATCATATTATTATGCCTTATTTAAGATATCAATATTATGATGGCGGTAAAAAGAATGAATTAGATGCAAGACATCATGAAGTTAGTGAAGGTGAGCTTGGGGTAGAATGGCAGCCAAGCAAATATTTTGAATTAAGTGCTAATTATACCATATCAAATAGGAAAACACAAGATTTTGTTACGAAAAATAATTTCCAGTCAGGACGACTGCTGAGATTGCAAGCTCAAGTGAATTTCTAAAAAAAAATCCGATTGTTAGAACAATCGGATTTTTTTTTATTCTATAACTTCTGCTATTTCTTCTACTTTGGGTTTATGAAATATTCCTAAAGCAACTACTACTAGACCAGCAACCATTAATAATGGTGCAACTGTAATTCTTAATGGACTATAAATCAAACTAGGATCCCAAGTATCAGCATTTGGCATTGCTCCACCTAACATTAAGATCATACCTAAAAATTCTAATCCAACTCCAATTAATATCCATTTAAACTCACTTTTACCAAATAATAATGGAATTTTTACTCTAGCAGCTTTTTCTCTTGAAGCTGTATTAGAAGAAGTTGTAGTTGACTTTCTTTCAGCAACTGCTGGTGCTGGCTTTTTGGGTTGATTTTGCTTACTCATCCTTGAAATTAATTTTGAACAAAAGTAATAATTTTTTTAAATAATTTTATTATTGCGGCAATGGTCCTTTAAATTTTTTCAAACATGGTTGTCTATAATCACAATATTTTTGATAATTTATATTGATATTATCTACTTTTTCTTTCCCAACGACCATTAAATGATCACAAGCTTCCCAGTTTTTCTTTAAGCAATCATTATCCCATTCATAGATTTCGTCATTAGTTTTAGGGGTGAATTTTTTACCTTTTGATTCTTCCACAATGCAATAAGTTCCAGCTTTTAGGATCAATGTAAAGTTGCCATAAGGATCAGTTTTGGTTTTTTGAACGGATCTAGTATTGGTATTTATTTTTCCAGATTTTATCAATAAAACTTTATCTGCCAATGGCTTAGGAGCTGTCAACTCGTCTAACATTTCTTGAGAGGGTCTTGCTCCACCACAATATTGGTTGGTTTCAGTAACTTTACCAGAAATTATATACATTTTTGCTTTAGATTTTTGTGCTGAGCAAGAAATGAATGCAAATAAAAATATACTTTGAATTAGAAAAGATTTCATAAATAAATTAAATTTTTAATTTATCGAAGATATGACAAATCAGTTAAATAAACGAAATGCTGTAGAGATTTATTTTTTCAACCTAAAAATTATTTTAGAAGAAAAGGGTAATCCATTTTATGCAGAAAAGCAAGCTAAGTATCTGAAAAATCACTTTTTATTTTATGGGCATAAAGCTCCCCAATGGATGGCAATTTTCAATAATTTCATTGCTGAGAATGGCTTCATTGCCTATAATCAGTTGTCAGAATTTATTCGACTTTGCTTTGAAGATGACCATAGAGAAATGCAATATATGGCAATTGAAATGAGCCAAAGGCTTCATAAACAATGGGAAAGCTCTTTTATTGAAGATTTGGAATTTATGATTACGAACAAATCTTGGTGGGATAGTGTCGATTGGATTTCGAAATTAGTTGGGATGTATTTTAAAAAATTTCCTGACAAGAAATATATGTATTTTGAGAAATGGAAAACCTCTAAAAATATGTGGATGAATAGAATTTCAATAATATTTCAATTGCATTACAAACAATCAACTGATTTTGAATTAATGAAGGAAGCGATTGTTTTTCATGAAAATAGTAAGGAATTTTTTATTCGAAAAGCTGCTGGTTGGGCATTGAGAACTTATTCTCGATATGAACCTAAGAAAATTTTAGATTTTATTGATGAACATCCGAATTTGTCTAGGTTGACAAAAAGAGAAGCTATTAGAAATATTAATTTATAAAAAAAAATGACGGTTGTGCTACTTTAAGCTCAACCATCATACTCAGTTTCGACAATAGTGTAATTAAATTTTTTATTTATTGATTTCAGTCTAAACAAGAATATTACAATTAATTGTACTTTTGCAAATAGAAGGAATCAATGAAATATTACACAAATATACATTTTTACCTATTTTATTATATATTTTTTTAACAAAAATTCATATAAATATTCTTATAATATGTCTAAACAACTTGTTTACGATTTCCCAAAAGTTTCGGCGGAAGAATGGATGGATGTAGTGAGAAAAGATTTGAAATCAACCAACTATGATCAATTAAAGTGGATAATAGATGATGATATTCTTTTGGAACCCATTGTTACGGATGTAGAAAAGTTGGATTTGAATATTAATAAAGAATGGGAAAGCCAATCAACCCTTTGTATTAATGGAAAAACACCCAATAAAACAATTTTAGAAGCATTAAATAATGGAATTGGAGCTTTAGCATTTAAAGCATTTGAATCCATCGAAGAATATCAAGTTATTTTAGAGAATGTAAATCAATTATATATTTCTTGGCAAATAAAATTGAGTAATACTGCTGAGTATGAAATGATTAAGTCCTATTTTGCTAAAGAGACAGATATTACTTTTCAATTTACAACAATACCTGATTCTGAACTAGTTAAGGATATTTTAAATAATTTTAACCATTCAAAGTTTGCTTTTGATACTAATTTTGAATCCAATAAATATTCAGACAATATCGTAAGAATAATTGATTCGACACATCAGTTTATTCAAAAAATGAATGAAGCTGGTATCGAGCCCAATTTGCTTTTAGATAAAATAGTATTTGAAACAAAGCTAGGAAAAGAATATTTGATTGAAATTGGATATTTAAGAGCCCTTCATTTGGTTTGGAAAAATTATTCAACCATGTTTGGCAAAACAAGTTCTGCTGCTAAAATTGTTGTTGGATATGATAAAAGTAATTTAACTGGAGATCCTAATTACAATTTAATTCGTTTGACAACGTTTACAATGTCTGCAATATTAGGAAGTTCTTATAAGATATATTGTAATAATTTTGATGAAAATATAAATGAAAATATTGAGGCAACAAGGCTGTCAAATAATATTCAGATGATACTCAATATGGAATCTTACTTTAATTATGTGACTGACCCAACTGCTGGAAGTTATTTTATAGATGCAGTCACTCAAAAGCTTACGAAAAAATCATGGGAAAAATTAACAAATTTACTAGGTTAATTATTTTAATTTGCATTAATTTAATTTGCTCATTCACAAAAACTTATAGTCAAGAAATTGGCTTGGCATCTTATTATGCAGACAAATTTGAAGGTCAAAAAACGGCTAATGGCGAATTATATGATCATGAAAAATTGACTGCTGCTCATCGCACCATTCCCTTTGGAACTGTATTGAGAGTTACGAATATGAGAACTCAAAATTCTGTAATTGTAAGGGTGAATGACAGGGGACCTTTTAACAAAAGGTTTGTAATTGATTTATCCAAAGAAGCTGCTAAGGCAATTGATATTCATGATGGAAGCCAAGATGTGAAAATAGAAATCTTGGAAAACACAGTAATAGGTGAAGTTTCTATTCATGATATTGGAAAACCTAAGGATACCATCGCAGAAAATAAAATAGTACCAGTTGTTATTGAGGAAAAAAAATCTGAAGCTATTGAACCTCAAAAACAAAAAACTGCTGATTCCGAATCAAAAGAAGTAGCATTGTTGAAAAATATTTATAAGATTGAGTCTGTTGAGTTGCCAGAAAATCAATTTGTTATAAAAGTTGGGAAAGTTCGAAAATTTTGATAAAGTAACAGATTTTCTAAAAAAGAATAGATTAAATAATTTGCCAAATACCTTAATTTATTTAGATAAGGATAATAAGGATTTGGATTATTATGTATTAGTTGGACCATTTTATGATAAAATTGAGGCAAAAAACTTTCAAAAAACTTTGAAAAAAGACTTGAAAAACTCAATTGTTTCTTTAAAATCTTTAGATAAAGATAAATAATGGAGAATTACCACTATATAAAATCAATCCACCTTTTTGGCAGATCAATGGATTTATTCAAACTGTTGCTCCTACTTTAACCCAAAGAAAACCACAAATTACCTACATAAGAGAAAGAATTTCAACACCAGATGATGATTTTTTAGATTTGGATTGGTTGTTTCAAGCTGATAAAGAAAAGTTAGTGATTTTATCACATGGCTTGGAAGGGAATTCGAATAAAGTATATATCACCAATGCTGCAAAATATTTCCAAGACCATCAATACAATGTTTTAGCATGGAATAATAGAGGTTGTAGTGGTGAAGAAAACAAAACGCTAAAACTTAACCATCATGGCGAGACGGATGATATACATTTGATTGTCAATCATGCAATTAGAAAGTATGGATTTCGTAAAGTGTACTTGATGGGATATAGTTTAGGGGGTAGTATAACCTTGAATTATGTGGCTAGAAAGGCAGATATTTTACCAAAAGAGATTTTGGGAGCAGTTGCAATTTCTACTCCTTGCGATCTTCGGTCGGCTTCACATTCTTTAGATGAAAGGAAAAATTGGTTTTTCAAAGATTTATTTTTCAAGAAAATATCCAAAAGAGTAATTGGAAAAGAGTTACAATTTCCAAATACTTTCGATGTTGATAAATTAAAGAAAGTGAAGAGCTGGAAGGATTTTGATAATGAATTTTCTGCCAAGTTATGTGGATTTAAGAATTCTGATGATTTTTATGATAACGTTTCTAGTTTGCCACACCTTCCAAAAATCAAGGTGAATACATTGATTTTAAATGCAATAAATGACCCAATTCTAACCGAAAAATGCCACCCAAAAGAAATGGTGAAATCGAATAAAAATCTAAAATTGATTTTGACTGACCATGGCGGTCATGTAGGATTCTTAGAGCGAAATCATCATCATTCCTTTATGGAAAGGGCAGCATTGCAATTTTTTGAAGATAATTACGATTCACACATATAAAAAACAATAAATTATGAAAATAATTATGTTTTAAAAGTTTTATGAATATTTTGTAAAACAAATTATTGTTCCTAATATCGCATATTATTTCAATACAAAGTGTATTTGATTTATTTTATTTCTACCTTTATATAGATTCATGTCATTGAAAAACAGTAAGTTATCCTTCTAAGTTCATTCAAATTATCAAGTTTGTTTACATATATTTTTTATTCATGATTTGTCATGAATAATTGTTTGTTATTCTAATTGCCTGAGAGGCCATCCTGAAAGAATTAGATGGTGGGATTGTTGAAAGAGAAAGCTACATACCACCATCCTAAAAACCGATTTTGTATGACGTACAGGATATAGTCAATTATTATATTGACTGAAACGGGTCAGTTAGCAGATTGTAAAGACTATTTGCTGACTGACTTACCTGACGCCTAAAAATAAAAAAACCTGTCGGAACTTTATCTGACAGGATCAATACAAAAAACAAACACTATTTAACAAACATTATTGTATTTTAATAATCAATTATTATATCGCTAATTGATGATACAAAGATACGGTGCCTATCAAGCTTAAAAAATCACAGATTTTCACAATTTATCTCTTCTACATTTTTCAATTTAATCAAAGAAAAATTATTATATTGTTGACAATCAGCAATATATGTTTTTTGTTAGTATTTATATTGGGAAAATTTATATATTTTTTATCATTATTTTATTTAAGTACTAGCTATAACCCTTCCTATTTTTTTAAAATATTTGATTTAATTGCGACAATCAATATATATTCTTTTATTAACATATGTTAATAAAAAATTAAATTTATCGTTTTTTATATACGAAATTTACTAAAAATCTTATAACACTATTTTTACATTTAGTGATTTCTTTAACATATATTATGATGTTATTCAATAACTAACATATTTTATATTAAATAATAATTAAAATTTACCAAAAAATTGACAAAATTATTGAACACATAAATTGAAAATTCGCATTTTATTTTTATATAATTTCAATTAAATTTGTGTACAAAGTAGAAGGATTTCATTTTCATTAATTTTTTTGGATTGTTTTTTGCAAATAAATGAGTACCATTTATAAAAGACTCTACAATAATAGATTATCATGATAGAACTAAGGGAGCTTGTGGGCGTTATTTTTAATTCCACACAGAAGAAAGTACATTTAAAAGTCGGGTCGCCTAATAACTTATTACAAGAGTTTTTAGAAGGTATCATTTCTGGTGAATTTACGAATGATTTTGAGGCTTCCTATAAGTTGTATCAAACAGACCCAAATTATGAAAATTATCGTAAACTTAAGGAGCGATTGAAGCTGAAGTTGTATGATAAAATTCTTCAAATTGATTTTAATAATAATTTACATAGCGATTCACAAAAAGTATATTATACGAGCCATAAACAGCTTTCTTTAGTCCAGATTTTATTGGCAAAATCTGCCAAACACAATGCAATAAAGTTAGCTGAAAAACTCTTAAAAAAATCGATAAAATATCATTTAACAAATATTTCATTAGAGCTAGCTTCCATTTTGAGGGGACATTATGCTACAAATAAAGGGGATATTAAGCGGTTTGAATATTTTAATGATTCAGTAAATAGTCTTTTGATTTGTAGAAATGCGGAAATAAAAGCGGAAGAATATTACCATAAAATATCCATTAATTTTACGATTTCGAAGGCAACAAGACCTGATCTTGAGCCATTAGCAATCCAATTGGTAGAAGATTTAGATAAATCTTTTAGTGATATTGAGACTAGGCAATTTAAATTGTTCCAATATCAATTGGAAGTCAGTAGATATCAATTAGTGGAAGATTATGAAAATGTAATCGCTGTTTGCGAAAAAGCATGTAATTATTTTTCCAATTTAGATTTGAACTTGAATAATATGATTTTCATTTTCAAATTTCACATGTTCAACAGCTATTTGCATTTAAGAGATTTTAGCAAAGGAGAGAAAGTTGCAAAAGAAGCAATTTCTTTGATTCCAGAAGGTGTTCCCAACTGGTTTTATTTGCACGAATCCCTCTTGATTTTGGCGTTTAGTACTGAGAATTATAATTATGCTCTAGAAATTTATAAATCTGTCAGTAGTCATCCTCGTTTCGAATTTTTATACAAAACCAGAACTGAAAACTGGAAAATTTATGAAGCTTATTTGAATTTCTTAATTAAAATAAAAATCATCAACACGGATACAAATATCAATTTGAAAATAAATAAATTTTTGAATGAAGTTCCTATGTATTCTAAAGATAAGAGAGGATTGAATGTTGCAATATTGATTGTTCAAATCCTGCATTTATTAGTTAAAAAAGATGAAGAAGAAATTTTCAATCGAATACATGCTTTAAAAATGTATTGTCATCGACATTTAAGAAATAATGAAAATTTAAGAAGCAATTGTTTTATTAATCTTCTAATTCAGTTTTCTAAGAACGACATGGATGTGAGGAGAACACAAATTTTGGGGAAAAAATATTTTGAAAAGTTGAGAGAAACAAATTTTGATGCTTCAAAAAGTGATGTTGAAATAATACCTTATGAATATTTATGGGATTTGATACTCAATTCATTTGGTAAAAAATCGAAAGGAGTAAAACGACTTGTCGCTTAAGTTTACTTTACTTCAGACCTTATGCCTTCTTTATAATAAAATAATTTAGCTGATTTTACTCTGGGTAAAATGATGTCTTGCAAGTACTTTTTTGCTGCATCATCCTCCTCAAAGTCGGCAATAAATTGATAGCAATAGCCATCGGATTTATCCACTAGTATTTTACCATATTGACTGAAAATAGGGTAGTTGCTAGAAAGCGGTACCTCTGAGTGAATTAACTCAATAGTAAATCCAGAAAATAATTTAGGAAAGTCCTTAATTTCTCTATAAACCACTTTAGTATAACTATCTTTGTTATACAAATTGGTAGAAGAAGTCAATTCATCTTGTGCAGCAAGATTTGAGTATATCAAAAAACTTGCAACAATGAATGTTAGCTTGTTCATAAATCGGTTTTGCTGTCAGAAAGTCCTATTGACTATATACTATTTTAAAATTCCTTCTGAACTATTTGAAGAAGGTTTTGTAATAATAACTGACAAAAATGTAACTGCCGAAAGCAGTATACCAAATAGTAAAAAGTGCTCCATATGTTTGCCTGTGCAATGTTAATTTGTTTTAAAATCGGTTTTTGCTAATTCAATCTATCGGTTTGCTACTACACAGAAATCGATCATGGGATATAGTTAGCAAAATTATATATAAAAAAATATAATGTGTAAAGGTGATATTAATTTTTAATATATGCAAATAATTTAAACTTTTTTTTAATATGTTATGGAAAAATAATGTTTCACTTGAGTATTTTAATCAAATTTCGGTGAACACGTTGAATGAAACTTTGAGTATTGAATTTATATCCATCGGAAATGATTTTTTAGTGGCAAAGATGCAAGTGGATCATCGTCATCGTCAACCAGCAGGATTGCTTCACGGTGGTGCAAATGTAGTATTAGCGGAGACTTTAGGAAGTGTTGCATCCTACTTAGCAACAGAAGACCCGATGCAAAAGAAAATTGTGGGAATTGAAATTAATGCAAATCACTTAAGAGCAGTAAAAGAGGGATATGTATATGGAAAAGTTACCGAAATAAAAGTAGGCAAAACATTACATGTTTGGCAAATCGAAATTAAAGACGAAAAGGAGCAGTTGACCTGTGTTTCGAGGATTACCGTTGGTGTTTTTTAAAGAAATTAAGTGGTCTTGCCAAGAAACTATTGTTTTTAATACTATATGAATTACATCATACTTATTTGATATAAAATAATGAATTCGATTTAAATGCATGATTAATAGTATATTATATGAATTTATTTGAAATAAATTATGATTATTATAATGGTTTTTATCTATTTAGATTTTAACTTTTCGTTTAAAAACTAATTGCAAATCTTATGATTATTATCTTATTTTGTTGAAATTAAAATTTATCTAATGTCTATTGCAACAATAAAATTCAAAACTGAAAAGCAAAAAGAAGAAATCCTCCAATTTGCTAAAGAAAAGGGTTTGGATATTACGATTGAAAGTAAAAATAAACTTACGCTATCTGAAAAAGAAGATTTAGGATTATTAATGCTTATGAAAAAGGCAGACAGATCAAAAAAAGTTAGTAGAGACAAAATAATGAATGGTTTAAAAATATGATAACAACATTTTTATTACAAAATTCTTTTATATTTATTTTTTATTGAATTTGAATTTTTAAGACAAGCAATTAAATTATCAAATAACTTTACCTTCATTTTGCCAAATATTATATAATCTATTCCTTCATTCTGATAATTTTCCTTCAAAATATCAATAGAATAATCATCAATTTGATGACCATAAATATAGGTTGTAAAAGGGAAAGACTTATGACATTCAGTTATTTCAGTATTGGATTTAATTATAAAACAATCTAAATTAATTTCATTATCATTTAAACATCCAAAATCAATATTTATGTAAGCTGGTATTGTTCTTGATCTTGTTGGAAGAGAAGCAATAATGTTTGAATTATTATTATATGCTTTTAAAACTATAAAGTATTTAGGTTTTGCAGTATTGCCATTTTTGAAATAGAATGGATCAAAATAAATAATAGTACCTTCCTCAAACATATTTAGTGTGATTCTAAGAAATCATTATAAATTTCTAATTTTTTTTCATCATGTATTATTAATAATGACATATCAATAAAAATATTAGTACTATAAATTTTTCAGATTCTAATAATTCTAATACATTATTTTTAAGCAGTTAAGTGCCAGGCGAATTTTCCCTATGTATAATTATTTAAATTTTTAGCTGATGCATCTCCAAATTTACTTATTACATAATCTAAAATCTGTAAATCATTTTCAGAAAATTCATCATTATTAAAAGATTGATTTGGTTTGATTATTTTAAATTCATATTGATTATCAAACATTACGAAATCTTTTAAAAGAATTGGTTCATCTGATAAATCGATAAAGAATTCCTCAGATACTGGACCGTATTTCCATAATTTATATTTTAAATTTAAAAATGGAATACCATGTTTTTTTATAGATATTTCATCTAAAATATAAAGTAATTTTAAAAGTTTAGTTTTAGATAAATCCTTTATTCTATCGCATAAGTATATAACAGTATTACCTACTTTTTGTAGTTGATCTTCTGATAAAATTTGATAAGAACTAGTATTCATAACTAATTACAAAATTATAGGAATTTTTAAACAAATGAAGAAAAAATTATCATTTAGTGGTCTTGCCAAGAATCGAACTTGGATCTAACGTTTAGGAAACGTCTATTCTATCCGTTGAACTACAGGACCATTTTATTTTTCTTTTTTCTTGAACCAGCCGTCCCAGAATTTTAGTTTGTTCCAATCTACTGTAAATGTTCTTTTGGTGAAAACATATCGCAAAGATAATGCAACTTGACTATCAAAATCGGAGCGGCCTCCCAAAAGATAGACTGCTGGCTTGATGTCGTATGAAATATTCAAACGGTCGATGGTGAATTCTAAGCCAGCAATACCAGCTATTCCAGCACCATTAGAGACAGTTGGATCTGTTTTTACTCCTAGAAATTGAGCTTGGATTCCGCCTCCAAAATAGATATTTAATCTTCGGCTCAAAACAGGAAAATGCTTTTCTCCCAAAATGGCAATGGTCAAATCCTTGTTCCTATCTTTAAATGATTGGGTAGCAAGGCCTTCTATCGTCCATTTGCTCTCCAATAACCTTTTATAAGTAACACCAAATTCGCCACCACCGATTCTTATCCCACCAGCATCTATGTATGATTGACTCAAACAACTATTAATTCCCGCAAATATAATAAGAATTACAAAAATAAATTTATTCATTCTATTTTTTGAACAATAACGAAATTGGTATCTTTTGCAAATATAGAAAAATTATTATTATACATTTATTAACATAATTTTCATTAATAGGTAAAAAATCGTTTTTTTGTGTTAGATTTTCAAAACGAAATTTAAAGTGAGTAGCAAATTAATTTCTTATTTGAAGTTTTACTGGAATGCAACGACTGTTTACCATCTCCAAGCTCCAATGGCATCCGACATTGCTCAAATAGTGTTGAATGACCATCGTTGGTATTATATTTTCGATGAAATTAAGACATTAAGTGGGAAAATGGATCACCCAAAAGGAAGAAAACTTTTTAGGTTATTACAATATTTCAAACCCAATTCCATTACAATTCATCCAGAAAATAGTGAATTTCAAGTGTATTTACCCAAAATTAAATTTCAGAATTCCTCTTTTGAAAATTTTATATTTGTAGATTCAGAAATGGATTTTACTGAAATAAAAAAAATAATAGGAAATAATGGCGTAATGATTTTAAATAATCCATATAATAAGTCTGACCTGCAAAATCAATTAAAGGAAGATAAAGATATACAACTGACCTTGAATTTTCATTATTTTTTAATCGGTGTTAGACATTCAAATTTGCTTGAAAAACAACACTTTGACGTGATTGATTTTTGGAAAAAACCTTGGAAAATTGGGTTGTTTGTATAATCAAAAAAATAATCAATGAAAATTCTACATACTGCTGATTGGCATATTGGAAAAATGCTCTATAAATACGATTTAAATGAAGATTTGAAGCTTTTTTTTGATTGGCTAATTGATTATGTCACAACTGAAAATATAGATTTGCTCTTGGTGGCAGGGGATATTTTCGACTTGGCAAATCCATCGAATAGGGATATTCGATTTTATTATGAGGTGTTGTATCGATTGAATCAAAGCAAGACAAAAGTCATTATAACTGGTGGGAATCATGATTCAATCAGTATGTTGGATGCACCAAAAAATATATTAAACTCTTTTCAGATTCAAGTTGTTGGAGGCGTTCCTGATCAAATAGAAGAGGAAATTATTCCGATATATGATGCTGAAAATCAGTTGCAATGTGTCGTTTTAGCAGTTCCGTTTTTGAGAGATAAAGACCTTCGGAAATCAGTCTCTGCTGATATTGACCAAAATAAAGCAGCGATAGAAAAAGCAGCAATTAAAGCACATTACGACCAATTGGTTGAAATATCCTTGTCGAAATACGGTGCAGATACGCCCATTATTGCAATGGGGCATTTGTTTATGCAAGGGGCAGAAACATCTGATAGTGAAAGAGATATACATATCGGAAATTTAGGTGGAATCAGCTCTGATATCATTCATAGTAGGATTGATTACATGGCTTTGGGGCATATTCACAAACCTCAAAGAATAGGAAAATCAGATAAGATTCGTTATAGCGGTTCGCCGATATTTTTAGATTTTTCAGAAAGAAATTACGAAAAACAAGTCATTGAAATAAAGATTGAACAGCAAAAAATTATCGACATTCAATCTATAAAAGTGCCTAAAAACAGGGAATTGGTGAAGTTTTCTGGCGACTTTAAAAAAATAGAGCAACAACTCATGCATTATCAACCAGAAAACCGATTAACGGCTTTGGTTGAACTAGAAATCGTTGAAGACCAATTTGATCCATCTATAATTAATTTGCAGAATGAGTTGACAGAAGCGGCTCCATTTGGAAATTATAAGATAATCAAAACGAGATTGTCTTTTAAGAACAAGCTAGAAAACATAGAATTATTGGCTAATCATGAGCATATTATGAATTTTTCCCCCAAAGAAGTTTTTCAAAAGAGGTTGGATGCCGAAATAATAGATGCAACGTTAAGACAGGAATTGATGGAGGCTTATCATATTTTATTAGAAGAAATGCAAGATTGAGATGAAAATAGACAAAATACGATTCCAAAATATTCATTCTTTGAAAGGATATCATGAGATAGATTTTTCTAATCCACCATTGTGTAATAGCGGATTGTTTGCCATAACAGGACCAACCGGAGCAGGAAAATCCACCATATTAGATGTTATCACTTTGGCTTTATTCAACCAAATTCCAAGATTCGACAAAAAAATAACAACTACAGAAATTGAAAAAATTGGCTCAGTCGTTACCCATTTTGAAGATAAAGCATTCGCTGAAATCGATTATCAATCCAACGACAAAAAGTACAGATCAACTTGGGAAATAGAAAAAAATAGCAAAAAGAATTGGAAGGATTATGAAATGAAGATTGCAGAACTTCCTAGCGGACAGATACTTGATATTAAAAAAGGTGGAGTTCCTGCTGAGAATGAGAGAATTATCGGATTAAATTATAACCAATTTATTCGGTCGATACTTTTATCGCAAGGTGAATTTGCTAAATTCCTAAAATCTGACGAAAAAGAAAGGGCGGAGCTCTTGGAGAGCATTACTGGAACTGAAATCTATCGTGAAATAGGGAAGGCTGCTTTTCAGAAAGCAAAGACGAAAAAGGAAGAAATTGATTTGAAAAAGAAATCGATAGCAGCGATTGAAGTTTGGTCAGAAGCTGAAATTGAAGCCAAAAATAATTTATTAAAAGAATTTAAACTCCTGATAGCTTCACTGAAACAAAATATCTCGGTGGATCTTGAAAAAATAAATAATATCAAGAAATACAAGGAGTTAAAAGTCAAGTCTGAGAATTTAATAGAAGAAAAAGGAAAACTTGAACAGAGAAAAGCGGTGTTTCAACCCTACCAATTGAAACTTGAAAAACATGAGCAATTAGATAATTATAGAGGAATTATTTCAGTAATAACCGCTGATAAAGCAAGCTTAGTAGCTCTAGAAAGCCGCTTACAATCAAATGTAAAAAGCATTACAGAATTACAGATGGAATTGTCCGATGCCCTTCGTGAAATGACTACATTTACTCACGAAGAAGTTGATAGTGATAATTTTATGATGGTGATGAAGCATTTTGAAATGAAAATTATCGACTTTGACAAACAACTTTCCCACCTGAAAATCTAGGAATAGAACAAAAGGAAAATTTCATAAAACTAATCAAACAGGATAATTTTGAATTCAATTCAGTCTTAAGAGATTTGGGTAACAAAACTGAAGAGCGATGGGCTTTTGTTTTACAAAAATTGTCATCATTAAATTTAGACCCTACTATTCAAGAAACAGATATTGAAATCCAACAAATCATAAAAGAAATTCAAGTAAAAAATGAAAAATTAGCTTTTAATGCTCAATTAATCAAAACACTTTCATCTTTAAAAATTGATATTGAAAATATAGAATTGAAACTTCAAGAAAATTTAAAATCCAATAAAGTGGGCAATGAAAAGCATCGTAAACTATTGGAAAACAAGAAGATAATTGAAGGGAAAATCCAAGTGTTAAGGGCTGAAAAGGAAAAGCAATACAAAATTGCAACCTTTGAAGACCATCGAAAAACACTCAAGCCAGAGGAAGCTTGTCCACTATGTGGAGCTACCGAACATCCTTATTTGACGCATCAGGAATTGATCGAATTTGGAAATGTTTCCTTTGACCTGACCACAAAAGAACTGGAATTAAAGTCAATTGAAAAAGAAATTTCGGAAACCTCAAACCTAATATCGAAAAACGAAGGTATTATTGAAAGTCTCCAAAAAAATATAGCTCACAACAATATACAAATTCAAGAAATTGAATCGAAAATCGATCATGAATACAAAACTGTTGCTTTAGAAACGATTGAAAAAGACTTGGAAAAAACACAGTCAGCCCATAAAAAATGGACGCAAGAATTACAAAATAGGGGAGAGCGAAGACAACTTGAAAATATAAAAGAGGTTTTAGAAAAGCTGAAAACCATCCAAACTAACTATATATCAATCGATAAGGAAAGAAAAAAATTATATTCTGGAACTGACATCAATGGAGATGCTGATAAAATTCAAAACAAATTCACGAATGCACTTGGAAGTATAAAAGTTTTGGAAAGTAAAAATATTGAAATTGCAGAATCTAAAGAAAAGTTGTCTAATGAATTGAATATCAAAGTAAAAGAATTGGAAGCGGCTTTGATTGGGTTAGGATATTCTTCGATTGAGGAAGCGAAATCTCATATTTTGGAAGATGTTTCTCTGACTAAAATAAAAAATGAAAAAGCTAATATTTCCCAAATTGAAATTGAAATTAACAATTCAAATCTTAATGTAGAAAAAGGACTTGCAGAAATGCAGTTTATCGAAGGTGAGGTACAAAATCTTTCCAATATAGAAAATCTGATTAAAGAAAATGAAAATAAAAGGGACCAGACAAGCCATCAGATGGGAGCAATTGAACTTGAAATTGAGCAAAACAAAGAAAGGCAAAAAGCCATAAAAGAAGCTCAATTGCAGCTTGAAATACTTGAAAAAACTGCTAAAAACTGGTTGATACTGGATGCTTATATTGGTGATGCTACTGGAAATAAGTATGCAAAATTTGCACAAAACCTCAACCTGTCCTATTTGATCTCATTTGCTAATAATCGGTTGAAGTCCTTGACAGACAGGTATTTATTGACCAATAATGATCAAGATGGCGATTTCAGAATCATAGATTTATACCAAGGGAGTACCATTCGTAGTGTCAAAACACTTTCAGGAGGAGAGTCATTTTTGGTGAGCCTTGCTTTGGCATTGAGCCTTTCCGATTTGGCATCCAGAAATGTAAAATTGGAGAGTCTGTTTATCGATGAAGGTTTCGGAACTTTGGATGCCGAGACATTAGAACTTTCCATAGTCACTTTGGAGAAATTGCAAGCAGAGAGCAATCGAACAATCGGAATTATTTCACATATTGATTCCTTGAAAGAGCGAATCAATACTCAAATTCAAATTGAGAAAAACAATATTGGCTATAGTGTCATTAATATTGTTGGATAAATTAATTCAAGAATATTTCATCAATAAATACCCAGCCTTTGTCACCTTTACCTAGGTGCCAAGCAGGCAATTTGGTAACAGTATTCACCTTGACTTTCAGAAATCTAACGTTTGTGGTTGCCATTTTTATGTCTAAAATGTCAAGATAGGGAGGGGCGATAGCTGAAGGTTGTTTTGGAGAAAAGGTCTTGATTTTTTTCAATTTATTTTGTTCCATCCCGCCCCATAATTCAATGGATTGTGGTGGCATAATATAACTTCCGATATCTACTAAATGGCTGATTGCTAGGCTAGAAAGGGGAATTGGTTGGTTGAAAATCAGCATCGATTCCATCGGATTGAAACGATAAGCTACCCAATTGCCACTCCTAAAATTCTTTTCCCCTTTTTTTAAATTAAAAAATGCTTTTGCATATTTATCATCATATTGGACATCTGGCTTTTGGATATGAATGATCGTATCTGGCTTGAATTTTACTGCATAAAAATTTGAAATTAACACATCACTTGGCAACCACCCTTTTTTGAAAGCTTTGGATTTGATGTTGGTATTTTGAGTAATTGTCACATCGTTATTATATAGTTTCGAATGCACACTATCTGGTTCAGTGCCATCGGTTGTATATCTGATTTCCACTCCATTCACGTAGTGTTTTAGGTTTAGTGGAAATGGTTTTAAAATTATTTGTTCCTCATTTTCCAAAATCGGTGGGGTTAATTTCAATACAGTAGTATCTCCATTATAGCCATTTTCAATCTGAATTTTCGAAAAATTCAACTTAAATTGATTGATTTCTGCTGCCGAAATTCCAGTATTCCAAAGGTATAATTTTTCAAGTTTCGGCAAATGAAGAATGGATTGCAAAGCCGCTGGACTGATTTTATTACCAGATAAAACCAAGTGATTCAGCGATTTAAGTTGGGATAAAGCTGTGATGTCATCTCCTTCTAATCCTGTAAAAGCTACGTTCAAATATGTTAGATTTGGAAAATCAGCAATAGTTTGAATGGCAGTTTTATCTAATTTTATTTTATTGAGATTTAGGCTGACCAATTGCTCTTTTACTGCTGATAATTCTTGCAGTGAAGCACTGTTGAATTGGCTTGTATTATAATATTCTACAACTACTGCTGGAGAATTTTCAGCTAATTTATAGACAATCCGATAGTTATTGTTGAGCTTTTCTATCGTTTTTTCAGGCAAAGCTGCAAAAGTATAAGAAGTGTTTTGGGATTTCGCCAATTGCTTATCTATCAGTTTTTTAAGTGGATTTTCATCGGTTAAGCTACTAATTTTTTGATTAAAATCGCCACCACTTTTCACCCATAATTCAATTGCATTTAGCTCCGTTTTTTCTAACTGCGGTTTTCCAAGAGGCGGCATATGTTTTTTGTCCTCCATTGGTAAACCCAAACATTTTAACAACAAACTTTCTTCCTCTATTTTGCCCCATAACTGCCCATTCTTGCCTCCTTTTTTAGCTGTCGAGCTGTTTATCAACACCAATTCTCCCTTTGCCTTTTTTTCGTTATGACAACCAACACATTTTTCATCAAAAATAGGTTGAATAACCGCTTCATAAATAGTTGATTCTGGAGTGATTGATTTATTTTCAACTGAGTTTTTTGATAGGATTGGTGCTAATATATAATCTTTACCATGGGTGATTTCTCCACCATAATGTGCTGCTAAAAGAATATAAATCCCTAAAAAGAGGTTATAATTTAGTTTGATTAATTGATTTCTATTTAAATGATTTTGAAAAACTATACCTAGATAAATCCAAATCGCTGTGGAAAAGCCCAACCACTGATGTCTTTCCAACCCATCTGCTTCATAAACAGCTTCTTTGGATAAAAAGATACCAAATATGGCAGTTAAAGTAGTTAAAAAGGCGGTAATAAGGGTGTAATTGAGTACTACCTTTTGAACTATTTCTGAATGTGCATATTTATTATTGAAAAAGAGATTCCAAACTATTAAACCTATTATTAGGACGATTGGAAAATGCAAAACTACTGGGTGCATCCTGCCCAATATCTGAATATATGGTGGAATGTTTAGCTTACTTTCAAATGCCAAAATAAATACCAAAAAACAATTGGCAAAAAATAATGTATTGTGAATCAGATTTTTATTCAATTGCATTTGGCTTATTTTATAATTATTTCATTCAAAAAACACCAGGCATGATTTCCTTTTGCAGGATGCCAATTGGGAATTTTTTGAAGTGTATTGATTGTGATTTTCAACCTATCTGTCTGTACTTTTTGTGGTGTTTTAATTGTAATAAACTTGATTTGTGATTTTCCTTTTGTATCAAAATACTGGACGATTGATCCAAAATCTTTAAACTGATTTTTTTCAGTATCAAAATATTGCACATCAATTTTATTTGGAAGAAAGACCCAACTATCTTCATTTTGAAGAAAGCTAAATAGAATATTTTGCACCCAACTTGGCGATTCCAATTGCATTTCAAATTCTAAGGTATCTTGATCGTAACCCAACCAATCTGGCGAAGAAATCTTTATATCGCCTCCTTTCAAATCTGTTAAAGCTTGTATGCCATTTCCATGATATTTTGGATTAGGAAGGGTGCCTTCCACTTTTTTTACAGGAATACCAGCTTTAATAAAGGTGACTTCCAACGGCTCAGAGGGTAAAAAACCATCACAATTGGAAGTTGCAATTATATGATTTACATCTTTTTTTAGTACTATTGGATTTCTATAAAAATGTTTTTGTGCTGAAATTTTCTTATTGTTATACATTTGATTATCAATGTAATATTGAATATTTGCGCCAATCAAATCAAATTTCATTTTTACCTCCATAGAATCTCTGAAAAAGATGGAAGGGTAACTCACATAAGGTTTGGATAATTGTAAGGTTTCGTTTTGTGCTGCTACTTTATAAAAACACAATAAGCAAATGATATATAAAAAATGGTTTCTCATATCATCGGAGTTAGTTTATAAGGATATACTTTGCCAGAATTCCATTGGGCAACATAGATATTTTCATCGGCATCGATGCAAACATCATGTGGATATTTAAATGCCTTGATCGTTTGATACATTTCAACCAATTTGCCATTTTCATAATAGGGAATACTGCCACCTAAATTAGAGACTACCTTATTCTCTTTGTCTAAAATGGTAATAAATCCAGAATTGTCCCATTGGTTGATATTGCTTTGCAAAACTGCTGCATACAAATAGTCTCCTTTGATGACTGGCCTACAAACCCAAGCCCCTGGTAAAGAAATAGTGTCAATATACTTGCCCTCTAAAGTAAATCTTTTGAAAGCTTGCTCTTCCCTTGAGGTAACTATTAGAACTGGTGCTGTTGGGTTTCTTTTGTCAATGCAGATTCCATGAGCATTTTTCAAATGGTGGTTTTCGGTTCCTCGCCCCCCAAAATGGCGTATATATTCCCCTTTTTGATTGTATTGAATGATAAAATCTAATCCATATCCATCCGCCACATAAATATCTCCATTGTCTGCAATAGCAGTTTCAGTGGGAACATATTGTGCTGCATTCTTATAGTTTTCAATCTCTTTTGGGTAATCTAAGGTCATCAGAACTTTGCCATCTATCGTGGTTTTAATTACTTGATGTCGCTGATTATCACAGATATATAGAAAGTCAGTGCTATTCTCATGATGCAAAGTTAACCCATGAGCTCCCGGATATTCATGCCCCCAAGCATCCAATAATTTTCCAGAGCGGTCATAGAGCAACACATTATTTTTTGTTTCATTTGTCAAAAGTAAAATCCTTCCTGATTTGTCCTGCACCATTTCATGACAGTCATTTACTGGAAATTTTTTTATATCAGCTTTGCTCCAACTGGTTTGTAAAATGTATTTTTTATTTTGATGACCAAGGATAATAGGCGGTTTTGATTTTCCAAAAATAATATTCGGAACCGTGATCAATCCAGTAGTAACAACACCTGTCAATTTCAAAAATTCTTTTCTATTCATACCTTTTTTGGATTAAGCTATAAGTTCATTTACCACCTTTCCCGCTACATCAGTCAATCGATATCTTCTGCCTAAATGCTTGAAAGTCAGCTGCTCATGATTGATGCCCATCTGATGCAAAATGGTGGCATGCAAGTCATGTACATGAACAGGCAAATCCACGATATTGTATCCAAACTCATCCGTCTCCCCAAATACTCCCGGTTTTACACCGCCGCCAGCCATCCATATCGTAAAACATCTTGGATGATGGTCTCTGCCATAATTATCTTTGGTCAGAACCCCTTGACAATAATTGGTTCTTCCAAATTCACCTCCCCAAATCACTAAAGTTTCATCCAACAACCCTCTTTGTTTCAAGTCTGTTATCAATGCTGCACTGGCTTTGTCAGTGTCCATACATTGCCCTTTTATCTCATTCGGCAAATTGTTGTGACCATCCCAACCTTGATGATAGAGTTGGACGAAGCGAACACCGTTTTCAGATAATTTTCTGGCTAACAGGCAATTGGCAGCATAACTTCCGGGAACTAGGCAATCTGGTCCATACAATTTTATCACGTCTTCTGGTTCTTTACTCATGTCGGTAACTTCTGGGACGGCAGTTTGCATTCGATAAGCCATCTCATATTGTTGTATTTTTGTGTTAATTTCTGGATCACCAAAAGATTCAAAATTTTCTTGGTTCAATTGGGCTAAATTGTCTAACATTTTTCTCCTATCCACTTTGTCAATTGCATCAGGATTGTTCAAATACAAAACTGGATTTTCTCCACTACTGAATTGTACGCCTTGGTGAATGGAATCTAAAAAACCATTCGTCCATAGCTTAGAATACACTCCTTGCCCATTGCCCTTTCCTTTGGAAAGCAAAACACAAAAAGCAGGTAAATTTTTATTCTCACTCCCTAAACCATAACTCAACCAAGAGCCCATACTGGGTCGGTTTCCAACTTGTGCTCCAGTCTGAAAAAAAGTCAAAGCAGGATCATGGTTGATTGCTTCTGTGTAAACGGACTTTAAGATACATAAATCGTCCACTACTTTAGCAGTATGAGGGA
Organism: Saprospiraceae bacterium; assembly: GCA_016710625.1. Taxonomy (GTDB): domain Bacteria; phylum Bacteroidota; class Bacteroidia; order Chitinophagales; family Saprospiraceae; genus JADJVK01. The sequence goes on from JADJVK010000006.1 coordinate 158,366, forward strand.
GCAACTCACTTATCCAAGCCCGATGTTCGCCATACTGGTCAAATTTGAAAAGAGAACCAGCCAATGGAAATTTTGTTTGGTTGGCTGTCATTCCAGTCAATCGCTGTCCTTGACGAACCGATGCTGGCAAATCTTGACCAAATAGGTCATTCAATTTAGGTTTATAATCAAATAGATCTAATTGGGAAGGTGCTCCATTTTGAAATAAATAGATGATTCGCTTTGCTTTTGGAGCAAAATGCGGTAGTTGTTTCACTAAATCATCACTTTCATTGCCGCTAAATAAATCTGGAATCAGCAATGAACCTAAGGCGACGCTACCAATCCCAAGACTCAACTTAGACAAGAATTTTCTTCTATTGAGGTTCAACCCATAATCTAAAATTGTTTTTTCCATATCTAAGATTTTGTGATTGCTTCTTCCATATTATAAATCGTATTGACCACTTTCATCATTGCTGCCGAAGGGATTGTCTCCACTTGTTTATCCAATGGATATTCTCCAATTTCCAACATTTTAGTAGCTTTTGCCTTATCTTTTGTAAACATAACCAATTGATCATCAAAGTATTTAGTCAAAATATTTCTTTCATTATTAGTTGGCTTTCTACAAATTATTAATTGAAAGGCTTTTTCTATTTGTTTAGGAATATCTTTGCTTTCAGCCAATAATTTTTGTGCTAAAAATCTTGATGCTTCCAAAACAGTTGGATCATTCAGCATCACCAAGGCTTGAAGTGGTGTATTCGTTTTCGTTCTTTTTACCTCACATTGATCTCGATTGCTGGCATCAAAAATTCCCATAGAAGGGGGAGGCACTGTCAATTTGATAAAGGTGTACATCCCTCTGCGATACAAATCTTTCCCTTCATCTTTTTTATAGGTAGCTAGAACACCCCTACCACTCGAAGCTGCTTCCCAAAGTCCTTTGGGTTGGTAAGGCTTCACACTAGGTCCGCCCAACTCTGGATGGAGCAAACCACTACTCGACAAAACCATATCTCTGATCAATTCTGCATTGAGCCTATTTCTGGGTCCATGAGAAAGATAGCTATTGTCTGGATCAATTGCCAATTGAGCTTTTGTCACTTTAGCCGATTGCTGATAGGTTGCCGATAGCATTATTTTTTTGATAAGATATTTTATATCCCATTGGTGCTCCATAAAATCAACAGATAACCAATCCAAAAGGTCAGGATGGGTAGGCAATTCACCTTGCATTCCAAAATCACCTGAAGTTTTTACAATTCCTCTTCCAAATATTTCTTGCCAAATCTGATTCACGAAAACCCTTGCCGTCAAAGGATTCCGTTTGTCCACAGTCCACTTTGCCAAACCCATACGATTTCTTTCGAAATGGTTATTATCGAAAGTCATGACAGCTGGAATAGCCGCTGGTTGGACTTCTGTGGTAGGTGCGGAATAGAGTCCACGATTAAGAATATATGTTTTTCGCAAAGTATCTCTTTCGCCCATCACCGAAACCACAATATTGCCAGTATCTTTTTTGTTTAAAAATTTCAAAATGGATTGGGCATCTTCATCAGTGATAGTCATTTTAGGGTTTTTAGCAGGTTGAGAAACTTCCACCGCCCCTTCAAAACCGACTTCTTTTGAATTGTTGAAAAATGCAAATAATGCATAATAGTCTTTTTGTTTCAATGGGTCGTATTTATGGTCATGGCATTGGGCACACTCCATGGTCATTCCCAGAATACCTTTGGTGTATGTTTTTGTTTTATCAGCCACATATTGTATTCGATATTCTTCGTCAATTACGCCGCCTTCCTCTGTGTATTTATGATTTCTCAAAAAGCCAGTAGGCAAAATGTCCGCTTTAGTTGCATTCGGAATTAAATCTCCAGCCAACTGCAAAGTCAGAAATTGATCATAAGGCATATTTTGGTTAAAAGCATAAATCACCCAATCCCGCCAAGGCCATTGGGAGCGAATATTATCATCCTGATAGCCGTAGCTATCGGCATATCGAGCCACATCAAGCCAGTGCAAAGCCATTTTTTCACCATATTGTGGCATTGCCATCAGCTCATCTATCATATCTTCAACGGCATGTTCACTTTGGTTTGGTCTGAATTTTTCAATTTGAGCAAGGGTAGGGGGCAACCCAATAAGATCAAAGCACATTCTTTTCAGCAACCGCTCCTTATCTGCTGCATCGTTTGGAGCAAGCCCCATTGCCTCCATTTTGGAAAGGACAAAGTAATCAATTTCATTTTTCGCCCAAGATTTTTGTGAAATTTTAGGTAATTCGGCTTTGACTGGTGGCGTAAAAGCCCAGTGTTTTTCATATTTGGCTCCCTGTTCGATCCATTTTCTAAAGAGTTCCGTTTCTGCCTTTGTCAAAGCTCCCAAATGAGCTTCAGGTGATGGCATCTGATATTCTGGGTATGAAGAACAAATTCTTTTATAGAGTTCTGAGGCTTCCGGATTGCCCGGGACGATGGCAAAACTACCTATCGTATTTTTAAGGGGAGCATAAGCACTATCTTGCAAATCTAATCGAAGGTTCGCTGCTCTTTTACTGGGGTCTGGTCCATGGCAAGCAAAACACTTATCGGACAGGATGGGTCTTATTTGGAAATTATAACTTATTTTATCCGTTTCCAGCTGCTTTTTAGACCATCTGGTATAACCCAAATAGCCTATTGCGATTGCCAAAAATGAAATAGTAATAACTTTAAATTTCATGTATGAAATTTTTCTGAAAATTACGAATTTGTTTGAATTAATTAAATATTATTAAATAATTTGAGTTGCAATCAGAAAAAATGTAGTGATTGGGTTGCAATGACGAATGACTTCAATTGGTTAAAAAATTATTTGAATTTATTGTAAAATAGTAGAAGTAGTGGAATAAATATTTGAACTTAAGATAGTTGCACCTTTTGATTTAATCCTACATAATTGATGTTAGTTGCTAATGCGAACCAATTAGCAACTAAACGGTTGATAAAAGTTATTAATGCGAACCTAATAACTACTTAAAGGTTGATATTTAAATTTAAGAATACTGTTAAAATGTAATTATTAAATCTTTCTTATCAAAAAAGAAGTGAAAAAATGGACGTAACGTTAGTGTCTAATAAAGCACGAATTATATAACTAATTACGACAATATCTTTTAAGAATGCACAATATACAGCCATTTTTGACAGATATAAATGGTTTGATTCAATTTTTCTTTAATATATTTACATAGTAAAATGCAAAAACAAATAAAAATAATATTAGAAAGGAAAGCTGACATTATTAATATCTATAAATTGCTGCAAATGCAAAATAAATCAGATTATGTTTATGACTGGTGATAGAGGAATACGGAACAATTAAAAAACATTTAAATGATAAAATTTGAATTAATTCAAAAAATAAAAATTCTAATAGCAGATTCCATAGGTTTACTGCATTAAATGGGAAGCCACATTACAATGGTAATTTTTGGTAAAGGTGGTTTATAAGAACGATAAGGATGGAGATTTATTATTTGGCTTAAACTTAATTCATTTGGATTATAGTTATTGAATCTAGAAAAGATGGTCGATTGGCATTAATATATAATGAGTTGCCTGAAAGAGGAAAAGATTTTATTTTAACTTTGCAAAATATTTTAATAATTATGGAATAATTGATAAAAATAATAATAAAATAGTTGATTTTCAATATTCTAGAATTAGTGAAATTATTAATTTCCCAAAATATTATATTTTGTCTACCAATTGTAGTCAAATTTATAATTATGATATATTATCTCATTTATATGGTATTTATAGTGTAGAAAAAAAAGATTTTGTAGTTCCACCAATATATACTTATTTAGATAAATTAAGTTATTATAATAAATTATTTGTTGTTTGCAAAGATAGTAAATATAATATTTGTGATATAAATCATAATATTAGATTTAAAAATTGGTATGATGAACACTTAAGTCTTTCACATAATAATATTATTGTAAAATATAATGGGTTAATGGGAATTATTGATATAAATGAAAACATTATTTTACCAATTGAATATAAGTTTATTAGTAAAAGTGCAAAATTAAATGGTTCATTATCAGCAATAGATAGAAATGGAAAGTATGGTTATATAACTATTGATGGAAAAATTGATTTGCCATTTATTTATGATTTTTTGTATGAAACTAATAATTATATACTGTCAAAAAGAGATCGTAAATTTGGAATTATTAAATCTATTAATGGTGGTCTTATTGAAATTTTACCTTGTGAATTTGATACAATTTTTGATACAAGAAGTGGATTTCTAGCTAAGAAAAATGGTCAATATAGTTTTTTTAATGATTTAGGAAAATCTATTGATATGACTAAGTATAGTGATTTAAATATATTATTTCCAATGGATTAAACCTTATAAAAAGAACCATTATTAGTAGCCAATATTAAAGATGAATATTACATCTTAAATTTATTGGGTGAAAAAGTAAGTCAAACTTCTTATAATTCGATTGAACCCTTATATAACTTAGACCCAAATAGAAGATATGATGATGAATTTAATTATACGTATTTAAAAATTAAAAAAAATGGCAAATATGGAATTCTAAGTCAATTTGGGATAGAGATAATTGAGCCTATTTTAGATGAAATTATTTCAATATATGACAAAGATGTTATTATTCAAAATGGGAATAAACTTGGAATTTATAATATTCAAAATAAGAAAAACAAAGTTGATGTTGAATACGATCAAATATTAATAGGTAAAAAAAACTTCATTTTATTTAAAAATAATGATTTGTTTGAAGTTGGTTTTAATGAAGATAGTAAAATAGAGCCATTGAAATAAAAAATGGACGTAACGTTAGTGTCTCAATAGCAGCGAATTACTTCGCCACGTTACGCCCAATATCTTTTGTAAGAATGCACAATATACAGCCATTTTTGACAGAAATAAATGGTTTGATTCAATTTTTTTGTATATATTTACATAGTATTATGCAAAAAATAATAAAAACCCAATATGAAAAATTACTATCTCCTATTTTTTCTATTCTGTAGTTTGGTTGTTATTGCCCAAAATAAATATGATTATGTTTGGAAGACAGGTTGGTGGGGAAGGGATTTAAAATATTGAACGCATCAATTTTAAATTTCAATAATGATACTTAATTATTAAAGCAGATTCCATAAGAGTAAGTACTGCATTTGCAAATGCAGGAATATGTGATAAAAATGGTAACTTATTGTGTTATACAGGTGGGTATTGGTTAGAAGATACCAAAGCAGATGTGATTCCTGGCTCAATGAACTTAATCAATCATACGGATAGCAGTTTCATTAAGATTTTAGAAAAGGATGGTGTTTATGGTGGCATTCAATCCATACTGATGTTGCCTACACCCGAAAAAGAGGATAAAGAATTTTATGTTTTTAACTTTGCAAATGATACATTTCATCTTTATTTTGATGATTTTGCCTATACCAAAGTTTCATTTGATTCATCACATTTTTATGTGGAAGAAAAATGTAAGATAGTTACAAATGGTAAAAGTTTCTCTAGTGCATATTTAACCGCCTGTCGTCATGGAAATGGGCGAGATTGGTGGGTCTTCGCTATAGAATATGGAAACAAATTTGGACATTTATTCTTATTCACAAAAGATGGTATCGTTCAAGATAATGAAATACTGCTTGGGGGGATTATAATTGATTCAATTAACGATGCAGTTGCTTGTTTTACAAATGATGGGCAAAAACTAGCAATATATAATTTTGAAAATGGATTATGGTTATATGACTTTAATAGGTGTACTGGAGAATAAAAAACTTACAAACTATTCATGAAATTAACGGTGAGTCAAAAAAAATTTCTACTAGCTTTCCTAGAGGTATGGCAAATTCTCCAGATAGTAGATTTTTATATATAAACAAAGTCCTTTATTTATATCAATTTGATTTATTTGCGAAAGATATAGCTGCAAGTAAATTTTTATTAGCTGAAGTTGACAGCACGAAAGATACATTTGGAATATTTACAGTTGCATTTAGCAACATGCAATTAACACCCAATAATAAAATATATATGAGTAATTCTGGTGGATTAGATTACTTACATTCAATAGAAAATCCGAATGAAAAAGGGCAGCAGCTAACTTTACAAGAAGAAGTGTTAAGTTGCCAACATATCAGGCATAGTGTTTACCCAATTACCAACTTCCGATTAGGAGCAGCTCAGGAGCCTTTGTGATACGATAAATGGAATGCCTTACGAAAGAAGTTAGTCCTTCTCTTTCCGAATCATATGCTTTCAGGTGATAATTTAAACTTGCAATACAATGGAAAGCCCAGTAGAATTTATACTATATGATATCACAGGCAGATTGGTTTATAGAAAACAACTGCAACAAACCAGCAGCCAATACCTTCAGCTGCACCTATCATTCCTATCGGCAATTATGTGTGGAAAGTAGGAAGTACGGTTGGGAAATTGCAAATATATTAAAGTAGGTTTAT
>JADJVK010000007.1 GCA_016710625.1 Saprospiraceae bacterium
TTGAGAAAGTAGTATTTGTGATTCTTTTGATACAGGTGTTGTTGAAGAGTGACTTCCACCACCATACATTTTTCCTAAGATTGGTGCTATTGCTAAACCAACCAAACAAGTTAATTTGATTAAGATATTCATAGATGGTCCAGAAGTATCTTTGAATGGATCTCCAACAGTATCTCCAGTTACAGCTGCCTTGTGAGCATCAGAACCTTTGTATTCCATTTTGCCATTTATTTCTACTCCTTTTTCAAATGATTTCTTTGCATTATCCCATGCTCCACCTGCATTTGATTGGAAAATCGCCCAAAGAACACCAGATACAGTAACACCAGCCATATAGCCACCTAAAGCTTCAGGTCCCATGATAAAGCCAATAATAATTGGAGTAATGATTGTGATTGCTCCAGGCATCATCATTTCTCTTAAAGCAGCTTTAGTAGAGATTTCAACACATCTGCTATAATCAGGCTTTCCAGTTCCTTCCAAAATTCCTGGAATTTCTCTGAATTGTCTTCTTACCTCATTCACCATGTCCATTGCAGCTCTACCAACAGCACTCATTGCAAATGCAGAGAAAACCACTGGAATCATTCCACCAATAAATAAAGCAGCTAAAACTTTCGCATCAAAAATATTGATACCATTGATACCTGTGAAAGTAACATAAGCAGCAAATAATGCCAAAGCAGTTAAAGCAGCTGATGCGATAGCAAATCCTTTTCCAATTGCAGCAGTTGTATTACCTACTGAGTCCAAAACATCCGTTCTTTCTCTAACTTCTTTAGGTAATTCACTCATTTCAGCAATACCACCAGCATTGTCAGCGATTGGTCCGAAAGCATCCACCGCTAATTGCATAGCTGTAGTTGCCATCATTGCAGATGCTGCGATACCAACACCATAGAATCCTGCCATTGCATATGCACCCCAGATTGCTCCAGCAAACAATACAATTGGCATCCAAGTTGACATCATACCAGTAGCTAATCCAGCAATAATATTAGTAGCTGCTCCTGTAGCAGATTGTTTTACGATATTCAATACAGGTTTTGTACCTAATGCAGTATAATATTCAGTGATAGCAGAAATTAATCCACCTACAACTAAACCTATTACAACTGCAAAAAATACATTCAATGAAGTTGTTGTAGTCATCGAGAATGCTCCTTGTGAGAATATTTGAATATTCATAGTTTCAGGCAACATCCATTTGATTACAAAGAATGAAACAACTGCTGTCAAAATTAAAGACAACCAGTTTCCTCTGTTTAAAGCAGACTGAACTGAATTTGCATCACCTTTACCATCATCTTTGATACTTACAACGTTCATACCGATGATAGATAATAAGATACCTAATCCAGCAATCATTACTGGTAATAAAATAGGACCTAAACCACCAAAATTATCATTTATAGCACCTCCGTTTTGTTTTATGATATAGTTACCTAAAACCATTGACGCCAAAACTGTAGCAACATAAGAACCAAACAAGTCAGCTCCCATACCAGCAACATCACCTACATTATCACCTACATTATCAGCGATAGTTGCAGGGTTTCTAGGATCATCTTCAGGAATTCCAGCTTCTACCTTACCAACTAAGTCAGCTCCAACATCAGCAGCTTTGGTATAAATACCACCACCAACTCTAGCAAATAAGGCGATTGACTCAGCACCTAATGAGAATCCAGCTAAGGTTTCAAGAATCATAGTCATTTTTTCAGTACTTTCCCATACTCCATTAGATAACCATGCATATAAAAAAGCAAAAATTGCAGATAATCCGAAAACTGCTAATCCAGCCACACCAAGACCCATTACACTACCACCTCTAAAAGAAACTTTTAAAGCTTTAGCAAGGCTTGTTTTTGCAGCTTGAGTAGTTCTAACATTTGCTTGAGTAGCTACTCTCATTCCGATATTTCCAGCTACGGCAGAAAATATTGCTCCGATAACAAATGCAACGACAATAAACCAATGAGTTGACTCAACTTGGGTTGTTAAGAATCCCAATAAAGCACCAGCAATTACCACAAATACAGCTAAAATTCTATATTCTGCATTTAGAAAAGCCATAGCACCTTCAGCGATTGCCTTCGCTATCGTATTCATTTTTTCGTCTCCTGAATCTTGTTTTTTCACCCAAGAGAAAAGAATTGCCATATAAACTAGTCCGACAACCCCAAAAAGGCATAAATAATTAATTAATGAACTCATATAAAGTTTTTTCGTTTAAATTTAATGAATTAGTTATTGTATAAAACACAATATTTTTTTTCAGCCTGCAAAATTAGGATTAATTCTAATTTTTATCCAAAAAAAAGTTAATAATTTGTTATTAAATGATGAAATTGACCAAATTTCGATTGGTTTTATCTGATTTGACTTAATATTTCCTCCTATTTGAAAAGTTAAGTTATCAATCCTTATCTTTGTGCTGATATAAAATTAAGAAATTATGAAAAAATCATGGTTGACTATTCCCCAAAATAGTGATTTTACTTTATACAACATACCTTTTGGCATTTTTTCAGTAGATTTAGAAGGGAAACATAAAATTGGTACTAGGATTGGTGATTTTGTCATCGATTTATCCATCCTTCAATCATTTGGAGTGTATAGAAATGTAGAAGAGGTTATTGAGGATTTTGATACCATTATTAATGCAGATTCTCTTAATTTGCTGATGAAGATAGGTAATGAAAAAGTGGAACTAATTCGGCAAGCAATAATTGATGCATTTATAGAGGGTGATAAATTTAGTTTGAATGATTATCAAGAACACTATTTACATTTGGCTAATGCTGTGCAAATGAATTTACGGTTTAGTATTGGTGATTACACTGATTTCTTTTCGAGTAAAGAACATGCTACGAATACAGGTTTGATGTTTAGAGACCCTACCAATGCTTTGTTACCCAATTGGTTGCATATCCCAGTAGGCTATCATGGTCGATCTTCTTCCATTGTGATTAGCGGTACGGATCTTCATAGACCAAAAGGGCAGATATTACCACCTGAGGGAGGGACAACGCCTATTTTTAGCACATCAAAACGATTGGATTTCGAATTGGAAATGGCTTTTGCCATTGGAAAACCATCTAATCTTGGTGACACAATATCAACCAAGGAAGCAGAGGATCATATTTTCGGAATGACTATATTTAATGATTGGTCGGCAAGAGATATTCAGCAATGGGAATATGTACCCTTAGGTCCATTTTTAGGGAAAAATTTTGGTTCAAGTTTGTCTCCTTGGGTCGTCACTTTAGCAGCTTTAGAGCCATTTAGAATTGAAAGCCCAGTGCAAGACCCTAAAGTGTTGCCTTATTTAGAATTTGAAGGGAAACGAAATTTTGATATAAATTTAGAGGTTTGGTTAGTAACAAAGGAAGGTGTAGAAACAAGAATTTCTGCTTCTAATTTCAAATATCTTTATTGGAATATGGCTCAACAATTGGCACATCACACTATCAATGGTTGCAATGTCAGAACTGGTGACTTAATGGCTTCTGGAACAATAAGTGGACCAACTCCTGATTCCTATGGTTCCATGCTAGAATTGTCGTGGAAAGGGACGAAATCAATTCCTTTAAGTGATGGGTCTGAAAGAAAATTCCTTCAAGATGAAGATACTATAGTTATGAAAGCTTGGTGTGAAAAAGATGGAATTAGAGTCGGTTTTGGAGAAGTAAGCGGAAAAATATTACCTGCCAAAAATGATGCATAAACTTTTTATAAGCATTTTCCTTGTAGTAATTTCAACATTTTTGTATGCTCAGAACTTAGGTAGAGCGATAAATAATTTGGTGAAAGATGGCTCAATGAAACATGCTAGTGTTTCTATAACAATTTTAGATATTCCATCTGGAAAGGTTTTGGATGGATATAATTCTGATATTTGTTTAGTGCCAGCTTCCTCGATGAAGGTGGTTACGACTGCCGCCGCTATAAGTATATTGGGAAAAGACTATACGTATAAGACGGAAATTCAATATGATGGATTAGTTTCTAAATCAGTTTTGAATGGAAATTTATTCATAAAAGGAAGTGGAGATCCCACATTTGGCTCTGAGCGATTTAAAGAGACGCCCTCAATGAATGTTTTATTGAACCGTTTTCAAAAAGCGATTCAGCAAAATGGAATTTGTCGTATCAACGGATTGATTGTAGGTGATGAATCTTGTTTTGGCACCGAATCTAAGCCTCCAACTTGGCAAATCAATGATATTGGCAACTACTATGGTGTAGGTGCATGGGGATTGAATATTTTTGAAAATTATTATTATTTACATTTTCGCCAAAATCCGAATAAGGACACAAGACCTAGAATCGTTGGGTATTTCCCCAAAATCCCCAATTTGTTATTGATGAACGAGGTGCGATCTTCTGGTGATTCCATTGATAATGCTTACATTTTTGCATCTTCTTATTCCAATTTATTTTTTGTCAGAGGAAGTATTCCAGTTGGCAAAGGCTATTTTACAATAAAAGGTGCCGTTCCAGATCCACCATTTTTAGCAGCCAACATGCTAATGAATACTTTGGAAAAGAGCGGTATAAAAACAAAAAAACAAGCAACCACCTATTTCGAATTTATCAGAGAAGGCAATAAAAGAAAGGAAAGAACCACCATTTATACACATGAATCTCCACCGATTTCCAGCATCGTAAAAAGAACCAATTTAGAAAGTAATAATTTGTATTGCGAAGCTTTGCTGAAAACGATTGGGAAACGGATGAATTATAAAGGAGACACTTATGAAGGTACAACAGCTGTTACCAAATTTTGGAAAAACAAAGGATTAGATTTGGAGGGTTTTAGGATGGAAGATGGAAGTGGGTTGTCGCCTCGAAATGCAGTGAGCAGTTTCCATATGGCAAGCATCATGAGAGCTGCTGCACAAGACACCGTAATTTTTGACACTTTTTACAATTCTTTGCCTGAAGCTGGCAGTTCAGGAACCATGGCGAATATGTTGAAAAATACTAGAGCATGGGGCAGGGTGAGAGCCAAAACAGGCACAATGAAAGGCATTAAAAGTTATACTGGATATGTGAAAACAGAATCTGGGAAATTTTTGTCCTTCTCCATCATTTTGAACAATTTCGAACCATGGGGGAAAGTGAGAGAAATGGTAGGGAATATCATGATAGAAATGTGTAAATTATAATTTGAAAAAGAATAAAATTTAAAAATTGAAAGACATTTTCGGTTAAATTTGTAAAAATTATCATCAATATTAATCCTCAAAATAAAAATCATTAAATTATTTTCATGAAAATAGCAATTGCACAATTAAATTATCATATAGGAAATTTTGAAGGAAATTTAGAAAAAATGAAGTCATCTGTAGCGAAAGCAAAATTGCAAAGGGCTGATATTGTTTGCTTTGGAGAGTTGGCTACCTGTGGATATCCACCTAGGGATTTCTTGGAATTTGATGATTTTATTTGCTTATGTGAAAAAAGCATTGAATCTCTGACCGAAATGGCGGACGGCATTGCGATAGTGGTAGGCTCACCTACTCGAAATCCCGAAAAAGAAGGTAAGGACTTATACAATTCCGCCTACTTTTTGGCAAATAAACAGGTTTTGCATGTCCAGCATAAAGCTTTATTGCCCACTTATGATATTTTTGATGAATATCGCTATTTCGAACCAGCGACGGAATTTAAAGTTTTGGATTATAAAGGTCAAAGAATCGCTTTGTCTATTTGTGAAGATATTTGGAACGTTGGCAATGAAAACCCATTGTATAAAATTTGTCCTTTGGATGAAATGATGCCTCAAAATCCTAGTTTGATTTTGAATTTATCGGCTTCTCCCTTTTCATACGATCATGCAAAAGATAGAATAGCCGTAGTGAAAGCAAATGTGGAACGCTACAAAGCACCTTTGTTTTATATCAATCACGTTGGTTCTCAGACAGATGTGGTTTTTGATGGAGGCTCTTTGGTTGTTTCTTCCAAAGGGGTGGTGCACGACGAAATGGTCTATTTTCAAGAGGATTTGATTGTCTATGATTTACTAGAAGTGGAAGCTACATTGGTGGATAATGAGCAATCCAAACACAAAACTACATTGATCCACGATGCACTGATTTTAGGAATACAAGATTATTTTAAAAAATTAGGCTTCAAAAAAGCAATTTTAGGTTTGTCAGGTGGGATAGATTCCGCAGTGACAGCTGTTTTGGCGGCAAGAGCATTGGGATCTGATAATGTGAGAGTGCTTTTGATGCCTTCTCAATATTCTTCCAATCACTCGGTAGCAGATGCTCGAAATTTAGCCGAAAAATTGGGCATTCAATATGATATTATTGCTATCAAACCCATGTTTGATGCTTTTGAATCTGCATTAGCACCACAATTCACGGCTATGGAAGAAAACATCACTGAAGAAAATATTCAAGCTAGAATAAGAGGGATGCTATTGATGGCAATGACCAATAAATTTGGTTGTATATTGTTGAATACCAGCAATAAATCCGAAATGGCAGTTGGCTATGGAACTCTTTATGGAGATATGTGTGGTGGAATTGCTGTGCTGGGAGATATCTATAAAACCGAAGTTTACGACCTTGCACATTATATCAATAAAGATGGAGAGGTGATTCCTCAAAATAGTATCGTTAAACCCCCATCGGCAGAGCTCCGCCCTGGACAAAAGGATAGCGACAGCCTGCCAGAATATGATATTTTGGATAAAATATTGTTTCAATATATTGAAAAACGGAAGAGTCCACAAGATATTATAGACCAAGGTTTTGATGAGAAAATTGTGAAAAAAGCTTGTCGATTGGTCAATATAAATGAATTCAAAAGAGAGCAAACTGCACCTGTCATCCGAGTTTCTAATAAAGCTTTCGGTATGGGGAGAAGAATGCCAATTGTTGGAAAATATTTGAATTAAAAATTATGAAACGTCAAATCCCTAACGCCTTAACACTAACTAATTTATTTTGTGGTTGCATGGCTATTGTTTGTGCTATCCATTTTAAATTTATCCCAGTCATTTGGTTAATCGTAATTGCTTTCGTTGCGGATGCTTTAGATGGCCAAGTTGCTAGGTGGCTAAATGTGTCTGCTCCAATCGGTAAACAATTGGATTCCTTAGCGGATATGGTTTCGTTTGGTGTTTTGCCAGGAATGATTTTATACAGTCTTTTGATTAAATCCTTTGGTATTCCGAAGCCTGATGCTCTAATTGTCGAGGCAGCACCAGCATTCATTCTTTCGGTTTTCGCTGGTTATCGTTTGGCGAAATTCAATGTGGATACGAGGCAAAGCGACGTATTTTTGGGCTTAGCAACTCCTGCTTGCACCGTTTTGGTAGCAGGTATCATGCTGGTATTTGAAATGGGAAATGCAGAGATAAGAGAAATGATTGCCAATAAGACCTTCCTGTATTCGCTGATTATTGTACTTAGTTTTTTTATGGTTTCGGATATTCCGTTGCTCAATTTCAGATTTCCACATTATAAATGGAAAGGAAATAAAGCTAGGTGGATATTTATTGCAGGATTGCCTATTTTAGGAATAATCAGCGGCTATGCTTTTTTTGCACTGGCTGTATTATGGTATATTTTGGTTTCATTTGGTGAAATAGCGAACCAAAAATTATTTTCCTAACTCCTTCTTTATCAGATCGATATTAGCTTGGTGATACTTTTTTTGTAGCAAAGGGAAGGCATATTTTTCCCAAAGTGTTGCTTCATTAAAAGGTTTATTGGTTTGAATAGATTTTCTTAAAGTTTGGATATATTGGATGCTTTCATCCCTTCTTTTCTTTATTTCATCCAACTGTGAGGTGCAATCTCCATGCCCAGAAATGAGTAATTCGATTTTATGGTTTTTAAGAATATAATCTGCTTTGTCTAAGGTCATTTCATAACTTAAGCTACTGTAATAAATGAAAGGAAATTCTATATTGCTCAAGTAATCTCCTGCAATCCAGCAGTTTACATTTTCAATAATTGTAAATATTCCATCTGCATTATGACCTGGAGCTAAATAAAAAGTCATTTTTGTTTTTCCAATAGACAATTGTTGCCCATCTTTTTTTACCAAAATATCAATTTCTGGATAGGAAATAGCATAATTTCTTTTCAAATAAAAATCATGATCGAATTGATTGATTTGCAATAAGATAGCTTCCTTCTCTTTGTTTTTTATAAAGGCATCCGAAGCGATGGTTTTTGCACCCTTAAATGCTTGATATCCAATAATATGGTCGTAGTCGGAATGAGTAAACAACAGATATAAAGTCCTGTTATTTAGAATTTTAGCAATATAATTTTGCAAAAAATCAATTTCTGTTGGCAGCCAATTTGGGTCAACCAAAAGCACCAAATCATCCGTTTGTACTACAGTAGTTGTTGTTCTAAAAAGTTGACTTTCAAAAACTGTGATATATTCGTTCCTAAACTGAATTTTCATTAGGATTTCGGCTTCACTTTCATCCCCATTCGGATATAAATATCTTGATTTGCAGCAATTTTTACAGCAGTAAGCCCATCATTAGATGTCGTAAATAATGCTTTAGTTGCTATCTTTTTAGTATTTATTAGCTTTGCAATTCGAGCAGCATCCAAAGGAATGTAAGTCACTACTTTTGTCAACACATTTGGCTTCGGAAACCCAGTTAACTCATCCACTGGTGCTGGACCTACTATTTGTTTTTTAACAGTAAATAAAGAATCAATTACATTCGACTGACTATCCAAAAAATAACATTGCACATCTGCACCTAATGGAATTCCATTTTCGGTGATTAATTTCAGCTCTGCTGACGCCGCATTTTCAGTGAATTTAGAAAAGTCTAAATCGAAAGTATCTCTTGCATCAAATTGGATGGCTTTTCCATAGAAGGGCAAAGTAACTTCAGTTTGAAACAAAAAATAACTCGAATCCGTCATGAAGCCTTTGATATTAATATTATTATCTGGATTTGCGATAAAATCAATATCATAATCTAATGCCTTGGGTCCACTTCCCAATAGTTGGACTATATTTGAATTTTTATTGTCAAAAGAAAAAGAGGTTAATTTGGTTTGCCCCACTTCGCTGATTTTTGGATAGTTAAAGTTGATTCCATCGGTGATTACCTGACTTTGTACATCCAAAATGTCATTTTTGACGGTAAATACTTTCATCGTTTTGATATCCGATCGGGTCGGTACACCAAAGGAGTTGATGACATTTATTTTGATAGTTGGATCGACGAAAGTTACGGTACCCTGCCTCCAATTTTCAAACAAGTCAATATTGATTGTATCTCTCTGCAAATCAACAAATTCTCTTCCCCAAAATCCTTGCACATAGCTAAATTCTAGCTTTGTCAATGCACCATAAATGGTTGCATTAATTTTTTTGCCACTGGCAGTATAGGTTTCTTGTTTTATATAAACGGTGTCATTATCCGAACTCAATTCATAGCCTGCGATGGAGGCGCTATCTATTTTTCCCAAGACTGGCAATATCCCAGAATATTTCAAATTTAATGTTTGCTCGAACTGTACGCCATTTTTCTTTAGTTGTGGGACATATAATTTCACCGTTACATCTTCCGTAGCCATTGATTGCACCAAGGCACTCATATAACCAGATTTGTAGAAAATCTTTTCTACATCTAGATTGGTATTATCAGAAAGCGGCAAAGCGAAGATGGAATCGTTCAATGCAAAAGGAATTGTTTCGAAAAGTGTCCAAATTTCATTTGCTTTTTTGGTTGATAAATCACCCTTAAAGTTTAAAGTGATTAATCCATCAGTACCTATCTTGATATAATCTTTGGTTCCAAAATGATCCAAAGCCTCTGTGATATTTGTTTTGCCAGAAAACAATGGAATCGCAAACTCTTGATCCGAGTTTTGAGGACCAGCATTGCTCAAATCATCTAATTTATTGCAAGAGAAGATGATGGAAAGAACTATAAAAAAGAATGATAATTTCAAAAAAGCTTTCATATTCTTATGATTATTGAGCAAGATAAAAAGAATAATGGAAATTTATCATCTTTAAAATGAATATCCCCTAAATTTCAAAATGGAAACCTTGTTTTTTTAGTTGCTCATATTTTTCTTTGTCAAATTCAAAGAGTCTTGCGGGTCTGTGAGCCACTTTTTCTTGCTGGAGATCTGAATGTTTAAGTAAATTCATAGATAGTATTTTTTTTCTAAAATTCCTTTTATCCAGCTCTATTTCTAAAATCGCTTCATACAAATGCTGCAATTTTGTCAAGGAAAATTTAGGAGGCAACAGCTCAAATCCAATGGGGCGAACCCGAACTCTCTGCTTTAATGCATTCAAGCAAGAGTCTAAAATTTCGTTGTGGTCAAAGGCTAATTCACCAATTTCTTTTACCGAATGCCATTCTGTTTGCTGAGCAAAAGAGGAGGGCGTCAGTGTGAAGTCCTCGATTTTCACCAATGAATAATAGGCAATAGTAATTACTCGACCCAGCGGATGCCGATGAACATCCCCAAAAGTATAAACTTGCTCCAAATACACATTTTTCACACCAGTAAGTTGCAATAATATTCTTTCAGCAGCAGAGTGTAGGTCTTCCTCTGGATGCACCAAATCGCCGGGCAATGCCCAGTAATTATTAAATGGCTCTGTACCCCTTTTGATCAACAAAACCTTCAAATCGGTTTCGTCGAAGCCAAATATTACGTTATCCACAGAAAATGCAGACTGAAAAAATTCGCCAGTGGTGTTTACAATTTTAGTGGTTTGTATATTTGGTATCTGTTTCATTATTGATTTTGAAAAAAGTAACCTGAATTTATACTGCTGCAAATATAATTGAATAGAACATTCTCAAAAAAATAAAATAAAACATATCTTTCAGAATCAATTTAAAAAAATAGAAATGATCAATCTAGTTAGTGATACTGTTACCCAACCTACACCTGAAATGTTGCATGCAATGATGAATGCAGCTGTTGGGGATGATGTTTTCAAGGAAGACCCTACTGTAAATGCGTTGCAAGAAAAAGCTGCAGCTATGTTCGGAATGGAAGCAGCCTTATTCTGCCCTTCGGGAACGATGACAAATCAAATCGGCATAAAAGTGCATACTCGACCATTAGATGAGCTCATTTGTGATGAATTGTCTCATGTATATCAATCTGAAGTTGGAGGTTATGCCTTCCATTCGGGGTTAGCGGTAAAATTACTACCTGGGGTGAATGGAAAAATTAATGCAGAGCAAATAGAAAAGGCAATCAAACCTGATTACGATTGGATGCCCAAAAGTAGGTTGGTCGTTTTGGAAAATACTTGTAATATCGGCGGTGGGGCATATTATACTAAAGAAGAAATTCGTCCAATTGCAGAACTTTGCAAAGCAAAAGGACTTTCACTTCATTTGGACGGTGCTAGAATTTTCAATGCTTTGGTGGAGTCTGGCGATACGCCACAAGAAATGGGGGCATTGTTTGATAGCATTTCCATTTGCCTCTCAAAAGGATTAGGTGCACCTGTCGGATCCTTACTGTTGGGAAGCCAACCATTTATAAAAGAGGCTAGAAGAGTACGGAAAGCAATGGGCGGAGGGATGCGACAAGCTGGATATTTGGCAGCAGCTGGAATTTATGCTTTGGATCATCATATCGAAAGATTAAAAATAGATAACAATAGAGCAAAAGAATTAGGTAAGGCATTAGCATCTGTTTCTGTAGTAGAAAATATCAGACCTGTGTACTCGAATATTGTATTTTTTGATGTAAAAGCACCGATGAATGCTCCACAATTTTTAGAAATTTTGCTATCGAAAGGCATCAAAGCTACCTCATTTGGTCCAGAAACCCTGAGGTTCGTTACCCATTTGGATTATACAGAAGCAATGCACCAAAAAGTTTTGTCAGCATTAGCAGAGATTTGATTGGGAATGGATTGACTTTTAAACAATTTATTTTTTTGATAATTTAATTAAAGTAGTTTAAATTTGTAAGGTTTAAATAAATATAACAATCTGTATGAAACACATTTTCTTGCTTTTTTTCTTGTTAATATTAGTAAGTCCTTTCCATTCTCTAAATTCAATCAGACGATGAAAAAAAATTCGTTGTATCTTGTTTTTTTAGCCTTGCTAAACACATTAAATTCTTTATTTGGACAAAACGAAGGGGCTAAATACGACAGGCATTATATGCTTGGTTCGGAGGGGAATTCATTGATGCAGGTGGATAGCGACTCTGTCCATTTCACTTCTTTATCTAAGAAGTTGAATTTTCTTGAAAGCAGCACTACGATGTCAGATAAAGAAGGAAATCTTATCTTTTACAGCAACGGGATAAGTATCAACAATAAGGCTCACTCTATTATTCAAAATGGTAATAGAATCAACCCAGGTAAATGTTTGGAATATTTTAATTTTTTAGGATCAGGTGTTCCTATCTTTCTGGGATTATTAAGCCTTCCAATACCAAATACCCAAAATACTTATATGTTGCTAAATACAGATACTCATGATAAATTTTTTATCGACCCTCCGATGTTGTTTTTTTGTGCTCCTGAGTTCTATTATCAGAAGATAGATATGGACAAAAATGGGGGCTTAGGCTCGGTGATAGAGCCAAATGAGATCATTACGAAAGGAAATACTATGGATATTCATCAAATACCATCAGGTGTTTATTTTTGTTCCGTTTTGGATAATGGACATCAATTAGCAATAGCAAAGTTTGTTAAAACAAATTAAATATTTTATAACTGTACTAACCAATTTGGTTAGTACAGTTTTTAATTATCTGCCATGAGGTACTTTATTTATGTTTTATTATTATTTTCAAATATAATTGTAGCTCAAAAAAACGATTACGTTTGGATAATTGGAGACCCATGGGAGTAGACTTAGTTTATCCAGAATGGGGAGGTACGGAAATCAACTTTAATTTAAATCCAATTGGCATAAAAAAGAATTATACCTTTGGTATGTTTGCAAATACTCTAGCTATTGTGATGATGCTGGTAATTTAATTTGTTATTCTAATGGATTTTGTTATTTGTGATCAAATAGATTCTATTATGGATAATGGGGACTCACTCATTATTGGAAATTATGATGATGATCATTTTTATTTTGGTAATGGTAATTGGTTTGGTTCTATTTTTCTTCCATTTAAAAATAAGTTCTATTTATTCAATACAGATAGAAAAAATGATGAAAAAGGGATAGCTTTTGGCCTCGATAATTAACTATAGTGTAATAGATGAAAAGCAAATAGTGGATTTGGCAAAGTTTTAGTAAAAATATTAAGATTTTTGATGGTGAATAAATTCGATTTATGGAGTTTAGCTGCCTGCCAACATGGTAATGGAGAAGATTGGTGGTTAATTGGATTAGAGAACCATATAATAAAATTGTCCAATATTTGATTAAAGAAGATACTATAAAGGTCCAAAGTTTTATTCACTTAGATGTAAAAATTGATTTTCGAAAGGTTTTAACCTAGGTGGATGTTTTTACTCAAGATGGTACAAAATTGATTTATGGAAGTTTAATTACAAATATTTTTGTTCAAAATTTTGATCGATGCTCAGGAGTAATATCTAATAGTAAAACAATTGAAACCAATTATAATCAAATATCATATGGAGGTTTGATGGTGTCTCCCAATGGAAGATATATATATGCCAATGATTTTTGGAATCTCTATCAATATGACTTATGGGCAAGTGATGTAGCAGCATCCAAAGTATTCATCGATAGTTTGGATAAAACCAAACAATACCCATTTCAAGGCAAATTCATGAATATGCAACTCGGTCCAGATGGAAAAATATATATGAATTGTTATAATGGAGTTCATGTAATGCACAGAATCAATAATCCAGATGAAAAGGGAAAAGCCTGTAATTTTGTTCAAAATGATGTGTTTCTTGCAACTGATAATAAAATATCTATCCCCAACTTTCCCAACTACCGCCTCGGTCCCCTCAAAGGCAGCCCATGTGATACTATCCTTGGTGTTGCAAACAAAGATATATCTCACGATACTTATCAAATCAAACTCTTTCCCAACCCTGCATCTACGGATATAAAAATAGATATTACCCTAAAAGAATATGACCCAGCAATTAAAACTGAAGTCGTCATCGTGGATGTCAGCGGTGCAATTGTTCAAAAATATACGATGCCAGATTTTGCTTACATTGCCAATATTGATATTTCAAAACTGGCAAGTGGCGTTTATGGGGTACAGCTAAGGCAACCGAAAAAGTTTGGGGAAAGGGTGTTGGCGGTGGAGAAATTGGTGGTTGTGAGGTGATTTCATCCAGAAAAATTAAACACATGAGGTACTTTATTTATGTTTTATTATTATTTTCAAATATTCTAGCTGCACAGAAAAATGACTATGTCTGGATAACTGGCAATGTGGGTGATGATTTAGTTTTTCTAGATTGGGGAGGAACGGAAATTAACTTTAATTTGAATCCTATTAGCATTAAAAAGAATTTTGCCCTTTGGAATGTTTGCAAATACTTCTTGCTATTGTGATGATGCTGGTAATCTAATTTGTTATAGTAATGGATTTGCTATTTGTGACAAAAGAGATTCTATAATGGAAAATGGGGATTCATTGATTATTTGGAATTATGATGATGATCATTTTTATTTTGGCGATGGTAATTGGTTTGGTTCCATTTTTCTTCCATTTAAAAACAAGCTCTATCACTTCAATACAGATCGAAAATATAATGAAAAAGGAATAGCTTGGCCCTCGATAATTAATTATAGTGTAATAGATGAAAAAGCTAATAATGGATTAGGAAAAGTTATAGAAAAAAATATAAAGATTTTTGATGGAGATGTAAATTCAATTTATGGAAGTTTAGCTGCCTGCCGTCATGGAAATGGGAAAGATTGGTGGTTAATAGGATTAGTAAATCCATATAATATAGTAATACAATACTTGATAAAAGAAGATACAATAATAGGACCGAATTATTTCAATTTGGACATTAACATTAATAAAACAAAATCCTTTGATCTTGGAGGTATGTTTTTCTCTTTAGATGGTACAAAATTATATTTTGGAAGTATAAGAAGTAATTTTTTTAAGTGTGACTTTGATCGCTGTTCTGGTGTGATATCCAATAGTAAAACAATCGAGACTAATTATAATAATGATACCTTTGGAGGCTTAATGGTGTCTCCCAATGGGCGATTTATATATGTAAATGATTTTTGGAATCTTTATCAATATGATATGTGGGCAAGTGATGTAGCTGCATCAAAGATTTTTATTGATAGTTTGGATAAAACTAAACAGTACCCTTTTGAAGGGAAATTCATGAATATGCAACTCGGTCCTGATGGGAAAATCTATATGAATTGTTATAATAGTGTTAGAGTAATGCACAGAATCAACAATCCAGACGAAAAAGGTAAAGCCTGTAATTTTGTTCAGAATGATGTGTTCCTAGCTACCAATAATAAAATATCTATCCCCAACTTTCCCAACTACCGCCTCGGTCCCCTCAAAGGCAGCCCATGTGATACTATCCTTGGTGTTGCAAACAAAGATATATCTCACGATACTTATCAAATCAAACTCTTTCCCAACCCAGCATCAACGGATATAAAAATAGATATTACCCTAAAAGAATATGACCCAGCAATTAAAACTGAAGTTGTCATCGTGGATGTCAGCGGTGCAATTGTTCAAAAATACACTATGCCAGATTTTGCATACCTTGCTACAATTGATATTTCAAAGTTAGCTAGTGGCGTGTATGGGGTACAACTTAGGCAACCGAAACGGTTTGGTGAAAGGGTGTTGGCGGTGGAGAAATTGGTGGTTGTGAGGTGATTTTGATCCCGAATGTTCGGGAGTAGGAGTTGACGGAGTTGTAATATGTGTTTATTCGGATAATTCGGGGGATTCTGGTAATTGGGTATTTTTTGGAGTTCGGACTTTAGTCCGAATAAGAATTTGAAATTAAAAGCTAACGGACTGAAGTCCGTTCTCCCAATGAATGTTTATTACGGACTGAAGTCCGTTCTCCCAATGAATGTTTATAACGGACTGAAGTCCGTTCTCCCATAAATAGTTAAATTAATTATTACCTAATGCCCTCACTGCCAACCAACTCATCAATCCGCAGCCGAGTTCTAAAGCATTTTCATCGATATTAAAAGTATCTGTATGCAAAGCTGAAGTGATTCCTTTTGCTTTGTTTCCAGTACCTAATCGATAAAACACTCCTGGAATTTCATGAGAATAATATGAAAAATCTTCAGATGTCATTCTCATCGGCAAATCCACCACATTTTCGGCTCCTAAAAATTCAATTGCCCAGTTTTTGGTAATGGGCGTCATTTTTTCATCATTGAATAGAAATGGATACCCTTTTGCAATATTGACATCACATGCTCCACCATAACTTTCTGCAATCCCAATTGCCATTTTTTCAATAGCTTCTAATGCTGTTTTGCGCCATTTTTCATCATAAGTTCTGAAGGTACCTTCGATTTTTACTTCATTTGGGATGACATTAGTGGCACCGCCGACAGAATTAATTTTGCCAAAAGTCAACACAGACGGAACAGTTGGGTCGCCTTTTCTACTCACTACTTGCTGAAGGCTCAGCAAAATGTTGGCAGCAATCAAAATCGGGTCGATACAATCCTGTGGCATTGCTCCGTGGCCTCCTTTTCCTTTTATGGTCAAATAGATTTCATCGCATGACGCCATATACATTCCTGATTTGAAACCTACTTTGCCAGCTTCAAGGGGAGGATGAACATGCTGAGCCATGATAAAATTCGGAGCTGGATTTTGTAGTACCCCTTCTGCTATCATGAGGGAAGCCCCACCCGGTGTTTTTTCTTCTGCAGGTTGGAAAATAAATTTTATTGTCCCACCCCAATGTGCTTTTAACTGATTCAAAATCAGGATAGTACCTAGCAAAGATGCAGTATGAGCATCGTGGCCACAGGCATGCATAACGCCTTCATTTTGAGAGCAATAGGGCACTTCATTTTTTTCCAAAATTGGCAAAGCATCTATATCTGCCCTTAATGCAATAATATTATTGGATTCCAAATCGCCTTTCAATAAGGCAGTTACACCATGATTGACCCAACCATGTCGAAATTCTATTCCCCAATCATCCAATTTTTTAGCAATATATTTTCCAGTCAGCTCTTCTTCATAGGAAAGTTCTGGGTGGGTATGAATATATCTTCTGATTTCGATTATTTCATTTTTAATGGAATTTGCTAGATTTTTTATTTTTTCTATCATAATGCACAAATTAAAGAATATTCATGTAGTGAAAATGAAATTTAAAAAATTAAATTTGTCTAAAGCAAAAAAAATAACAATATAACAATCAATGTTTTTGAAATTTCCAATTATTGATTATGTTTGTCAAAATCGATATTTTTTTTAAAAATCAAATATAGTAAATTATGTCAAAGCCATTATCAATTTTATGTATAGCAAGTTTTTTCAAAGGGGAAAATTTTATGATTTCTGCAAAGAAAAATGGTGCAATTGTATATTTGGTTACCTCCAAAAAATTGGAAGACAAAAATTGGCCCAAAGAATACATTGATGAAATATTCTATGTGCAACAAGATGATAAGAACAACTGGAATATGGATGATGTGATTTCAGGTTTGTCTTATGTGATGCGAAATAAAAAAATTGATAGAATTGTTTCATTGGACGATTTTGATGTAGAAAAAGGCGCTTTGCTAAGAGAACATTTTCGTATTCCTGGTATGGGACAGACGACTGCAAGATATTTCAGAGATAAACTAGCAATGAGGGTGAAAGCTCATGACTCTGGCATTGCTGTTCCAGCTTTTACAGGATTATTTCACGATGATGCCATCAAAGAATTTACAGAGAAAGTGAGTGCACCTTGGCTAGTGAAACCTAGATCGGAAGCATCGGCAACTGGCATAAAGAAAATCAATAACGAAACCGAACTTTGGGATCATTTGTGTCACCTTGGGGACAAAAGACACGAATTTTTATTGGAGCAATTCAAACCTGGTGATGTTTTTCATATTGATGCATTGTCTGAAGAGGGAAAAATTGTTTTCATGAGAACATCACAATATGTGAACCCACCTTTTGATGTAGCTCATGGTGGCGGCATTTTCAGATCAGTAGTTTGTGAATTTAATGGCAAAGATGATAAGAATCTACAGAGAGTGACGAATAAAGTGATGAAAGCTTTTGGTATGCAATATTCTGCTTCTCATACTGAAGTGATAAAATGTCATGAAGATGGAAATTACTATTTTTTAGAAACATCTTGCAGAGTTGGTGGAGCACATTTGGCAGACATGGTGGAAGGTTCAAGTGGATTGAATCTATGGGAAGAATGGGCAAAGCTAGAATTATCTGTGGCTAGGGGAGAAAAGTATGAATTGCCAAATATTTCCAATCTTTATGCAGGAATCATTGTTTCCTTAAGTAAAGAAAAATATCCAAATTATGATAGTTATCAAGATTCGGAAATTTGGTGGAAAATGAAAGATAATGAATACCATATTGGATTGATAGTCAGATCAGAAGATCGAAATAGAATACTTGAGTTACTCGATGCTTATGCTAAAAAAATATTTAGTGAAACTCATGCTTCTGCACCAGCTCCTGATAAACCAAAGCATTAGACTTTAATTTAATATTTTTTGTATGTTAAACGACTGATTGTCAAAGAAAATAACAAATTGTTGATATCTGATGAAAGGAGAGGTTGACTTGGGTGAAAGTAACGGTTCGGTGATGTAGTTTGTCGTTTCTAAAATATAATTTTGATTGTCATCCATGAAAATCAAAAAATCGGAATCCACTTTAAAATTTTTTGATTTGGGCATCAAAATAGATTGTATGTATTTCCCAAAGTTGTCAAAAACTAACAAACCATAATTTTCAACCCCAATAAATACTTTGTTGTTTTTTTCAATGAGAAAGGTCGGTTTCAAAGATTTACCTAAAAATGTTTCTATGGGAAGACTTTCTGTCAAAATTTTTCCTTGTTGACTGATTTTCAGTAGCTGATATTTGTAAGCATCATATACCCAAAAATTATTATCATTGGATCTGCAAGCTACCCTGGCATCAAAAAGATCGAAATCTTGAAGATTGAAATTGTTTATTTCATTTAAGGTATTGTCTAAGATGATTATTTTTTGTTGTGGTTGGAAAAAGAGCAATGTAAAAAATGGATTGGTTGCATCAATTGATGTTGCCACCCCATATCTAGTGTTAGGATAAGTGGCAATTAGCTTTCCATTTTCTTTGTATTTTTTAATATTATGTTGGTTATCAATAAAATACCAATTGCCTAAATCGTCTTTTGTGTCAAACAAAATACTAAAATTGGCATTAAAAACTGTTTCCAATTTTAATGAATCTACTTGACCAATCAATGGTTTTCCCATGCAAACAAGTAGTATTAAAAAACTAATTTTCTTGCCAAATTTTGCCATGTTCATTTTCGAAGAATTCTATTTCGAAATTTTTTCCATCAAATACGCCATAAGAATTGGTATATAACCATTCTCCCAAATTGATATAACGACATTTTCCGTCAGAAAGTATTTGATTGATAGTCAAGTGCCTATGTCCAAAGATAAAATAATCTACTTCCAATGTAGCTTGTTTTTTATCTGCATATTGGTATAGCCACTCTTTCTCTTTTCCCATCCAAAATGGTGCTTCAATATTTGCATACCTACTTTTTCCGGACCAAAAATTAGCTAATCCTATTCCAAAATTGGGGTGTAATCTTTCAAAAAGCCATTGACAAAAGGGATTTGCAAAGACTTTTTTTAAAATTTTATACCCTTTGTCGCCCGGTCCAAGCCCATCGCCATGCCCAATAAGGAATTTTTTTTGATAAATGGTTCTTTCAATTGGCTTTCGGTGAGTGGGAATTCCTAATTCTTTTTCGAAATAATCAAAAATCCACATATCGTGATTCCCAATAAAGAGTTCAATTTGGATACCTTTATCTTTCATCGAAGCTAATTTTCCCAACAAACGAACAAACCCTTTGGGAACTACAGTTTTGTACTCAAACCAAAAATCAAAAATATCACCAACTAGATAAATTGTTTCTGCATCTTGCTCAATGCTTTCGAGCCATCGGATTATTTGCAATTCCCGATCCTTACTTTTCAGTTTGGCATCCACACCCAAATGAAAATCTGAAGCAAAATAGGTTCTTTTCACGAAGCAAAGTTATAGAATTCAATTGAAAATTTAATTTCATTACAAAATTTGATTTTATTAACGTCATTTTATAGTGCAACCTGACTTTTTTTTGATTGCTCAAATATTTTTTTCATCTTTGCAGTCAATTTTTTAAATATGAAAGTTTCGGTAGATTGGCTTAAGCAATATATTCCTAATGATTTGGAGGTAAATGAATTGTCTGTTTTACTGACTGGCGTTGGCTTGGAAGTAGAGGGGGTGGAAGAAGCAGAAACTGTGAAAGGTGGGCTGAAAGGTGTTGTAGTTGGCGAAGTGTTGACCTGCGAAAAACATCCTGATGCGGATAGATTATCATTGACAACCGTCCAAGTTGGGAGCGATCAGGTTTTACAGATTGTTTGCGGAGCTCCCAATGTTGCCAAAGGACAAAAAGTACTGGTTGCCACAGTGGGTGCTACTTTGTATCCTACTGAAGGTGACTCATTTACCATCAAAAAAGGCAAAATAAGAGGGCAAGAGTCAAATGGTATGATCTGTGCTTTAGACGAGTTAGGGTTGGGGACTGACCATTCTGGGATTATAATTTTGGATGAAAATGCAATTGTAGGCACTCCTGCAGCGAAGCATTTGAATATGAGCAATGATTATATTTTGGAAGTGAACCTGACGCCTAATAGAAGTGATGCTACTTCACATTTTGGTATAGCAAGAGATGTGTATGCAGCATTGAAAATCAATCATCATTCAAAAGCAAATTTGGATTTTCCAGAGCTAAAAAACAATATTTCTTTTGCAGGCAATTGCCCAATAGCTGTGGAAGTTGCTGACTATCAGGCTTGTCCAAGATATTCAGGCTTGTATTTTGAAAATATTGTTGTTTCGGAATCACCAGAATGGTTGAAAAAAAGATTGTTGAGCATTGGAGTAAGACCGATAAATAATGTGGTGGACATTACCAATTTCGTACTACACGAATTGGGACAACCACTGCATGCTTTTGACGCTGCAAAAATTGAGGATAAAAAAATTAAGGTACAGTTTTTAGCAAAAGATACTATTTTCAAAACCTTGGACGAGCAAGACAGAAAATTGAATGCTACGGATTTGATGATTTGCGATGGCAAAAGCAAACCTTTGTGCATTGCTGGGGTTTTTGGAGGAATTGGTTCAGGAGTTAGTGAGGAAACAACCAGTATTTTCTTGGAATCAGCTCATTTTGAAGCAAAAACCATCAGAAGAGCCAGTATGTCTCATGGGCTTCGAACGGATGCTGCTAAATGTTTTGAGAAAGGAGGAGATCCGAATATTACTTTAATTGCTTTGCAAAGAGCAGCATTCTTATTAGAAAAATATGCAAATGCAAAAATAGTGGGTGAAGGAATTGATTTGTATCCAACACCAATTGAAAGAAAAGAAATTACGGTATCCATTCGCAGAATACAACAATTAATTGGAGCGGATATTGAAAAAGCGACGATAATCAATATTTTAGAAGCATTAGATATCCTTGTATCGAAAGATAATGGAGAGACGATTTTGATTTCCATTCCTACAAATAAAGCGGATGTTTATCGGGAGGCGGATATCGTAGAAGAGGTTTTAAGAATTTACGGATTCGACAATATTCCTGTGACGAATAGAGTGAATAGTGCTGTGGTGAAGAGTGAGCAACCAGATAATTTTTATCTCCAAAACAGAGTAGCTGACTTTTTGGTAGCCAACAGTTTTCATGAAATGATGGGAATTTCTTTGACGCAATCCAAATATTTTACGGAAATATTGCCCATAAATTCTGACCAATTGGTGTATATCAATAATACCTCAAATGTAAGTACGGACATTATGAGACCAACTTTATTGACCAGTGGTTTGGAAGCAATAATTCACAATCAGAATAGACAACAGACTGATATAAAGCTGTTTGAATACGGTAAAGCTTATGCCAAAAAAGAAAATGGATATAAGGAAGATGCTTATTTGTCGATAATGATGGCAGGGCAGTTAGAGAATGAAAGTTGGCTAAACAAGGAGAAAAAGGCAGCTGGTTTTTATGCAATTAAAGAAATTACACATAAAATATTTGGTATTTTAGGCATTCAGAATCTGCAAGTTTCAAAGTTGGAGGATACTACAATTTTTTCAGTAGGAAATAAAATTCATAGAGGCACACAAATTCTTGCTGAATATGGGTTGGTGCAATCAAAAATTTCAAAAGGATTTGATATCAAACAAGAAGTTTGGTATGCTGCTATCAATTGGTCATCCATCTTGAAAGCTACTAAAAACAATACAACTGAATATCAAGAAATTAGCAAATATCCAGCCGTAAGAAGAGATTTGGCATTGGTGTTGGATTCGAATATTAGTTTTGAGAAAGTGAAGACAATTGCTCAAAAACAATTTAAAAAACTACTCAAAGAGATTAATTTATTTGATGTTTATGTAAATGAAAATCAATTAGGTAAGGATAAAAAGTCCTATGCTGTGAGCTTTATTTTCGAGGATACAGAAAAAACATTGAATGAAAAGGAGATTGAAAATTTAATGACTTCAATTACATCCAGTTTTGAGCAACAATTAGGAGCGGTTGTTCGTAAATAAAAAAATTAATATTCGTTCAAAAGAAAGAATTGTTGAATTTAATATTAATTTTATGGCTGATTTAGGTCAGAAATTAATTGTATTACAAATATTTAAATATAAATATAAAAAATAATAATGAAGCCCTACTCTGAGCAATTGGGAAGTATTGAGAGAAAATTGCAAGTTGTAGCCAAAAAAATGGTGGATTTGCGAAAGGAAAATGCTTTCTTATCGGAGGAAATAAAAAGACTAAAGGCACAAAATCATTCTGAAGTGGCGGTATCAAAGCCAGTTTTGAATATTGCTGAGCCAAAAAAAGGAGAAGTGGAGAAGAATATTGAGATGTCAGTTGCATTGATGCAAAAACTAAAAAAGGATTTTATACAATATATATCAGAAATAGACGAATGTATAAAAGTTCCAAATAATCGTTCATAACATGAGCCAAGAGCATTTAAAAAGTGTCAACGTTTCTATTGCTGGAAGAACTTATCCGCTCAAAGTGCAGGATGGAGAAGAAGTAGAAATTTTGTCGATAGCTCGGGAAATAAATGAGAAAGTTCATTCCTACCAGCTCACTTTTGAACGAAATGATAGGCAAGATAGTTTAGCAATGACGCTACTTATGTATGCTGTTGAATTGCATCAATTAAAAAATAAAGTGGCACCAAACCAATCAAATAATAACGAGTTGAATGACCAACTCATCAAAATTGATGATCTTCTTAATGGTCTATTGGATGATTAATTTTTAAATTATCTAAAGACAAATTTCCATTCTTTCCTGTTTTTATACAGTAAATAATCATTGCTAGCAATAGCAATATTCAATAATTTAAATAGTTAATAATTATATGGAAATAGGTATTGGGATTATAGTTGGGATACTGGTAGGAGGTGTAATAGCCTACTTTGGTGTTCAGGCTTGGTTGAAAAATATCAACAAATCCAAAATAGAAGAAGCAAACAAGCAAGCAGATTTGTTATTACAAAGTGCTAAATTGGATGTAAAAAAGTTGGAAGATGAGGCAAGTATCAAAGCAAGTAAATTGATTGATAATGCTGAAAGGAAAAACGAACAGATCAAACAACAAAAAATTACAGAGGCAAGAGATAAGTTTCAAAAATTAAGAAGCGAATTCGAATCAGAGAAAACAAAGCATATTGTTGAAATGAAGGATCTTGAAATACTTGTCGTATCGAAAGAAACGGAATTGAAACAAAAGCAAGAATCTTTTCAAGCTAAAGTAGATCAATTAGAACAACAAAAAACGGAATTAGCAAATCAAGAGACAGAAATTGCAGGTGTAAGAGAAAATTTGGAGAAACAATTAAAAATTGTTGCAAAGAAAAGAGAAGAATTGGATTTAGCTAATGAAATTAGAATAAAAGAACTGGAATCAATTGCTAAATTAACAGAACAACAAGCTAAAGAACAACTGATAGAAGCAATAAAAGCTAAGGCTGAAACAGAAGCTATGGCTTATGTGAAAGAATCTATCAACGAAGCTAAGTTGACAGCTAGCAAGGAAGCTAAAAAAATCGTTATCCAAACTATCCAACGCCAATGTGCTGAATACACTATCGAAAATACTGTATCAGTTTTCAACTTGGAATCTGACGAAATGAAAGGCCAGATTATTGGTAGAGAAGGAAGAAATATTAGAGCTTTAGAAGCTGCAACTGGTGCAGAAATCGTTGTGGATGACACTCCAGAAGCAATTGTAATTTCTAGTTTCGACCCAATTCGTAGAGAGGTTGCTAGATTATCTTTGAAAAAATTAGTTGCAGATGGTCGTATCCACCCTGCTAGAATTGAAGAGGTAGTGGCGAAAACCAGAAAACAATTAGATGAGCAAATTATCGAAATAGGAGAGCGAACAGTGATTGATTTGGATATCCATGGTTTGAATCCTGCTTTGGTAAGAATGGTGGGTAGAATGAGATACCGTTCTTCTTACGGACAAAACTTATTGAAACACTCCATCGAAACGGCGAATCTTTGTGCTATAATGGCAGCTGAGTTAGGATTGAATCCGAAGCAAACAAAGATGGCTAAAAGAGCAGGTCTATTACATGATATTGGAAAAGTGGCAGAGGAGGAAACAGAATTATCCCATGCTATTTTGGGTATGCAGTTGTGTGAAAAGCATGGAGAACATGCCATCATTTGCAATGCAGTTGGAGCCCACCACGATGAAGTAGAAATGACCAATATTATCTCACCAATTGTGCAGGCTTGTGATGCGATTTCAGGAGCAAGACCAGGTGCAAGAAGAGAAATTTTGGAAAGCTATTTGAAACGTATCGGTGAATTAGAAGAATTGGCAATGGGTTACGACGGGGTGCAAAAAGCTTTTGCTATGCAAGCTGGTCGTGAACTAAGGGTAATCGTTGAATCAGAAAAAGTAACTGACCAATATGCAGATGACTTGTCATTCATGATTGCTGAAAAGATACAGGCAGAAATGCAATATCCTGGGCAAGTGAGGGTGACCGTTATTAGAGAAAAGAGAGCTACGGCTTTTGCAAGATAAAAATTAATGAGC
The DNA here is from genome assembly GCA_016710625.1 of Saprospiraceae bacterium. GTDB lineage: Bacteria > Bacteroidota > Bacteroidia > Chitinophagales > Saprospiraceae > JADJVK01. Next base: position 25,328 of record JADJVK010000007.1, read on the forward strand.
CCTTATAATGTTGAATTATAGGGGCTTATTTTTTAACCCTAGGAAAAAACCTCCTCCCCCTGCTCCGCAAATTTTCATAAAATAAGTTTGATCCGACAATCCTTTCTCCCAATATGCTTTAGTAGCTTCGGGGATTAAAAAATTCATATATTTTAATTGAAATCTACTCAGTTTTTCAAAATTCGTAGTCAATCCTGTGATATCGTTTTGTATAAATGATTGAATACATGCTTCATTTATGGGAATTAATTCTTGATTTACCTTGTTTTGGAAATCTAAATCTTTCATTTTTTCAGCAAAAAGCTGAATTTGAACGGATGCTTTTCGCTTTGTTTTTGAATTCCACAAATAGAAATTATCTGTAAAAAATTCCTGATTCAAAACCGATATTGTTTGATTTTCACCAATTAAAATGGGTTTGTTCAGATAACTAATTAATGGATCGAGTCCCGAACTGCTGCCATGAAAATAGCTTTCCATAGCTGAAAGATGCTTCTTTATAATGATAATTTCACTTTCTGTTTCTATTGCACAATAATCATAAATTGCGGCACACAAAGCCCCAGAGCTGCCCAAGCCAAAACCATAGGGAATGTTGGATTCGAAAAATAATACTGATTTTTGTAGGAGTAATAATTTTTCAAGGGATAAGAATTGGCTACAATGAGCTATTAAGAAATCTATATACTCATTTAATAATTTTTTCTCTTGCGAAGATTTTTCATTACAAACCGACCATTTTCCAAAAAATTCGGGATAAGGGATAGCTAATGCTTTTGAACCAAAAACAACAGTGTGTTCCCCAAACAACAATAACTTCGAAGGGAAACGATGGACGGTACTAATTTCTCTATTCAATGCAATCTATTTTGACAAAGGTAATTTTACCTCACTAACCAATCTCCCTACAGGATATATTCGGTGAGTTGGTTCATAATAAGGAGAATGTTTATAGACCCAATCCAATTGTGCTTCTGCTGATGCGGCAAATTTCGCATCCTCTTTTTTCTTTTCGTCCAATTTTTCTTTTACCTCAGGATGCTCTGCCAAGAATTTTGCGGCTAAATCTTCAAAAACATAGGCAGAAAAACCTTCTTTTTGCATCAATATTCCATCAAAAAAGTTCCATGCAAAATAGGAATCAGGTGCTTGAGGCTCCAATGTTTCGACAATATATTTATTGGTGGTTTGATTTGGGATAATCACAAAATCTCCTTTGCGAAACTTTGTTTTCTCCACTATTTTTTCCACCTTAATATTTGAATGTAGATAGTGTCCTTCATAAGCATTTGCAGTAGTTTTGAAATCAAGAATTTTATATTTTTCAACCTCAATTTCAATATCTTGACGGAGATGCTGGACTTTTACGCCATTCCATTCCAATCTTTCTATCACATTGTCATAGGCTTGTGGAATGATATATGCCAATGGTTTCTCGATTTCTATGCTTGGAGCAAATTCATTCCAATATTTGATTTCTTTCGTATAGGGTGCATTCCTATCATAATAGAGGCGAGGAAGTCCAGAAACATCACTTGGTTTATGTTTGGCTTCATAACCTCTAAATGGTATTTTTTCGAATTTTGATTTATCCAATTTCCACTCAAGAGCAAATTTCGATTGATTTGCAACAGCTGTTTCTGCTGCTTTTTTGATTGTTGCAATCTCTCTCCCATCTGTCTGTAAAAAATGAATGACCGTTTTCATAAACTCATAAGTACTAGCCAATCGGTCTTTAAATGGCTTTAACATATGTGTTTCAGGCATAAATCCAATCACATTATGAACGGCAGTGTAGCCAGTAGAATACCTAGGATTATCCGAAAAACCTAAAATGCCACTGTCTGGAGTTTCTCCATCAGAATCCACATATGGAATCATCTCCCAACCTTTTTTCTCCATATCACTATACAAAAATGGAAGACATTTTTTTTGTAAAAACTCCCCTAATTGGGTTTCTAATTTATTGTGCTGAGTGGCGATTAATGTCATAGTATATTGATAGTCAGCGCCATTGGAAGTATGGTTATCCACAAAAAAGTCGGGAGACCAATAAGAGAAAAGCTGATTAAAACTCTTCGCATTGCGGCTATCACATTTAATAAAATCTCTATTCAAATCCAAGTTTCTGTCATTTCCTCTAAATCCGTAGCTTTCAGGTCCATCTTGATTGGCTCTAGAATAACTATTTCTTCTCAGACAGCCATCGATATTATAAACAGGGATTGCTACAATAACCAATCCTTTTAATTCTTGAGCCTTTTTGTCATCTTCCAGATAATCTCTGAGCAACATCATGGTGGCATCTATCCCTTCTGGCTCTCCAGGATGAATACCATTATTTATAAATAAGATCGTTTGGTTGTTTTTTCTTGCTTTGGAAGGCTCAAAATAGCCATCAAGTGAGATAACCAATTCATGCAATGGATGCCCAGAATCTGTCATTCCAGCCTTTTTGAAGGAAACTATTTTTTTATGATTTTTAGCCAATTTTTTATAAAAATCAATTACTTCATCATAAGTGGCGGTTTGGTTATTATTTTTTTCAAAAGGTGTCATGATATTTAGATTTTGACTACTGGAAAAATTTGGTGATGATAGCATAAATGCAATAAGCCCAATTAATATTTTATAACTTAAGATCCATTTAATCATCATAGAAGAAATTAAAGATACGATGTTTTTTAATGGATTTGGGTAATTGAAGTGTTTTTTATCTGTCAATTCATTCATGAGTGCTCATTATTTTCTGCAACTGCTTTTCTTTCATTGCTGTTCGTCGCTCCATGTTGGTTTTGGTGAAATAATGGTGACTTTTTAAAAAATTGATTTGCAATCTTCTCCATGCCGATTCGTCTTGAATGACATCGTATGACTTTAGTTCTAAAAATAACTGGTTGGCAATCAAAGTGTAATCTGGTCTGCCCAGATAATCAAGATCGGCATCACAGATTATTTTCTCTAATTCGGTTTTAGGAGTTTGTGGAATTTTAGTCGCCATTATCATTCCACAGATTATTTGGATTTGCTCCTCAGAAAGTCCGAAATCTGGCAATAAATCTCTTGCTATCTTACAGCTATTCATTTCATGGTCGTATCTAGAAATGATAAATCCACTATCATGAAATAAGGCTGCTATTTTCAATAAAAAAGTATCGTTTTCAGAAATGCCCTCTAATTTACAAAGCTCTTCAGTTACGGCAAATACGTCCAAAGTGTGCCTCACATCGTGATAGAACAACCTTGGAGACAACTCTTTTTCAAGTAGTTGTATGATTTTTTGTTGTATTTGCTGTAGCTGCATTACGATTTATTTTTCATAAACAATTACGCCAGAAGCCATAAATTTTAATTCTTTTTTAGGCTGAGTGATTGCGTCAATTTCTGCTTTTGATTTGTGATCGTCTTCCGCATAATGCTTCAAATCGGCAACAGATGTTTCTTCTTTGTATGCAAATCCATCCATAACTACTTTTTTTCCTGCTATATCTTTTGGCATAAAAAAACCATAATCTTTAAAATTTACCATCATAGTATCTGTGATTCCATTAGTAGTAACTTGCATCCAGCAACCTTTGTTCTGACAAACTGCAACTGGAGTAGCCGTGACTTTGCAAGCCAAGGAATCAAGAGTACCCATTTTGGTAACCATTTCAGCCATATTAATTGCCCCAGTAGCATTTATAGAGTCTCCATAGATTTTTTCTCCAGTCGGTGTACTTACAACTTTGTTTTCATTTTTGCATGAAAAAATAACACAAATAACTAATAATGAATATAATACAACTTTCATATATGATTTTTTCTAATTTTTAATATTATTTATTTAACAAATATAATTATAATTATGAATGAAAATAAAAAATCCTTACTGCATTTCTACAGTAAGGACAAATCAAATAAATATTTCGAATTAGTTATTCTAATTTTTTGCAGGAGCAGTTTCTTTAGCATCTTTCATTTTTTTGTGATGCTTTTTGATTTTTTGTTCAGGATGTTTTATTCCTGCATCTTTAGCAGCTTTTTTCTCTGCTTTTAATTTTTCAGCATCTGCTTTTTTGTCAGCTTTTGCAGCATCAATTGCTGTTTGGTCTCCTGATTTTTTTGCTTCTTTTAAAGCTTTTTTGCTAGCCTTAGCTTCTTTTTTAGCATCCTTTACTTTTTGTAAAGCATCTTTTTGCTCTTGTGTCATTTCTTTTTTCACTGCTTGACCTTGTTGCTCTACAGCTGGTGTTGTTTGTGCAAACATATTTAAAGAGAAGAATGCAACAATTGCAATCAAAATAAATTTTTTCATAATAATTTAATTAAAGATTTTTAGTAATAAATTGTTTTAATACTATATAAGACGAACGATTAAATGGAAGGTTTAATTGTGTAATGTTAATGAAATATTAATGTTAATTTTCACTAAATTCAACCTCGCCAGACTGTATCCAAAAATTGTTGATTCCTTCCCCTTGCAAAATGGAAATTTTTTGGAGATTCAGAAGTTCGAGCAAAGCTAAAAATGTAACAATAGCATGAATTCTATCCTGACAAATATTAAAAACAGATTTGAAATCACATTTTTTATGATTCTCGATTAGGGTGAATATATAGTTTTGTTGGTCTTGAATGGAATAATTGTAATTGTAAATTTGATGAACAACTCTTTGTTTTTTGCTGTCATTATATCTTTGCATCACCGCATCGAAAACCTTCATTAGTTTAAATAAGGTAATTGACTCCAATTCCACATCCACTAAAGCCTTGTTGGCAATTTCTTTGAGTTCTTCGGTAATATTTCCTCTATTAAATTGGGCTGCTCTTTTATCCTCCAAGTCCCGCATTTCTTCCAAAATACTCTTGTATCTTTTGTATTCCAAAAGTTTTTGAACCAACTCATTTCTAGGGTCAATCTCTTCGCCCAATTCATTGAGTTCTTTCCGAGGCAAAAGCATTTTAGCTTTTATTCTCATCAAAGTCGCTGCTACTAAAATGAATTCACTTGCCAAATCAATATTTAAAGATTCCATTTTTTTAAGAAAATCCAAAAATTCTTCAGTGATTTTCGAAATCGGAATATCGTAAATATCTAGCTCGTCTCTTTCGATAAAGAATAAGAGCAAATCAAAAGGTCCTTCAAATGCTTCGGTATGAATCGTATATGACATGTTGCAAAGGTAAAAAAATATCTCAAATTAAAAATTACATGTATCTTGTTTGCAGTAGATTCGTTAGAATAATCAAAGTTGATTTTCTGTAAATTTCAAATCAATTATGGGTGAATATGTTTTAAAAAAGGTTTTATTGATGCTGCCTACGTTGTTGGTGGTTTATTCAATATTATTTTTTCTGAAACAACAAGCCCCAGGCGACCCAGTAGCTGTTTATCGTCACCAAGAAGAAATCTACGCCACAAAAGGAACATTGCAAGATAAATTATCTGCTGATTTTCAATATAAAAATACGGCTAGATTGTTGGGAGTGGATTTGCCTGTTTTTTATTTTTCTATCGTGCCTAGCTACTTTCCTGATACTTTGTATAAAATTGTTCGAAAAGATCATCGAGTTATGTTGACTTCACTGCTGAATCATTATGGAAATTGGGGAAATATTGAGCAATATTACCAACAAATTAATATTGCAGAAAATCGCTATTTTGAACTCAACGATTCCATTAAAATTAAATATAAATCGGCTTATTGGTCAAATCTGCAAAAATTATACGTTGCTACTGATGCAACTCAACAAAACCAAATCATTACAAATATTGCTGAGCAAGTGTCTGATCAAGCTCAATTGTTAGAAAATACTCGAAATTTGAGAGCTGCATATGAAAAAGTAATTCATACAGCACAAGAAAAAAGTTGGAAACCAAAAGTGATTTGGAATGGAATGGATAATCAATTTCAATTTGGTTTGTCTAAAATGTTAAAATTTGATTTTGGCAATTCTTATACAGACAATAGGGCAGTAAATTCTAAAATTTTGGATTATTTAAAATGGACTTTGTTATTAAATTTTTTAGCAATCCTCCTAATTTTTGGCTTAGCAATACCATTAGGGGTTTATCTTTCAATACACGAAAGTAGCTGGAAAGAAAAAATAATCAGCTCATTTACTTTTGGACTTTATGCTATGCCATTGTTTTGGGTGGCAACTATGCTCATTCATATTTTTGCAACAGATTCATATCATTTGAATTTTTTCCCTGCATCAGGAGTTGGAGATCCATTCACAAAAGGTTGGGCTGCATTTGGGGATACATTATGGCACCTTATTTTGCCATTACTGTGTCTTGTCTATCATGATATTGCCTATATTACAATGCAGATGAAAGGAGCGATGTTGGAAGTTTATCAACAGGATTATATCAAATTAGCGATAGCTAAAGGGCTGCCAAAGAAGAAAGTGATTTGGAAACATGCTTTTAGGAATGCACTTTTTCCAATAATAACCCATTTTTCGGCTCTATTTCCTGCTATGATAACGGGCTCTATCATTGTGGAAAATATTTTCGGAATACCCGGAATGGGAGATTTATCCGTTAAATCAATATTAAATCAAGATTGGCCAGTGGTGAGCTGCATTGTGTTTATAACTGCAATTTTAACTATGATAGGCATGTTGGCTGCTGATTTGTTAATGGCTAAACTAAATCCGAGAATTAATTTAAACAAATAGCTTAAATTTGAAGTTTAATATTGAATATGGAAAATTCATTAGTGAATAAAGTGGCAGCCAGTGGTTTGGTAACGATTAATTTAGAATCTTACTTTCCAAAACAAGAGATCGAAAACTTCGATTTGAAGCAGTACTTGTTTATGGAATTAATTCTGAAAGAAAAAGACTTCCGGGAAGCTCTTGCTTCTATTGACTGGTCAATATACCAAGATAAGGTGGTTTGTGTTTATTGTTCATCAGATGCAATAATTCCAGTATGGGCTTATATGTTAGTTACAAGTTATGCACAACCATTTGCAGAAACCATCTATTTTGGAACAAAGGAGAATTATATTCAATATTATTACAGCCAGATAATCAATGAATTGGACTGTACAGAATATGAATTAAAAAGGATTGTGATAAAAGGATGTAGTGAAAAACCAGTTCCACCTTCTGCCTATTTAGACATAACGAACAAACTTCGCCCCATTGCACAAAGTATTTTTTATGGAGAACCTTGCTCGACAGTTCCGATTTATAAAAGAGCAAAGGTATAGTTGGAGTAAATAAACTATCCGTTTACCAAAGGTAATTTAATCGTAAAAACTGTCCCTTCAGGACTTGATTTTTTCACAAATATTTTTCCTTTATGGTAAAAATTGATAATTCTATGGGCTAAGGAAAGTCCTAATCCCCACCCTCTTAATTTTGTAGAATAGCCTGGTTCGAAAACAGTTTTAAACTTTGACGGAGGAATTCCTTTTCCAGTGTCGGATAAATCAATACAGGCAAAATTGTTTTCAATATAGATATTGCCACTGATTACTCCTTCACCACCCATTGCATCCAAGGAATTTCTCAATAAATTTTCGAAAACCCATTCTAATAAATGCTCATTCACATTGGCATAAATAGGCGTTAATTGAGGGTTTGGAAACTCAAAATTGACTTTTCTAGGAGCTCTTCGCTGCATATACTGCCTACTTCTTTCCAGTAATTCATACAAGTTAGATTTTGTAAACTCGGGCTCTGCACCGATTTTCGAAAATCTATCAGCAACCAGTTCCAGCTTTGATACATCATTCCTGAGCTCATATAATATTTCAGTAGTTACCTCATCTGGACTAAATTGTTTTAAATGTTCTATCCATGCTATAATTGCAGAGATTGGCGTCCCTAACTGATGGGCAGTCTCTTTTGCCATGCCGACCCAAACTCTATTTTGCTCAGCTTTTCTCGAACTAGAGAATCCTATATATGCTAATAAAATAAAGGCAGAGATTAATAGAAATTGTATATATGGATAATATTTTAGACTATTTAATAAAGTGGAATGTTTGTAATAAATGTATTGCTTGTCACCCGAATTATCTGCACTTTCAATTACAATAGGAGGATTTCCGCTTGCTTTCAAATCATTCAGAATCTCTTCAAGCATTACCTTGTTTTTTTTGATATAAGTTTGAAGTACTTGAATACTAGCAGTATCTGATGGTTCTCCTATATTGAAATTACGAATATCATCAATAGTTCCTCTGTCATTTACTAACATTAATGGAATCGTCTTATTCGTATTTTGAATCAAACTGATAAGGTCTAAATCCAAATCTTCAGAAGTATTTTTTTGCATAAAAGTAAGAGCACTAGACCATATCCTTACTTTGTTCTCTTCTTCTTTAGCTAATTTTCTAACTAAATTGTTGGTGTACCAAAAAGATAGGGAAATAATCAGCAATCCGATCATTCCTAAATATAATTTCCAGCGGGACTTTCGTTTATATATATCCATAATATTCATTGGAAAATTGGGTGACAAAATTCCAATAATTTTGTTGGTTTACACAAATATAGCAAAGATGATGCCTTTGATGTGGATTAACTACTTTAATTACGCAATAATTTTTTTTTTATTGTGGTTGCCACATTTTGAGTTGTATCTTTGCCGAAAATTTGCATCTAATATAATGCATTAAATAAAAATCGTATGCAACGAAAGAAAAATTTTTTCACAGATATGAAGAAAAAGAAGCCTACAGCATCTGTGCAAAAAGGTAAATTTATGGCTGAGAAACCACAGCTGATAAAAAGAAAACCAAAACCAAAAGATGCTCCAGTAGAGAAAGTGGAGATTGAGAAAGAAGATTTGATGGAAGATATGAGATTGAACAAATATATTGCCCACTGTGGGGTTTGTTCAAGAAGGAAAGCTGCTGAAATGATTGAAAAAGGCTATGTTTCTGTTAATAATGTTATTGTTAAAGAGATTGGCCACAAAATCGTCAAAGGAGACTTGGTAACTTATAATGGCAAGATTGTCAAACCAATCGAAAAAATGGTTTATGTATTAATGAATAAACCAAGAGGGGTGATTACTACAGTTAATGACGAAAAAGATAGGAAAACGGTTATGCACGTTTTAGGCGATTTTGAGGAAAGAATTTATCCTGTGGGTAGATTGGATAGAGATACTTGTGGATTGTTGCTTTTGACCAATGATGGTGATTTAGCTCAAAAATTGTCCCATCCTAGCCATATGGTGAAGAAAATTTATATTGCAACATTAGATAAACCATTAATTGCAAGGCACTTAGAAAAAATTGAAAAAGGTGTAGAATTAGAGGACGGAGTAGCATTGGTGGATAGCATTAGTTACTTAGAACCCGATAGTAAAAAAGATGTAGTCATTGAAATTCATATTGGAAAAAACAGGGTGGTACGTAGAATTTTTGAAAGTTTAGGCTATGAGGTTACAAAATTGGATAGGACCTATTATGGGGGACTGACAAAAAAAGATTTGCCAAGAGGTAGATTTAGATATTTGACTGAAAGAGAAGTCATTATGCTTAAACATTTTACAAACAGAAAAGCCAAACAGTGATTCGCTTTTTTAGATTATTCATATTAATTTCTATTTTTTCTTTCGAAAATTACTATTTAGTTGCTCAAAATCAAACTAAAGATACCGCAGCAGTTAATAGGATAATTATCGATAGATTTTTGTCAGCTGAGTTAATCCAAGATAAAAATGAGGAAGTAAAAAAGCTTTCTGGTGATGTACTCATGCACCAAGGGGATGCTTTTATGTTTTGCGATACTGCCTATTTATATGGTGAAAACAAATTGGTCGCAATTGGTAGAGTTGTGATCAAACAAGGTGATTCTTTACATATTTTTGGTGACAAATTACTTTATGATGGCACCACTAGAATTGCTGATATGAATGGGGATGAACCCGTTTTGGTGAATGGAAGACAACAGCTTTTTGCCAAAAACCAGATGACATATAATCTAGGTACTAAAATTGCGAAATACAGTAATAGTGCAATGCTCGACAATGGAAAAACACAATTGAGAAGTAAGAATGGAATATTTGAAGTGAATGCAAATATTGCTCGGTTCTTTCAGGATGTGATTGTCGTAGATAGTGCTTTTAGCCTTAAAACAGACACTTTGAAGTTTGATACCAAAAACCAAATTGCTTTTTTTGAGGCACCCACTAGAATTAGTCAAGATAGTAGTAAAATTTATTGTGAAGGCGGATATTATAAAACAGATGAGAATTTAGCACTATTTTATGATAATGCCCAATATCAAAAAGACAAACAAAAAGCAACTGCTGACACCATTCGATATGATGGGAATACCAAAATGACGAGTTTGATTGGAAAAGCTATTTTTGAAGAAACGGGTAAGAAAGCAACTGCAGATGTCATCCGTTTCGATGGTATCAACGATTTGGCTTTTTTGGAAGGCAATGCCTATTATGAAAGTGAAAAACAAAAAATCAAAGGCGATAGTATTCGATATGATAACAAAAAACAAGTTTTTGCATCGAGGGGTAGATCACAATATAATGAAGGTGCACTATTTTTAGATGCGGATCAAATGGATAGCTTTGGAGATACGAGTATTGCCTCAGGAAATGTGATTTATAAAGATACTTCTCAGCATGTAGCAATTGTTTCTGATGTACTCGAATACCAAAAAGCAACTGAATTTTTTAAAGCTTTTGGGAAAAAAAGACCCATTTTTAAATCAGCCATTGAAAACGATACTTTGTTTTTAAGTGCAGACACATTATTGTCAAAAAAGATTTTAAAACCCAAAATAGACACTTCGCTATCAAAAATGGATAGCACCAAAATAGAAGTAAAAGACTCAATTTCTGTTGCAAATATTAGTTTGAAAGACAGTTTGCAATTGAATAAAAATGATAGTTCCGCTTTAAAAAAGAGCGAAATCATACTCAATGATACTTTGCCAAAAGACACCATTCGCCAATTGTATGCCTATAAGGATGTTCGGATTTTCAAAAAGGATTTTCAAGGAAGATGTGATTCTTTAGTGTATGACTCAAAAGACTCATTGTTTCAGTTGTTTAAAAATCCGATACTTTGGACGGATACTACGACACAAATGAGTGCCGATACAATCAATATTAGAATGAAAAACAACCAATTGTATCAATTGGATTTATATTTGGCTGGGCTTATTGTCTCCACTAAAAACGAACAGACTTTTGATCAAATAAAAGGAGCGACGATTCATACATTTTTCAAAGATGGGAAGATAGAATATATGGACGTCAAGAAAAGTTCTGAATCAATCTATTTTATCCAAGATGAAGCAAAAGCCTATGTTGGACCCAACAAATCCAACTCGGATGATATGCAATTGATTTTCGAAAAAGATAGCGTCAAAAAAATAAAAATGTACGGAAAGGTTACGGGAAAAATATCACCGATGAAAAAAATCAACCCCAATGATTTTAAAGTAACTGGATTCAAATGGGATTTGAAAAACAGAATCAAATCATTGGAAGACTTATATTAATCCCTATCTAAACATTTTAAAACAATCTCTATAATCCGTATCTCTTTTTCTGTTAGCATCAAAATTGAATTGTAAGGATATTTCATGGCTTCCTCCAGTGAAAGAACTTGATAGTTTCGAAACTGTAATGTCATAACTATAACCAAATTTGATAATCCCTTTTTTCATCCCAACCAATAAAATAACTGCATCTGGATTGCCGAATGTATGTCGGAACCAACCACCTGCAAATAAAGTTCCCATACCAAAATAAGTACCCACATTCAACTGTTTGTACGGACCTTGCCATGCTAACATAAAGTTTGGAGAAATGTATTTTCCAGGTTTTTTTGCGGTTTCTTCTTCCAATATAATTTCTGTACCACCATGAAGATTAAATCTAGCAGGTAGTCCATTGTTCAAATTCGTTTTTATTCCTTGAAATGACTCATCTGGGGTATTCAAATGCTTGATAGACAGCCCTGCATAATAAGAGGTACCATAAACTAAAATTCCAGATGAAATATCTAAATATCTTTTTGTAAGACTTTCTGGTGCAATTTCAGAAGTAGCTTTTATTGGACCCAACAAAGGATCAAGTTGGTCATAAAAAACCAATTTTTCCCATGCCAATTGTTTTTGTATCAATCCCACTTCAGCACCTAATTTCAAATTTAATTCATCATTTACTTTTACATTATAAGAATATAACCCACTAATATTCAAAGTCTTTAGAATTCCAGCAGCGTCATCTGAAAATATTTGTAACCCAAATCCACTATTTAATTGTTCTGCAAATTGACTAAAAGATGCACCATAACTAGTGTAACCTCTTTCAAATGCTGGCCATTGTTTTCTGAAATTCAAATGGATGCTGGGTCCGTATGTTGTACCAGTAAAACCTGGATTCAATTGTAAGGGTGCAGCATAAAATTGAGAATATAATTGATCAGGAGCCTGAGCAAAGGTGCTAGAAATAGAAAGAATTAGTAAAAATAGGGTGTACTGAAAAATTTTCATATTTGCATTTTCCACAAATATATAGGTTGTTGTTAAAAATTGCTATTAAGAAACAATTTTTAAATGTTAAAATTTATAACAATAAAAATATTATCTTAAAAAAATCATTTAATAATCAATGTTAAAATAAATTTTGGTCCACAATAAGAAAATAATTTTTAACGTTTTCATAACAAAATATTAAATATAGAAAATACATCTAACTTTAGTTTGCATTAAATTTGATAATAAATTATCAAACTATCATGAAAAGAAATATTGAGTCGTTTGATTAATATTTCATAGTTTTGTTTTTTAAAATATATACAAATGAAGTTTTTAGGTTTTAATTTTTTGTTTTTTCTATTTGCATCAAGCTCTCTTTTTGCACAGAAAAGTATTTTAATTCATAAAGATTTAAGTTGGGAGAAAAACACTGTAGATTTCGAGTCTCCAAATGGGACTATTCTAAAGGCTTATAAATTTACAAATGCTGTTTATCTAAACCAGTCACCTCAAATTCCACATGTAATTGAAAACTTTAATTTGCCCTCCAACACTACTTTTTCGGCGAGGTTAATGAATGAAAAATATGAATTGTTGGAGAATCCAATTTCTATTTTAGAAAATTGTAGTGACCAAATAAAATTGACCACAAAAACAAATAATTCTGGAACTAACAATATTGGTTCAGTTTTCTTTTGCCCTATTCGTAAAATAAGCAATAACCAATATGAAAGATTAGTTGCTTATGATTTGTCAATAATTTTTGAAAATGAAACTACAAATATTGAAAATAGAGGACCTCAGAATACTTTCAATTCTGTTTTAGAATCTGGGTCTGTGTATAAATTTTATGTGAATAAAAATGGGTTGTGCAAATTGGATTATAATTTTTTAAAAAATGATTTAAAAATAGATATTGACAAAATAGATCCAAGAAATATTCATTTATATGGAAATGGTGGATTTGCCCTTCCACAATCAAATAATATAGCGAGAATTGATGATTTAACTGAAAATAGTATTTTAGTTAAAGGCGAAGAAGATGGAAAATTTGATGCAGGTGATTTTATAATTTTCAATGCTTTAGGAAGCGACAAATGGGTTCCATCTGCAAATGGATTTTCAATGTTGAAAAATATTTATGACGACAAATCTTATTATTATATCAAAATTTCTGGAGAAAAAGGTAATCGGATTGTTGAGAATAATAACATTGAAAATACAGATTATGTGACGAATACATATAATATTTATGATAGATATGAAAAAGACGAAACCAATTTATTAGCTCGAAGCAAGCCTTCTGCTCAAGGAGGTGGAAAGCAATGGTATGGAGATTATTTTTTCTCAACTAGAGAAAAGACTTTCACCAATCTTTTTCAATTCAATAAATTAGTAAAGCAAGATACCGTTTTTGTAAGTGCTGCTTTTGCAGCCCGCAGCTCCAGTAATTCCTATTTTGAATTATTAGTTAATGGTAATCCACTGAGAACAAATACTATATATAATGTTACTTTAGGGGATATTGAAAATGGGTATGCTAGAAAGGGATTTATTAATAATAAACTTTTATTAAATGATGATAATATTAGTGTTACAATAAAATATCCGAATAATGGTGTAACAAGTGAAGGTTGGGTGGATTTCATTGAAGTTAATGGTAGAGCTGAGTTAGCTTATCAACAAAATAAATCCTTATATTTCAGAGATTTAAGATATTTGGATTTTGCTACCACATCATATAAAATTGCAAATGCAAATAGTAATTTAATAGTATGGGATATTACAGACCCTTACAAGCCATTGGCTCAAAAATATAATTTGGTTGGCACTGATTTGTCGTTTGGTTCCCAATCAAATAGCTTAAAACAATATGCAGCTTTTTCCATTAATGATAATTTCCAATCTGCAACAGCTATAGGAAAAATCGATCCACAAAATATTCATGGAACGGACAATGTGGATATGGCAATTATCTATTATAAAAGTTTTGAGAAACAAGCTAAGCAATTAGCAGATTTTAGAAAAACAAACGGACTAAGTGTTGCTACCATTTTAGTAGATCAAATTTATAATGAATTTTCATCTGGGGCAACTGACCCAACTGCTATCAGAGATTTTGCAAAAATGCTATTCGATAGAAATAAAAATAAATTCAAATATTTACTCCTTTTTGGTGATGGCTCTTTTGATTATAAAGGATTGATGAATGGCTCTAGCAATACCAGTTTTATACCAGTATATGAAACTGATGAGTCTTTAGCTCCTATAGAATCTTACCCGACAGATGATTATTATGCTTTATTAACGAATGATGAAGGATATGAAAGCTCTAATGGATCGCTAAAAGGAGCTTTAGATATTGCAGTTGGTCGATTGACCGTAACTACTGCTGATGAAGCTCAAGATGTGGTGGATAAAATCATCCGTTATGAATCGAGCCCAGCTTGTTTAGGGGATTGGAGGAATAGAATAATGTTTGTTGGAGACGATGAAGATGGGAATTTGCATACTAGCCAAATTGATGGAATTGCGAATAAAGTAAGTGTAAAGAATAAGATTTTTAATCAAGATAAAGTTTTCTTTGATGCAACCCAAAGATTAGTTTCTAGTGGTGGTGCAAGATATCCCTATGCTACTGAGCAAATCAATAGAAATATTGATAATGGAGTTATGACAGTCAATTATTTAGGGCATGGTGGACCGACAGCTTGGGCACAAGAAAGAGTACTTACCTTGAATGATGTTTTATCATGGACAAATAGCAATAAGTTGCCCTTGTTTGTCACAGCTACTTGTTCTTTTTCTGGCTATGATGATCCAACAAGAGTTTCGGCAGGGGAGGAAATATTATTGAAATCAAATGGTGGTGCAATAGCTTTGTTCTCCACAGTTCGCCCTGTGTATGCTCATTCGAATGAAAGGTTAACATTAGCCGTTTTCGATACCATTTACGGAAGACAACAGAACCAACCAATGAGATTGGGTGAAATTCTGAGAGTGGGTAAAAATATGAATTCAACAGACACAATAGATTCAAATGCAAGAAAATTCACTTTATTAGGCGACCCAGCAACTCGATTGGCATTGCCTAGATATAATGTGGTAACTACTAAAATCAGAGGAAAACAAATTGATATTTCTAATCCAGATACTTTAAAGGCTTTCCAAAAAGTTGCAGTTGAAGGATTTATAGCGAACGATGATGGTTCGATATTGAGTTCATTTAATGGCTCAATTGTTGTAACATTATACGATAAAATAGTAACTACCAAGACTTTGGGTCAAGGAGAACATAATTCGCCTTATCCATACACTATTCAAAAAACGATACTTTTCAAAGGAAATGCCAGTGTGACTAATGGTGCTTTTAAAATTACTATTATTGTTCCAAAAGACATTGACTATAAATATGGATTAGGTAAAATAAGTTATTATGCGTCGGATAATAAAATAATCGATGCTGCTGGATTCCATTTGGTAAATGTCGGAGGAACGGATAATAGCATTCCAATTGACAATAAAGGACCAGTGGTAAATGTATTTATGAATGATGATAAATTTATTTTTGGTGGTTTGACAGACCAAAATCCATTATTATACGTTAAGCTATCTGACGATAACGGAATCAACTTAAGTAATGCAAGTGTTGGGCATGATTTAGTAGCAATTTTGGATAATAATACACAAAATTCCTACATTTTGAATCAGTATTATGAAAGTTCGAAGGATGATTATACGAAAGGAGATTTAAAATACCCTTTAAAGAATTTGAGTGAAGGGGAAACATACAATTACTGTGAAGGCTTGGGATACATTTAATAACTCAGGTGAAGGAAATACAGAATTTATTGTTTCATTGAGTGCCGTTTCAGCATTAGAGCAAGTTTTAAATTATCCAAATCCGTTTACAACCAAAACTGGATTTCAATTTAAACATAAATACCCAGGTCAACTATTAGATATTCAAATACAAATTTTTTCTGTATCAGGATCTTTAGTTAAAACTATAATAACACAACAATCCTCAGATGGAAATATCGTTAAAGGGATAGAATGGGATGGAAAGGATGATTATGGGGATCAGTTGGCAAGAGGAGTTTATATTTATAAAGTTGCAATAAAGCCATCTGGTAATGCAAATAGCAATTTTTCAGATAGCGATTATGAAAAATTAGTAATTCTAAGATAATTAGTTTTAAAACTTTAAGCAAGCAATTTATAATTCCATTATATTTGCAAACTTTTTGGTTAAAATCAAAAATAACAATTTATTTATGAGAAAGATTTTTCTTTATGTTTTTTCTGCATTTGTTTCAATAATATCCATTGATAATGCAAATGCTCAATGTGTTGTAGTGAACGGACAAAATATAGGACCTGATGGAAAACCATGTATTAATACAATTGTTTCTGCTGTTCCTTTTTTGAGAATAACTCCAGATGCAAGATCTGGTGCTATGGGAGATGCAGGGATTGCTTTATCTGCTGATCCAAATGCCATCCATTTCAATCCATCTAAATTACCTTTTTCTGAAAGCGAAATGGGAGTTGCAATGACTTATACTC
Organism: Saprospiraceae bacterium; assembly: GCA_016710625.1. GTDB lineage: Bacteria > Bacteroidota > Bacteroidia > Chitinophagales > Saprospiraceae > JADJVK01. The sequence goes on from JADJVK010000007.1 coordinate 42,365, forward strand.
CTTGGCTTAGAGCTTTAGGTTTAACGGATGTTTATCTTGCAAATTTAGCTGGGTACAGAAAAATTGGAGATCGTCAAGCTGTTGGTATTGGTTTGAAATATTTTAATTTAGGAAGTATCAATTTCACGGATGAGGCTGGAGTACCATTAGGAACAGGTCGTCCGAATGAATTTGAGATTTCTGCAACTTATGCTAGAAAATTATCAAGCAATTTTGGATTGTCTTTAAGTGGTAAATATATTTACTCAAACTTAGCTGCTGGCCAACAAATCGGTTCAGTAACTATAAAAGCAGCTAATGCTTTTGCTGTAGATTTTGGAGCTACTTATATTACTCAAACTAATTTTTCTGGAATCAAATCAGATTTAGCTTTAGGATTAGCAATTTCGAATATAGGTTCAAAAATAACTTATACTCAATCTATCAATAAAGATTATTTGCCACAGAATATTGGTATCGGTGCAGCATGGAATTTCCATATTGATGAATATAATTCATTAACTTTTGCTTTAGATATCAATAAACTATTGGTACCTACACCAGTTCCTGCTAAGCTTACTGATTCGAATAATAATACTATTCCTAATCCAGAATATGATAAAAATGGAAATTCAATTCCTGACTATAAAGAAAAATCACCAATCTCTGCTGCTTTGAGCTCATTTGGCGATGCATCTGGTAGTGAAGAATTGAGAGAATTAACTTATTCTGCTGGTGCTGAATATTGGTATGATAAGCAATTTGCAGTAAGAGCAGGTTACTATTATGAAGATAATACAAAAGGTGCTAGAAAATACTTTACTGTTGGTTTAGGACTAAAATATAATATTTTTGGAATGAATTTTTCATATTTAGTTCCTACTACAAACCAAAGAAATCCATTGGATAATACCTTAAGATTCTCTTTGTTATTTGATTTTGCTCCTGTAAAAGAAGAAGCAACTCCAGTAACTGAGTAGATAATTTTATTTAAAGGTTTTAAAAAAGCCATCTCTTTTCTTAAGGGATGGCTTTTTTATTATTGTTTAATTTTATTCCAAGTTTGATACAATTTTTCCTGACTAGGCCTATTTTCGGGTATTTCATTTAAAGGTTCACATGGTGTTAGATACTGAAAACATTCTTCAGGTAAGTGTTGGTAGAGCCTTGTTCCCATTGTCTTCCAGTTAATCATTTCATCTGTAACGGTTTTGATTATTTTTCCAGGATTGCCTACCACTAAGCTTCTTGCAGGAATTTTTTCATTAGCTTTTATGAATGTCAATGCACCTACAATACATTCATCACCCATCTCTACTTCATCCATTATTACAGAATTCATCCCTATCATACAGTTTTTTCCTATGGAAGCACCATGTATAATGGCACCATGCCCTATGTGAGCACCTGCTCTCAGATAAACGGTAACTCCAGGAAACATGTGGATTGTGCAATTTTCTTGTACATTACAACCATCTTCAATAACAATTCCGCCCCAATCACCCCTAATCGCTGCTCCTGGACCGATATAAACATCTTTTCCGATAATAACATTACCAGTTACCACAGCTTGAGGATGTACAAAAGAACTCGGATGAACTACAGGGATGAAACCATTAAATGCATAAAACATAATATAGATTTAAAGTGATGAAATGATTTCGGTGAAAATTCTTCTTAACTTTGGTTCTGTTTCTCTGCCCACTGCTATCACGTCTTCCACAGAGGTTTCTCTAATTAATTCTGGTGGATAACATTGGTTAGATACAACTGAAGCTGCCAGTAAAGTCATTCCAGCATGTTTCGAAACAATAGCTTCAGGAACTGTGGACATACCTACCAAATCTGCACCCATTCTATTCATCATGATGTATTCAGCTTTAGTCTCAAGATTTGGACCCATTAAAGCTGCATAGACACCAGTATGGGCTCTAATTTGATATTTTTTAGCTATTTCTAAGCTTTTTGCAACAAGTATCGGATCATAAACATCCATCATATCTGGAAATCTAACGCCTAATCTTTCATCATTTACACCTCTTAAAGGATTGTCGCCTAACAGATTAATATGATCGTTCAGAAAAACAATATCTCCAGGAACCAAATGTTGATTCACACTGCCAGCCACATTGCTCATAAAAAGATATTGAATATTGAGAGCTTTCATCACTCTTACTGGGAAGGTAACTTGTTTCATATCGTAACCTTCATAATAGTGAAATCTGCCCCCCAATGCCATAACTTTCTTATTGTTTAGGGTGCCAAGAATCAACTTGCTTTGATGGCTTTGTACTGTAGAAGTAGGGAAATGAGGGATATTTTGATAAGGAATCTCAGCAACCACTTCGATATCTTCGAGCATTCCATTTAATCCTGTTCCAAAAATTAACCCAATTTCTGGTTCAAAAGAAGTAATGCTTTTAATATAATTTTTGGCTTCAACAATTTTATCAAAATAATCCATAATATTAAATTTGGGCTAAAATATAAAAACCTCTTAGCATTCACAACCTTTATTGCAAATACTAAGAGGTTTTATTATAAATAATCAGTTTTAGAAACGGCTTTTGAGACTGTGCACTTTTAATTTAGACAATTCTTCTATTTTGGATATATTCATAGGGATAAAAAACATCAGCTTTTGGGATAAGCTTTTAAAACAGTTTTTGGAAAAAAATCGGGATTGTGTGAAATGTTTTTCGAGTAAGTATAATCGAATTTGATTTTTGTTTTTGATTTTAAGAAATCTGAGGTGATAAACTTTTTATATCACCCCAGTAATCTCTTAATAAGAGCATATTATCGAATAATAACCTTTCCACTATTTACCAATTGATTTTTGGATTCAATTTTGAACACATATAAACCACTTGGTAAATCGGCACTTGACACTTGGAAGCTATTCGACAATATGTTTTGCGAATATTTTAACTTTCCTTCGAGATCATACAATGAGAACCTACCTTCTTTAAGATCCATTCCTTGTATCTCTATGATTGCGAAATCTTTAATCGGATTTGGGAAGACTTTTACGTCCACATGTACATTTGGAAGTTCTGAATTTGAGGTTATTATTTTAATAAAGTTTAATCCAATGGTGTGGCAAACTGTATTTGTTTGAGCAACTGTTAAGTCGTCAAAAATCACATTTGCATTGTTACAGATTCTAGTCCCTAATTGTAACTCTGCTTTAGGGTATATTGAGAATTTAATAAAACTTCTTTCGTTTGGTAAAAGCTTTATTGAATCCATTATAAATTTTACGATTCCTTTATTATACAATTCCCATTTGTAAGGGAACGAAGCAGCCCCAAATCTGAAGGTCTCAGCTGCTAAATTTGCTGGTAATGAGTCAATTATGACAATTCGTGAAATGGTGTCTGAACTTTCATTGGTGAAACTCAATACATATTTTAATTCTGTATTATTTTCAATATAGTTTTCAGATCCATAGCCTTTAGGATAGCCTCTCTTTTCAAGAGCAATTGGTGCAATACTACTTTCGCTATTATCTATAACTTTAAATAATTCTTCGTCGTCTTCTGCATATTGGGTTACATATCCTTTAGATTGTTTGGTCGCATTTGTTGCTTCACATCCTTCAATAGAGATGGTTGGCCTGCTCTTTCCTGGGTGATTTGTACTTTGATTAGATATTGCTCTAAAAGTACCACCAGTGGCAGCAAATGCTAATTCTATGGATTCTTGAGGTAAAAGAGATTGAATTATTGGTCTTTGTAAGAAAATTAATTCATCTTCTACTATTTCATATTTTAATTCATTGGGTGTTGATGGAGCTACTCCTTTATTGATAAAATTAAATCTAACTGAATCTCCATCGCATTTTCCTGTAATTTGAATACTTGATTTATTCCAAGAAGCTGCTGGCGTTAAACAATTGCTATCAGGATAAATGTGTGCATTTACTTGATATGTTTGACCAATTGCTTTAGTATCACAAGAAGATTTTGTGATAACTTTGAATGTACCAAAATTTCCAGGGGCTATATCACCCAAGTTAAATCTTAATACATTCCCATTTTGAGCACTCCATTGTGTACTACTACCTAAAATATTTAGTTTTTTATCAAAATCTATTATTGCATAGGCATCCTTTGCCATTACAGTACCAGGATTGGTGTATGCGATAGTATATTCTGTATTAGCACAATGTTTTATTGTTGGGGTTGAAATATCGATTTCCAAATCTGAGCAATCAGTTTTACTTCTTGCAGCAAAAGATGGAACGTAAAATATTTGGTTGTTTTTTAAAGTGACATTAAAACTACTTTGGCATACTGTCCAATACTTGGAAGGTGGAATCGCTGTGATAAAATACGTACCGGTATCTTGATTTATTTGATAGTATCCGGCAGTATCCGTAGTAGCAAAATAAGTTTTTGGTCCAACAGATTTAATAATCCATCCCTTTAGATATCTCTCATTCAAGTCTTTTGTGCAATTCCCATTTAGGTCTTCAAAAACAAGACCATTGATAATATTATTGTTAATATTTCCGTTTCCGTCAATTTTAGTAACGAAAACATTTGGAAATGCACTTCCTCCTCCCACATCTATGGATCCAGCCATTACTGCTCCACCGACATTTGTAGGGATAATTCCAAATGGAATATCTAATGTGGAAACATTAATTCTTTTTGTCCAAAGACTATCACAAGTGAATGGATTTGTTTTTAGGATTACAAAATCGGTATAGGCAGGGTTACCAGTTTCTAGGATGCTTGCAGAAATGATAGCATTGCCATCGGGGGTAATTGCTATTTGATTCGTGATAACTACATCTACTACAAGTGATGAAAAGGTTTTGGATGATTGTGAAATTACTCCGGTACTGGTAATTCTGGCATTAATAATACTTATAAGGTTTTGAGACTCGGATTGTGTTAAAAAGAAGTAGTTTTCCCCTCCCAAGAAGACTACTGAATAAATTTCTTTGCCAAAATTACTTATAGTTGTAAGGTCTTTGGAATAGGCAGCTTCTACATCTAGTGCTGCATTGGTTTTCAGAATGAAAGCTCCATCCGGACTTGATACATGGCTAGCTTTTCCAACCATAACTATCCCGCCGTCAGGGGATTGTGTAATACAGTTTACATACTCTTTTAGATCAGTTTGGTAGGTTTTTGGTGTGGTAAGTACTTGCCCGTTGGCATCGTATTTTACCCAAAAAACATCAGAATTAGTATTTGAAATTGTGTGATTACCTGCTACTATATATTCATTATTTGAAGTTACTTTCAATGCTGTTGCATTATCCTCCTCTCCAGTTGTACCGAATTTAGTCGGTCCCCAGATTACTTCTCCTAAATGATTTATTTTTGTTATAAAAGGGTCATAATCAGCATTTAGTAATTTTTGTTTTCCTACGATGACGTAATTTCCGTCAGGAGTAGCTTCCATTTTGGAAGGTTCGAAAATATAACTATTGCTAATTAATTTATCCCATTGCTTATTTCCATCCCCATCAATTTTCATTACTCTGAGGTTTCTTTTGATTCCTCCTGACACTTCATCATCCGTGAAAGCAATGATATAACCACCGTCTTTAGTAGCAACGATTGCTTTCCCTTCTTGATTGTTCGTAGAGTTGCCATACGACTTTTGCCAACTTTGAGCAACTCCTACAACAGAGAATTGAAGTAGAATTGCGATAGTTAAGAAAAATTGTATGTACTGACGGATCATAATCTTTTCGTTATTTTTTAAATAAACTCTTTTGACAATACAAAGGTGCAATAACATTTTCCTAGAAACAAAGACAAAAAAAGGCATTTGTTGAATAGATTTCATAGTATAAATTTCTATTTTATCATTTAAAATATTTGTAAAATATTAAAATACAAACATTTAAATAGGTTTTATATTCGATAAAAATATTACATTTGTTGAGCAAAAATAATTTTTTATTTATGAATAAAAGTAATTTAATTTCATTATTAGCTACTTTTTCTAAAAATGAAGCAAAAGATTTTAAAAAATGGCTTCAATCGTTGTATCATAATCAGCGTTCAGATATTATTTTGATGTTCGATGCGATTTTTGATAAAAACGTTTTAAAGTCAGAAGAGCATATTGAAAAGGAAAAGATTTATAAAAAGATATTTAATAATGAAAAATACGACGATGCTAAAATGCGACAAGTAATGTATTTCTTATTGAAAAGTGCCGAATCATTTTTGCTCTTTGAATATTATCATAAAGATGAAATTAGAAATAAAATAGCCATATCAGATATTTATAAGCATCGTAAACTAGATCGTACTTTTTTGAAAAATATTGACGAAGTGGAAGAAGAACTTTCCAATTCAGAATTGAAAAATTATACTTATTGGTTTCATGAATACAATATTCAAAGCACAAGATTAAGTTATTATGAAAAGCAAGCTCAAAAGGTGGCTCCTAGTAAAAAGCTTTTGTCAGCTTTAGATTATTATTACATTGCCTCAAAATTAAAACAAAGCTGTCTGATACTTTCTTGGTTTTCAGTTTCTAAGCACAATTTTAAATTGGATTTATTAGAAGAAATTTTATCTTATGTAAGAGTAAACCAATTAACGGAGATTCCTGCAATAGGCATTTACTATTATATCTATAATACTTTGATTGATTTGGAAAATGAGGAACACTTTTATTTATTGAAAGATAAAATTTCTAATACTTCCCAATATTTTCCATTAGATGAACAGAAAGAAATATATCTTATGGCCATAAATTATTGTATTAGAAGGCTTAACGAAGGGCATACAAAGTTCCTACATGAGGTATTTGATTTATACCAATCTGGGTTTTCGAAAAGAATTTTTGTTGACAATAACCGTATTTCTAGATCCACTTTTCAAAATGCTATCAACATTGCTGGTAGATTAAAGCAATTTGATTGGGCTGAGAAAGTTATTCATGATTTTCAGGAATATTTGGATAAAGATGAAAGAGATGATTTGGTAAACTTCAGTATGGCTTTAATCAACTATGAGAAGAAAGACTACAAAAAAGCACTAAGGTTGTTTTCGCAAGTAGAATATAAATCAGTTTTAATGAATTTGGTTTCGAGGTCATACATTATTCGTATGTTGTACGAACAGGATGAATGGGGAGTACTGGAAGCCCAATTAGAGTCAGTCCAAAACTATCTTCGGAGAAAAGAAGTGATTGGATATCATAAAATTCCATATAAAAATTATGTAAAATTTACTAAAAAGCTAATGAAATCTGATATAATGAGTAGAAGTGAAAAGGAGAAATTTGCAAAAGATTGGTTATTAACTCAACTTATAAAAATTATGTAATAAAAAAAGGCTTCTGCAATTGCAAAAGCCTTTTTTTTATTATTTTCTTGAAAACTACTTTTTATAGCTTCTCTTTACTTTCTTTTGTTTCACATTGAATGAGTTTCCTTTCGTATCCTCATTTCCTTCTGGTCCACCTGTTCTAGTCATTGCACATCTGAAACCTAGGCTTCTGTCTGCTCTGTCTTCTTCTTTGAATCTTCTAGAACCTGGAGATAACCACCAAGCTCTATCTGCCCATGAACCACCTTTGATAACTCTAGCTTTATCGCTAATCAAAGTAAACTTATTATAGTTATACATCACTGAATCGCCTTTAAGATCCAAACGAGATTCTTTATCACCATCTAAATAGTCATAAACCATTCCTCTCTTATAATTGTCTCTTACAGCAGCTTCATCATCAGTTACATATCTGTATCTTAATCTACCTAAGCTATCTTTTTCAACTGGAGCACCATTCTCATCTAAAACTTTAGTTTGGAAATAGTTACCCCTCATTGGGTTCAAATCTTGTTGGTCAACATCTCTTAAAGTTAATGAAGTCATAGGACGGAAAACATCCATTGTCCACTCACTTACATTACCAGCCATGTTATACAATCCGTAATCATTTGGATAATTTTCACGAACTCTAGTTGGAATACTTGCATGGTCATTTAATCTACCAGCAACCCCCATATAATCACCACGTCCTTTCTTGAAGTTCGCTAAGTGACGACCTTGATATTTGTTTCTTCTTTGGTATCTAACTGTATTACCATCCCAAGGATAGATACGTCTGTCAGAGATTCTTTCATCTTTATTAGCTTGTTTTCCAATTAAAGATAAAGCAGCGAATTCCCATTCAGCTTCTGTTGGTAAACGGTATGCAGGTAATAAGATACCATCTTCAAACTTAACAGGTCTTTCACCACCAGTTTTTAAGTCTTTCAAATTCTTACGAACTGACCCTTGATATTGTCCAGTCAAATAAGATTCAGTATTGAAGTTGTCATTATCTTTTTGCTCAGGGTTTTTGTTCAATACACCTCTTTCAGTTAGAATCATCTCGTTCACACGATCCGTTCTCCATTTACAGAAGTCATTTGCTTGATTCCAGTTTACACCTACTACTGGATAATCATCGTAAGCAGGGTGTCTGAAATATGTTTCAACGTAAGGCTCATTATAAGCTAATTCTTCACGCCATACTAAAGTATCTGGTAAAGCTTTTTTGTAAACCTCTGGATAAGAAGTATAAACTCTCTCTAACCAATACAAATATTCACGGTAATCGATATTTCTTACCTCAGTTTCATCAAGATAGAAAGAAGAAACAGTTACACGACGTGCAACGTTATTCCATTCTTTAGTAACATCTTCCTCAGTCAAACCCATAGAAAACGTACCCCCTTGGATAAGTACTAAATTTGGACCAGTTGATTGTCCTTCGTACTTCAATTTCTCAAAACCACCCCATTTCTGGTCGTTATATGCCCATCCAGTTGATGTAGATTTTTCCTTTTTCGAACAAGAGTTCAAAGTCAAAATTGACATACTAACTACCAAAGCAGACTTTAATAAATACTTCATGCAGAATGAATATTAATTATTTTTTAAAATAGACCGACAAATATAGTGTTTCTCACAAATTATAAAAACAATAATTTAGAAATTTTTGAAAAATCTAAATTATTATTATGTTTATCTTAAAACGATAAAACATTATTTGATATTTTGTACAGGATTAGGTTAGTTGGCAATCAGAATGCATAATTACGAAAAATGTAGGAATTTGTTGAAAATTTAAGAAAATTTTAACTCCAATTAAAGCAAACAAATTTATTTTCAATGAAATAGAAGATTTTGAATGTATCTTTTTATAACCAAATTGATATAATTTGTTGCCTGTTCAATTTTCAATCCTTATATTTGATAAAAAAAGACTCATGAAATACTTATTGATATTCAGTCTTCTAATCTGCAATTTTATTTTAAAATCACAAATCGTTATTGATAGCATCACTTTTATAAATCCATCTTTTGAAGATTTGCCAAATATTTCTAATACACCTTTTGGATGGCTAGATTGTAGTGGGAGGGAAGATTCTCCACCTGATACTCAGCCAGGAAGTTGGCAAGTGGATATACCAGCAATTGAAGGGGACACTTATTTAGGCATGGTAACAAGAGATGTTGGAACATGGGAAGCAGTAAGTCAAAAGTTAGAAAAACCTTTTAGAAAAGATAGCTGCTATATATTCAGCATCCAATTATGTAGTTCCAAAAAATATGTTAGTCATAGTAGAAAGACCGGTAGTGTAGCAAATTTTACAAATCCAGTTATATTCCAGATGTGGGGTGGAAATAGTAAATGTGATAGAAAGGAGTTATTGATAAAATCTAAGGCGGTCTTAAATTGGGAATGGAAAGATTATACTTTTTATTTCAAACCGCATTCAAATTATACTTATATCAGATTAGAGGCATATTATCCAGATGAATTTGATAAAAATACGAATGGAAATTTATTGTTGGATGATGCTTCTAAAATTTTATTGATTCCTTGCGGAAATTAAGTTCTCAATGAAGTTTTCATTGATAAATTAGTGCTTAAAACATAGTAAATTTAGCAACATCCTAACTTTAAATTTTTGCTAACAAAAATTAAGAAACTTTTATCCTATAAAATCAGTTTTATAGTTTTTAAGAATTAAAAGAATATGAATTTTAGATACTTTTTTTTACTTTTTTTACTGAATTCTATAACACTTTCTGCTCAAAATCTAATTGATACTATCAAATTGGACAATCCTTCTTTCGAAGGTACTCCTATGCAATCTATGCCGCCTCCAGGTTGGTTGAATACAAAACTTAAATTTAGATTTATCTCCACCTGATACTCAACCAGGGTTTTGGGAAGTTACAAAAGCAGCAAAAGATGGTAAAACCTATCTTGGATTAGTAGTAAGAGACACTGGAGAAACAGAAATGGTGGGGCAAAAATTAAGGAAAGTAATGTCGAATAAATATTGTTACCGATTTAGTATATACTTAAGTAAATCAGAGGTGTATAAAAGGAATTTAGATACTGATGGCACATATAAAGGAGATAATACTACTCCTGCAAAACTAAGGGTATGGGGAGGAAGTAATCTTGGTAGTAAGGATGAGTTATTATGGGAATCAGAATTAATTATCAATTCAAGATGGCTAAATTTTAATTTTGAATTCAATCCCAAAATGAACCATACTTATATAATGTTAGAAGCTTATTACAAAACTCCATTTGTTTTCAAATATAATGGACATATTTTAGTGGATAAAGCATCAGACATTGTTCCATTTATTTGTAATAAACCTTTGGATACTACAAAAACTAACGAACCAAAGATATTGAAGGAGTTAGATAAGTCAATATTGAAAGAGGGTCAGACCATAAAAATTGATAAATTATATTTTAAAGCGGATTCCTCTAGCTTCAAAGACGACTCTTATCCAGTTTTAAATGAGATTTATGAATTCTTAAATTCAAATAAAGAAATCATTATTGAAATTGGTGGGCATACCAACAATACACCTCCCGACGAATATTGTGATAAATTATCTTTGAATAGAGCAAAATCGGTTACCAATTATTTGGTAGAGAAAGGAATATCATCCAATAGGATATTATACCGAGGCTATGGAAAGCGAAACCCAATTGCTCCCAATTCGACACCTGAAGGAAGGAAGAAAAATCAACGGGTAGAGATAAAAATTATAAGTATTAAAAAATAGTTTTTTTAGAAATAAATCAGTTTTTTGTTAATTTTACGTTATAGAAGTAAATTTATAAGAAGTACATGTTATTTACCTATAAAAATAGTTTGAAACTTATCTTAGTTATATTGATTTCATTTGGTATTAGTAATTTGTATGCTCAGAAAAACCAAAAGAAATCAAATATCGGCTCAACTCAAAAGAAATCTATAGCAAGTTCTATTCCTAATAGTGGTGTTACTGTTATCAAATTACAAAACCCAAGTTTTGAGGACGAACCAAAAATATCTAAAACTCCAGCTATGTGGACGGATTGTGGAGCTTTAGGTGAAAGTGAGCCAGATGTGCAGCCTAGTGGTTGGATGGTGGATCGACCAGCATTTCATGGAAAAACTTATTTGGGAATGGTGGTGAGAGACAATGAGACTTGGGAAGCTGTAGGTCAAAAGTTGAGCTCACCAATCCAAGGAGGTTCTTGCTATGAATTTAGCATATATCTCAGTAAATCAGGAACATATATTAGTCAAAGTCATAGGACGGGTAGGGAAGCCAATTATACTACTCCTATTAAGTTGAGAATTTGGGGAGGAAGTGATTATTGTGTGAAAAAAGAGTTGTTATCTGAATCTTCCTTAGTAACTAATACAAGGTGGATTAAATATGATTTCCCATTAAAACCCAAAAAGAATCATTCCTATATTGTTTTAGAAGCATTTTACAATACGCCAACTTTATTGCCATATAATGGAAATATACTTTTAGATGGTGCATCAGATATTGTCCTAATTCCTTGTAATAAAAGTACTGAAAACACTCTTGCCTCACAGAAATCAGAACCAAATAACCCACCTACTAAAGTCACCACAAAGCCAAACGAAATTGCAAAAGCAAAAGAAACTAAAAGCACTAAAACTACCTCTCCACAACCGACACCTGAAAAAGGGAAAACTATAGTATCTCCCAAAAAAGAGAACAAAATCCTTGTCGATTTAGATAAGAATAAGATCAAAGAAGGACAAACGATAGGTATTGATAAATTATATTTCTGGGCGGATTCTTCTAAAATCACCGATGAGTCCTATAAGGTTTTGGATGAAATAGTTAGCTTTTTAAAAGAAAACACTGATATCACTATCGAAGTGGGGGGACATACCAATAATATTCCAACGGATGATTATTGTGATAAATTATCTTCCAACCGAGCAAAAGCGGTTGCTGATTATCTAATAAATCATGGACTGAATTCAGATAGAGTATTATATAAAGGTTATGGTAAACGCAATCCTATAGCAACCAATAACACTTTGGAAGGAAGGAAGAAAAACCAAAGGGTGGAAATAAAGATATTGAGTATGCGGAAAAGATAGCTAAGCTATTCTTTCCAAACCATTTGTTATTTTCACTGGATAAATTTCCATTTTTTTACCATAATTTGAAAAATATGCAGTGTCAATAAACTGCATAAATGCTGCTTCGTAGCCTGCTTCTATCAAATTGATAGAACATCCGCCGAAGCCACCACCCATCATGCGGCTTCCCATCGTATTTGGGAAACTCATGGCTTTTTCCACCAAAAAATCTAACTCTTCACAACTCACTTCATAATCATTTTTTAGTCCCAAATGAGTTTGATACATTATTTTACCAAATGATTGATAATCATTGTTTTGTAATGATTCTAATGCTAGATTCATTCGTATGCTTTCTTCAATGACATATAAGCATCTATTGAATGTAATTGGGTCGAAAAGATTTTTATAATTCAATAAATCTTCCATAGTCGCATCTCTTAAACTATTTATTGTCGGTTTTTGAGAATTCAATATTGCGACCCCGTCCATACAACTCTTTCTTCTTAAATTATATTGGGAATCAACCAATTGGTGAGATACACCAGAATTGCAAAGTATAATTGAATATTTTGAATTGTCAAATTTGAAATAGGAAAACTCTAAAGTTTTGCAATCTAACAATAGGACATGGTCTTTCATGCTTTTCACATTTGCAAACATGTCCATAATGCCACAATTCACACCAACAAAATTATTTTCTGCTTTTTTGGCGATTTGGATAATATCCAATTTGGACAATTGCAGGTAAAAAAGCTCATTTAATCCAGCAATAATTCCAGTTTCTAGGGCGGCAGAAGAGGATAAACCAGCACCTAATGGAATATCACCTCCAAAAACCATATTGAAATTAGGAATTTTTTTACCAAGACTTAATAATTCATTGACTACACCTTTAATATAGCTAGTCCAATGATGGCTATTTTTTTCAAATGTTTGAATATCAGTAGTATAAGTTTCGTTGTAATTGTATGAAACCCAATTTGACTGATTATCAGATTTGCCAAGAGCAACTACAATAGATTTATCAATTGCTGCTGGAAGCACCATGCCATCATTATAATCTGTATGCTCCCCTAAAAGATTGATTCTCCCAGGAGATTGGATGATAACTTCCGGATTTGTATTAAATATATTTAAGAAACTTTCCTGAATAGATTGGTATTCCATAACGATGATTTGTGTGAAAATAAAAAAAGTCCTCCACATCTGGAAGACTTTTTTAATTAATTTTGTATTGTACTCTGATTCGTGATTGGACAATACAAAGTATGCTCAAAGGAAAATAATAAGTTACTTAATTATAATGAATGATACAGGGACTATTTTATTTTGGAAATTTAATTTAGCAAAATACTTTCCTGATTGTAATTCAGCAGCATTGATGCTTATTTGATCTCCATTCATTGTTGTTGATATTTGCTTAGCAAGTTTTCCAACCATATCAAAAATGGATATTTCTATTTTTCCATCAACTATTTCTTTTGATTTAATATTAAAAATTCCTTGATTTGGATTTGGTTGAACAGAAAATGAATTATCTACAATTGATTCATTATTGTCTCTTTCAGAACAAGTTGGTCTTTTGAAGTTCGGAACTTTACCAAATAATTTATGGTATAAAGTTGTAGCTGCAAAGACTGCATTACCATTTTCTTGGATGCAACCTTTCATGATTTTAGTTAATAATTGAATTTGATTTTCATCCAATTTTGACCCATTTTGAATAAAATCTAAATAAATATTCAAAACGTTTTTCCAACTTTCTTCGTAAGCAGTTTTGCAAACCAAAGAGTTGAGAATTGATTTGCAATAAGTTATGTCAGCTATTGTTATTGAATTGTTGATTTGGTTGTAAGATTTAAAATTTTGTATTGAATTGAAAATAATATTTTTACTGTTTTCGTTCAAACTGCCTTCTAGATTTTCAACTAACCTTTCCATCAAAATATTGTTGTTCTTGAAGTTATTTGCAAACGTCATTAAATTTGATATATCATTATTTTTTAATTTCAATACATTAGATAATTTACTTTCTATCTCATAAAATGCTGCAATTGATGATGGAATATTATTTATAAACTTTTCAGTTTCGGCAGACATATTGTTTTCTGATTTCAATCGATAATATAGTTCTTTCTCCATTTCCCATTTTTGAGCATCATATTTTGCAACTAATTGATGATTCAAAACTTTTTTGTCTAAATCACTTAACTCTTGAAAGGAGCTTCTTCCTCCATCTTCATATATTTTACAATCATCCCAGTTTTTACCATCACTTTTGCTGACCCATTCGGTATTTGGTGCATAGTTTTGGAAAATAGGAGTAGGCCAATAAGGTGCAATTTTATCTCCACCAATTTTATACAATGATTCAGAAACGATAGCATCGTCTCCTGCATGAGACATTGCATATTCTAAAAATGGACCATTAAAGAGATTGCCATTTTCTGTCTGGTTTCCAGTTATTGCATCATTATTATAAGTAATGCCAAATAAGGAATTGCCAAGTAAATTTGCCTTCACATCAGAATTATTGCAAGCACCTGTAAAGGATAATAATGTTCCGAAGTTATTGATATCGTTGCAGGAAAAATTATTACTAGCTGATTCATAAGAAATTATGCCAGCATATGACGTAAGTTGATTGCTCATATCAATTAAGCCTGTGGTATCTAAAAGTAAAGTGTTTTTGATAAAACTATTACCATATGATCCACTTAAACTAATGGCACTAGAACCTGAGTGATTCCCATTTTTAGTATAAATGTTATTGTTTTGATACAAAATATTTTTACTAACATTGATATAAAATCCGTATTCACCTTGAATTATATTCAAATTGTTATCATGAATAGAGGCACCAGTATATGAAGGAGCATTTATTTTATCATAAAAACCATCTACCCAAAATCCACTTGTCAAAGTAGATGAACCATCAGGAGAAACATTCTTTCCTTTATTGTCTAAATTGATGTTATTATGGTGAATATCAATATTATAGGCAGATGAAGGATTGAATAGGGTAATACCATTTGATTGGCATTGTATTTTGTTTTCATAAACTGCTACAAAATCTTTAGGGTTTGGTGAAACTTCGATGCCGAAATTTACATCTACCAATTCATTATTGTACACCTTGCTTGAGCCATTAATTTTTATCGCATTATCAATATGATTTAGCTTATTGCTATAAGCTTCGTAGCTTGAATTACTTAGATAAATGCCGTAGCCTCCAGTTCCCAAAGAGTCAATATGAATATTTTCAAAAGTGTTATTCCTTACTATTGCAGGTGCCGTTTCAACAGATACTCCAATAACTGTGTTATCAAATGTATTATTAAAAACTTGTGAAGGTATATCTGCATTGTCGAACAATAATATTCCAGCATTCGAAATGTTTTTAAATTGATTGTTTTCGATGACAATCAATGAACTATCACACTGTGAGATATAAACTCCTTGGTATAAGTTTGTGAAAATATTCGGTGGATATTTCTTTTGAGATTGTTGCGATTTTCCAATCTGAATCACTTCTCTTGCATTATAAGCATAGAATCCGATACAATCTCTAAAGCCATCTTGAAAATAACCTCTAGCTAATGGACCAGTGCAAGTAAAGGTGTTCCCCACTAAATATGGAGGAGTTCCCTGATAAGGGATATTGGTAATTGTGAAAAAATCTTCTGCCCAAATGCTTATATAATTTTTATCGAAAACATTCCCAATTACATTTTGCAATTGAGCTTTGTCGGAGATAATTTGCCCTCCTTTCACATAGATTGCATGGTAAGCATCTTGAATATTATTGTTGGAAAAGGTTAGAATCCCTCTTTTGTTGACAGTGATTCCTTCCCACATACATCCACAACCCTTTAAGGTACAATTAGTTAGTTGAAGATTGATGTTTCCAGATCTTGCAGTTTCAACTACGATACTTGCTCTTGGACCCATAATTAGGGTTTTATTGGAAAGGCTCAAGTAACCATCAATAGAAAAAGTCCCAGTAATATAGAAAGTGCTATTGCTTGAAAAAACTGATTGAGGGATTTCAGATCTTTTCATATTGTCGATGACATAAGCTTTAGCTGGCAAGTCAGTACAATTGCAGTCTTGTGCTTTCAAAAAGGTAATGGTTAACAAGGTAACCAAAAGGGGTAAGAAGTAATTTTTTAGTCTAAATCGATTCATTTTTACTAATTTCGAATTAACGTTTTTCATAATAAACTAGGTTTTGGGAAAGCCAATTAAGAGCAATACAAATGAGCTTTGTCATTCGAATTGAAAACCGGATTTCGTGATAAAAAATAATACTAAATGTATTTGAGAGTAGTAAGCTGGTAAAAAAATTATATAGGTTTAATAGAAACCGAAATTAGTCATGGAAATAAAAAAATTAGAAGAATTGTCTACGTTATTATTATGTCTAAATTAAATACTGCCGCAAGATAGGGTTGAAAAGTTCAAAAATCAAGACCCAAATAAATATTTTTTTCGTATATAAAATAAATTATATGGGTAAAAATTATATTTTCAATTGATTGAATTGAAAAGTAATAAATAATTAAAAATGAATTTTTTGTGACTACTAGAGCTTTATTAATTTAAAAATAAACCTTTGTTTGTCTATTTGTAATTAGCTTGATAGTGACAAAAGATATTATTTTTTTGAATAATAAATGGATAATTTACCAGCTCCACCTTTCTTTCCTTCATCACAAATATACATATTCCCTTTTGGGTCAAATGCAATCCCTTCAGGCTGCGGATGCACCTTTTTGTCAATCTTTTCTAAATGAATGATTGCTTTGTTTTTAGCATCCAAAACAATAAATAATTTGCCAGAAGAGGCGATAATGTAGATATCTTTTGTGAAAGGATGAATAGCTATGCCAGATGGACCAAATCTCAAAAGAGTTGTTTCAAAATTTGGAATTGCTTCAGGATATTTTTTAAAGTAGTTTTGGATCAAATCATCCGTTATTTCAAAACAAGGAGTTTCATTGAATTGTTGATTTTCAATATTATAGGTAAATGTTTTTCGAGTAATCGAATTAGAATCTGCTCCAGGACCTTTGCAACATAATAAAAGATTTTTTGAGATGGCATCATATGTTAATCCCTCTACATCATAGCTCTTGTTAAGTGGTGTCGAAATTTTAGTTGGTGTAGCAACGCCATTTTTAATATTTATTTTATAAATTGTACCTGAGCTTTTGACTACATAGTATAAAGAATCATTTATTGCCTCTATTCCTTCAAAATCACCTTTGTCTAAAAATATTATTTTGTTTGAAATAACATTTTTTTCAATATCGAAATTATATATGGCTCCTTCTTCATCTTGAACTATTGATATAATTTTCGGATTAGATGTAACAGTCAATCCTGAAGCTTCCTTTAATTCAGCTGGCAAATCAAAAGACTTATCTGGAAAATTAATTTGGTATGGAACATTTGTATTTGTATTTTTTGGAGGAACTGGATGTTGTTTATAAGGACTACAACTCAAAATAAAAGAACAAATCGCCAAAAAATAGTACATAATTCAATTTTTATATAAACTTATGAAAAAAGGTTGATAGGTTTGCAATCTAAATTACTTTTCTATAAAATGGCTGGAATTTATCTCCATATCCCTTTTTGCAAAAAAGCTTGTCATTATTGCAATTTTCATTTTTCAACTACATTAACGTTGAAAAATGAATTATTGACATGTTTGAGAAAAGAAATTGAATTACAAAAGGAATATTTAAGTGGTGTACCCATTACTAGTATCTATTTTGGCGGTGGCACCCCCTCCTTGCTATCTATTGAGGAACTAAATGCTATTTTCAATACGATCTATTCAAACTTCGAAGTTGAGAATGACATAGAAATTACCCTAGAATCGAATCCTGATGATTTGACTGAAGATTATTGTAATGCTCTCAAAAAATCTACTCCTGTAAATAGGTTAAGTATTGGTATTCAGTCATTTAATGATGAGTGCCTAAGCTTCATGAACAGAGCACATTCAGGAAAAGAAGCCATAGCAGCCATCAAAAATGCACAGAAAGCTGATTTTGAAAACCTGACAATTGATTTCATATATGGAACGCCAACCTTATCGGATGAGCAGTGGGTAACAAATTTAAATACTGCTTTTGCATTCAATATTCCACATTTATCTTGCTACAATCTGACTGTTGAAGAAAATACTGCCCTCAATCATTTTGTAAAAAAAGGCAAACAAAAGCCTGTAGATGAAATGCAATCTGCTCGACAATTCCAGATTTTAGTGGAAAAAACTGCCGTAAATGGCTTTGAACACTACGAAATATCTAATTATGCGAAAAGCGGTTTTCGAGCAATACATAATTCTAGTTACTGGGAAGGAATTCCTTATTTAGGCATTGGTCCTTCAGCACATTCCTTTGATGGGAATAGCAGGCAAAGCAATATTGCCAATAATGCCCTGTATATTAAATCCTTATCAAATAATGAAATGAATTTTGAAAAGGAGGTGCTTACTTTAGAAAATATTCACAATGAATATGTTATGACTTCTCTTAGGACTAGCTGGGGTTGTGATCCATTAAAAATAAATCCCTTTTTTGCTGAAAATTTCAATAAAAAAATAGCTGAATTAATAGAAAAAGGTTGGATAACCCAAAATGGAAATAACTATATTTTAACTTTTCAAGGCAAATTATTAGCTGACCACATTGCAGTAACGCTTTTTGAATAAAGTCAAAAAGTTAAAACAACTAATTGCTTTTTAAAAATTATCCTATTTCTAAAAGACTGAAAATCAGTTAATAAATTACAAATTATTTTATCCTTTCAAAGCATCCAACATCTGGTTTTACAGCATCTCTATTTACATTTTCGAGATCGACATTGATATTTGGATAAGGAATTGCCTTGCCATCAGCAATGGATAATGAATCTAAATGATAATCGTCATTATCGGGTTTTACAAACAACCTATCTAAAGATGTTCCTTGAATACAGTTTTGGGTTTTAGATAAAAAGTTTTGATAATTTCCTTGTGTTAAAATTTCTCTAATCCTAAAGACACAATTATTGAATTGATAATCAATTTCTTGTGGCTTAGAGTCTTGCAATTTATTACTAATGTCAATTTGATCTACTTTACTACCAAAGAAAATACAATTATTGAATCGAGTTACTAAGGGATTTGTTCTGAAATTATTACAAAACTGATCGTAACAGATTGTATTTGAGAATTTTAGAGCAATAGCATCTTGTCCATAACTCACCATGGTGCAATAATTAAATTCATAATTTCCACCATAAACTATTCGAAGTGCATCAGAACTACAGTTGTAAATCAAACAATTTTCTCCATAAATTTGGGCATGAGAGGCTTGGATTCCATTGCCAGCAATATTGTAAATTTTAGAGTTTTTGATATTCATTGACGCCGCAGAATCTACCCTGATGCCAATAATTGAATTTTTTATCGTGGCATATTCGAATACATTATCGGTACTACCAGCCCCTAAAATTATACCTCCCCACTGTCCAGATTCTTCTTTGAAATCATCTTCCAATCTATCACCCTCAAAAATTACAGGTTTTTCTTTAGTTCCCTTCACATTTAATTTTGCAGTTGGGAAAACATAAATTATTCCATCGTTATATCTGCCACCCAAAGAGTCGTTTTTTGCTAATCCGCCATGTACATGAATCCTTGTGCCAGCTGGCAAGGTAAGTTTCACATTATCAAGCAATAAAATGCCATAGATGACATATGGTTTGGAATCGCCCCAAACTACCTCTTGCCCGTTTCCACTGAGTACCGCCACTTTCCCATTGCTAGATTTGCTAGGAATATAATTCGCATCTTGTCCCCAAGCTTCCAAGACTACTTTTTGGGTATTTCCATTGGTTTCAAAAACCAAATCTTCATTGATGACATAAGGACTTGCGGATAAAGGCAGATTTGGGTCAATCGTAACTCTCACAAAAACATAAATGCTATCATTTGCAGGAATTTCAATATTTTTCAAATCATTTCCAGTATAGCCATCGATGTTCATATCAAAGAAAGTTTTCTTTCCATTATTTCCTGGTAAGTATGCTCTGCTAATATTAATAGGTTGATTATGAGTGTTATGTACTCTGAAGCTATAAACGGCAGTCCCAATTTGGGTGAAAGCAGTATCAAATCGTAAGGTGTCAGTTGAAAAAGATAGTTTCGCTGATGAATCTGTAATCAAAGTATCTTTTTTGCAACTACTTAGCAAACAAAAAATACTAATAAGAAAACATCCAACTGAAAAAAATATAATTGACCTAAACTTCATTTTAACACTATTGATTGATTGCAAATATAAGGACATAATTAATAAAAACATGTTTCGAAATCAAACGTTTAATTTGAAATCAAATTATGCAAAGAAAGAACCGTAACAGTATTTTTGAAAGTATCGAGCAAAATAGCTTCGATATTTGTATTATTGGTGGAGGCATCAGTGGTGCAGGTTGTGCTTTGGATGCTGTTTTAAGAGGTTACAAAGTAATTTTGATTGAGAAAGGTGATTTTGCAAGTGAAACTTCATCAAAATCAACAAAATTGATTCATGGTGGAGTCCGATATTTAGAAAAAGCCTTTAAAGAAATGGATATTTCTCATTTGAAGCAGGTGAGGCATGGATTGACTGAAAGAAAATATTTACTCAGAAATGCACCCCATTTAGCACATCCTATCGAAATAGTGACGCCAGTATTCTCTTGGTTAGAAGGTTTGTATTATTCAATTGGTTTGAAATTATATAGTTGGATAGCTGGAAAGGATTTTTTGCCCAATAGTAATTGGAATTCTAGAAAAAAAACATTTCAATTATTACCCAATCTTTCAAAGAAATGTCATAGCAGTATTAGCTATTACGATGGTCAAATGGATGATGCTAGATATTGTATAAGTGTTATACAAAGTGCTGAAAATGAAGGTGCTGTGGTAATTAATTATGCAGAGCTTTTAAATTTTCAATTTGATGAAAATGGAAAAATTAATGGAGCTAATATTCTAGATAAAACAAATAATAATAAGTATGTTATAAACGCTAAAGCCTTTATAAATTGCACAGGAAATGGATCAGATAGGATTAGAAAATTAGCAAATCCAACATTGGAGAATAGAATTGCACCTAGTAAAGGTGTTCATATTATTTTGCCCTTACATTTTCTAAATTCAAAACAATCCTTATTAATCCCTAAAACTAAAGATGATAGAATGGTTTTTGCCATACCTTTCAAAGATAAATTATTAGTAGGGACGACAGATAATCCTGATAATCAGGTAACTGTAGAGCCAGTTTTGTTGAAGAAAGAAATGGATTATTTAATAGAAACGATTCAGCCATATTTATCTGTAAAAATTCAGAAAACCGATGTTTTAGCTGGATTTGGTGGATTAAGACCATTATTGGCATCTGTTAGCACCAAAATTTCTTCAAAATTGCTAAGAGATCATATAGTCGAGTTTGATGAGACCTCACAACTAATTAGTTTAATGGGCGGAAAATGGACTACTTACCGACTGATGGCAAAGGATGCGATTGATGTATATGAAAACAAATTTTCAAATATTATAAATAATTCTATAACAGATAGTTATACTTTAGTTGGTGGTGGAGATTTTGATAAAAATAAGGAATTTGACTTAACTTTTGATAAAACCATTAATGAATGTTTGTATCAACATTATGGCACCAATTATTCGAAGATAGTAGAAATTTGTTCTGAAAATTCATCATTAAAAGAAAGGATTTTAGCTGAATATCCCTACATCAAAGCACAAGTTATTTATGGAGTTAGGATGGAATATTGCCTAACTATCCGAGATTTTTTAGCTAGAAGAATTCGTTTGGAATTATTGGATTGGGAGGCTACGAAGCTGGCAATCCCAATTGTTGCAGATTTAATGGCTCAGGAATTGGGTTGGAGTATAGAATTTAAGTCAATTCAAATCAAAGAATATCAATTACTTATAAATTCATTTCAAGAAAATATCCAATAATCTCTCTGATTTCTTAATTTAATTTTTATCTTTCAAAAAAAATTGGAATGATGAATCCTTTTGTAGCTGAATTGATAGGAACTATGTTGTTAATCTATTTGGGTAACGGTGTAGTTGCAGGTGTTTTATTGAAAAACTCGAAATCTGAAGGGGCTGGTTGGTTGGTTATCTGTATTGGTTGGGCTTTGGCAGTAGTGTTTGCCATTTATTTAGCAGGACCCATCAGTGGAGCACATTTGAATCCTGCGGTTACCATAGGATTGGCGGCGGTTGGTAAATTTCCTTGGCAGCAAGTACCAACCTATATCATTGCTCAAATTCTAGGTGCAATCATTGGAGCTACATTAGTTTTTTTACACTATTTTCCCCATTGGAAAAAAACAGAAGATGCTGGGCTGAAATTAGCCATTTTCTGCACTGCCCCTGCTGAAAGAGTGCCTTTTTGGAATCTTTTCAGTGAATTTATGGGCACTTTCGTATTGATGTTAGGATTATCAGCATTAGGAGCCAACAAATTTGCAGATGGTTTGAATCCTTTAGTTGTTGGAGCATTAATCATTTCAATTGGAACCTCATTGGGTGGAACTACAGGTTGGGCAATCAATCCCGCTAGAGATTTTGGTCCTAGAATTGCTCATGCCTTATTGCCAATTCCAGGAAAAGGAGGATCTGATTGGGCTTATAGTTGGATTCCTATACTAGGTCCAATTTTAGGTGGTGTTGCAGGCACAGTTTTTTATAGTGTGTTTTGGGGTTAATCTATTGCTTACAATTGACCTTCATTTTCGTTGTAAATCACATGTAAAAGTAATTGACCAACCACTCTAATGGTTTCTTTATCAATTGCTTGCATATTGTCGTTGTGAGTATGCCAATGTTTTACAAATCCACCTTCTAATGGTTTATTGATGATGTCCAACATCGGTATTCCAGATATTGTATTCACAAAATAATGGTCATCCGTCACACCACCAGTTTCTTCGGTTGCAAAATAGCTTCCATAACCTTGAGATGCAGCTAGTTTCCAGATTTTATCCACAAATTCTCTAGCATATTTTACGGAAAATTCTTCTTTTGCGAATCTTGCTCCAGTAGCACCCACCATATCTAAAAGAATCCCATATTTGGCATGATAACCAGCTACATGTGGATTTGCAGCCCAATATTGAGAACCTAAACACCAAGTTTTCATATCCTCCATGGTTTGCACATCATCTTTTCCCAAATCTTCAGCATCAAAAAGAATCATATCAACACCAATTTCAGTTGGTTTCGCCTTTAGTTGACGAGCTAACTCAATAATCACTCCAACACCGCTAGCACCATCATCTGCACCTAAAATAGGCTTTTCTTTATCCTTCTCATCTTGATCCGCCACATGTCTACTATCCCAATGGGCAGAAATAATGATTCTCTTTGGAGCATTTGGATTGAAACTAGCAATAATATTAGCTCCATTAAGTTGTTTACCAGTATATTGTGTTGCTTTGAATTCTTGTTCAATTACAGTTGCTCCATACGATTTCAACTTCTCAACAAGCCATGTTCTACATTTTTTATGAGCATCCGTATTCGGAACTCTAGGTCCAAAGGAGACTTGTTTGTCAATAAAGCTAAAGGAAGAATCTTTGTCGAATGTAGGTATTTGCAATACCTTTTTTTCTGGCTCAACCACTTTAGGAGGTGTATTTACGGTTTGATCTGGGCAAGATTGAAAGATAAATGCTGCAATAATAGCCGCTATAAAAAGATAAATGAGAATTTTTTTCATCTTAATTAAAATTGAAATGTAAAAGTAGAATTTTACTATTGAATTTTTAAAATTAATTCAATATTCCTCAAAAACAACCTCGTTTTCTCAAAATCAGTACTCAAAACCCTGTCTTTTGTCAATTTTGGAACTACTTTTCTATATGCTGATATAATAGCTTCCAATCTTGAGGCAGTCTGTTGCGGCTTTCTGAATTCTAGTGCCTGTGTTGCTGCCATAAATTCTATAGACAATAATAATTCTATATTTTTTACCACTTTATACACCTTGGTTGCTGCATTTGCTGCCATACTCACATGGTCTTCTTGCCCATTGCAAGAAACAATTGAATCAACAGATGCTGGAGTACAATATTGCTTGTTTTGGCTAACAATTGAAGCAGCAGTATATTGTGCAATCATCATTCCTGAATGCAACCCAGCATCTTCAATCAAGAAAGGGGGAAGGTTCCTTTTGCCACTAATCAATTGATACAATCGACGTTCAGAAATATTTCCGATTTCGGCCATTGCAATTGCCAGATAATCAAGTGGTAATGCTAATAGTTGGGCATGAAAATTTCCGCCAGAGATGATTTCTTGGTCATCTGGAAAAACAATTGGATTGTCAGTTACTGAGTTCATTTCAGTTTGGACAATCGACTCTATATGTGCTAATGCCTGATAGGTAGCTCCATGTACTTGCGGAACACATCTGAAGGCATAGGGGTCTTGAACACTCACTTTTTCGTTTTTAGCGATTTCACTATCGTGAAGCCACTGACGAATGGTTGCAGCTACTGCAATTTGTCCTTCATGTGGACGAATTTGATGAAGTCTATCATCAAATGGTGATAATTGACAAGAAAATGCATCCAAAGACAGTGCTGTAGTTAGATTCGATAAATTGAATAATCGATTGGATTCTAGCAAACACCAGACTGCATAGGATAATGAAAATTGAGTTCCATTCAATAAAGCTAATCCCTCTTTTGCTTTCAACCGAATTGGTTTCAATCCCTCGGCTTCAAGAGCTACAGTAGATGGTACTTTATTCCCTTTATACCAAACTTCTCCTAAACCTACTAAGGGTAAACTTAAATGGGCTAGTGGAGCTAAATCACCAGAGGCACCTAATGAGCCTAATTGGAAGATGACTGGATATATTTTCTTGTTGTAAAATGCTAATAATAAGTTGATTACATCAATACTAATGCCTGAAAAGCCATAGGACAAACTTTGTATTTTTAACAAAAGCATAATCCTAATTATATCTTGTGGGACTTCTTCCCCAACGCCACAGGCATGAGACATGATGAGATTGAGTTGCAAATCTGCTATTTCATCTTTAGAAATGGCTACATCACAGAGAGAACCAAATCCAGTATTGATACCATAATGTAATGCATCATTTTTTTCAACAATCCCATCCAAAAATGCCCGACAATGATTGATTTTGTCATGAGCACTTTTAGATAAAATTATTTCAGTGTCTTGTTGTAGAATTTTTTCAATTACAGAAAGTGACAATATTTCACTAGAGATTTCATGAATTTTAGCCATAAAATATGATGAAGATATATTCAAATTAATGGATTACTTATCTTTTTGCATACCATTTTTTCTTCTTGGTAGCCGTTTTGTTTGCAGGTTTATTTGCTGGTTTTACTGGCAAGTTTTTAAGGATTTCTTGATTGATTTCCTCAGCAGTTGGTACCAAAATGTATGGATGAGTATCATTTACAGGAATCTTTTTCTGAATGACTTTTTCAATGTCTTTCAAATAAGGTTTTTCATCCTGTGAGCAAAAAGAAATGGCTATCCCACTTGCTCCAGCTCTTCCTGTTCGACCGATACGATGCACATAAGTCTCTGAAATATTCGGAATTTCATAGTTGATCACATGAGAAAGTCCATCAATATCAATACCTCTAGCAGCAATATCTGTAGCTACCAAAACTTTTATTTTGTTGCTTTTGAAATCATTCAAAGCATTTTGACGAGCTATTTGCGATTTGTTTCCATGAATTGCAGCAGCTTTAATATTGGATTTTGCCAACATTTTCACTACCTTATCTGCTCCGTGTTTTGTCCTAGTAAAAACGAGAACATTAGAAATATCTTTGTTTTTCAAAAAATAAAGCAATAAATCTGCTTTGTTTTTTTGATCCACCATACAAATCGTCTGTTGTATCATTTCCACAGTTGAAGAAACGGGAGTTACTTCCACTCTTACTGGATTTTTTAAGATATTATTTGCCAAGCCCACTATTTCATTGGGCATCGTCGCAGAAAAAAGTAAGTTTTGACGAACGACAGGTAATTCTTTGATGACTTTTTTTACATCATTGATGAATCCCATGTCAAGCATTCTATCCGCTTCATCCAGTACAAAATATTCAATGTTTCGAAGGCTAATAATGCCTTGACTCATTAAATCAAGAAGTCTGCCAGGAGTTGCAATTAGAATATCGATGCCTTTATTCAGTCTGTTTACTTGGTTTCCTTGTTTTACACCCCCGAAAATAACAGTGTGGTGTAAACCTAAAAATTGTCCGTAGCTAGCAAAACTTTCATCTATTTGGATCGCTAATTCTCTTGTAGGCGTCAAAATCAGTGCTTTTAAAACAGCATGTTTGCTATAATCCTTGTTTTTATGTAACTTTTGAAGAATAGGAATGGCGAAAGCTGCAGTTTTTCCTGTACCAGTCTGAGCACATCCTAAAATATCTTTATCCAATAAAATTGAAGGTATTGCCTGTTCTTGAATCGGTGTTGGGTTTGTGTAACCTTCTTTTTCCAAAGCTTGGAGAATAGGGGTTATTAAGTTTAAATCTTGAAATATCATTGATTAGAAAAATAAAGTGTTAGAGGTTGATGATTAAAATAATTTTGCAAAGATAAGGAAATTAAAAGAAAATGGACGATTTAAATTATTTTTAGCAAAAAGGCAGCTGAATTCTTGATAAAATTTAGTAAATAAATTCTTAAAATTATACTTTTGCAGCACTTTTTTGGTTAATCCTTCGTTAATTATCAATTTATTGAAAAGTTAGTGTAATTTTAAATCCAAAATATTGTTAATAATAAAAAATAGAAATCAATGAATAGCACGATGAATCGTTTGGTTAGAACTTTTACTTTTGTTTTGATAATGGCATGCTCCCTTAAGATAAGTGCCCAAAAAATTTGCTATGTGGATATCAATACGATATTGGAAAACATGCAAGATTATAAGCGGTCACAAGAAGAATTGGACAGGCTGGCAGATAAATGGAGACAAGAAATTGCTCAGGAATATGACAAAATAAAAGGGATGTACAACAGATATCAGGCTGAGCAAGTGTTGCTTAGTGATGATGTGAGAAAGCAAAGAGAGGAAGAAATTACACAAAAAGAGAAAGCTGTGAGAGATATGCAAAAAGATAAATTTGGTCCAGAAGGTGCTTTGTTCAAAAGAAGACAAGAGCTAGTGAAGCCTATTCAAGACAAAGTTTATACTGCTATCGAAAGTTATGCAGTGGAGAAAAGCTATGATTTCATCTTCGATAAAGGAGGAAATGCAGGGATTATTTTCGCAAATTCTACTTTCGACAAGACTTCAGATATTCAAAAAAGAGTTGGGAAGTAATTCCTGAAAGAATTTTATAATTTTATTGTAATTAAATTGGATGGGTAAATTCATAAATTCTACTAAATTTGCCATCCGCAACATTTATTTATTCAAAACGAAGACAAAAAATGAAAAAATTGATCCGAAATAGTGTTTTTACACTTGCTTTATTAGGAACTTCATTAATGGCAAATGCACAAAAAATTGGCTATTTGAATTCAGCAGCTTTATTATCTCAAATGGAAGAAGTGAAGCAGGCAGATACTCAATTAGAAACGTATCAAAAACAATTGCAAAAACAATTTCAATCGAAAGTGGAAACTTTCCAAAAGAAATATGAGGAAGTAGCAAAGAAAGAAAAAGCTGGTTTGTTGACAAAAGCTCAATTGGAAGCAGAAGCTAAAAAAATGCAAGACGACCAACAATCTTTAGCTGCTGAAGAGCAAACTTTAGCTAAACAAGTTCAAGAAAAGAGAGAAAAGGAATTGCAACCAATCCTTGAGAAAGTTAACAAAATTATCGCTGATGTAGCAAAAGAAAAAGGCTATAATTATGTGATGGATAGTAGCACTCCAGTTTTATTGTATGCTGATGAGTCTATGGATTTATCAGAAGCAGTAAAGGCAAAATTAGGAATTGCACCTACTCCTAAAACTGAAATTAAGAAAAACTAAACCAAGTTGTGAAACAACATCAATCTTCACAACCTATAGGAATCTTTGATTCTGGCATTGGCGGCTTGACGGTCGCCAATGCTATTTTAGATGCATTGCCCAATGAATCTATAATTTATTTTGGGGACACTGCCCACCTTCCTTATGGCGACAAATCGGGGGATGCTATCCGATATTATTGTTTGAAAATCGTAAAATTTCTTTTGGAAAAAAACTGCAAGATGATTGTAATTGCCTGCAATTCAGCATCTTCGGCGGCTTATCAGGTTTTGTTAGATTTTTTCAAAGAAGAAGCTTTGTTTGTAAATGTGGTGGATCCTCTAGTGCAAGATGTAGCAAAGCAAAATTTTAAAGAAGTCGGTGTAATTGCCACTAAAGCAACCATCAGCACAAATATCTACAAAAGAAAATTGGAAGAATTGCAACCGAATGTTGTGGTGGACCAGTTGGCGACACCCCTTTTAGCACCCATGATAGAAGAAGGTTTCGTAGCAAATAATATTTCAAAAGCTGTTTTAGAAAATTATTTGAGCCATCCTGATTTAAAAAATATTGATGCATTATTATTAGCATGCACTCACTATCCTTTGATTCGTTCAGCAATTGATGACTTTTATCAGCATAAAATAAAAGTTTATGATTCTACAGTTGTTGTGGCTGAAGAAGTAAAAAGATTGTTACTAGCAAATCAATTACTCAATACAGGAACTGAGCCAAGACATCATTTCTATGTGTCAGATTATACGGATTCTTTCGAACAAACCACTCAGGTATTTTTCGGCAAATCCATTCACCTCGAATATGAGCCTATTTGGCAATAATTTAAAATAGAATTTTAATCGCTAACAATTGTGTAGCTAAGCCTAAAAGATAGCCTAAGTAGATTTCTTGTGGTCGATGAGCTTTCAGAATCAATCTGGAAGTACCCACCAATCCGCTAATTAGTATGGTGACAAAAAGCAAATAATAGGTGTTTACTTGCATCATTCCTAATTTGTCCAAAGGCATGATTCCATAGCTAAAGAAAGTCACCGTGATAAAAGCAACCCCAATCAAGCCACCGACTCCCACAGCATGTAGGCTAATTTTGTAAAAAAGATTGATAAAAAATGCAGAGAACAAGCCAATGGTTGCACCTAAAACAGCTGCAACATAGGCAACTGGCATATTTGGATCCGAATAGATATTCCTAAAAAACCATAAATAGAAAATCCCAGTGGCAATGAATGGACCTATTCTTTCGTTTTTCGTTTTCATTTCCAAAGATTCAATCATTCCAAGAGCTTTCATCATCAAAACTGCAAAGGAAGGATAGAGATAAGTGTATAAAAAAACAATTAAGAATAATTTTCCACCTTCACTATAATGCCGAATTCCAAACAAAAAAGGATTGGCAAGTAATAACAAAACCAAAATGTAAGTCAGCATCAACAATGGATGAAACAATACAGAAATGGCATTTGAAAAAAACCGAATTATTGATTTTGTCATTTTTCTTCGTTCTCGATGAATCCGTTAAGTCCAGCATAATAGATTAAGTACCAGTCGTTTCCGAGTTTGACGAACCTTCTTTCCATTGCTGCTTTCTCCTTTTTGTTAATTAAAATTTCAGTAAGCATACTTTCACTCATCGGATTGATGATTCTTTTGAATCCACTAGAATCCAAATCTGGCAATTTATGGTAAACCCACAAATCCTTATCCCAAAAGTAATCTTTTTCTGCCAAAGTAATACTATCTGCAAAAGAGGGTAATCCAGGTAATGGGAATTGAATATGAGCTTTTTGATAGGCTGTATCCGTATGAAATTTTTGATAAAATGCATCAAACTCTTCGCCTACACTAGTAGCAATAGCTTCACTTTTCGGTTTATTTTTGCATGAAAAAGCCAAAAGTATGGCAAAAAGCAGCAACGAGATTCTCATTATCAATTATTTATTTTCAAATGAATATACTAGCAAATAGGGTTCGTCTAGGGTTAATTTTTGGTAAAAGATAGAAAATAATCTAGCATCTTCTTTTTGGATGATACCTTCACACTTCCCATTATCATTAATATTAAACGGCGAAACTATCAAATTTCTTTTAAAATCTAGTCCTCTTTTTCCATCAGATTTGTATAATGCTTCTTTTGCTCCCCATAATATGTGAAAAAAATAGGATTCCTCTGGTTTTTTGATATAATCAAATTCAGCAGCATTAATAAATTTGGTTGCAATTCTATCTACTTTTTCAGTAAAAAACTGAATATCGATGCCACAAGGGACATCGGAAAGGATAGCAGCTACAGTGTTTTTAGAGTGAGAAACAGAGATGAAACGAGCATCATTTATCAAAAATGGCTTCCCAAATTCATCTTTTTTGTATTTAAAAGGTTGCTGAGCACCCACCATTTGCTGCAGCAAGTATTTCAAAACGATGCCATTAATTTGCCTTTGTTTGTTTGGACCATCCAAAATGGTGGTATCGGAAGTATCTAAATCAATATTTTCTAAAAAAAAACTCAAAGTCTCTGTTTGTTGCCAAACCAAGATTTGAGTATTGTGTAGATTTTTTCCTGAATAAACTAAAGGCATTCTTTCATTTAAATTGAGTTGCAAAGGTAATGACAAAATAGAAGCTTGCGAAATGGAAGACGTAGATTGTGCATACTTATTTTATATAGATCCAAAAAAGAGAATTTTGTTGGAGAGCCTAGTGGTTTATTAAAGAAAATCTAACTTTTTTTAAAAAGGTTTAGTGGAAAGATAAAGTTATAGTAGTTTCTTACATAAGTGATTTCAACCGATGAAAAAGAATATAGGGAAAAAATAAGATTTGATATTTCGATGCAGCAATTTCAAATTTTCATTTCAATAAATAGATTTTTTTAAATCTTTTTTCAATTTAAATTAAAATCATATCACATTCTTGAAAGTTATCTGAAATTATGGTGTTTTAAAAAATGACAAATAGATGACTACCTAAAATTCACTTTGTCCATTCGATTGCTATAATTTTGCGGTATTATTTTAAAAATTTAATATTTCAAAATGAATAAGACTTTACAATATGTAGCTTTTTTATTGCTTTTATCTCAAAATATTTTTGGACAAGATTATCAAGAAATTTCTACTGCAAATGGATATAACCAACAGGCATATGTAAGTTTATCTCAAAATACTCAAACTCAAGTGGCAAATACTGCTTGGGATATTGCTTTTGATATCAGTAGCCAACAAACTGCTGGTGTTTTTATGAATGAAAGTGGCGGCTTAATCAATGGTCAATCTGCTCCAAGATTAATGGTGTATGATGCGAAAGTAGCTACTTTCGATAAAGTACCAGTAATCGATACTTTTTTGAAATACGAATTGTTGAATTTGGAATTATCTTGGAAAAATGATGGTGCTTTTAACTTGAGTAGAAGCAAAGCAAACCCATTTGATTTTGGATGGGGAGTATATAATCCAGCAGCTTTTCAGGTGGATGGATCAAAAGTTTTTGCCATTGCAAAAAGAAATGGTAGTTATATTAAGTTCATGATCAATAAATTAGATGCAGTTGGATATACTTTTACTTATGCTAATTTGGATGGAACGAATAGTAAAACAGTTACATTGAAAAAAGCAGATTATACTGGAAAGCCTTTGGTACATTTCTCTTTTGACAAAAATGATTTTGTAACTGTTTTCCCAAGTTACCCTGTGGATTTCATTTATCAGCGATATGTAACGCAATTGTTTGATCCAGCTTCAAATACTTATATCAACTATACTTTGACTGGAATTTTGAATGGACCGAATGTGAAAGCTGCTAAAATATTTACTGCAGATCAGGCAGGAGCGAAATTTGAAACTTATAAAGATAGTTTGAAAACTGAATTGGATGTTATTGGGCATGATTGGAAAGCCTTCGGTGGTGCCTCTTGGACGGTTCCGACAGATAGAGTTTATTTTATCAAAACCGCTGATAACTCTGTTTACAAAATATTTTTCATTGACTTTGAGGGAAGCTCAACTGGTACAGCTGTTTTACAAAAAGAAATAGTAGTTACCACAGCAATCGATGAAACAGATTTGAATTCTGCAAAATTAGGTGTTTATCCTAATCCAACAGCACAAGATTTTGATGTTACAATTGATAATGCAAAAAATGAAAAAGTTGCCCTTCAATTAATGACAATTGATAATCAAGCTATATGGAAACATCAATATGATTTACCTACAGGGTTGAATGTAATTCACGAAAATGTAGGAGATTTATCGAATGGAATTTATATTCTACAAATAAACATTGGGAATAAAATAGTTTCCAAAAAACTTTCGGTAATTAAATAAAATAGCAAACTACCAATGATGATTATTAAGCAAAAAAGTATCCTAATTATAAGTTTTTCAATTGCTTGTCAATTGTTGACCTGTCAACTATTTGGTCAGGCAATGGCTAAAAAAGATACAGTTGATTGGGAGAGAGATTTGCAAACGGTAGTCATCACTGGTCAGTTTTTGCCGACTGACATTAGAAAAACAGTTCAAAATGTAAGGATTTTAGACCAAAAAATAATTGAACGTCAAGCTGCTGTTTCATTAGGCGATTTATTAGCCACTCAACCCAATATTAAAATTACAAACGACCCAATTTTAGGCGGAGCAATTTCCATGAATGGGTTGAATGGCCAAAATTTTAAAATATTAATTGATGGTGTCCCTGTGGTTGGAAAACAAAATGGTAGCATGGATATCAACCAGATATTATTGTCAGGGATTAAGAAAATAGAAATTATACAGGGCTCACAATCAGTGATGTATGGCTCAGATGCAGCAGCAGGAGTCATCAATATCATCACTGCTCCTAATGCACAAAAAAAATATGTTGCCACTGTCCAAGGGCAATATGAATCCCAAGGGATGCATACCGAAAATATTCAGTTAGGGTTCAATCATTCAAAATTCAATGTTCAAGTAATTGGCAATATGCTAAATTTCAATCCAGATTCGATAGGGACGACAAGAGATCAGGTCTGGAATCCGAAAAGACAATATTCAGCTCAGTTAAATACGATTTTCAGACCAAATGACTTGTTAAAATTCAGTTTGAATACACGATTTTTGGATGAAAAAGTGATCAATATCGGTGATGTTATTCGTCCTAACTATAAGCCTTATGCTTTTGATGATCAATATTTTACAAAAAGAGTAAATGCCAATTTGAGTAGTGAATATAGTGGGTTGAAAAATCATTCCATCCAAGCCACAATGGGATATGATGGTTTTTTCAGAAGAAAACAAAGAGATAGATTTAATTTTCACGATAGCTCAACTGAAACAGTGGTTGGGGAGCAAGATACAGCTTCCTCAATTGGTTGGTTAGCAAGAGCTACCATTGCTAGTGATTTCAGTCATTCTAAATTGAATTATCAGGTGGGCTTAGAGAATTTTTATGAGCAAGCTACGGGTAATAAAATCAAGAAAACAGATACTTTGAGCAAATTTGCGAAGATTAATAATTTTAGCATTTTTACTAATTTGCAATACCAACCCATTGAGCGGTTGAAATTACAAATTGGGGCAAGACTCAATAATAACGATAATTATGGTAAGGCTTTTATTCCTTCTTTTTCTGTATTTTATAAGTTAAACAAACAATTTGATATTAGAGCATCTTATGCTTATGGTTATCGATCTCCAGACTTAAAAGAGCTCTACTTCGAATTTATTGATATCAACCATTATGTAATTGGGAATCAATATTTAAGACCAGAAAGCAGTAGGAATTTATGGGGACAAATAACCCATAAGATTTCGAAAGAAAATTATGAGCTCAAATGTAATTTGGATGTGTTCCACAATACCATATATGACAAAATTGCATTAGTACAGATTGGAAAAGGGAATGAATATGGCTACAAAAACTTTTACAATTGGAAAACGGCAGGTGCCTCAGTTGGTGCAAATTTTACCTATAAAAATATTTTAA
The DNA here is from genome assembly GCA_016710625.1 of Saprospiraceae bacterium. GTDB lineage: Bacteria > Bacteroidota > Bacteroidia > Chitinophagales > Saprospiraceae > JADJVK01. Next base: position 76,768 of record JADJVK010000007.1, read on the forward strand.
GCCTTTCAACTACTGTTTTATACACTGGATATTACAACACTACTTCCAAAGATTCATCTGATTATGCTACTTTATTATGGACTCCAGATGTGGTGAATGAATTTTGGGTAAATCTTTTACCTTCAAAATCATTGATTTTTACGATTTGGCACAAATTCAATGGCTATTTGCCTCAATATATCGAAAATGACAAAAATCAGATAATGATTGGTGGAATTGGAAGCTGGAATAACCTAAATATGTCCGTTTCTATCAAGCCAATCCATCGCATTCAAGTGACTATCGGCGCTAAAAATTTAGCTGATGTGAAGCAAATAGCTTACTCCGCTTTGGGTGAGCCACATGCCGGCACATCCACGACAAGAGATATTAGCTTGGGCAGGTCATTTTTCATTTCTACTAAAATTGATTTAGGTAGTAAATAACTTTTCATTGAGATTAATCTAAAATTTTTATCGCTTAATCTAGTTTTTGGTAACGAATTGTTCGATTCAACTATTTTTGTCTCCAATTTTCTGGAATTATGCGATTAGCTTTACTTTCTTTTTTTACTTTAATACATCTTTTTTTATCTGCTCAAACATCTTTGAGGGATGCTTTTGCTACCCGAACTCAAGTTGTACCCAAAATCGATGGGAAAATAAACGATGCCTGCTGGAATGAAGCGAAAGTAAATACAGATTTCATCACTGTTCAGCCAGCTTATGGCAAGCCAAGTGCTTTTAAGACTGAAACTAGAGTTTTATATGATAATACTGCCCTTTATATTGCTGCATATCTTTTTGACAATGAGCCTACTAAGATTTATACTGATATAACTGAAAGAGATAATTTGGGCAGAGCGGATCGATTCGAATTGGGCTTGGACACCTATAATGATGATTTGAATGGGTACAAATTGATTGTTTCTGCAGCAAATGTGCAGTTTGATGGCAGACATCTTTCAGGTGATTTTGACGATAGTTGGGATGGTGTTTGGCAAAGTAATGTTTCCATCAATGTTGATGGCTGGAGTGTGGAAATGAGGATTCCTTTTAGTATGATTCGTTTTCCTAAGAAGGAAGTTCAAGATTGGGGGATTCAGTTTGTTCGTATGGTAAGCAGAACTGGAGAATTATCGACATGGAGCCCAGTAAATCCCAAAATTGATGGAATTGTGAACCAATGGGGAAATCTAAAAGGTGTGGAAGGGGTGAAACCGCCACTACGATTGGCACTAAGTCCCTATGTTGCTGGCTACTCAGATAATGTTCCAATAACTTATAATCCAGCAAGTTACAATCAATCTTTTTCATATAATGGTGGTATGGACATCAAATATGGCGTGAATGAAAGCTATACGATAGATGCTACCTTAATTCCCGATTTTGGGCAAGTCCAATCGGATAATATTGTGAGAAATCTATCTCCTTTCGAGGTGCGATATGATGAAAGAAGACCTTTTTTTACAGAAGGTACAGAGCTGTTCAATAGAGGTGAAATATTTTATTCCAGAAGGATTGGGGCAAGACCGAGAAATTATCTTTATGGAGACGAAATTGCCAGTGAGGAAGAAATTGTGAGAAATCCTGCTCATAGCCAATTGTATAATGCTACAAAATTTTCTGGTAGGAATAACAATAAAACAGGAATCGGTATTTTAAATGCAATTGCTGCACCCACTTTTGCGGTGGTAAGAAATAAATTAACTGGGGTAGAACGGAAAGTCCAAACGGATGTATTGACCAATTATAACGTTTTAGTGGTCGATCAACTTTTGAAAAATTATTCGTCCATTAGCCTTACCAACACCAATGTTTGGAGAGATGGTTCAGAACGTGATGCCAATGTGACAGCAGCTAGTTTTAGTTTGAGAGACAAGACCAATACTTATGAAATGAAAGGGCTGGGAGCAGTCAGTAAATTGTGGGACAGCCAGTTAACGACCAAGGAGCAATTGGGGATGAATTATAATATTGGTTTCAATAAAGTAAGTGGATTATGGCAATATGAGCTTGCTCATGGTATAGTTGGAAGATATTTTAATCCGAATGATTTGGGCTTGCTTTTCAATAATAATATCATAAATAATGCATTGACAGTCAGATACTTTGATTTCAATGCTACGCCAAAAAGAAATTATTGGTTATCGGAAATGTCATTCAATTATATCAATCGATATAATCCTACCAGTTTTCAAGAGTTGAAAATGTCGGCATTTACAGAATATCAGATGAAGAATTTTTCATCAATTACTTTTGCTACAGAGTCTGAGTTGACATATTATAATGATTATTACGAGCCTAGAACTTTTGGGAGAAAATTTAATAGAGTTCCATTTTATTTCGGGATGCTAAGGTATCAATCAGATACAAGAAAAAAGTATGTTTTCAATTTTGCATTATTAGGAGCTGAGTCCCCTATCCCAAATGATCCCTATTATGGTTTTGATTTTGGGACGACCCTTAATTTTGTGAAAAAATTTAGAATCAATTTTCAATCGATGGTTCGTTTTGATCATAAAAGTTTTGGGTTTGTTACGAATATTGATGAAAACATCGTCATCGGCAGCAGGGATATCAAAACAGTAGATAATGTATTGACTATCAATTATGCATTTAATTCAAAGCCAATATTGTGTGGCGAATTCGACATTACTGGAACCTAATAAATTATTTAGATTTCTATAATTTGAACCAAGATGGCACTTTGGCAAAGCGGGATTTTTTGGATGGCAATAATGAAAATTTTAATGCATTCAATAGCGATTTTGTGTTTACCTACCAGTTTGCTCCAGGCAGTTTTATCAACTTGATTTGGAAAAATGGCTTACAAGAAACTCAATATCAAGGAACTGGAAACTACGTAAAAAGTTTACGATATCTTTCTGATACGCCCAAAGCCAATCAATTTGCCATAAAAGCAATTTACTATTTAGATTACAATAGCTGGTTTGGGAAGAAAAAGTAGCTTTTTTCACTACATCTTTTCCACTTTCTCCACTTTTATTTTAAAGACCAAAACTGAATTTGCAGGAATATCAATCTCTTTTTCTTGAATATATCTAGGTCCATAAGCTAAATGTGAAGGAATTACAATAGTGCCTTTAGCGTTGGGTTTGAAGAATTGGATTGCCTCATCCAGGCCATCAATTACTTTCTTTTTGCCAACAATAAAACTGAATTTTCTCCCTTTTTCAGAGCCTAAATCAAATAGTTTTTCATTCAAAAGATATCCAGAATAGATGATTTCTACCTTGTCTCCAACCTTGATGTTATCACCTTTTCCTTTTTTGTCAATTTCATAATAGATGCCTGATTCTGTTGGGATTGCATCCATTTTCTTTACTTTTATGTAGCTTTTGATGAGTAGTTTGTCTGCTTCTCTCTGTTTTTTCATTTTTTCTTCAAAAGCAATTTGTTCCAGCTTTTCTTTTTCTATCATATAATTATCATACTCTGCTGGAGTCATGAGTTTCAACAACTCAATTTCTAAGAAAATGGGAGTGTTGGGTGGCACTTTTGTCCCAACTCCGATACTTCCATATGCCAATTTGGAAGGAATTAGTAGCTTTCCTTTGCTGCCAATTTTGAATTGGATGATGCCAGCATCCCATCCATCCACAACTTGTCGGAAACCTTGCTGGAAAACAAAAGGGTCATTTTTTTCATTTTGGTCATAAATCGATCCATTCGGTAATTTCGCCACATAATTCATCATGATATAATCCCCTTTTTTAGGATAATAACCCGACCCTTCTTTATCGATTTTATAATAATAACCTTGCTGACTATATTTTAAACCATTTTCAGTGACTAATTTTTCGATGATGGTGGACTCATCTTGAGCAAAAAGGGTGATGGAAGAAAAAATTATACTAAAAAATAAAAAAATTCTATTCATGATTTTGTTTTGAATAACACAAATTTCTAATAATAAACGTTTTTATAAAAGATTTTCGTTCCTAAATTTTAAAAATCGAATCAGGAGTATAACTTTGTGCAATCTTTATTCAAATATTATATCAATTAGATGAAAAATATATTTTTGCTTTTATTCACTTTTCTTTCAATTTCAGTTTTTGGTCAACAAAAATTTGGGCATCTTAATACTGGCAATCTTTTGGAATTGATGCCAGAATCAAAATCTGCTAATGAGCAGCTACAAGTTTTTCAAAGCCAATTGTCAGCAAGAGGGGAGACGATGGCTAAAATGCTGGAAGACAAAATCGTTCGATACAATAACGAAGCACCCAAGATGACCCCAAATGATAGACAAGAAAGAGAAACTGTTCTTAGAAAAGAGCAAGAGGAATTATCTGCTTTTAGCCAAGAAGCTAAATTAAAAATGGAAGATAAAAGAAGAACGCTGTTGCAACCAATTATCATCAAAATAAAAGATGCAGTGAATGCAGTTGCTAAAGAAAATAAGTACAACTTTATTTTTGATGTTTCTGCTGGGAACTTATTGTATGTAAATGATTCTGAGGATATTATCAGTTTTGTGAAAATGAAATTGAATATTAAATAATTGCATGATTTTCACCAAACTAACCAAGTATGATATAACCTTTTTCTTTATTTTAGTTACTATCGTCGGGTTGGTGTGGTCTAAATTTTTGATTTCACAGGGCATTATTTGGCTATCTGTTATTTCTGTTTTTAGTTGGGATTCAAAAAGGAAATTCCCAATTCACCTAAATCCACAATTCTTATTTGTTTTTTCACATCTGCGACATTTCATTCCTGAGCTGTCCATGATTGGCTTAATACTTATCGCCTTTTTAGGAGGGATTGGTTCAACGGATATTGCTTATTGGATGGAGAAAGTTCGGATTCGACTACCATTTTTGGCTTTTCCCCTCATTATGCTCATTTTGCCCAAAATGAATAAAAAGCATTTTTATCTACTACTACTCATTTTCTCTAGCATATTGACATTCACAGCTTTAGGTGCGGTTATCAATTTTTTGTTTCATTATGATTTAATGATTCAGATGATTGGGAAAGGGCAATCCATTCCAGTTCCGCTTCATCACATAAGATTTAGTTTGTTGCTCTCCTACAGTATTTTCGCCAATTTTTACTTATGCAAACATTTGAGAAAAGAGCAAAGATTTTGGTCGAATTATGCTTTAGTTTTAGGGATTATTGCCATTATTTGCTTACATATTTTGTCTGTAAGAAGCGGATTAGCAGTATTTTATGTATTATCTATTTTGTATTTGTTTAGAGCAATTTTTATAAAGAAAAAATATTTATTAGGGTTTGGTTTGATAATCCTTCTTACCTCTTTGCCTTTTGTATTTTACCAATTCAATAGCAGTTTTAATACAAAAATGAATTATTCCAAGTGGGATTTGGGACAATTTATGGAAAATAATGGACAAAATTATTCCGATTCGGAACGATTAACCTCAATTTTGGTGGGGATTGATATTTATAAAGATCATCCTTTATTTGGAATTGGCACAGGAGATGTAAATAACGAAGTTAAAAGAATTTATAAAGAAAAGTATCCTGCCTATGAGTATGCAAAATTGCCACATAATCAGCTAGTTGTCACTCTGGCTAGCAATGGAATTGTGGGATTAATTTTATTCTTAGGAATTTACTTTTTTCCAATTTTTTATAGAAAAGGCTATAAAGATTTTTTAGTTACAGCCCTTTCTATTACCGTTTTTCTTTCGTTTTTGGTGGAAAGCACCTTCGAAACGAGCCAAGGCGTCACGATGTACGCCTTCCTATTTTCCTTTATTTTTATAACTCATTCGAAAATATTAGCTGAACCAATAATCTAGGAATAACACAACACGTCGCCCGTCATTTCCTCAGGTTTGGCAATGCCCATTAAATACAAAATTGTAGGTGCAATATCCGCTAATTTTCCTGAATTCAATTGGTATTTTTCTATGTCTTTTCCTACAAGTATCACTGGAACTGGATTCATCGTATGGGCTGTATTTGGTGTACCATCCTCATTGATCATATAATCTGAATTTCCATGATCTGCAATAATAATTGCTTTGTAGTTGTAGTTAATCGCCTTATTTATAAGGTTTTGTAAACATTTGTCAACCGTTTCAGCTGCTTTGATGGCTGCTTTGAAATCACCTGTATGCCCCACCATATCCGTATTTGCAAAATTTAAGCAAATAAAATCTGGTTGATGATTTTCTATCTCTCGGATACAAGCTTCACTGATTTCATTAGCACTCATCTCAGGTTGCAAATCATAAGTTGCTACCTTCGGAGAAGGTATCATTATCCGATTTTCATTTTTAAATTTCTCCTCCCTTCCTCCAGAAAAAAAGAAGGTAACATGAGGATATTTTTCGGTTTCAGCAATTCTCAATTGAGTTTTACCAGCATTTGCTAGTATTTCCCCTAAAGTGTTCTTTAAATTGTCTTTGGTGAAAAGAACATCAATATTTTCAAAACTTTCATCATATTTTGTCATCGTCACATAATGCAAGTCCAATTTTTTCATATTGTATTCTGGAAAATCCTTTTGGCAAAGCACTTCAGTAATTTCTCTTGGTCTATCTGTCCTGAAATTGAAATTCAAAACTACATCCCCATCTTGGATTATAGTTGGTGAATCCCCTATCACACAAGGTTTGATGAACTCATCAGTAATGTCATTAGTATAACTTGATTGGAGAGCAGCTTCTGCAGTTTCGAAAGTTTCGCCAATGCCATTTACCAATAAATCATAAGCTAATTTCACCCTTTCCCATCTTTTATCCCGATCCATTGCGTAATATCTGCCAATTATACTAACAATTTTTATTGGAGAATTTTTAATATGATTATCCAATTCTTGTAAAAATTGCAATCCACTTTTTGGGTCAGTATCCCGACCGTCTGTAAATGCATGGATATAAATTTTTGTCAAGCCATTATTTAAAGCAATATCACAAAGCCCTTTTAGGTGATTGATATGAGAATGGACACCGCCATCCGAAACTAAACCAATGAAATGTAAGGCTTTATTATTTTCCTTGGCATATTTCAAATTTTTCAATAACACAGGATTAGTATCCAACTCCTTGTCTTTCACAGCTTTATTGATGCGAACCAACTCCTGATAAACAATTTTACCAGCTCCAATATTCAAATGACCTACTTCCGAATTGCCCATTTGCCCGTCTGGCAACCCAACATGTTCGCCATGTGTAACCAATGTTGCATGAGGAAAAACATGTTGCAAATAATCCATAAATGGCGTATTTGCTGCTCTGATTGCATCTGATTCAGGTACAGCGCCTAATCCCCATCCATCCAAAATCGCCAAAATTACTTTATTATTCATTGCCTTAATTTATTTTGCAAAGTTAATGAAATGTCTTGATTTTGTTATTTAATCCTTTAAATTCAAATTATTATAGTGAAGAATAAACTTTTTTTGTTCTAAGAAGTAGATAGTAGTTAAAGAAATTAAAAAGTACGGATGAGAAAGCGAATAATAGGCAGCTATGAAGGAGAGGAAAAAGGACCTTTGATTATTTTGATTGGTGGAATGCATGGCAATGAACCAGCAGGAGTGAAAGCAATTGACCTTTTTTTGAAAATGCTTGAAGTAGAACCAATTACAAATGTAGATTTCAAATTTAAGGGGAAAGTTGTGGGGATTCATGGAAATTTGAAAGCATTTAATAAGGGTGTGCGATATTTTGAAAAAGATTTGAATCGACAATTTACTAAAGAAAATGTTGTGAGAGTCAATAAAGCCCATGCTGATGAATTGGATGCAGAAGATCACGAATTAAAGGATTTGATTCACCAAGTGAGACATGAAATCAAAGAATACCAACCAACTCAATTAGTAATTTTAGATATCCACACTACTTCTGCTCAGGGAGGAATTTTTATAATTCCAGCTGAGAATAATGAAAGTGAAGCAATAGCGACCAAACTTGAAGTTCCTGTAGTGAAAGGATTGTTAAAAGGAATTTTTGGGACATCTCTACATTATTTTATTGCAGAAAATACTGGTGTTGATACGATTGGAATTAGTTTTGAGGCAGGACAACACGATGATCCAAAATCGGTCAATAGAGCAATTGCAGTTATAGTAAATCTGATGCGCCATTTAAAATGTATAGAGGATACAGATGTGGAACACCAACACAATAAAATATTGAGCGATTATTCTCATAATTTACCGATAACTACAGAACTTGTCTATCGTCATGCTATTTTGTCAAGTGATGAATTTGAAATGAATCCTGGGTACAAAAACTTTCAAAAAGTTGCAATTGGGGAAAAGTTGGCAAAGGACAAAAATGGACCAATTTTATCTAAAATGGATGCATATATTTTGATGCCTTTGTACCAAAAACAAGGGGTGGATGGCTTTTTTTTTAGTTCAATAAAAATTGAATTTTTCTCTAAAAAGTTTATTTTTATCTGATTTTAGACGTAGTTAATAGAAATCATTTTTTTATCAAAAAAAACTTAATTAATGTTGTATTCAGTTTTGAATAATCAAGTTAGGATGAAACATATTTTAATAATTGTATTTGCTTTTTTAACAAGCTATAGTTTTGGTCAAGAAATATGGTCTTTGGAGCGATGTATTCAATTAGCCCAGCAAAATAATTTAGATTATAAACTTGCAAATGTTGGGATAAAGACTGCTTATGTTGATGAAAAACAAAGTAAAGAGCAGCGATATCCATCCTTAAATATGAGCACAGATCTTGGTCTGAATATGGGTAGAAGTGTGAATCCAGCGACTTATACTTTTGAAACAAAAACATCGAGTTATAATAGTTTTGGAATCCAATCTAGTACCCCGATTTATCTTGGTGGAAGGATCAACAATACAATTGATCAAAATAAAGTCAATGTTGAAATTGCGAAAGCCGATGCTCAGAATATTTTGAATAATACCTCTTTGAATGTCGCTGCTGCTTATTTGCAAATTGTACTTTCCGAAGAGCAAGTAGATATTGCCAATAAAAGATTGGATCAAACCAAACGGCAATTAGAACAAATTGAAAAGTTGATAGCAGCGGGTACGAGGCCTCAAAATGAAAAGTTGGATGTTTTGGCTCAGATAGCAAAAGCTGATCAAAATTTATTGACTGCTGAAAATAATGTTATTCTTAACTATTTGAATTTAAAGCAGTTATTGCAAATTGATCCAGGATATAGTATGAAAGTGCAAAGGATGAATATAGAAATTCCGAAGGATGCAAATCCAGATATTTATACGTTATCCTCCGTTTATGGATCAGCTGTTTCGAATTTGCCAGTTATCAAAGCTAGTGAACTGAGAATATTAAGTGCAGAAAAAGGATTGGCGATTGCAAAAGGTGTTGGATTGCCGAGTATCTATTTGAATATTTCTGCTGGAACGAACTATACAAATTTAGGGACTAGAGTGGATAATATTAGCTATATTTATACACCAATTTCTGTCAGAATCAACGGAAATCCTTCTGTATTGGATTTTCCTGACAAAGATATTAGTACTTCTAAAAACCCATATTTTAATCAATTAAGTGAAAATATTGGAGGTGGTGCAGGCATTACTGTAAGAGTGCCAATTTATAATAATGGTACTATCAGGGCTCAAAAAGAAAAAGCTATGTTGAATATTCGATCAGCTGAAATTAGAAATGAGCAAACAAAACAGCAGTTAAAAACAGATATTCAGCGGTCTATTGCAAATGCAAAAGCAGCTTTGAAGCAATATGAAGCAACTGTTACCACATATAATGCAGCACTTGCTGCCTTTGAAAATGCGGAAAAAAGATATAAAATTGGTGCCATCAGCACTTATGATTTTAATACATCCAGAACCACAATGGACACTTCATTAGTGGATGTTACTTTGGCAAAATATGATTATATATTTAAGCTAAAAGTGGTGGAATTCTACGAAGGAAAAAAATTGAGTATAAATAATTAATATTTAGTTTAATAATTTGAACTATGTCAAATACAAAACCAAAACGTAATAATAAACTGATTTACTGGCTATTGGGTGCTTTAGTGTTGCTTTTGACTTTTGCTATTATCAAAAATAGAGGTAAGGATAAAGGTGAAAAAGTAAGTACAGAAGTTGTAAAGAAAAGAACAATTAAAGAATCTGTTGGAGCTAGTGGTCGAATTTTTCTAGAAATGGAAGTGAAAATTAGCTCGGATGTTTCTGGCGAGGTGATTGAGCTCAATGTGGAAGAAGGAGACTCAGTGGTGAAAGGGCAATTGCTTTGTAGAATTAACCCTGATACCTACGAATCTCAAGTTGAAAGAGGAAATGCTTCTGTTAATAATGCGAAAGCTCAAGTTTCGAATGCAAAATCCTCTATCGAAAGTATAAAAGCACAAAAAGAACAAACAGAGGCACAATTAAAAAATGCAAGAGATATTCTCAATAGAAATACCAAACTCTACAATGAAGGTGTGATTTCTCAACAAGAATTTGAAGCAGCCCAAACTACTGTTCGTCAATTAGAAGCAAATGTGAAAGTGATTGCAGCAAATATCAATGCCAGCACTGAAAATGCAAGAGGTGCAGAATTCAATGTTAGAAGTGCTGAAGCTGGGTTGAAAGAACTAAAAACTAGTTTGAAAAGGACTTCAATTTTCGCTCCAGTAGGTGGCATCATTTCAAAGTTGAATGTCAAAAAAGGAGAAAGAGTTTTGGGAACTATCCAAATGACAGGAACTGAAATCATGAGAATTGCAAATATGAGTTCGATGGAAGTTCAAGTGGAAGTGAGTGAAAATGATATACCAAGAGTTACAATTGGAAATACGGTGGATATAGAGGTGGATGCCTATTCTGATAGAATTTTCAAAGGAAATGTGTCAAAAATTGCCAATTCAGCATCTAATTTGCCGGATGCAAGTGCCATTTCTGCATCTTTATCTAGTGATAAAGTAACGAATTTTATTGTCAAAATAAGGGTGGATCCTTCATCATATGCCGATTTGGTGGCTAGTAACAAAAAGCACCCATTTCGTCCAGGAATGTCTGCTTCAGTAGATATTAATACTAATGTGGTAGAAAATGTAATCAGTGTTCCTATCCAAGCTGTTACAACAAGGGATGAAGATAGCGATGACAAGAACAAAAAGCCGAATGATGGGATGAAAGAAGAGAAGAAGGATTTGAGTAAAAAAATAAAAGAAATTGTTTTTGTTTGTGCTGGGGACACAGTTCGCCCAGCGGAAGTGAAAACGGGTATTCAGGATGATGATTATATTCAAATTTTAAGTGGAATAAAAGAAGGAGAAGAAGTGGTGATTGGTCCCTATGCAACTGTTTCAAGGAAGTTGAAAAGTGGGATGAAATTCTCGAAAATAACTGAGGAAGATAAATTGAAAGACAAAAAATAAATTCAACTATATTTCTATTTCTAGTCCATCATAGCCCAATATAACATTTGAGGGTAGGGTTTTAGAAACGGCTTCATGTAACCCCATGTGATGGCTAATATGTGTTAGAATTGCCTGTTTTGGTTCGATGATTTTGATCATTTCAAGTGCTTCAGATAAGTTGAAATGGGTTTGGTGCGGCTCATGATGCAAGGCATTCAAAACCAAATATTTAACCCCTTTTATCAATTTGATTGTTTCGTCGGAAAGGTAACTTGCATCAGTTATATAACACAGATTTTCAAAGAGATAGCCCAATATTTTCAGTTTTCCATGAGTGACATCAATGCTTTTTATAGGTATATTAGCTATTGTAAACTCTTGGAAAGGTGTTATTTCGTGAACCAAAATTCTCGGAACTCCTGCATAAGGGCTATTGGCAAAAGTGTAAGCAAATCGATGTTTTAAATCATCCAGTACTCGTTTCAATCCAAATACTGGCATGTCAATATTTTGGCGAAATACGAAAGGACGGATGTCGTCAATTCCGATAATATGATCGTTGTGTTCATGAGTTAATAGAATTGCTTCCAAATTTTTTGTTTGTGCTGCAAGGAGTTGTTGCCTAAAATCTGGACCAGTATCTATACAAATATTCGTATTGTTTTGAGAAATTAGGGCAGCAGTTCGAAGTCTTTTATCTTTCGGATTCATTGAAAGACAAACAGCACAATCACAACCCATGACGGGTACTCCCTGAGAAGTCCCTGTTCCCAATAATCTAATTTTCACGTTTAGTTTTCAGAAATTAATTGCCTATTTTTAATGTTTTCAACGATATTTAAGGATTCTTTACTGAGAATTTCAGGATTTTCAATCTGAATACCCCCTAAAATATCCATTATACAGTTCACCCTACCTTCCAATTCATAGAATTTATTAATCACCACAATTTTTTTGTGCTGAACGATACAATACCCAGCATGAAAATTACCTTTTTCATATCGAGTCGTAAACCCAAGTTCTTTTAATATGGTTTCTAATTTTGTAAGATTTCCCTTCGTTGCTTTCATTAATAAAAAATTCTATGCAAATATGCCACTCTTAAATTATAATTTTGAATATTAATAGACTTTATTTGACGTTATTTTTTTAAAATAACCTAATTTTATACCTTAATCTAGATTAAACTTTTACTTATGAAAAAATTATGGATGGTTGTTTTAGTTTTATTTTCAACTATTACATTATCTAAATTAATGGCTCAGAGTCGTTTTGGTGCTGGACTTACATTAGGGTTAAATGCTTCTCAAATAGATGGAGATAGAGCTTTAGGCTTCAATAAACCTGGCTTTAATGCAGGGCTAAGAGGTGTGGTGAGATTGACAAAAAAATTCGATTTTGGACTGGAAATGCTTTATAGCCAAAGAGGTAGCCAAAGTTCATTGTTTTTAAATACAGATGCTTATTATTTCAAAATCAAATTGAATTATATCGAAATTCCGTTTATGTTAGTTTATAAAGACTGGGAAACTACAGGTGTTGGTGAAGTGGAAAATGGAGAAGTGGTTTCAGAGGAAACCTATCATCGAGTTCATTTTCATGCTGGTTTGTCTTATGGAAGACTTTACAATGCCTCAATTGATCAAGTTGGAGCTTCCCAATTGGCTCAATACATAACTCATATCGATAAATTTGAAAAGAATGACTTGAGTTACTTTGTGGGAGCAACTTTTTTTCTGAAAAAGCATTTAGGATTTACCGTTAGATTCAATCAATCTATTATATTAAATTTTGATGCTGCAAAAAATGGTATTTCAGCTTATAATCTAAGAAACAGGCACTTGACTTTTGGGTTTTCATACATGATTTAAAATTTAAAAAATTTAGGAATATAGTTACAATAAGCACTATTTTTGCAGATGCCTTACCAAATAAATTAATGATTAATAGACCTTCACTAGATGGAGAAGGCTTAGAGAACTTACTTAAGCCGAATACAGAATTGGAATCATTTTTACTAAAACTAACTGATTTCAGATATGGGATGCTTTGGGGCGAACCAAGATTCGGGCATCCAGAAGGTAAGGTGGCATATCATGTGAGAGAGGTGCTCGATAATGTAGAAAGATTGGACTTACATGCCCATCAAAAAGAAAAACTTAGATTAATTGCCATTGTGCATGACACATTTAAATATGAAGAAGCTAGAACAATTGCTCAAGGAAATAGGGTGCATCATGGGGTAATTGCAAAGAATTTTTTTTCTGAATATACTGCTGATAATGAATTGCTTACAATAATTGAGTTGCACGATGAAGCTTATTATTGTTGGAGAATGATCCATTTGAATAACGACTATGAAAATGGCATGAAACGACTAGAGTTATTATTGGAAAAAATAGAAAGCTGTTTGCAATTATATTACTATTTTTTCAAATGTGATACAAGAACTGGTGATAAAATTCAAGTTCCGCTAAAGTGGTTCGAAAAGAATATTAAAGGGATTGAAATAGTGGATTGGTAGGGAATATTATGCTTTTAATCTACATTTCCATTCTGAATTTCAACATTATACCCAACACTTTGTTTATTTTTGCATTATGCTAGAAGTTAGAAATTTAACAAAAAAATATAAAAGTACTACTGAAGAATTGGTGGTATTGGACAATATCAGTTTCAAGATTGAAAATGGGGAAGTGGTGTCCATTATCGGACCTTCAGGTAGCGGAAAGACGACTTTGTTGGGTCTTTGTGCTGGTTTGGATAGAGCTACTTCAGGCTCTGTGTTGCTCAATGATAACGACTTGGGCAAAATGAATGAAGACCAATTAGCAAAACTTAGGAGTGAGCAAGTTGGGTTCATTTTCCAAAATTTTCAATTAATCCCAACATTGACAGCTATCGAAAATGTGTTGGTTCCATTGGAATTGAAAGGGAAAAGCAAGAGCAGGCAACTTGCAATGGAGCTTTTGGACAAGGTTGGTTTGGCAGAACGTTACGACCATTACCCATCCCAACTTTCTGGTGGCGAACAACAGAGAGTGGCGATGGCTAGAGCCTTTTCTAATAATCCGAAAATCCTTTTTGCAGATGAGCCAACTGGGAATCTGGATAGAGAAACTGGTGCTATGGTACAAAAAATGCTGTTTGATTTGAATAGTGAGCACCACACCACCTTGGTCATCGTAACACATGATAATGAATTGGCAGAGAAGGCAAACCATATAGTCCGATTGAGCGGTGGTAAAATGATGTCCAATTAGTCATGAAACATTACTCAATAGTTATCCCAGTTTATAATCGACCCGATGAGATTAAGGAATTATTAGCATCTTTAGTTTTTCAAACATACAAGAATTTTGAAGTTGTTGTGGTAGAAGACGGCTCAAAAATAGATTCGAAATCTATAATTGACTCATTTTCAGAAGATTTGACGATTCAATATTTTTTCACACCGAATCAAGGTCAAGGCTTTGCAAGAAATTATGGTTTCGAAAGGGCAAAAGGTGACTACTTTTTGGTTTTGGATTCGGATGTGATTGTTCCTGAAAATTATCTAAAAAATATAGATGATTTTTTAACGCAAAATCCCACCATTGAAGCTTTTGGTGGTCCCGATGCTGCCCACGAATCTTTTACCGATATTCAAAAAGCCATCAATTATGCCATGACAGCAACTTTGGTGACAGGAGGAATCAGGGGGAAAAAGAAAAGAATCGGCGGCAGCTATCAGCTAAGGAGCTATAATTTGGGTGTTTCAAGGAACGTCTGGCAAAAAACAGGTGGCTTTGCGAAAAGAGATATGGGAGAAGATATAGAATGGACATTGAGGATAAACAAGGCTGGTTTTCAAACGGTGTTGATTCCCGAAGCCTTTGTATATCACAAAAGAAGGGGCACCTTTGCTCAATTTGCAAAACAAATAATTTCTTTTGGCAAAACAAGGATTTATTTGAATAAAATCCAGCCTGGTGCACTGAAGCTAATCCATTGGTTTCCAGCAATGTTCACCCTATATTTTACTGTTTGCCTTATAAGTGCTATTTTTCTTTCAAAATATAGTTTAATTATATGTTTTCCATTGATAATTTGTGCAATTGCTGTTGTTATCGATGCATCGGTGTTTTATAAAAGTTTGAAATTGGGATTTTTAAGTTTGTGGGCGTCGATTGTTCAATTAACATCGTATGGACGGGGATTTTTAAAAGCATTTTTTTTAGAAAAGTAATAATTATGATTTATTCAAATATCATCAAACCATTTTTCTTTCTGTTTTCGCCAGAAAAAGCCCATACTTTGACGATGAGCTTATTAAAAATGACATCAAAAATTCCATTTGGAAAATCTATATTGAAATCACTTTTCGTTCATGAATTAAAGGAGCCAATTCAAGCTTTTGGGTTGAATTTTAAAAACCCAATCGGTTTGGCAGCTGGCTTTGATAAGAATGCAAAATATTTGGAGGAATTGCAATTGTTGGGTTTTGGATTCGTAGAAGTTGGGACTGTGACACCATTACCACAGCCAGGAAATCCACAGCCTCGATTATTTCGTTTGAAAAAGGACAATGCCATCATAAATAGAATGGGATTCAATAATGAAGGGGTAGATGCGATGGTGGAAAGACTCAAAAATAGGCCGAAAGGGCTTATTGTAGGGGGAAATATTGGTAAAAACAAGAATACGCCTAACGAAAATGCCATCGATGATTATATCATTTGCTTCGAAAAACTATTTCCTCATGTCGATTATTTTGTCGTAAATGTCAGCTCCCCGAATACTCCTGGGCTCAGGGAACTACAGGAAAAAGGTCCGTTATTAGAAATTCTCAATACCCTACAAAAAAGAAATGAGTCTAAATCTGCTCCAAAGCCAATTTTATTGAAAATAGCTCCTGATTTGACTATTGAACAATTAGATGACATTGATGAAATTGTGAAAATATCGAAGATTGCTGGTTTAATCGCTACCAACACTACTATTGATAGAGACAATCTGATTACATCTGATGAAATAATCGCTAATATCGGTAATGGCGGATTGAGTGGATTACCTGTATTTAGAAAATCAACTGATGTATTATCCTACTTATCCAAAAAGTCTAACAAGCTGTATCCAATAATAGGGGTGGGTGGAATAGAAAATGAAAACCACCTAAAAGAAAAAAAAATGAATGGTGCAGTATTAGTTCAGATATATACTGGATTGATTTACAAAGGACCAAGTCTAATTAAAACCCTTTCTAAAGCTTGGTAAAATATTTTAATGTGTTGTATATCATCGTTTTAACATTTATATTGGCATCGTTTTTGTCAATATTAAAACAACAACTATGATAATAATTTATTGCGATTAAATTTTTTTAATTGCTATTTTTTTCCAAATCCGATATTTTTTATTTACATTCATGATAATATTAATATGTAGTATTATGGTGAGTGTTTTCTATGAACACAACTAATTGGAACAAACGAATGATACAACAGAATACTGAAATTACATTTTACAAGGATATTAGATTTTGGTTAATATTAATAGCACTTGCAACTTTACTATACTTATTGTTTGAAGGTAATAGTATAAAATAATCAGCTTATCGTATTTAATACGCAAAGCTTTGATTTAATAAGATTATTTATTAGATTTGTGACTAAAGCTTAACTGATTGTCGCAATGAAAAATAAAATTCTAATTTTCTTATTTGCATTCTCTTCTTTTTCGTGTTTTTCACAAGATATTATGATGCAGGGATGGTATTGGGACTATCCTAAAGGCAATTGGGCAAACACCTTATCAACAAAAGCAGCTGAATTAGGTACCGCAGGATTTACGGATGTTTGGGTACCGCCACTAGCAAGAGCTAGTTTTGGAAATACTTCCAATGGCTACGATCCCAAAGATCTTTATGATTATGGAGAATATGGTGGCGGAGCAACTGGAGTAGGGACTAGAGCTCAAGTAGATGCGATGGTAGCCGCTTTTAATGCTGCTGGAATCAACACTGTTGCAGATTTGGTTTTCAACCACAGAGATGGTGGAAAAGCAGAAGCCAATCCTGCCGTGAAAGATTATATAAACATTTATTATACTGCTGCAAAAGAGCCTTTCCCATCGGATAGAGTTCGGATGGCGATTCCATTAGGTGGTTCTTCTGGAAATGGAGCTAGCGATTATTATATCAAAATAAGTTCTAAAACGGGAGATAGTAGATTTAATGGGAAAAATTATAAATTTTATTGTTGGACGAGTAAAGTAGGTTGGCAAAATCTGCCCGATGAAAATGAAAATGAACCCAACGGCGGGGGAGACTGCAGTCCAAACCAGCCCTCAAGGACTGTTCAGTTAGGTGTGAATTACTTATGTAATGTAGATATCGCAACCAGTTGTAATACTGATGAATTCAAATTGACTTTAACGACCAACGATTTTAATAGCACAGATACCTTATTCATCGCATTAGCCAATACGAATGGTTATTCTGATCATAGAATCTATGGCATTTGGCAAGCTACTCCTGGACAAAATATTGTGAATCAAATCATCTATCAAACTTATACGGATTTCAATAGTTTGCCAAGTGGACAAGGAGGAATGAACTTTGAAAATTTCAAGCCAAATTCAGCAAATGCTTCTACGACTTATTTAAATGGGGATTGGGATTCTATGTTGTTTTTTTATGATATTGACCAAAATCAACAAAATAGTCAAGATGTGCTGAATGCTTGGACAAAATGGAATTGGGAAAATGTAGGTATAAGAGGTTTTAGAATGGATGCTGTCAAACATTTTCCTCCAGCTTTTGTCACTCAATTGAATACTTATCTTAGTAATAATGGCATTAGTCCATCAATTTTTGTAGGGGAATATTTTGATTTAGGAGCTGGAAATTTAAGGAGCTGGGTAAATTCAGTACCGAGCAATGTAAGAACTTTTGATTTTAGCCTTAGGGATGCGTTCAAAAAAGCTTCTGACTGCTTTGGGTATGATGTAAGAAATGTATTTAATGCAGGAATGGTGGGTTACCCTATCAATGACTATAAATATAGAGCAATTACTTTTGTCAATAACCATGATTTAAGAGAGGGGCTTTCTGGAAATGGAGGTTGTAGTGGAAGTGATTACAACACTCCTATACAAAATGACCCAATGTTGGCTTATGCCTATATCTTAACCAACAATCAAATTGGCATTCCTTGTGTGTTTTATCCTGACTATTATGGTGTTACAATACCGAATGCTCCAACCGTTTTTTTGAAAACAAAAATTGATTCTTTAATAAAAATCAATCAAGATTATATTTTCGGAGCACCTGATATGGAATATCTAAATAGAATTGGATCTACAAAGTATCAATATTACGTACCAGGATTTGGTCAAGCTTCCACAACTTTAACCTATCAGATTCATGGTGGTATAGGTGGAAAAGATATCATCGTTGCCATCAATTATGCAGGTACCAGTTTGGATATGTATCAGGAAATCAATACTACTTGGGGCGGTGGACCAGGAACAGTATATACCAACTTGATTGGAAATGCACCATCTTCCACAACCATCACCAATAATAATGAACTTCACATACAAGTTCCTGCTAGAAGCTATTCTGTTTGGGTTCGTCAAGAGGTTTTGCCAGCAGAATTGCTCGATTTTACAGCAAAAAATGTACATAATACGATTGAATTGAATTGGAAAGTTGGACAAGAAGTAGCCGTTCAAAAATACGAAATTGAAAGAATGGTGGAAGGAGAAAATTTTCAAAAAATAGGAGCAGTGGATGCAACACAATCAAATGATTATCAATTTGTAGATGCTCATCCAATTTTCAACAAAAATTTATATTATCGATTAGTCATAAAAGATAATAACGGAAGTTACAAATATTCAAAAATTCTTCCAATAAAAATTAATAATTCACAATCGCTATTTCAATTGTTTCCGAACCCTGCAAATAATAAAGTTTATTTGTTAGGTAACGATCCAAATGATAATTATGATTGGATTCTCTATAATAGTATAGGGGAACAAATAAACACATGGACAGGAAAATTTCCAGAATCTGGCTTGGATATTTCAAACCTTAATAATGGAAATTACTATCTTAAAATTATCAATAGTGCTGATATTCAGACAATTAAATTTATAAAATTTTAACTTAATTTAAGATGAAAAAGTTAACTTACTTTGTTTTACTATTATTAATTCCAATGTATTCTTTTGCAAATTTCGGTTTTTGGGGCAGTGCAGTTTATATTGAAAAAAATGGTTCAAGTGCTTTTTATAATTGTTATGGTTCAAATATAGGGAGCATACCCTTTTCTGGAGATTTAGGAACATTTATTCAAAATTCGGGCACCTTAAAATTGCAAGGTGCCGAAATGAAAACATGGAAAGATCCTAGTTCAAACAATTGTGAACCAACTATGTTGTATAGCATTTATACTGGGAGTCCTTCAGGATCTTTTACTAGTTTTAGTTTACCTTGGTTTTGTAATTGTACAAGTGGTAGTTTTCCTTGTGGAGGTGGATCTTGCTCAAACAATGATACTGACCAAAAATGGCAAAAACCTGGTAGTTCTGGGTTTGGAATAAATGATGATTTAACAACTTTATCCCCAGGGATTTATACTATTCAAGTTTATTTTCAAATACATGGTAGCTCATCAAGTACTTCAGATTGTTCTACCACAATTAATGATAATAATGGCGGGTCAAATTACTCGATGACATTCACAATTCAAGCACCTTTGGCTTTAGATATTACCAAATTTTTTGCATCAAAAATGAATCAAGCTATAAAATTGAATTGGAATGCAAATGATGAAGCAAATCTTGAAGAATATGTTGTAGAAAAAAGCGACAATAATATAAATTGGATTGAATTAGCAAAAATCGGAAAGAATAGTCAATCTCAATACCAATACATGGATGAGCAACCATTTTCTAACAATTATTATCGCTTGAAAATGATCGAAAAGGATGGAAAAATTTCTTATTCAAAGGTAATTACGATGAATTTTGAGAATGCTAATGTAAATATTTTTCCAAACCCAGTTCGTTCTATATTGCAATTTCAAGGAAATTTCAATGCTGAAACTCAGCAAATTCAAGTAGTGGATATGTTTGGAAGGGTCGTTTTGTCAAGGAGTTTTTCCAATACGATTGACCTTTCAAGTTTAGCTGCTGGAGCCTATTGGGTAAAAGTAGTTGATGCGGATTTTACAGAAATCATAAAGAAACGAATCGTTAAGATTTAAAAATCAAACATTCTAAATATTCAATAGCTTATTACGATTTGTAGTAAGCTATTTTTTTTACATAAATTTCTTTCTAATACTAAAGCAAAATCCCCTAATTTCTAAGGTTTAGCTCATTCTAAAAGATACTATTAACATACATTTAAGAAAGAAAATCCCCAAATCCCCAAATCCCCAAATCCCCAAATCTCCGAATTTACCGAATTTACCAAATCCCCCAAATCCTCCAAATTCCCCAAATATAAAAAAAGCCTTGGCTAAAATGATTTAACCAAGGCAAATAGTGTGAATTTAACAAATTTATAATTATTACTTTTTAAGTAAATCTCTAATTTCAGCTAATAAAACTTCCTGTGCAGGTGGTGGTGGCGGCGGTGCAGCAGCTTCTGCTTTCTTCATTTTGTTCATCGCTTTGATAATCATAAACATTACAAAAGCAACGATAATGAAGTTAATAACATTACTGATGAAAGAACCGTATTTCACAGCTGATTCAGCAGTTAATACTTTTCCAGCAGCATCTTTAACTTCAGGACTCAAAACATATTTAGCCTGAGCTAAATCACCCATTTGGAATATTTGACCAACCAGTGGCATAAACATACCATCAATAAATGCTGAAGTTACAGCGCCAAAAGCAGCTCCAATAACCAAACCGACAGCCATGTCGATTAAATTGCCTTTCATGGCAAACTCTTTGAATTCTTTAAACATAATTTGAAAATTTAATTGATATAATATTTATACGTATTTTAATAGTTTAGTCACTTGTCTTCAATTAGTTTTTAGCGATAACTTCCACCCATTGCCCTTGTTTTCTTGCATAAATCGAATTGTCATACATCGTTTCACACACAGTTCCAGGCAAATAATATCTACCAATATATGCTGCATTTAATTGAATTCTGAATATCTGAGTATTGTTTTTTCTCAAATCGAAATAGGTATTCACCCTATCATCTCGAATATCTTGGTATCTTGGAATACTAGAATTTGACAAATTTGTAATGTTATCCATCCTCGTATTTCTGATTTCCCAGCCAGATGGGAATACTTGAGTCAGGGCAACTTCTTGATAGTCTATGCCTCTGGTGCCAGGATTATTGACGATTACTTCAGCAACAAAATCTGTCCCTTGTGCTATTTTTGATGGATTTATGTTTTCTCCTTTGGTGGATTTGAAATTGACAGTAAGATTCATATTTTTGCTGGCTGATGGTGCTTCATTTGAAATTGGTTTGCCTTTCATGACCAATCTAGTAAATAACATTCCATTTCCATTGTTCTTTACAGTTACTTTCTTTCCGTTTGAAGGAATTTTAATTTGCATGATTCCATTGTTCGAGCCAGCATTGGTTGTCTCTCCAGCTCCAACTTGGTAACTAAAGCTACATTTTGAATCATAACCTGTATTGCCTACAAACTTACTGGCAGCCATCAATGTATAGGCTGTCGTTTGAGTGCTATACCAAGACTCAGAGCCCATGCTAACAGACAAATCTTTCAATACTTCAGCTCCCCTCATTTTGTCTCCAATCAAAGTCATCGTTTCTAGTATCATCGCTAGGTCTCGAACTTCAGAGCCATAAGTATAACTCAACTCTGTGTAGGGAGTTACTTTGTAAGCCACATTGGCAATGATTTGTTTTGCCACATCCACTTTTCCAGAAATAGCAAATGCAGCAGCCAACCTCCATTTCGCAGCAACAGATAAATTTAACCTTTCTTTCAATCGATTCATTGCACCTAATTCAGGTGCTTTTGCCAATGCTAAAGTGTATAAACGATATGCTTGATTCAAATCTTTTGACTCAAATGAATAGCCAGAATCATCCAAAGCAGGATCCCAACGTTGGGCAACTTTTTGTTGATATCTTTGCCATCGCTCTATCATATTGTATGGAATGGTGTAACCTTTCAACCTAGCCTCCAATAAAAAATGGCCAACATAATTGGTACTCCAATGGCTGATAGCACTTTCTCCGGGCCAATAACCAAACCCACCAGCATCCGTTTGAAATAATTTCAATTTTTCAATGGCAGCTTTGATATTGTAATTAATTTCTTGCTTTTTTGTGTTGTCCAAACTCATTAGTTTATCCAAAAATAGTTGTGGAAAAGCTCCAGAAGTGGTTTGCTCAACACATCCATGAGGATATTGTACCAAATAATCTAATCTAGCAGTTAGGTTTAATGGAGGAAGACTAGAAACTTCAAGCATTGCAGAAGCATTTTCAGAAGTTCCTATTTCATTATAATTGGTCGTCCATGACTTTCCACCATCAACCATTCCGTCCACAATATCAGTAACATAAGGATTTGGGTTTCGCACCTCTACTTCGATATCTTGCATCGAAATTTCATTTCCACTTTTCGCCACAATTTTGAATTTTGCTACGCCTTGTTTGTTTTTCACATCAAAGGCGAAAGTAGCTAGGTCGTCCCCAGGATTCTTAAAAGAAAGACTTTTGGTAGAAGTTCCGATGGAAACCAATTCATTGGATTCTTTTACGGTTATATCTACATTCTTTATTTTTTTATCCATTACAAACACATTCACCGGCAATTGTAGTTTTTCGCCAGGACTAAGCACCCTTGGCAAAGTAGCCAAAATCATTAGCGGATTCTTTACTGCTACAGTTTTTTCTGCATTACCATAGGCACCTTTATTGCATGCTACCACCATAGCCCTTACGGAGCCTACATAGTTGGATATCTTGATATTATGTTTTGCAGTTTTTCCTTTTTCAAGAAAAAATGGACCCAGATGCATCACTACAGGTTTGAACCTATTGGCTTTTCTTTGCGAAGCAGCCTTATAGTTAATTCCATCCCCTCCAATACTCAATATTCTTTCTAATTCTCCACCAAAAGCACCTAAAACTTGGTCGTAAATATCCCAAGTTTTTACTCCTAATGCTTCTCTTGCATAAAATGCATCCCAAGGATTGGGAGTTTTAAACCTTGTCAAATCCAATAAACCATCATCAACTATTGCTAAGGTATAAGCCATATTGTTGCCCGTTTTTTCAGATACTTCCACAGTAAAATCTTTATCTGGACGAACTTCATCAGGCATTGTAATTGCTGGCTTTAGAATTGTATTCGGATCTTCTACACCGATGGGAGTAACCCCATACATTCTAATGGGTAAATCATTCTTGGTTTGAGCATGAGGTTGTATGAGGGTGACATGGGCATAGACAGTAGGAGCAAATTCTGGCTTTGCAGTAATTCTTATCGTGTTTTCACCAGCTTTTGCCTCTTTCCAATAGTAATCGACTACTCTAGAGCCATTTTCAAGGGTAATTAAAACTTTACCAGCTTCTCCCGTTGGAATTTTTAATTCTATATTTTCACCTACTTTATATTTTTCTTTTGCTGAAGAGAAAGATAACATTGTAGCAGCCTCATTCACAGTAGCTTGATTGTTATCGTCATACCAAGGATATCCTGCATAGAAGAAGTCCCCAGTGCTATGTCCCCCAATTTCATCCACTGCTCTCACCAAATATCTTCCCCAATCATTAACATTGACGGTCCAAGTTGCCTCTCCCTTTTGATTCGTTTTTACTAATTCTTGTTTGAGGGCTCCTAAATGTGTACTACTATTAAATTGAGAAATATTGTCATCACCTTGATCCCACCACCATCTCCAATCACAACGATACAATCCGATCTTCAAACTACGGTCAGCTATCGGTTTCCCGTCTTTACCAACGATAACAAAGGATATTTTTGCATTCTTTTTAATATCCACTCTTTTCTCCCCATCTTTAATTGGAATATCAACTCCTACATAAAAATTATATGGATGATAAGCCATTGAAAAATTGTCGGTACTAAAATCACCACCTTTCTCAAAGACACGAACTTTGAAATCTACTTTCAGCTTTCCTGGGGCTAAAAAATTTGGTGCAGGATGATATCCAACTTTTGCATTGCCCGTAGCATCTAAATTTCCATTGTAAATTACTTGTGGCTCAGCAACTGTAAATTTCCTTGACGGGTCATCGAAATTATAACTTGGGTATTTTTCGAATTTTGTTGGAACGGACTTTAATTGTGTTTCTACCTTAGCATTTAAGCCACTAGCTGGAGAGCCATGCAACCAATTTGCTTGAAGGTTTCCAATTTCGGCACTATTTCCAGCAGAAAGCTCACTTTTTCCAAAATCCAAACTCAATTTTAGTCTATTGGGTTTGACAGTTTCTATTTTTAAAGGGTAGAAAAATTTTGCTCCACCTACTTTTATAATTGTCATCCAAGTGCCTGTTGGAGATTCTGTGTTGGTTGCGATGTGGAAAGGATAGACGTTGTTTACATTATTGGTAGTGGTAGTTTTGTAGAAAAGCTGCCCTTTTGCATCTTGCAACTCAAAAGAAACTGGGTAGCCATTCGGCAATTTATTTCCTTTGTCTTCCAAAACAAAATTTAGATATAAAGAATCTCCTGGTCTCCAAACGCCTCTTTCACCATATAAATATCCTTTCAATCCTTTTTGGGTTTCCACTCCAGCAATATCAAATTTGCTCAAGGATAAGGAAGTACCATCTCCTAATTTCAGATAACCTTTTTGGTCACCCTTTGTAACGATTACGACAAAAGGGTTTTTCTCGAACTCAAGCATTGCCATTCCATTATTGTCAGTAATGGCAGTTTTCATGAGTTGATTTTGGTAGTCAAAAAATTCCAATTTAGCTCCAGCAATTGGCTCAGTAGTTCTGATGTCAGAAACAGCTACAAAGTAGGAATGGTCGTTTCCGCCTTTTGCAATAATCCCTATATTTGAAGAAAAAACATTTCTTTTAATGAACTTGTCGCTATTGTAATAAGCTTGTTTACAAGGGTTTGTTCTGTCCTCCCATCTGTAGCCATCATAATATCCATCCGATCCATAATAGTCGCCTAGGATACTTTTTACTTCTCCATTTTCATCTGTTTCTTCTTTAGTGAAGAGCAGGTCATAGTTTTTGTTTTGAACTTTTTTCTGATCATTCCCACAAGAATAATTAGAGTATTCTTGGCGGAAACCAATTCTTATTTGATAGATGGCACTCGGATCATTTTTGATAAATTTGGATAAATCCACTGAATAACGAGTCCACTCATTGTTATTAGCATTTGAATTTATTTCTTTTAAAGAAACTTTTTTCTGAAAAACAATTCTTCCCACTCTCTCCAAATCATAATCGCCTTCGATATTATTGGTTTGTAGAAATTGAAGGATATTATTGTTGAAAATTTTAAATATTTCAATATCAACAGCATTCAGGCTGATGGCTTCAAATGGGAAAATTAATCCGTCAGAATTTGGCATAATCACTCCTCTTCCGACCAAACGGACTTGCGGAGTAGCATTTTCAAAATTCAATGCCCACTGAGTAGGATTTTTCAAGGTATTTCCACTGATACTTTTGATTCCAGGAGCAATAAACAAATTATGCTGTCCAGAAATTCTTCCTGCAGGATAAATTCTCACGATATTTCCATCAATTGCATAGGTCAAATTCCCTGTATTATTATCCAAATTGATCATTCCATTCAAATCTTGATTTTGTTGAATGGGTTCTGTGAAGAACACTAAGATGGTCTGCTCTTTTTCTTGCACCACTTTTGCGGATGCAACTAAAAAGTCGTTTTTGGAGGAAACTGGTATTTTCAATTCTCCATTTATAGATAAATCGATTGGACTTCCATTCCATTTTAATAACAAATTAGATTCCTTTTCTCCTCTGATAATGCCATCAATAACGAAATCATGACGTAATTTTTCGTTGTTGTGTACCCATTTGATAGTTAGTTCTTTATCTTCTTGGTATGCTTTCAAAAGTTTTTCTACCTCCCCATTTTCAGTCACATCGGACATGTTGACTGTACCTGTAAGTGACTGTTTGCTCAAATCTTGCATATCTGAAGATCTAAGCCCATCTGCAACCACATCAAAATACAATTCCCTTGTCTGGAAATCAAACTCGAAAGTACTTAACCCTTTTGGAAGATTTTTATAGAGTTTATCCAATTTTATGCTACCTAAATAGTTGGTTTTAGAGCTCAATGGAGTTTTAGGTTCCATCAAAATAGTTCGGTCATCTTCCCAAATTGCTTTGCCATTAATAGAAGGGGAAAAGCTAATAATTGACCCAACTTCACCGCCAATTTTTTCCTTTTCTATCACTGCATTCGTAAAACGAACTCTAATAGGAGCATTTTTTGAAATCGTACCAGATGTGTAAGCATAGATATACGAGCTAATTTCAGCAGGCATAGGCTTAGCTTTTCTAGAATTTTTACAACTAAATAACAATGAAGTAAGTAAAAAGAATACTAAAATAAATCGGGATAATAGATTGCCAAGCTTTGACATACGGTTACAATAAGTTGTTGAATTTGAAAATTAGGGAAAATTTACAAAGAAAAATTGAGATTAAGTTTTTTTGGGATATATTTATTTTGATAAAGTGTAAAAATGAAAATTAAGGAATGATTTTTCACCCAAATCTTTCTAAAAATCAAACAACTGCTGGTTCTAATAAGGTCAATGTGTTATTGTCAGCATCCATTTCAGCTTCAATTCCGATAGGTATAGTAAACTGATTATTAATATGTCCGAAGGACATCCCATAAATAGTAGGAATTTTCAAATCTTCCAATCTGTCTTTGAACATGTCAATTAATGAAAGGGACTCGTCAGGATTGGGCGGCTGGCATTTATCGAAAATTCCTAAAATAATACCATTGGCTCTGCCTAATTCACCAGTCATTTTAAGTTGAGTTAACATTCTATCGAGCCGATATGGTTTTTCTTCCAAGTCTTCCAAAAACAAAAGTCTTTTTTTTGTAGTCCACTCATAATCTGTTCCTGTCAAAGCAGAAATTAGGGATAAATTTCCTCCAGTCAATACTCCTCTAGCCTTACCTTTATTGATAACTGAAGTGAAAAACCCAGGCCTAGTTTGTTCCTCATAATTATCTGAACATCCTTTAATTAGGTAGTTTTCGGTTGGGTTCATCAATATATTTTTCACATGCTCTAACGTGTATGGTGTGAACTCCGAATTTGCAACAGGTCCATGGAAACATATCAAGCCAGTTTTGATGTGAAAAGCTTGAAGTAATGCTGTGATATCGCTATAGCCAATAAAAACTTTGGGGTTGTCTTTTATTAAATGATAATTGATTTTGTCCAAAATCCTTGTGGCACCATAACCACCTCTCATACACCAAATGCCATTTACCTCCGAATCTTCAAACATGCAATGAATATCTTCCAGCCGTTGTTCGTCTGTTCCAGCTAGATATCCATTTCTATTTAAAATGTTTTTTCCAACTTTCACTTTAAAGCCCATTGCCTCAATATTCGCAATAGCTTTTGCATATCTCGATTCTGGAATTGGGCTACAAGGGCTGATAAGTCCTATCGTATCTCCCACTTTTAATCGCTGTGGTTTTACACTTTTTTTCACATTAAAATCATTATTTGCATATATTTTTGCATTAAATCCCATACTTACTATTGCTGATGTAAGCAATTTGTTAAAATTTCGTCTTTTCATTTGTCTATAAAATGATATTTCTTAACGTATAAAAAAAGTTGTAAATAATTGGTTGTTAGGCATTATGCTGATAATAATTATTTTAATATATTTCAAAAATAGTGTCACAAAAATTGATTTACGAATTTTGAATACAGTTTTCTACCAATTACTTTTGTCTTATTATTCAAGTGAATCTGAATTTTATTAATGTTTGTTTTTTGTATTATCCTGTCAGAAATAGTTTTGGCAGGTTTTTTTTTATAATTTTCTGAGTATAAAATATTTAATAATAAAATTGAAAAATAAAAAGGCTATTGAAAAATAGATAAATTTATAAAATAACTCTTGATATTTCAAACTGGTTATTACTTCATTTTTCGACTTCTCCAATTTGTCTATTTCCTCATAAATACTTGTTAATTTATCTTTAGACGTAGCTCTGAAGTATTTGCCACCAGTTTGGTTTGCCATTTCTTGCAATAATTTTTCATCTATCTTAACTTCCTTAAATTCAAAAATTATATTGCCAATTGCATCTCTTGCTGTGGGCATATTTGCAAAGCCATTTGATCCAACACCAATAGTATATAACTTTATTTTAAAATCTTGAGCTAATTTTGCTGCAACTTCAGGTGAGATATATCCTGCATTATTCTCACCATCAGTCAATAAAATTAAAACTTTACTTTTAGAAGTACTGTTTTTTAATCGATTGACTCCTGCAGCAAGCCCCATCCCAATGGCAGTCCCATCTTCAAGAATGCCACACCGAAGTTCAGTAATGATATCTTTTAGAATATTATGATCAGTCGTTAATGGACATTTTGTCAAAGCTTCACCCGAAAAGATAATTAATCCAATTCGATCAAAAGTCCTTTTGTCAATAAATTCAATAGCAGTTTTTTTACTCACCTCCAATCGGTCAGGGTCGAAATCTCTAGCCAACATACTGCCAGACAAATCCATAACTAGCATAATATCAATCCCTTCTGCATAGTTTTTTACTTCGTTATAGATTTTCTGTGGTCTTGCCAAAGCAAAAATCAATCCTGACAATCCAAGTATAAAAAAGATTGGTCTGATTTCGTTTAAAACAATTTTCCAAGTGAGTACTCTGGGAGTAGCAATCGTAGTATAAAAAAATGTCCCAGCCTTTCTTACTTTTTTGTACCAAAAATATAGAATGATTGGCAAGAGTAAAAAAAGCAGAAAAAATGCAGGATTTGCAAAAGTTACATCAGGAAACAACGGTATCTTCATTTTTATCTTCTGATTTTATGATAAATGATTCCATTGTGTCAATGTGATTTCGGGTAGTATTAATCATGGTTTCATTGATTTCGTTACTATAGTTTTGTTTTGCAAACTTCACTTTATCAAACAATTGCTTCAATTTTATGGATTGGTCAATCATTGGTTTTTCTAAAATAGAGTTCGCTAGTTTTGCTTTTATTTCTGTCGTACTTGCCTCCAAGGCTTCTATCCCCACAGCATTACCCAGATATTCTCTATAAATATGGCTCAACACCGTATAAAAAGCAATATAATAGCCAGAGGATAACAAATCTGATTTCTCTAAATCCTCCAATCTTTCCATAGCTTTTTCATAAGGTGGAATTCTTACGATTTCAACAGGTGGTGCTTCTTCCTCATGATTTTTCTTTTTTCTAAAAACAAAGTAAAGCACTAGAATAAGCAATATAGCCAAAAATATATTTAAATAAAGTGGCCAATTGTCATACCAATAGATTTTGACTTCTTCTATATCTTTTATAGGAGCTATATTCGTTTCTGTACTATCCAACTTTGGGTTTGTAATTTTTAGTGTTACAGAATTGGTGTAAATTTCAGAAGTCGTTCCCAAGTCTTCAATGACTAGCGGAATTGGTGGAAGGATGATATCTCCAGTATCAAAAGCGACAAAATTAGTGGTATATACTTTCCCAGTAGTGGTCGAATATTCCTGCTTTTTATCAGATAATCTTGATAATTGTTTGATACTATCTAAAACTTCAAACTTTATTTTTCTGATAGATTTGTAAGGGTCTTCATAACGAACGATGACCACCACACTATCACCTACTTCCACATGATAGTTATCCAATTCCAAGTATTGAGCAAAAAGCCAATTAGGAAAGGTGAATAAAAATATTAATAGTAGTAGTCTCAAATTAAATTAAATTTCAAAATATAATAAAAAGATTATTAGGCTTTTATCATATGAATATGATCTATTCCATCTTCATCATATACGTCCCCAACTCTTTTGAAGCCAAAAGATTCATAGAATTTTTCCAAATATAACTGTGCTCCAATTTTTATTGAATAATTCTTGCCAAATAATTCATAAATCTTATCAATAGATTTTTCCATAATCAATTTGCCCACACCTTGATTTCTGAAAGCTGGATGATTGACCACTCTTCCAATGGAAGTATAATTTGGATAGGAAATACCTTCTGGTATCAGCCGAGTATAACCTAATAAAGCCGAATCCTCATTGTAGAGCATTAAATGCCATGCTTTCTGATCTTTGTAATCTGTATCAACAAAAACACAGTTTTGCTCCAAAACAAAAACCTCATTTCGCAAATTCAAAATATCATATAATTCATGGATACTTAATTCGGTAAATTGTTTGCAAGCAAATCGGTAGCTCATTTGAATTATTGTTTTTCAAAAATAAGTATAAATCCAGATGTGTAAGTTGTTGGATACATACTAGAAAACATTTTTGTAGAGTTGATGGCTTCCATGCAATGAAATTTATATCCTTCTAAAACCTTTTCATTAATAGCTGCTTGGATATCTCTACTGACAGTATCTCCATTCACATCCTCTATTTTTCCAGTCCATGCACTCCCTTTTGGGGTATCTATCGGAATAAAAATTGTCTTATATTCTATCATTGAATCAATATTTTTCGCAATTTCTAAAAAAATATCAATCTCACCAATACAAACTGAATTTTTTATTCAATTTCAATCCATCCACTTGATATAGTGCCCCATTATCCAATATCTTTGTAGGAATACTTTCAAAAATGATTCGATTTTCTGCAATAATATTCTTTACGTTTTTTCTCCTATCAACTTTGTTTGGTCAAATGGATAAAGCAAATGAACTCTATAAAAATGGGTTGTATGCAGCTGCTATTCCATTGTATATCAAAGAGATTAGTAGTAAAAAATCGATGGGAGCAGAAAAGAAATTGATCAATTGTTATATCAGACTTAATAAAACCAAGGAAGCCGAAATTCGACTTTCTAGTCTTGCTAACCTGCCAGAACCAAGCAATGATATACTGTTACAATATGCCGAAATTTTAGTGTTGAATGGGAAATGTGATTCAGTAGGAACCATATTGAAAAAGTTAGAGCAATCATCAGAGGCGGAGGTTGCTATCAAAAAAATAATGCATCAATGTGATTTTATCAAAACGAATAAACCATTATTTGAAAAAGTAGAAATCGGGCAATTTGAATTCAATACAGATGCCGATGAAAATAGCCCATTTTATTTTCGTAATCAATTGATTTTCAGCTCAGACAGGTCATCTGGCAAGAAGTTGTTGAAAAAAACTTCAGAGACAACAGGCAGAGATTATCTGAGTATTTATGGAACATCGAAAATAAATGATTCCACTTGGCAGACGCCAGAAAAATTGCCAAGTAAAATTAATGAGTTTAATGTAAATATTTCTGGAGGTAGCTTCACCAAGGATGGGTCTAAGTTTTATTTTAGTAAAAACCATCATACTTTGGGGAAAAATGATGTGTATTATCTTCAAATATTCGAGGCAACTTTCAAAAACGGCAGTTTTCAGTATAGAAAAACTACCTTTCTGTATTTCTGATGCAAATTATATGCACCCAATGATATCACCCAATGGGAAATATCTTTTTTATACCTCTGATCGGGGCAATGGAAACATCGGAGCTACGGATATTTATTTTGTGAAAAAAACGAAAAAAGGGTGGAGTAAACCAACTAATCTTGGAAGCACTATTAATACGGAGTCAGCTGAAGGATTCCCATATTTTAATGCAAATAACCAATTGTTTTTTTGTTCGAAAGGGCATGATGGGCTAGGTGGGTTTGATATTTTCATGTCCCAGATGGATACTTTAGAAAACTGGTCTAAACCTATAAATTTGGGATTCCCAATCAATGGCTCTTCTGATGATGTCGGAATTTGTTTTGATTCTACCGACAAAAAAGGAGTTTTTGTTTCTTCAAGAAATGGAAGGGCAGATGATTTATTTTTATTTGAAATTGTAGAAAAAGAAAAAAATATTATTGCACTTCCGACTAAATTGGACTGTTTTCAAACGTACCCTTTATCAGATTTTAGACATATTTTACAAAATAGGAATTCATATCCAAATACTTGTTTTAGAATAGATGGTAATAAGTTATTTGTGGAAAATTCTGAAAAATTTATTAGTCAATCGGACAGTACTTTGGTGGATTTAGCCATGATTTTAATAGAAAACCCATCTTTGGTGGTAGAAATCGATGTATATTATAAAAATACACCAGATGCAATTAATATATCGGGAAAAAGAGCTCAAAGCATAGCAACTTTTCTAACGGACAATTTTATTTCACCTTCTCAATTTTTTTGGAAAGGTATGGGAACGATACTTGATGAGCATGAGAAACTAGACAACCCAATTTCTAAAATATTTTCGGAACAAATTATTGTGAAAATTGTGAATTGGTAAAATTTTTAGGATTCAGGAGCAAGAGTTACACACAAGCCGTCCATTTCATCCGATATTTTTAATTGGCAACCTAACCTAGAGTTTTTTTCTACAAAAAAAGCAGAATCCAACATATTAATTTCATCCTCAGTTGGTTCATTCAATTGGTGATTGCTCGTTACGTAGCAATGACAGGATGCACAAAGAGCCATACCGCCACAAGTTCCCAAAACTGGTAATTCGTACATTTTACATACTTCCATCAAATTCAGCGCCATATCAGTTGGTGCTTCTAATACATGTAAATTACCTTCTCTATCTGTAACATTTATTTTTACATCCATCCTTTTCAAATCTTTACAATTGGTAAACGGCGGCAATAAAAAAATGGTTCAAGAAATTGAATCCTTGAACCATTTAATATGAATTTTATTAATTTTAGTTAATATGATCTACTAAATCTATTTCACCATTTCCTTTTGGATCTGGACCATATTCGTTTGAACCAGAATTACCTTCAGTTAATGCTAGAACTAAATTGTAAAATGGAATTAACATATACCATCCACTTTTCCCCACATCGTGCATTCTTCTTATTGATACTGCAATTGTTGGTAATAATCGTAGCAAATGAATAAATTGATCCTAGTAATAGAACCCCAATTTGTACACCAATAAAAGTTAAGGCATAAGTTATTATAGTGTTTATTAAAACAAACATCCAATACTCCTTTCTCCTTGCTCTACCATTAAATTCAGCATATTTTTTCAATGCTATTAAAAAATACTCCATAATTTTAAAATTTTGTTGGTTAATAATAATGTTTAAAGAAATCAAAGATAATAATTTACCCAATTATGCCAAATATTTAAACAAAAAAAGCTGTTTCGAAGAAATCGAAACAGCTTTTTGTAACATATGAGAAATTATTTAATTCTAATTTTTCATATTTGTACTGCCGAATTTGGCAAATCTATCTTTTAACTCCTTAGCAAAAGCATCATCTTTCGCTCTTTCAGCTATCCTTACTAATTCGTCTTTGTTTCTCATCGACATCATATAGTCTTGTTCGAAACCAGCTTTCAAATCAGATTGATCTAGAGATTGACAGAAATTCAGATAATCCTCTGTTTCTTTTGCTAATATCTGCATTTGTGGCTTAGCTTTATCATATGCATCCGCTTCCAAATAACTCATAATCATGAATAATGCATTGAAATCATAAGGGAAATTCTCATTAGGGAATGCTGCAAAATATTTGTCTAACAAATCCACCGCAATTTTCTTCTCTCCTTTTTTGATCGCATCGCTTACTGATCTAGCTAACACCAATTTATGTGATTGAACACTTGGCAAATAACTTCTATCCACAAATGTTCTATGATTGTCAAAACCACCCCATTTGAATTTATTTAAGAAATCATCATGAGTTCTTTGAAGATCTACACTTCCACTTCCAATAATTCCAAAGCTATTGTCACCAGTTGATTTCACAGGAACCAATCTCAAAGCTAATCCTTCCAATCTCAAATAATCTTGTAAACCTAATAATTTGTTAGATTGGCAAGTTACTGCCCAATAAATTGGACGGTCAAAAGCATTCGAAGCAACGATATCCATCACTGCTAAATCATCTTTCAATAAACTGCTTTTTTCTCCTAAAACCATATTGATTCTAGAAACAATCGAATCATTAGCTCCTACAATACCTAAAGATTTTACTTTATTAATGTCAACATCCATATATAAATTGGTGGTAGGAAGATAACTTTCAAATGACATTCCTCCACCTGCACTTACAGGATGATTTTCGCCGATAAACTTCACTGCTTCTTTCAAATTCATTTCTCTTGGTGAGCCACCAGGAGAATAAACAGGCACTTGATCCCGTTTGAAACCTCTATATCCGTCTTCTGGAATCGTCATCTTGATGGCAGGTGATTCATTCACTTTTCTTCTCATTTGATTGATATACCAATCTACAGCAATCAAACTCAAATTGACTACTCTGACATCCGTTCTAATACCTTCCACTTCTTGAGCATACCACAATGGATAAGTATCATTATCCCCATATGTGAAAATAATGGCATTTTTATCTACTGAATTCAAGAAGTTTGAAGCATAATCTCTTGATGCATAATGAGTACTTCTGCTATGATCATCAAAGTTTTGGAAACCCATAATCAATGGTGCTGATAATGCTAGTAAACCAGCTATCGGTGCACCGATCATTCCATTTAATTTCAGCTTCTCACTCAACAATTGATAAACTGCTAATACACCCATTCCAATCCACATACAAAAAGTAAGGAAAGAGCCAACTAAAACGTAATCTCTTTCTCTAGGCTCATTTGGTGGTTGGTTGGAATATATAATGATACCAATACCAGTTATAATGAAAAGAGCTGCTAAGCCTACAAAATCTTTTCTTCTTTTAGAAAATTGGAAGAAAATGCCTAACAAACCAAATATTAATGGTAAGAAATAATAAGTGTTTCTAGCTTGATTGTTTTTCATTGCTGGAGGCAACTTCTCTTGATTATACAATCGAGAACCATCTAAAGAACTAACTCCTGATAACCAATGACCTGTAGTTTTATCCCAAGGATAATAACCTTGATCTCCATTTTGTCTTCCTACGAAATTCCACATGAAATATCGCCAATACATCCAATTCAATTGGTAACGGAAAAAGAAACTCAAATTGTCTCCCATGGTAGGAACTCCAGTTCTACCATCCATCCAAAGACGGTGTTGTTGTGGTCGGCCTTGTTCGTAGTGACCGATACGAGGGAACAACATTTTATCTTCATCTGCAAAGGTATAATCAATTTTTCTACCAGTTACTTCGTAATGGTCACCCACTCTTCCCAATCTTTCTTCTTGATCTGTTCCTGTTGGTTTTGCATCGAAGTGTGGACCTCTCAATAACGGTCTCTCTCCGTATTGTTCACGGTTAATATAAGGCAACAAACTCATCGGGTTGTCCGGATTGTTCATATTAATAGGTGGATTAGCATTTGCTCTAATTACCACCATTCCAATGGTTGAAAATCCGATAGCTGCTAAAGCATATCCCAAAATGATTCGTTGTACCAATCCGTCTCCATTTCTTTTAAAAGAATCGCTAAAGTTGGGAATAATCCACTAAAGACCGGCAAACCGAATCCGTTAACAGTTATTCTTTCGCAATAGTACCATAAAGTAGGAATACCAGTAATGACTAATTTTTGAGTTGCCATGATGATGGCTACGCCAACTGCACCAGCAATCAAAACCCCTTTGATGGTATGTTCTTTATATTTTTTGAAATAATAAAATAATGCTAATGCAGGGAAAGTTAATAAACTTAATAAGTGGACTCCGATGGATAATCCAGCTGCATAAATAGAAAACAATATCCATCTATCTGCTGAAGGGTCATCAGGTAAATTATACCATTTTATGATGGACCAGATTGTCAAACAAGTGAAGAAAGTGGACATTGCATATACCTCACCTTCCACAGCTGAGAACCAAATGGAAGTACTGAAAGCCATCGCTAAACCAGCCACTAAGCCAGAAAATGCTAAAGCAATCGTTTGAGATTGGTTGGGTTCACCTTCTCTTCCTACCAAGGCTAATTTCCCAAAAATTACAGTTGTCCAACAAACAAACATTGCACCCAAAGCAGTACAAATGCCCGAAAGCATATTTACAGAGAAAGCAATGGTCTCAGGTTTGGACGAAACAATTGAGCCAAACCAAGCAAATAGTCGGCCAACAATTAGAAATAAGGGTGCTCCTGGAGGGTGAACCACTTGCAATTTGTAAGCTCCTGAAACGAACTCCCCACAGTCCCAAAGGCTACCAGTGGGCTCTGCTGAAAAATAATAAACGATGGCAGTTATCAAAAAGACCAACCACCCAGTAATATTGTTAATAGTTCTGAACACGTTGTAATTCAGTTTGTGATTAAGAAATACAAAAACAGTATAACGCCTACCATTAGGTATAGCGTCTGCAAAACTAAAATATTATTTTCAAAAAATGGTATAAAAGCAATAAAATGATGAATAGGAAATTAGATGATAAATTTTATTAGATATTTAATTACAAAATAGATTGGAAGAAATTGATAAAATCTAGATTATGTATTTATAATGATTTACTAAAAACAGCATAATTGATATTTAATCAAAAAGATTAAAGAAAGAATAACCTGATTTTCATAGGCTACAAGTATTTATTTAGTTAAAATTTTGTTACAAAATAAACAAATTGAAATGTTAAAATGAAATTTTAAGCCTATTTTTCTTAACATTTCAATAACTATGGGTTAAATATTGTATAAAGGCAATTTATTTCTTGGGGTAAGCTATTTTTTAACGCAGATTTGATGAAAAATCAACTGCTTATGAAAAATTTTATCTACTTCAATTTTTGTATTTGTTTTTTATTTTCCAGCTGTTTTCAACAAGGGATGAACCAAATTAAATACCATCCGAACGATTTTGGGGATGGGAGCAAATACCTATTAAAGCAACGTTTTATTCCTGGGTTGTTTTCAACCGCTGTTAATGACTGCATTATACAATATGAAAGAGTTACGGAAGGAAGAATAGTAAATAGAGTCCATTTCTTGATCAATAGAAAAGTAGAAGCACTGGATTTTGTTCCTACGATTCATTTGAAAATAGATGATTTGATTTTTCATATTAAAATCAATCGAGTAAAAACTCAACTACAAACAGAAAATGAAACCTTAAGTAATCAAACTATGACGACAGATACTACTGGAAATGTTATGTCATCAAGTAGCTCTTCATCAACTCAAAATAGCTGGTTTTCCGAAAAATTCTATATTGACTTACCATCAGATGTGATAGCAAGCATAGGTAATGCAAAAAAAATTGCATATAGATTTTACTATGGTCCTGAACCAGTAACTTTAGAGTATGATAAAGAAAAACTAAAACTACTCAAGGAACTATTCTCCAAAAAATAACTAGATTTAAGACTTCACTTCCAAGCTCAACTCCTTCAGTTGGGTTTGGTCGATGAGGGATGGCGCATCTATCATCATGTCTCTTCCCTGATTGTTTTTAGGGAATGCAATGAAATCTCTTATCGAATTGGAACCACACATCACTGAGCACAAACGGTCGAACCCAAAAGCAATTCCTCCATGTGGCGGTGCACCAAATTCGAAGGCACCCAACAAAAATCCGAATTGATCTTCAGCTTGCTCTGGCGTAAAACCTAAAAGTTTGAAATTTTTGGATTGTAGCTCTTTGTCGTGGATACGGATGGAGCCACCACCAATTTCCACACCGTTCAACACCAAATCGTAGGCATCTGCACGAAGTGCTTTCATGGTTTCATGGTCGCCATTTAGCATTCTTTCCACGTCATCTTTTTTAGGAGAGGTGAAAGGGTGATGCATTGCAAAAAATCTTTGTGCATCCTCATCCCACTCTAATAAAGGGAAATCCAAAACCCACAATGGTTTGAAAACTTTAGGGTCTCTTAAGTTGAGCTTATTTCCCATCTCCAATCGCAATTCGCCCAATTGTTTTCTGGTTTTATCTACTTCGCCACAAAGCACTAAGATTAGATCGCCAGCTTTTGCTTGGGTTGATGTCAAATCTGTTGAATGATGAGGTGATTTCAATTCTGCAAACTCCATCCCGAACCGAATGTCTGGCTTGTCGGAGCCATACAATCTCATGGCATCATCGTATTGCATTCTTGGGAAATCACTTAAAGTAACACCCAATATTTTATCGAACAAATGTTTGGTTAGTCCTTCGAAAGTATTCAAAATGTCTTCCTGATGTACAAAAGCCATTTCGCAGTCTATTTGTGTAAACTCCGGTTGGCGATCTGCTCTCAAGTCTTCATCTCTGAAGCATTTTACGATTTGAAAATACTTATCGTATCCAGCCACCATTAAGATTTGTTTGAAAGTCTGTGGGGATTGTGGTAAAGCATAGAATTGGCCTGGATTCATACGGCTTGGCACCACAAAATCTCTTGCTCCTTCTGGTGTACTTTTGATTAGATTGGGTGTTTCTATTTCAATAAAACCTTCATCTGCCAAATAGGCTCTTGTAGCAATCGCCATTTTACTTCTGAAGATGATATTTTTTTGAACTGGACTTCTTCTAAGATCCAAATAACGATATTTCATTCTCAAATCATCCCCACCATCCGTTTCGTCTTCGATAGTGAAAGGCGGTGTTTTGGCTGCATTCAATATTTTTAATTCCGTTACTTTTATTTCAATATCTCCAGTAGGCATTTTATCATTTTTGGACTCTCTTTCGATAACCAATCCAGTTGCCTGAATGACAAATTCTCTACCTAAACTTTTCGCCGCTTCCATTAGCTCTTTTGAGGAATTATTTTCATCAAAAATCAATTGGGTCATCCCATAACGATCTCTCAAATCTACCCAAATCATAAAACCTTTATCTCTAGACTTTTGAACCCAACCAGATAAAGTGACAACTTGACCTATATGACTACTTCTTAATTCTCCACAGGTATGCGAACGATACATATTTTTTAATTTTATTTGAAATTAAGCATTATTACGAGGAATAATCGAT
>JADJVK010000008.1 GCA_016710625.1 Saprospiraceae bacterium
AAAAGCTGACAAAAATTCTAGTATATAGCATGCTTAAAACTTTGCTAGAATTTCAAAATCTAGGAAAGTTTTTTTTCATATTAACAAAATATCTATGAGAAAAGCACTTTTCCTTATTTTACTCTTCTCCCGTTTTTCAAAGCACACCGATGCCAAATTCTGTTGTTACTTTAAAATTTAATGAACAAAATATTGTGGCAACTCTTTTTTGCCCACGAGTTGGAATCAGCCATTGGTAAACCTACTGCGAATGATAGCACCAAAATTAATGATGAAAATTATCAACAAGAGTTAAAAGAATATATTAAAACACTTAAAAATACAAGGTGAAAATGGTGAATTTGGAAAATAGATATTCATGAAAATCAATTTTGAATCTACAAGCTAAACCAGAAACCAACATTGATTATAATGAATTATCTATCAAACATATTGCTTACTCCACTAAGTAACCTTAATTATCGAAAATTTATTGGTTTTATGATATCACATTTTACACCAAGTATTTACACATTCTGCTTTGCTTAAAATAGAATAGATTGGAAAAATGGAATAATTACTGAATCAAAACCCTTAGAAATTGGCGTAATTGCATGGGACATTCAAAGTAATACCTGTTCCAATTCAATTAATTCTAGAGGAAGGAAGCCTCTGGAAAGGATTCAAAATTAATGTTTTCATTAGGAATGAAGCATATTTGGGAGGGAACAGATCATTTGCTATTTTTTTGTTCTGCTTTTACCCGCACCCCTCTTTCTGAAGAAAAAAAAAGAAGATGGGCTAAACATAATGGCTTGAAATCAAGCCTTTTAAAACTTTCCTACATAATCACTGCTTTTAATTTGGCACTCAATTACTTTTTTTTTAATATTTGGAACTTTAGGTTGGATCTCATTAATTTCTTCCAACCCGATGGATTGAAATTTTGATAACAATATCAATCTTAATCTCTGCCCTTTTTGCTTTATTTCCAATTTTTTATAATTGATATTGCTGGGGGAGTTGGACTAATTCATGGTTGCTTGCATTTTCCAACACATTGGCAAACTTGGGATGACCTCCACTCAAATGGGTCTAAGCATTTTGGATTTAATCTTGGAATAGAAGCAATGCGCTACTATTACCATGAGTTCGGTGTTGCCTTGTTTGTTGGTTAGCTGAGGACAGTTTATCAACTTACACAAAAAAGTTGTGGGTTAGTGGTGTTGCAATTGCTATAGTTTTCTGCTTTAGCATGGTTGGTTCAAAGAGTAACAAATAATTCAAACTTTATAACAAATTATATTGGTAGAGCTTCTGAATATTTTACACTTATCATTTCATTATTAATCATTTTACAATCTGGATTTGGGTAAAATCTAAAACCAAATTCCATTAAAATAAAAATTTCAATCCTAATAAATTGAAAAGTTTATAATTATTTCAAACAAATAAAATATTACAAGTTATTAATATTCAATACATTCTACTAAAAATAGAACATTATTAAAGAAATAAAGCTTTAATATTTTGGACAAAAAAATTCTAAAAAGCAATTTGAGATTATATTAATAAATGCTAAAATCTATAGTAATATTTAATATAAAATCTTAAATATTTATTGTTTGTTTCAAAAAGTGAATAACCATTTTATGATTATTTAATAATAAATTATTGATTCTATAATTCACCCCTAAAGCAATATTGAGTTTCGGGATTGAAGGAAAAATCTACCTTGCAATAATGAACTAACACCAAATCGTTGAACGGCATCAGTATTATTATTCACAATATTTTTTATACTAAATTTATACAATATCTCCTTTTGGCTTCCACTAACCAGTTCAAAACTGATGATCCATAACTCGATTTTGCATATAAGGACGACGATAATTCTAATCCAGTCGTTAATGAAAATAGATTATTGAATTTGTAGCTCATATTTATTGGGAAAACTAAATCTATAGAAAAGTACTTTACTCCTTTATCTGGTTCAATGTAATTATTTACTGTCTTATATTTCTTCAGGAAAAATTATAGTATATTTTTGATTAGGAATTGTATCTATAAATTTAATTTCACCTAAACTATTAATTGGAATATTCTCTGAAAAAGCAACAAATTTACTAATATTCAATCCTACACCGTATTGAATATCACTTTTGATATTTGAGTTGATTTAGAAATCAAAATGCAAAATTGTATTTGTTTTTGATAGTGGTTACATTTTTTTGTGAATAATTTCTAGTAGTTTTCTCAACTAAAGAATCACTGATGACTCTTTCAAAATAGACTAATTGTGTATTAGTAGTTTCAGATTTTGTGAAAATATTATCTCCAATGGAGAACCAAATATTTTTGGTTTGGGCAAAACTCTTTTAATAAAACATAAATAGTGCTGCAATAAGGTGTTGTTTTTTTCATTGTTAATTTTAATGCCTTTTAATTTTAATTATTTACGTTATATTTTGCTTTCACTATAAGTCATATCTCAATAATTTACAATCCAAAGACCCATTCTCATGGTTGAAATTCGCTTTGAGCAAGCCTAATACATTTGATTGCCCGAAGGTCAGATGAAATAATCCAAGCTGTGTAGCCTCGATATTTTTTTTGAGTTGGTCGCCCATTATTTTGTACATTTCCTCATTTTCTGACTTTCTCAATCGTTCATTGTATGGTGGATTCATTACAATCATCCCACTTTCAAATGGTGGACCAAGATCTTCAAAACTCACATTTCATGCTTATCTCGATCTTCAAGTCCTAATGAAACGAGGTTTTTCGAGTATTATAAGTGCATTTCTATCTCTATCGCTTCCCACTATTGAGTACTTAGCGGTGTTACGCCTCATAAGCCTCCTTTTTGCAGTATCCAAAGGTCTTTATCAAAATCCATCCAATATTGAAAAGTAAAGTGGCGTCTCATAATTTGTGGTGGGAGTGTTGGTTGCCATCATTGCCGCTTCGGTGAGGAAACCTCCGAGCCACATTGGGTCGTATAAAGGTGTCTGGCTTATCCCTAACCAGTCAATTTCAAAATTCCTGCCGCCAACACTTCACTCAATGGTGCTTCTACTGCAGCTTCTCTATAGCCTCTCTTAAACAATGGTTCACCAGAACTATCCAAAGAAACCGTACAATGGTCTTTTGACAAATGGATATTTACTTGCAAGGTGGGTCGAAAAGTATCCACACTGGGTCTGATACCGTATTTATCTCAAAATAATCGACAATTGCATCTTTGCTTTCAATGCCACATAATGAGAATGCGTTGAAAAAGAAGTACTTACGATGGCATCCACTGCCAAAGTATCTTTCTTTATTCATAGTTTTTCCCATTCTATTAGTCTAATCTGGTCATATTACGCTTTTTCGTTATAAGCATCAAAGGAGGCAATGGGTACCAAAATCCGCATCGCTGTTCGCAATAGCAAATTCGCTTTGTACATCGTCTCAATAGTGTCTAAACTCCGACTGCTCGATAACCTAACTCGATATCTTCTCCTCCAATAGATGCAATCTCATCCGCCAACACTTGTTCCAAACCCATCAGGTTTTGGGCAACCATATTAAATTTGTCCATTATCTTAAAAATACCCTAAAGGTATTACATACAGTCCATCAAAAATTAAATCACACTAATTAATTATCTTTTCAAAAAAATAATTTTTAAAAAGCTACTGCTCAACATATTATAGTTTTTGAAATATATAATTGATTTTTGCTACACATTTGGATTATTGTAAATGTATTGCAGTGAAAATAAAGTATTCAATGGCAATATTTTTTGAACTGTACTTGAGAAAACGTACTATTATACCGTAGCCCTCTTTCGTCCAAAAACCGATTTAAATTTTGAACAAAGAGGGCTTTTTTTTATTCCATTGCGGCATATGATAGGTTGCCCATTCTTTCTTTACTTGGTCCATAAACTCCTGGCACTTTACAACCATTTTGACGCATCAAAATACTCAATTGGCCTCTATGATGGGCTTGATGACGAATTAAAATAGCCAAAGTATTTCCTTTAGTCCATAATTCACCATACATTTCAATTTTCTCTGTCAAAGAAGCATCTACCCAGTTTCCTCGACTTGTTTTAAAATTTCACTACTTAATTTTTCATAAGTTTCTATAATTTCTTTCATCGTGGTAGGAGGTGCTGCAGTCATCGTTGGACCATCAATTTCCAACCCAGTTTTGTTCAACATTTCAGATAAAGTGATGGTGATATGCCACGATAAACGAGCAATGGTTCGAACATTTTCGTTATCTTTATTTGCTAAATATTATCAGGAATATTCCTAAAATATCCTAAAGTTTGTTCAGATTCATATTTCCAATCCGTCAAAAAATCTTCAACTTTCCTATACATAAAATTTATTTTTTTATTTAAGGTAAATATAATATAATTTTTGCAAAATAAAACAGACATTATTTGAGAACATTTATATACATTTTCTTGCTGATGAGTTATACTGCTCATTTGCAATCAACCAATACAAAATTAATATTCAAAGGTAGATAAAAATGCTTATTTGGTCGGCTTGGTATTTGCCAATGAAATCATTTCCAAAGCAAAATTGGATAATTTTGAAAATAATAATGATCTTATTGTTGAAAAGTATGCTTATCCAAAATCTGCAAATTTTGAATCATGGACAAGTCTTGACAATCCAACTAGACCCCCTCTTTTGCCAAAATTTGGTTTGGTAAAAACGTGGCATTTGAATGCTGAAAATATCGAAAGTGTACGACCATCTCCTCCGCCTATTATTGGTAGTGAGCAATTTATGAAAGATTTGTATGAACTAAAATCGTATAGCAAATCGATGACAAGGGCACAAACTGAAATTGCCAACTTTTGGGCAGATGGACCTGGAAGCCCCACCCCACCAGGTCATTGGAACACCATCGTTATGGAGTTGATGGCACAAAAAAATATGGATCAAAAAACGCAATTAGAAATTTTTGCGATGCTCAATACTGCATTGATGGATGCTGCAGTTTGTTGTTGGCAAACCAAATATTACTACAATTATCCTCGACCCAATCAAATAGACCCATCTATTAAAACAATTTTAGGCGTTCCAAATTTTCCAAGTTACACCTCTGGCCACTCTACCTTTTCAGGTGCTGCGGCGATGGTGTTAAGTGCCTATTTCAAAATGAGCAATCCCTTTTGGAAAAAATACGCCAAAAATGCATCTGAATCCAGAATTTATGGCTGTATCCACTACCGATTTGATTGTGAAGCTGGATTGGAGTGTGGTAAAAAAA
This sequence comes from Saprospiraceae bacterium, assembly GCA_016710625.1. Taxonomy (GTDB): domain Bacteria; phylum Bacteroidota; class Bacteroidia; order Chitinophagales; family Saprospiraceae; genus JADJVK01. Next base: position 5,263 of record JADJVK010000008.1, read on the forward strand.
TCGGAGAAATTGTGCTACAAAAAATGAAAAAATAAAGATGTTATAGTTGTAATATTTGTAATAGTTGGGAAAGTTGTGTTAGTTGGTAATCCCGAATGTTAAGGAGTAATATTTGTAATTTTTTTTTACTTCAAGTATGATGTTAGGATTCATATCCGTTCAGTACATTATTACATATTCAAAATTTATTAGGTATTTTGCAATAAGTAACATACAACTTTAGTTTTTGGATTAATAAAAATATAAATTGATCCATTAACCCAAAAATCCAAGTTCTTAAAATATCTTTCGGAATCTTTATCTATTTTAAAACTTGAATATTCCAAATTAATTTCTTCTTTACTTTCACATAAATCAAAAGCAATTAAGAATTTCATTCTATCTCCATTTTTGGGGCAAATGGGGTATTCTGCATTTTGGATCCAAGATGGAACTCCAATATTTCCTATAGAATTACTTATACTGCCTCCTTTTTCAAACTTAATAGGAGACTTCTTATATATAATTTCTGAGTTTGAGTTTGTAACATCGAATATTCTTGAAATATTTACACTATCAGAATTTATTAGTTTAGGGACTTATTTCATTTGAATAATCAAGAAATATTTTATCAAACGAATCATAAATTGGAGCAACAAGATGTAAATCGAAGTTTAGCAACTTGTTTGGAAACTCATCTTTATTTAATTTTCCAAAATACTGAAAATAAATTTCATCATTTAAGAATGGCAAAATCACTTCATCTGGTTTTTTACCACCTAAGTATGATTCTGAATTTAATGATTTTTTAATCGTATATAATGTGTTTTTTGTAAGATCAATTTTTGAAGCTTTTAGCTTATAAGGCTTATATTCTTCTTTTGCACGTCTTCTACCATAATTGTAATTATAAACTCCAACAACCTTATCTTTCTCAATGACCACTTCTGTTCCATATTCTATCTGTTTCATTAACTCTTTTTTGGTATTGCTTGATTTTCAATATACTCTTGTTCTGAAATACCAGATTTGCCAAACATAAAAACCAACTAAATAAATACTTCCAGAATATGTATTCTTACTACATCCTGTAATAAGAATTAAAGTTAATGTTACAAAAACGCTTTTATTTTCATTTAATAATATATTTGATAACTTAAAGTAAAAAATCATACAATTATGTATTTACAAAATAAACCGAATCTCCTAATTTACCGAATCAACCGAATCTCCGAATATATCGAACTAACAAATATACCAAATTTACCAACTCAACAAATAAACAAATAAACACATCAACAACTATTTCAACTCCTTCAACTCTTCCAACTATAACAACTACCGCATCACCACCACCTTCTCCCTTGCCAATATTCTATTTTCTCCATTTCTATCTTGTAAAATTTGAACAACATACATCCCATTTGGGATATCGCTGACATTCATTATCATTGATTCATCCATACTTTGCTTTTGCAATATTATGCCACTCATATCCATTAATATAATCTCGCCATGTAATATACTTTCATTATTAGGCATTTTTAATTGTATTTCTATTGCAGAATTTGTTGGATTAGGATAAACTTTTATTTCAGGTTCTTTTAGTAGTGTTGTTGTTGCTGTGGATATAATCCCCCATTGAATTGTACTATCACAGCCACCATCTTTACTTAAATTAATTGAATAGGGTAAGTCGAATTTTAAATTTGTTGGAGCATCTATTGCTTTTATTTCGAAATTACAATTTGGGTATTTTTCATTGGGTTTATGAATCACATGAATAAAATGAGTAGTAGTACCAGGACCTACATAAATCCGACAATCTGGACCTAATGTCATTATTCCTACTCAATGAGGCCAACCTGTTTCATCTGGCAAGGACACTTCTCCCATATGTATAACTGAGTCTGATGGATTTGCAACAGACATATCCATTTGAAAGATATGTCTTCCTGCTGTTAAATACAAAAATCTACCATTGGGGGAATAGCATGTTCCTTCTGCACTTTCCTTGAAATTGTGGTACAAATGTTTTCTAAAATTACTCAATTTCCCTGTTTTATCATCAAAATCATAGAGCATCACCCCAATATTATATTTATTATTCAGTGCAAAAGTCTTATTTTCAGGTGAAAATTTTGCTTGTGTATAGCCTGTTTCATTATTATTAATTGGAATGCCTATTTCACTTATTACTGGATTACTTACTAAGGATGACCCACCAATTTCATAAAACCGAAACACATTACTATTAAAATCAATAGTATATGTCCACCATTTGGTTTTATCAGAATTAATGGTAGCTGTTGTCTTACTTGGTGACATGACTCCTTTTTGAATTATTTGTTTATCTTTTAAAACCAATCGCCCATCTTTCTTATGAACAATAGTTGAAATATAGAAATTTTCAGATATTACAGTTTTATAAAAATCAGAAAGAACACCATCTTGATGTAATAAATAATAAATAGAATCATTGGTTAATTCTGGCAAAAAAATATTTTCCTGCCAAGTAGGATAATCACCAGATTCAGCACAATAATCATCCCAAATAGATCCCGGTGTTAGAGTATCACCATTTGTGATAATTTTAAAATTCTTATCTCTGATATCACAATTATTTGTCATCATCAATAATTGTCCATTTTTGTCACAGATATAACTTCCATTATCTCCAACTACAAATCGGTCTATACCAACTAGCGGATAACAGGTTACTAGGTGGTTGTTAAAATCCAAAACACTTACGCCAAATTTTTCTTTTATATCATCACCATAACCAAATGGAATTTGGTAATTATATTTCTGAGAAAATAATGAAAAACAACAATGCATTGAATATAAAATGGTTATATATTTTTTCATTGCTTCATCATTTAATTTTTTCCAATTATAACTTTCCCACTTTTCACTCCAAAATGATCCAGCGTAACTGTCCATTCATAGAGACCAGAAGGGAAATTTGTAATATCTATTCTTTCAATTTCTTCTTTTGAACGTAGATTCTTTCTCCATATTTCTTTACCTGTAGTATCAAACATTCTAAAAACTCCCCAATCCCATGTTTGTAATCCTAATATTTCAATTTTTAAATTATCTGTTGCTGGGTTTGGATAAACTAACACTTCTGGTGTGAAATAAATTATTGGTTTGCTATCTGTAGTCAATGTATCACAAAAATTTTCCATAGGGGTTCCTGTCCTAAAGTGTGGAAATTTCGGCGTCTCTGAATTCAATGATTTAGTTACAATAGCTCTCTGTACTAAATTACATTCAATTCCTTTATTATCAGGGTAATTAATTACATGCATATACCTAGTAGAACCCCAAGTATTTAGATATAATTTACAGTCTGGACCATGGAATATCCATGTTAGATAAGTTGGCCAAAAGTTTTTATGTAGAAACCCATCCCATTCTCCTACTTTGGTTTTTGTATTTTGAATATTATTCTGTTCTAAATCAAATTGGAAAACTTTATATGAATTTGAAACGTAAAGAAATCTTCCTGATGGTGAAAATGCACATCCTCCTACATCAATGCTATCTTGTAGGTCAAGATAAATCGGGTTGCTTAATTCTCCTGTAGAACGATCAAAATCAAATACTTGTACTTGTTCTGTCATATTGTAAGTAGCAAATCGCTTTCCATTCTTTGAAAAACAATATTGTCCCGATCCACTTCCTTTGGTGTCATCAAACTTACCTATATTTTGCTTTGATACCCACCGTATCGTATCATTTGTTACTAATATTTTGTGCCATATATTGCTGTGTGATTTTTTGGCTAGTATCCACCAATCATTGTTATTACTATGTTTTGTTGCTACCATATTTCCTGGCAATAATATATCATTAAATATTGTAACACGTTTCTTTGTTACTGCCCCTAAACCCTGTTCCATTTCCATATCTATTTCAGAATAGTTTAGTCCTTTAAAGGCATAATCATAATCAAATTCTCCCCCATTGAATTTCATTAACGTATCTGAATGATGGAATAACAAATATTTATTTATAGATTTTGGTTTAGGTATACATAAGAAATTAAAAAAACTTCCATATGTATCATGATCAATTGTACATCGATTTTGATATCTTTTTCCAGGATTTAAGGTATCTCCATTTTTCATGATTTCATCCTTATTATTTATCAACCAACAACCATTGGAATAAAACTGGAGATTTCCTGCACTATCAGACATATTAAATGTGGCTGTTCCAAAATCGTATTTTGTATTAAATTTTTCCCAATATAATTTGGAGCTATTAAAATCAAATTTAACTACACTAAACGTAGTATCTGGTGTATTATTATCATATCCCATTATCCAATGATAATCGTGTTTTTGAGCACATAAAACATTTATAAAAAGCTGAAATACGATGAAAATGAAAGTTATTTTTTTGATGGTTTTGTACATTGGTAATTATATTTATTAAAAAAGAATCACTTTTTCTGTTCCCAAAATTAGCTAAATTAATTCCAATTAGCAAACTTTTGCTATGATAAATGATTAAGGTGGATTAGTTGTGGGAGTTGTGGAGTTGTGGAGTTGTGGAGTTGAAGATATTCACATTAAGTTCAAATCCAGCAAATAAAAATTTACCGAATCAAACGAATCTCCGAATTTACCAAATAAACCGAATCTCCGAATATATCGAACTAACAAATATACCAAATTTACCAACTCATCAAATAAACAAATAAACAAATTAACAAATTAACACATCAACAACTATATCAACTACCGCATCACCACCAACCGCTGTGTTGATTTTACATTGTTTTGGTCAATAACAGATACCAAATATATGCCAGAGGACAATTTAGATATATCTGTTTCCCAACTATTTACATTCAATAATTTTTCGGATACTATTGGTTTCCCTGTGATATCTGTTATTTGTAAACTACCTGTAATAGAGGTTTTGAAATTTAACTTTATATAATTGGTGGCAGGATTTGGTAGTAATTCAAATAAATTAACTTTTTGTTCAATCTCTTCTATAGGTGTATCCGTAGCACAGCCAGGTACTGAACATCCCAAACTATCCGTTTTCAAAAGCCATGCTTTATAGATAGGATACCCTCCCTCTGCAACTGCTGAAGTATCTAATGCTGTCCCTGTAAATAAAAATCCATTGTCTTTACATGGGGTTACTCCAGAAAAATAATCTATCCCATTATTTTTATCATATATTCTTGACCATAAACTATCTCCTTGGCTGTTTATTTTAAATATTAGTGATGCTTGTCCAACAATTGTGGTTTGTGATGTCGTTCCTGCAATTATGATATCACCATTTAGTAGTTCTTCCATATCATAAAACTCATTATAATATGTCAATGTATCTGTATAACTTGTTAAATATTTTTTATCCCATAATATATTTCCATTATCAGTTATTTTTAAAACTCTAGCTCTATTACATTGTTGGTCTATACATCCTGATGTTTCATTAGTTCCACCACATAAATAATAATTACCATTTTTTGATTCAATTATAGAGCTAAAAAAATTATTATATTCATTAGGTTCAAAATCTCTTTGCCAAATTGTATTTCCGATTTTATCAATCTTATGTACATAACCATATAAATATTCACCTCCCACTTTCTTTTTATATCCTGTCATTACATAACCATCTTTGGCTTCTGCTATCTTTACTTCAAAATCATTGATATTGGTATTTCCTATTCGTTTCTCCCACTCCTTATTGCCTAGACTATCTGTCTTAAGTATCCAGAAGTCATACTGCGAATAGTTTTGTGTTTTAGAATTGTAATCAAAAACACAAAACCCTGAAATAAATCCGCCATCATTCGTTGGTAATAAACACCTTATATTAAAATCAGCAGTATATTTATTTTTATAGCTTTTTGTCCAAATTGTATCTCCATTTGGTTTTACTTTATATAAAATTGCTTGATATATTGTATCCAATCCTGTTATCTTGTATAATCCTCCTAAACAGATTATATTATTATCTTTCGTTTTTGAAATTTTTTCTAATGAAAATATTTGATTTATTATATTACTATCTCCTATGATTTTTTGACTTATCACATTTCCTGTAACTTTATCTACATTTAAAATATTTGTAAATTTTGTCAGTGAGGGTCTCAGTGATAAATAATATAGTACAAAATTGCTATCAAACTCAATTGCCTTATAGGAATAGTTATTATAGATCGTATTATTCTTTAACTTTTCAAATCCATACAATTTATCAAAATAGGTGACTTGAGCTGATAAATTTATAAAGAGAACTAATGTAAAAAGAAAGTAATATTAGTTTTTTCATGGTGTTATTTTTTTAATTATTTATTAGGCTTTTAACATATTACAACAAACTGAATTTGAAACAAATATAAAAAATATAACCCTTAATCCATATTAATCATTTCAATTAATTGCAAGAAAAAAAAATTCAAATACAACTTATGTGGATTAGTTGTGGAGTTGTCGAGTTGTGGAGTTGTCGAGTTGTCGAGTTGTGGAGTTGTGGAGTTGTGGATATTCACATTAAGTTCAAATCCAGCAAATAAAAATTTATCAAATAAATCGAATCACCGAATTTACCGAATCAACCGAATCTCCAAATATATCGAATTTACAAATTTACCAATTAAACAAATAAACACATCAACAACTCCAACAACTATAACAACTACCTCATTACCACTACCTTCTCGGTAGCTATCAATCTACTCCCCAATTTGGGTGATTTTCTTAGTTGCACAAAGTACATTCCATTTGGATATTGGCTAATATTCAACGTAGTTGATTTGCCTTGAATGGTTTGGGTTAATAATATTTTTCCATCAATCGTAACGAGTTGCAACACTTCATCTGTTAGCTCTTTATCTGATTGTATGGTTAGTATATCAGAGCCTAATGGGCAAATTACCTTTAAATTGATGCCCAAGTTTAATTCATCGATGGGGTTAATTGTACATCCGCCAACATTGAATTTTTGGACGCCACCCTTTGGCGTTTCAAAACATAATAATGGGACTGTTGTGTTTTCACATAATGGATATTGAGGAAAGAAACACCATTCAAATCCAATATCTTTGATAATGAAATTGCCTATATCTCCATAATGATCAAGAATGGTAATTCCATTTTCATTTAAGTTGGATATATATTGTACTTGTACTATATTTCCATTCAAATTTTTGAATCCCACTGAATCAATTAATACCCAAACATCTTGAATACTACCAACCCATGGCATTTTGATTTTTAAAGTATCTCCAGCGATTAAACTAAAATCGTACAATAAATGATCTTCTTCTTTAAATCGATAAAATACTTTATCACCTGTTTTTCGTATCAAAAGTAATTTATCTGGAAAACTTGGTCGTGAACATTCACAATAGCCACTTAATTTTTGATAGGTCAAATTATTAATCAGTGTATCTTTCACAACTGACAATTGACGAATCGTATCCAAACTTGTATTTGGATTTATTTGAAAGAAATAACCTTGACGATAAGTCCAAGTAGTGCCAATCTCGTATTGTGCAGATAAGGATGTAACTGTAATGAAAAGTAAAATAAGTGTCCTCATAATTTGATGATTTTATAAAATTTAAAATGATTTTCTACTTTCAATTGTAGGAAGAACATACCATTTTCCAAATCCAACAAATCTATTTCGGGGGTATATTTCCCAGACTTGACAAATTTACCATAATTATCATATAAAATGAAAGATTCATAAAAATCTGACACATTAATGACATCATTTTTAAGGTTGGGAAATAATATTATAGTTAAGTCTACTTAATTAAAAATAATATTATCTTGGCAACAAATTTAATTAAAAATGGCAAAACAGATTTTTATCAATTTAGCAGTGAAAGATTTACAAAAATCAATGGATTTTTATACTGCCTTGGGATTTACTAACAACCCTCAATTTTCGGACGATAAAGGAAAGTGTATGGTTTGGAGTGAAAATATTTTTGTCATGCTTTTGTCTCATGAAAAGTTTGCCAGCTTTGTTTATAAACCAATAGCGGACACCAAATCAGCAGTCGCTGGGATTTATTCCTTGTCTGTGGATAGTGTTGAGGATGTAAATAATATGCTTACCAACGGACTAAAAGCTGGTGGGACTGAACCGAACGAAATGAGAGATTATGGTTTTATGATACAAAGAACTATTGAAGATTTTGATGGGCATACTTGGGAAGTTTTTTACATGGATATTTCTAAATTTCCAACAGAGCAACCAGCTGCTTAAATTCCTATATTAATCAATTTAAATTTATAAAAAATGGCACAAATAAATCCATATATTCATTTTAATGGAAATGCTGAAGAAGCATTCTTATTTTATAAATCTGTTTTTGGTGGCGAATTCGCTATGATTAGCAGATTCAAAGATATGTCTATCCCAGAGAGTCCAATGTCTGAAAAAGAAGCTGAAAAAATTATGCACATTGCTTTACCTATCGGCAATCACAGCATTTTAATGGGAAGCGATACACCAGAATTTATGGGAAAGCACAACGAAAATGAAACAAGAAGCAAAATCTCTATCAGTGCAGAAAGCAAAACCGAAGCTGACCATATTTTTAATGGATTGTCTGAAGGTGGAACTATAGAAATGCCAATTGAGGAAAGCCCTTGGGGTTCATATTTTGGTATGTTCCGAGATAAATTTGGTATAGAATGGATGATAGACTTTGACCAAAGAAGGAATCAGTAATTGCTTTTTAAATACCGAAAAAAAGAGGAACAATCAAGTGTTGTTCCTCTTTTTTAATTTATACTAAAATTCTGTTTATCAATTATTTACAATAAACTATCGATATTTGAAAATGAAATTTACAGAATTCTTTCTACAATAAATTGATACCATATTTCAACAATAATTCATTCAAAATCAACCCATTTTTCAGTCAATTTATTTAATTATCGTCATTTTCCGATCATAAGATAATCCTGTAAATATTCCTATTGGGTTGGCAGAGCCACTGACATTTGAAGTGATTGTAGAGGGTTGAGCGATGATGTTCCCATTACTAGCTTTTGCGATATTTATCGTTCTGAAAAACTCAAAATAATCTTTACTTATATGAAAAATGGTATTGAAAATCGTATCTCCTTTGATATAATTGTATCCAGTTCCATAAGCAACTAACTCAGTATCATAGAGTTTGTCGTCATTTGCAAAATCTTGTCGAGGCAAAGAATCCAATGATCCCTCATTCAAAACCCTTCTATAATAATCATCAGTAGCTTTCGAATCGGTGATATATGTCAACACCCTTGCAAAAGTGTCTTGAAACTCAACAGCAACACTATCAATTTTTACAACAGGTAGTATTTTTGTTTTTGCCGTAATTGATTTTCCTTCTTTCGTAAGAATATTCAATACAAATTCAGTGGTATAATCGGCTGGAACTATATCTGTACTAGCATAATTGCCCAATTTATTGGTGGTCGGGTCAATATATAATGTTTCTTTCAATTCATGCACCACCCCATTGTTGGTGATGGTCACTTTTGCACTGTCAGCAAGCAAATCTTTCAAATATTTTGCTGGATCCAAACTGATTGAATCAAAGTAGGAACTACTTTTGGTCAACAATAAATTAAAAGGTTTCCCTGGCTCCAAGTAGCATTCCACCACATATTGTCTTTCGTAGGCTGGCAACACGATTTCGACTTCTTTTTCAAGATTACAAGCCGTAAAAGATGCTAAAAATAAAATTAAAACTCCTATATATTGAATAATATTTTTCATAAATTTCTGATAATAAACTAATTAAAATTTAAAATTCCAAGTCAATGACGGTAAAATGGGAAATAACGATATTTGTTTTGCCGCAATCCTAGTAGGAATTTGAATATTCACCCCACCCTGATTCACAGTTTTATATTCAGGCTCTAAATACAAAATATAGGTATTCCTCCTGTCATAGGCATTATAAACACTGATGGTCAAATCGCTTTCTCCCCATTTGTGCCAAAAACGTATCACCATGCCCAAATCCAAACGATGATAATTTGGCAACCTGAATGTATTTCTATCACCATAAACCGGAACAACTGGGTCAAATTGAGTGCCTGTCGTATTTTGGAAAGTCATTCTTCCTGATGGCAGCCAACCCACATCTCCCGATCCGAAGACAAATGCTCCTGTCAAGGAAATTCTTCGATTCAATTCATAAATTCCAACAATGGTTAGATTGTGTCTCCTATCGTATTTCGGAGAAAAATACCTTCCTTGCATGATATCTGGGAAACCTCCTTTTTTCACCCAAGCCAAAGTGTAGCCAATCCATCCTGTCAATTTTCCTTCTTTTTTCTCTAGCTCCCACTCCATACCATAAGCATATCCTTTTCCGAAGGAAAATTCATTTTCAATATTGTCATTTGCAAATAACTGTGCCCCATCTTTATATTCAATTTGGTTGCCCAACCATTTGTAATAATATTCATTTGTAATCAACCATTCTTTTCCCAACAGCCATGAAATTCCACCTGCTACTTGGTCAGAGGTCTCAGGTTTTACTTTCGCCGTACTTGGATACCAGATATCCGTTGGCAAAGAAAGTCCAGAATTAGAGATTAAATGGACGTATTGATACATTCTGGAATAGCTAGCTTTTATCGATATTTTGTCAGAAAGCCCATAATTTAGTGCTAACCTAGGCTCCCAACCGATTTGGCTGGTGGTACCTCCACTGATAAAACTCGACAACCGCAAACCTGCATTGATTTTTAGATTGGAAGCTGCTTGATATTCATCAGAAATATAAGTCCCTAATTCGGTTCCATAAAATTCTTGACCAGCAGAAAATGAAATTTTACCATCCGTACTGCCCGCTTTTAACCTCCCAACACCAAATTGGTGATAGGTGACATTTCCGCCAAATCTTAAATTGTGGTTTTGATTTATATTATTGTGAAAATCCAATTTCAAATTTGCATCTCTGATGTTGGAATTCGTATTGAACTCGAATCCAGTCAATTTATTGGAGATATTGTACTGATAATCAGAGTATGTAAAAGTTGTATTCAAAAATAATTTTGGGTTAAAAACGTGATTCCACCTTGCTGTTCCAGTCGAATTGCCCCAATTGAAATTGAAATTAAAAGTCTTGTTGGTAAAACTAAAAACATCTCTTCCAAAATAACCGCTGACAAATAATCTGTCATTCGGACCCAATTCAAAGTTCACTTTGGTGTTCAAATCATAAAAATAATAACCTGGAATTTTGGTGGCTCCTGTATTTCCTTCATTTGCCTTATTCACAGCATTCGTGAAAATATCTACATAAGTTCTTCTTCCAGAAACGATGAAAGAGGATTTTCCTTTTTTAATTGGTCCTTCCAAAGTCAATCTTGAGGCAATCAAACCGACTCCGCCACTACCAGAAAATTTCTGATTATTTCCTTCTTTCAACCGCACATCAATCACCGAACTTAATCTACCACCATATTGGCTAGGAAATCCGCCTTTGAAGATTTTCACATCCTTCAAAGCATCTGAGTTGAAAGTGCTAAAAAAGCCAAAAAGGTGTTGGGCATTATAAACGATAGCTTCATCCAAAACAATTAAATTTTGGTCTGCTCCTCCCCCTCTCACAAACAAACCTGTGCTACCTTCTGAGCCACCATTCACTCCTGGTTTCAATTGTATCGTTTTAATGATGTCCACCTCGCCAAAAAGTGCTGGTAACAATTTCGCTTCCTTCACATTGAGGGTCGCCACACTCATTTCGGTAGATTTATTTTTTTCCTCTAGTCCATTTGCGGCAATCACCACTTCATTCAAGACTTGCCCTGCTGGCTCCAATTTGATATTGAATACCAAATTTTTATTGGCAATTACATTTTTAACAATAGTTTTATAGCCAATGTAGCTATATTTCAATGTAATAGAATCAGCACTCGAAGGGATAGAAACAGAATAAAATCCATATTCATTTGTAGTTGTTCCAGATTGGTGTTGGGGGATTTCTAAAGTTGCCCCAATCAAGGTTTCACCGTTGTCAGCATCTTTAATATTTCCACTAATTATCACTGTATTTTGACCAAAAACAATAGTCGTAAATAGCAATAGAATTCCTATTAAAATATTCTTCATAAATATATTTGTAAACCGAATACCACAAAACGCTGCAAAAGTACTTTTAGTTTAAAATTAACTTTAAATAAATAGATAAATTGATGAATAACTTAGATAAAAGTAGCTTTATAGAATTTGAATTTATTTCACCCAACGAAATCCAAAATAAACTAAAAACGCTAAGGTGCCAATAAAAAACCATAAAACAGTGTAACCAAAATTTGCTACAATACTAGTACCAGCCAAGGGTGCTAAAATATTTGCCACTGAATAAGCAATGGAATATAAAGCCATATATTGACCCATTTTTTCCATTCCAGCTTTTTGCGAAACATAATTGGAACTAAAGGGCATCACTAATATTTCTCCAAATGACAAGCCAATAATTGAAATTAAAGCCGCAGCAAAGCCCCAGAATGGTAAATTCAACATAAAAAAGGAAAGTCCATAAAGAATCAATCCAAACTTAATCCAATGTGTAGTACTACGTTGATTTTCAATAGCATAGACCAATGGCATTTCCACCATAGCAACAATAAAACCATTGATTGCAATCATAAATCCAACTTGAGCTTCATTAAAACTCAGGCTTTCCTTAAAAAAAACTGGAATTGTCCAAAGCAATTGCATGAAAACAAATGCATTCACAAAGGTTAAAAATATAAAATATAAGAAGGGTTTGTCTTTCAAGATAGAAACTGAAGTCTTTCCGATTTTTTTAATTTCCTTGATTTCTTGCTTTCTTTCCGCATTTACTTGTTGGTTATAAAATATTTTAAACACAACGATTGATGCCAAAATGCAAGTTATGCCATCCACAAAAAACATCAAAGACCAGCCAAATAGGTGTATCAATAGCCCTCCGATTGCAGGGCAAACCGTCCAGCCAAGATTGAATGCAAGGCGGATCAATGAAAAACTTCTTGTTCTGGTTTCGGAGCTACTGAAATAACTAACTGCCGCAGAATTGGCAGGTCGGAACATATCGCCTATAAAACTCATCATGAAAACCATGAAGCTCAAGGAATAAAAAGTGGTAGCATAGTTCATGACAATCAAAACGATTCCATTCAAAAACAAACTAAAAGTTTGGATCCAGAAAAAACCATATTTGTCTGTCAATTTTCCGCCAATGAAATTACCTGCAACTGAGCCAATGCCATAACAAGACATGACCAAGCCAGTATCAATTTTATTCAGATGAATTTCAGGCAGATATAAAGGCAAAAAAACAATCACCATCGACCCCAATCTGTTTACAAAATTCACCAAAGTGAGTAACCAAATATTTCTACTCAGCCCACTAAAGGAGGTTTTCCAAACATTAAAAAAATTGACGACGGATAATTGCATTTTTAGCTAATTATTTCAGATTCAATATATTACCCATTTCATAACATGTTCTGCAACGAGGCTCGTAACTATCCTTTTCTCCTAATAAAATTGTCGATTCGTCAACGGACAAACGGTAGGAATGAGTTGCAAGATTACCACAATGAGAGCAGATAGCATGTACTTTAGTAATATATTCAGCGACAGCTAATAGATTTGGCATTGGACCAAATGGATTCCCTCTGTAATCCATATCAAGCCCAGCTATGATGACTCTGATGCCCATTTTTGCCAATTTTTGAGCAACATTCACCAATTCCATATCAAAAAATTGAGCTTCATCGATTCCAATCACTTCTATTCCATCGATCATCGATAAAATATCAGTTGATTTTTCGACAGGATTCGAAAGAATATAGTTTGAATCATGAGAAACTACCCGCTGAATATGATATCGAGTATCGGTAGTAGGTTTAAAAATCTCTACTTTCTGATTGGCTATTTTAGCTCTTTTCAGTCTTCTAATTAATTCTTCTGTTTTCCCTGAAAACATGGATCCACAGATAACTTCAATCCAACCACTTCGTTGACCACGAAAATAGGGCTCTAAAAACATAACGTATTCCAATAAATTAAGCCTTGCATTCGTTAATACTAGATTATAAAATGTAAGGATGATTGATACAAATAAAAAAAGAACAGGAAAAAATCTAACCCATTCATAAATAACCACTTAAATAATAAAAAGGCGAAAAATGATGTTATAAATTTAAAATAATCACTTATCAAGTGAATATTAACAGCTTATTTATCAAACATCTTTATAATATTTAGCGTAAAATTTTTGCTAAGATAAAGAATATATCGCTTTTGGTAGTATTATTTCAAACTTCTTATTAATAGATTATGGATCGACTGCAAGTAAAATTAATTTTGGATAAGATAAATACCCTTTTCCAATCCATTCAGCAAGACAATCAAGTTTCGAGCTTAGAAAAAGATTTATTGTTGAGCTATATTCGAAAATTATACGAAGCAGCTTTGGGAAATACCTTTCAAATTCCTGATTTTTCCAAACAAGATAATGAAATAAAACCACAACCAAAGGTTGAAACCCCTATTTATGAAGCTCCTAAAATCATTGAAATTCCTGCAGATTTTTATGATGAAATCATTGCCGAAAAGGAAGCACCCGTTGCTAAACCAGTGGAAGTGGTACAAGAAAAGGTAGAAGTGCAGCCTGTAATAGAAAAAATAATTGAAAAAGAGGTTGTTCCACAACCCATAGAGCCAGAAATAGAAATCATTGAGCAGCCAGAAGAAGATCCAATCGTCGTAGTTGCCGAACCAAAAGTAGATAAAGTAGCTGAGCCAAAAAGCAACGATCCATATTTGCAGTTTTCGGCGAAAGTCGAGAATCTATTTACCATTGAATCTAAAAACGACTTGTTTACTAAATTGGCTGAGTCTCCAGTTGCTGACTTATCCAAAGCCTTTGGATTAAACGAAAAGATATTGATTATCAATGATTTGTTTGGTGGGACAACAAAATGAAATGGAAAATGTCATCACAAAATTAAATGGCTATTCCAATTTTGAAACGGCGAAAGAGCTGCTATATCGCTTTGCAAATAGATTCAGTTGGGCATCAGAAAATAAAGAATTGAGAGCAAAAAATTTCATTAAAATAGTAAGAAGAAGGTATTTGTAAGAAATTTTTATTTGAAATAGCAGTTTTGGTATATTTTAATTCGAAATTTTAATAAATTTGTTTTTTAAACCAATACCAAACAATCAATGAAACAATACCTAACTAGAAAGTATGTCCTACTTTCATCAATTGCCATTATTGGCGTATTGCTTGCCTTTTTTATCTATAAAAATTATTTCTACGACAACGCTTCCAGTTTGAATTTGAATGAAAAGCAACAAATGGATGCTGTTTTAGCTGTTTTAGACCAACCAACAGCTGTTTTTGATAGCTCCAAAGGAAAATTAGTAACGGAGGAAGCACCGAAAATGAAACCTGAAAGCAAGAAAAAAAGAGATTCCATCGTTGTCCAACAATTGTCTTCTAGCCCATTCAGAGGCAAAAGTTTTGAAGAAATTTATAAATTCTACGAAGCGAAAGTGAATGAATATCTTAAAACTAAGGACAAAAAAATCTTGATAGAAATAGCTGATTTCAGTAATGATCCATTGTTCAATGGTTGCAAAAAAATGGATAATTTCAAAAATAAATTCAATGAATTAGAAAAAAAACTCAATGGAAATGAAGAGGAATTGTATTGATAATTTTAAAACATTTTGAAAAAAAGTCCTATATTTGAAAAAAAATATATGCAAACTAAAACATTAACATTGCTCTTTTTTCTTTTCATTGGAAGAATTTTTGCACAAAATGACTCTTCGAGTACTAATTTTTATACTTATAAAAATCAGCTTGGATTTGGAGTTTCGGATTTGTTATTCAATTATTTAAAAACCAAACCCAATAAAAGTGTTGAGAATTATTACCTAATTTATAGAAGACATTTCCAAAAGGTTAATTTAAGAGCTGGATTTAGTTATAATTATAACTTTTACAAAAGCACTCCAATACCAAATATCATTTTTTACGATTTGACAAGTTATGAGAAATCATTCAATTACAGACTTGGTATGGATATGAATATTAAATTGAGCACTCGATTTATGTTAAATTTGGGGATGGATTTGATGTATAAGAATAAAAATACTACTTATTATCATCGAGACACCTCTAATAATTGGGCTTCAACAAGTTTTCACAAAGGAAATGGTTTCGGATTATCACCAATGTGTAGAATTGAATATAAAATAAACAAAAGATTATCGCTAAGCTCAGATGCAGTAGCCACCATGATTTTAACAAAATATATTAGCCATAGTACCTATCCAAATAAAGAACCAGATATGTATATTAATCAATTATATGAATTAGATTTCAATTTTCCTAAAACAATCTACCTAAATTTTTCCTTCTAACTGCCAACTTTTCAATTCTATTTCCTAATTTTAAAATCATTTATCCATTTAAAAATTAAATATTATCTAAAATTTTAGCGAAAATAAAGAATAATTAAAAACAAAAAAGTAAGGTATTATTGGAAATAGAGAAGATTAATGTAATTTTTTCTCGACAATTCTGCTAAAAATCCCTATATTTGAAAAAAAAATATATGCAAACTAAAACATTAACATTGCTATTTTTTCTTTTCATTGGAAGAATTTTTGCACAAAATGACTCTTCGAGTACTAATTTTTATACTTATAAAAATCAGCTTGGATTTGGTGTTTCGGATTTGTTATTCAATAATTTTAATGGCACTGACAAAAAGAATGAAAGTTATAAATTATATTATAGAAGACATTTAAATAAATTTAATATTAGAGCTTTGTTTATTTATAACAACAATTATAATTTTTCAAAAGAAGATTCACCAATAAATAAAGACTATTATTTCTATACTACCAGTTACAATTTTAAATCAGGCATTGATGTAAATGTACCTTTGAATCATAGTTTTATATTCAACTATGGAGCAGAGTTGATATATGGATATACAAAAGAGCTAACTGATATTTATGATACATCAAAAATTTGGGTTAATACTTTTGATCGAAAAATAAACACATTATGGCATTGGTTTTTTGTTTAGACTTGAATATAGAATTTTGAAAAGGCTTTCAATTAGTATCGAATCCAATATGCAATTTACTATTAACAATAGTAAAAATTTGTTTTATTCACCAAGCAAACAACCTAGATTAACAAATAATATTACTAATAGTCCTGATTTTTTTTACCCAAAAACATTGTTTTTAAACTTTTCGTTCTAGCTATCTCCTATTCCATTCTCTCAAACGAATTTGGTACCTTTTTTCACTGATGGGCCAATAATTAGTATCGTATTTTGACTCCAAACTCGTTTCTTGAGCTGGGGTCAATAATTTTGGGAAAAAATTAATATTTGTCCTCTTTTCTACTTCATCGATGGTCGTTACATAATCATTGATGGGCTTTTCGCTCACCTCATTCGGCATGATGTAAGCAATTGCTTCCTTCAAATTGGCATCTAAAATCACTTTATAATAGGCTTCAGGAATGGATACTTTATTTGCTTTTCCAATAAATCGAAGCCCCGGTTTGAGAATTGGTCCTGTCACCACATATATTTTTTGGTGTCTCCTTGCCCAATCTTTTACGTTTTCCTCCAATTCTCGCCAAATCCCACCGTTAAAATTTCTTACCTGTGGACTCATATTACTCATCAAAAACGTCTCATCCATCGCTCTCTCATCATAACTCATATCCGAAGCTGGGCACATATGACCTCGGTCATATCCAGAACCTCTGTAATCGTCAGGTGTTGCTGATCTAGTTTTCACCGCCCCATCAGGTCTGAAATTGTCATTTCTCTTTGCCTGTCCACCCACAAACATGTCTTTTGTCAACACATAAGCCACCCATTCTGCCTGCTCATATTGCTCAGAATATGACAAAGTGTAGCCAATATGTTGTACTAGCTCATTTCCATTCCCTACTGGCAAATAATTCAGATTTGTGGAATTGGTATTCGTATTTGGCGCAATGTTATCCTGTTGATTTCTATCATTTTGCTCTGTAGGTTGCTTTCTATTGTTATGATTATTATTTCTTCCTTGCCGTGCTCCTCGCCAATATGCCATTGCAAAAGCAATAGCTACAAATAAAATTACCCATAAAAAAGTACCTTTCGAACTACCTGAATTATTTTGTGCCATAAATTAATGATAATTATATCAAATATAAGGTAGGGTTGTATTAAATTTGAAAATAAATCAAATAAAAATAATGCTTCATTAGATTCATCCAAATAGAATAAGACAAATCCTTTTTTTACTTTTTATTGGAATATTAGGTTTTGTGATTGCAAAAGAAATGTATTATTTCTTAAATGCATTTTTAGGAGCGATCACGTTATATGTCATTTTGAGAAGCTCCCTTTTTCATTTAATCATTAAGAAAAAATGGAAAAGATGGATTGCCGCCTTCGTCCTCATCCTCAGTACCATCCTCCTTTTGGTCATTCCATTTGCCTGGCTTTCGACCGTGATTATCAATAGGATGAGTCCTTATGTACAAAATCCAGATACCATAAAATCCTACTTTGAAAGTATTCACCAATATTTGTTGGTCAATTACAAAATTGAAATTTTTAGTGCAGACAATATTCAAAATGCAAACACTTTTGTTGTCAATTTTGCAAAAAATGCCATTGGTGGAACAATGAATGGATTAGGAACATTTTTTCTTTATGTATTTAATGCTCTATTTTATGCTCACTCAATGTCTTGAGATGGAATTGTGGTTCAAAAAATCGCTTCCTTTCAAGCAAAAAAACGTTACAAATATCATTACGGAATTGAAAAACATGATCTTTAGCAATGCTATTGGAATCCCCTTAGTCGCTATTATTCAAGGTTTTGTAGGGATGTTGGGCTATTGGATTTTCGGCATTCAGGAGTTTGTTTTGATGGGTGTTTTCACAGCCATCAGCTCAGTAATTCCATTGGTAGGGACGATGATTGTGTTTATTCCTTTGATGTTGTTACAATTATCTATTGGAAATATCTATCAAGGTATTGGAGTTGGATTGTGGGGATTGTTGATTATTGGGTCAATGGACAATGTAGCTCGTCTATTTTTACAAAAAAAATTGGCAGATGTGCATCCACTCATTACGCTATTTGGTGCATTTATCGGACTGAATATGTTTGGTTTTTTGGGTATTATTTTCGGTCCATTGATTCTTTCTATTTTCTTATTGTTTGTTCGAATTTATATCGATGAATTTGGCATTGCAGATGCAGACCAACTAGATAAAAATAAATTATGAAGCGAATAAATGATTCGATTGATTTTAAATAGGAGCTTATAAAAGTGTAAAAGAAAGAAAGAAAGAAAGAAAGTTGACTTTCATAACTCCATTTCTTTTAATCTTTAATATCCTTTTTTTATAAATCTAGCTTCACTTCCCGTAGTAGGAAGGTGATTATAGACATATAAGACTATCATTGTATTTACAATTCATTTCTTTGATGTCAATGCCACCATCACATTTTTGTGGAACTATTTTGTACCATATTAACAAAGTGTCAATATCAGCTGAGGTTTGAGCACCTTGAGCTAAATGGATATAATAGGTTTTACGAATTAATGTTTCTAATGAATCTTTACTGGATTCTGCTATAAGAATATCAAACACGCCACCCTGTAACCCATTTTTAGCTTTAAGAGGTACAAGATTTCCAAATTCATCTTTTACAATGGTATTTGAATTAAATGGACCATTCAAATCACTTAATAAGGATTCTTTATTTGTTGCATCAACAATTAAAAAATCATTACTTTCTCTGTATCAAAAAATCGCAATATTCATTTGGACCACATCCAAATGTATATATTAGTAAAAATATTAAAACTATTTTTTTCATATTAAAGAAGTTAGTTATTTATAAATATCAATCTAGAATAATTAAAATCATCGCACTGAAACTATCGTAGCACCACCAACTTTTGAGTAGCCAACACCCTTTCCCCAAACCTTTTCGGTTGCCTCAGTTGTACCCCATAAACACCACTTGCTAATTTAGAAATATCAATTGTAGCAAGGTATGCAAAATCTGGCATGGTGTATTTTTGAACAATAGCTCCGCTGACATCTATGATGATGACATCTGTTTTAATAACTGGGTCATATTCTTTTAGGGTAATATCTATTTTTATATCCGTTGAGGCTGGATTGGGAAAGAGTTTGATATCAAAATCATCTAGAGTAATATCTTTATTTGCTACATGGAGGGTATCACAAGGACTTCCTTTGAGGGGACCTAATCTATAATTTGGATATTGTGGTAACCCTCTAAAATGAGCAGTTAATGTTCCAAATTTTCTAACTTTACAATTTATTCCTTTTATATCAGGATTATCAATGATATAAAATGTTTTAGAGCTACTTGTAGAGGTAATATAAATTTTCCCATCAGGAGCTAGTTGCATACTCGAAAAATTGTTTTCCCAAAAATTTTCAAATCGAGAACTATCCCATCTTGCCACTGTATCCGCAGATAAAAAAATATTCTTGGATGACAAATCTAATTGTATAAAATTATGTCTTAATGCTACATAAAGATATCTGTTATTGGCCGAAACAGCAACTCCTGAAAATTGAAAATCTTTATAATCTGGAATAAATTCTTTTAAAGCAATATTTCCAGAGCATCTATCAAAATCAAAATTCTAAGTCCATTCACTTCATCTAGAACAAGCAAGAGTTTGACGTCAGGCGAAAAACAGATTGCCCAAGACCATTACTAAATAAACTTGTGGTATCTACTTGTTGTTTATCTACTATTTAAACCCATCTTGAGTAATTAAAACTTATAAAATAATCTATTTGTTTTATCTGTCTTAAGTAACCACCAATCCCTACCATTGCCATGTTTACAAAGGTTCATACCTGTTTCATTTATAGTATCTGATATAATAGGTATATCCTTTTCTAGAACTTTTAATTTTGAGTTAATAATACTAATTTTTGCATATATAATAGGCTAGATAAATAAACATTTAATTTAAAATCATAATCTAAATGATTATATATAACATAATAATAATTGCTATTAAAAGCTGGAATTGAAGTAATACCATTAATAAATGGATAACCACCTTGCTTCGTAAAATCAGTATTATAAATAACTCCTGCATTAATAGTATCACCATTATCAATAGATTTATAATTTGAATCAAGAAATTTTAGCTCCATTCGAATAAAGTAAGAAATTACCATTTTCATCACTCATACTTAATTTGGATTGTCCATATAAAGGCTGAGAAACATATTTAAAATTAGGATTTGTATATTATTAAAATTTATTATTAAACTTCCAAAAAACTATCTATACTCAATACCCCATCAGCTAATAACCAATTGTAATCATGTTTTTGTGCAACCGACTGAAATACAACACCATGAAAAATGAAAAAGCTAAAAATGATTTGAAGTTTGATATGCATAAAAATATTTTTTGGATAAAAAGTAGGCTTCAAAAATAAACAATTTAAAATCAAATTGCAAGTAATTGTTATAAAAAGATTAAACTCCAAACATTATTGAATCCCGCCGCTTTCCAATCCGAATCCCCGAATTAAAATTTCTCCCGTCAAGTTCGGAACTTCGGGATCAACCAATCCGAATCTTCCGAATTAACCAAATCAACCAATTTCAACCAACAAAGATTTACTCAATCAATTGATCTTGGAAAAAAATAAAAAAATAATTCCTCCCAAACCATAGGCGAAGATATCGAAAATATCATAGGTAAATTTTGTAGAAAAATGGGGCAAAACAAACTCAAAAACTATAGAAATATACAAGAAAACAAAACATATTTGCAAAAGGCTCAATTTGAATGTCGTCGCTCTTTTAACATATCGAATCAATAAAGTACTGACAGAAAACAAGATAGGAAGACATAAAATATCCGCAAAATAATTGCGGACAAAAGCACTTTCAATACAAATATAATCAAACTTTACACCTAAAAGGAAAATGTAAAGGACAACTAAAACCATCCACCCACGATATTTCATTTATCCTGGTCCGAAGATGAGTACAGAAATTGCCAAGGTCACAAAGGCTAGCAACAAAAACCAAGATGATCGCAAAGCCCAGTACAAAGCTTTATCCAATCCGCTATCCGAGTTTTTAATTTTTTCTAGCCAAATATCTATTTTATCTTTTGGAGCTTCCAGAGCTTCTAGTTTTTTCTGTTCTTCCTTTTGATTTTTCTCCAATTGATAGTTAATCAAAGTATTGCAATTAGAGCAATAGTCTTGATTTTCATTCCAAGTGTTGCAATTTGGGCACTTAATTTTGCTATATAGGTGCATCCTTAACTTTTAGGTATTAATTCCGTTTTTTCACCAAAATATTGAACAAATTTTTGCATATCCACTGCCAAATCTTTGTTTTGTGTTGCTTTGAAATAAGTATCCGCCAATCCTCTCATGGTCTGAAACATAAACCGATCCATTTCTTGCACCTGCATTTCATTGGTCCACAAATCAATTTTCAAAGTGTCTTTATGGTCGCTATCAAAAAGAGAAAGCAACATCGCTTTGCAGGCAGCTACATCTATCTTATCAGGATTATCCGTTGAAAACCAATCCATTGCAATAGGAATATTTTCAGCATTCAATCCAATATTAATTTGAATGGTCGATTCCTTCACCACAGTTTTATCATCCATAACTACTTTTTTTCTACTTGACTTAATTTTTCTATAATATTTTCTAATTGCCAAGCTTCCTCATTTTTGAAAATACCGATTTGAGTCCTGCACAAAGCTGCCAAATAAGCTCCGCTTTTCAGCTCATTCCCAAAATCATAGGCTAATGAACGAATATAGGTTCCTTTGCTGCAAGTAACCGAAAAATCCAATTCTGGCAACCTGTTTTGAGTGATTTTAAAATTTGAAATATTGACTTTTCGAGGTTCTACGATAACTTCCTTCCCTTTTCTTGCTTTTTTGTAAATCGGCTGCCCATCAATTTTTATAGCAGAAAAGATGGGAGGCAATTGCATTATGTCACCCTCAAAATGAGCTAAAGCTGCTTCAATTAACTCATTATCAATATGTTCTATTGGGAAAGTGGCATCAATTTCAGTTTCCAAATCGTAGCTAGGTCGAGTTGCTCCGATAAAAAAAGTACCAGTATAAACCTTTTCCATGCCTTGGTATTGGTCGATCATCTTCGTGTTTTTGCCAGTACAGATAATCAACAATCCTGTTGCCATCGGGTCCAATGTACCAGCATGCCCAATCTTGATTTTTTTTAATCCAAGCCCATATTTTAGCTTTGCCTTAATTTTATTCACTGCATCGAAAGAGGTCCAATGCAAAGGCTTATCTATCAGAATGGTCGTACCTTCTTCGAATAATTCTGGGAACCATTCTCCATCATAATCTTTTTTTAGTAAAAGCATAAATTGATTTATAATAAGTGTCTTCCAAAAAAGAACACCCATAAAAATGAATAGATAATGGTTGCAGTTCCCACCCCTTTAATGGATTCAGCATATTTTTTTCGATTAAAATATTGAACCAAAATTACATTTAGACACACAGCCAACATCGCCACCGTTCTGATTCTAAAATTACCTGCAAGACCGATTGGGGAAACCCAACCTATCGCTTCCAGTTGCTCATAAATGGTCAGAATAACCGCATATCCGACGAATGGAAGTAAAACAGCACTAATAAATCCAATCCAAAAATTATTTTTATCCAGCATGAATATTCAATTTTTCAAGTGACGCTAAAGTTGGGATTGCTTTATACAAAGTCAAATCATGATCGGATGGCACAATAGACACATAACCATTATCTAATGCCCAAACATCAGTATCTTTTCCTTCATCTTCATTTATGAATTTGCCTGTGAGCCAATAATATTTTTGCCCTCTTGGATCCATGCCCTCTTTAAATTCTTCTACCCACCGAGCATTACCTTGCCTACAAACCTTCATCCCTTTTATATCTGCTAATTTCAATTTTGGAATATTCACATTCAACAAACTGCCATGTTCCATTCCTTTTTTCAAGATATATTCAATTAGATTTTCCGCAATAATTTTACTTGGCTCAAAATCTGCATCAAAACTATAATCCAATAGTGAAAAACCAATTGAGGGAATTCCCTCCAAGGAGGCTTCCTTAGCTGCCGACATAGTTCCCGAATAAATGATATTGATTGCGGCATTCGACCCATGATTAATACCTGAAACACAAAGGTCAATTTTTCTATCTTTCAGTAAAACATGTTTGCCCAATTTGACACAATCCACTGGAGTCCCGTTACATTCGTAAGCTTCTACCCCCTCCATAAAATGGATTTTCTTCAATCTCAATGGACTTTCGATAGTAATGGCATGCCCCTGACCGGATTGTGGCGAATCTGGAGCGACGACGACGACTTCACCAAATTTTTTTGCTACTTCCACCAAAGCTTTAATGCCCGGTGCAAAAAGCCCATCATCATTGGTAACTAAAATTAAAGACTTTTTCATAATTGCAACAAAATTACAGTCATAATCATGAATTATAAGCACAAAAGCCATAATTTTTCAATCAGGCATCTTTTTTGTTATTGTAATGGAAACCTTTTCCCCTATTATATTGTAGAACAGAATATAATAAATTTATATTAAATACAACAAACTGATTATTAAATTCGTATTAAGAGATGAAAAATAAAATATCCTTTGGCATAATAAAAGCAACTCAGAAACAATGCGTCAATTAAAGATTACAAATAAGATTACTTCCCGTGAAAGTTTAGCACTTGAAAAGTATCTAAACGACATAGGGAAGATACCAATGCTGTCTCCTGAGGATGAAGCTGAGTTGGCACGTAGAACCAGAAATGGGGATCAAGCTGCTTTGGAACGCCTCACCAGATCCAATTTACGTTTCGTAGTTTCTGTTGCAAAACAATATCAAAATCAAGGCTTATCTTTAAGTGATTTGATCAATGAGGGTAATGTGGGATTGATGAAAGCTGCAAAGCGATTTGATGAGACGAAAGGATTCAAATTTATTTCTTATGCCGTTTGGTGGATTCGTCAGTCAATACTTCAAGCTATTGTTGAATATTCAAGGTTAGTGCGACTTCCGTTAAATAAAGTGGGTTCATATAATAAAGTGAATGAAGCATTTCTGTCATTTGTTCAAGAATTTGAAAGAGAACCTACGAATGATGAGCTAGCGGAAATTTTGGGTATTACTCCAAAAGAAGTCAACAATATGCTTCGTGGGAATACCAGACACGTTTCTGTAGATGCCCCTATCAATAGTGATGATAGCGATGCCACCATGTTGGATTTGATAGCTGGAGAAGATAGCATGAGTCCGGATATGGAATTGATGGAGGAATCATTGGTAGAGGAAGTTCAGCAGGGATTATCGATATTGTCACCTAGGGAAATAGAAGTTTTGTCATCCTATTATGGATTGAATGGATATAAAGCTTTGAACCTAGAAGAAATTGGAGATTTGTACGGATTGACGAGAGAAAGAGTGAGACAAATAAAAGAAAGAGCCATCAGAAGGCTTAGAAAATCATATAATAAAAATTCATTAAAGTCATATTTAGGCTAAAAATTTACTTCATACAAAATCTGGAAAGCCGATTGATTAATTTCAGTCGGCTTTTTTTTGTGAGAAATATATTTTCTTATTAAATTTGTAAATGCCTAAAAAAATAAACAATATCCATGATAAATTTTTCAAAGAAGTTATCGCAGACAAGCAAAATGCGATAGACTTTTTGAAAGCATTTTTACCCAGCGAACTTTTAGACTTGTTGGATATTAACTCCATAAATAATGAAAAGACAAGTTTTACTGCACCAAGTTTAGAAGAAGTTTTTTCAGATGCAATTATCAATTGTAAGTTATTAGCATCTGAGGAAGAAATTTATATTTCTATTCTACTGGAACATAAAAGTATTAAAGAAGAAAACACTCCTTTCCAATTATTAAGTTATTTAGCACATGGATACCAAGAGCAGCTTAAAAATAAGGTAAAATTAAAAATAATTGTCCCATTCATCTTTTATCATGGAAAATCCAAATGGGAGTTAAAAAGAATCCCCCAATTTTTCGATCATATTCCAAAAACGATTATTAAGTATGTTCCAGATTTTGAGACTATTTTTGTGAATATCAAGCAAATGCCTGATAATCAAATAATGAATATGATGAACACTTTTTTGTCAACTTCATTATTATTGCAAAAGTACAGCAACAATCCTAAAGAACTAATTGAACAATTCAAACGAATAATTAATACTTTTTCAAATTTGACAAACAGAAACTTTTTAGTAACTTTAATCGTTTATTTTTTACAGATAACTGAAATAGAAGAATCAAATTTTATCGAATTATTAAATGACAGCCCGTTAAATATAAAAAATGAAATTATGAGTACTTATGATTTGATTGAAAAAAAAGGGATCGAAAAAGGGTATCAAACAAGGTATTGAGCAGGGTATTGAAAAAGGTATTGTGCAAGGTATTGAGCAGGGAATTGAAAATGAAAAATATAATGTAGTTTTAAATGCCTATCAAAATGGTGTCTCTGTTGAATTAATTGCTAATATTACGAATCTTTCTATTGAAAAAATTCATTCCATTTTAAAAATATATGATAAATCTTAATGAGTACTTATGATTTGATTGAAAAAAAAGGTATCGAAAAAGGTATTGTACAGGGTATCCAGCAAGGAATTGAGCAGGGAATTGAAAATGAAAAATACAATGTAGTTTTAAATGCCTATCAAAATGGTGTCTCTGTTGAATTGATTGCTAATATTACAAATCTTTCAATCGAAAAAATATATTCCATTTTAAAAATAAATGATAAATCTTAATGAGTACTTATGATTTGATTGAAAAAAAAGGTATCGAAAAAAAAATAAAGGGTATTGATTAATACAAGTAGTTTAAAAAATGGTATTTCTGTTGAATTAATTGCTAATATTACGAATCTTTCAATTGAAAAAAATACAATCCATTTTAAATCTTAAATAAACAAAAAAGCCGTCTAAACATTTTAAACGGCTTTTTTGTAAAGATGTATGGGCACTAACGCCGAAACTATAGATAGTTCATTGCCTCTGTAAAATAAGTCAAAGAAAACGGCAATGCAACCCAAAACCACTCAGGTTTGAATACTAAAAATCCTATCATCACTAAAGTAGATATTATAAATAACATCCAATTTTTACTATTTGATTTTTTCTCAGTAGATGTCATAACTATTATTGTTAATGATTATTTGAACATTTTTGCAAATATACATTCTTTTCTAAAACTTGTATTCCTAATATTATTTATTTTTTCAAAATTGTTACA
Organism: Saprospiraceae bacterium; assembly: GCA_016710625.1. Taxonomy (GTDB): domain Bacteria; phylum Bacteroidota; class Bacteroidia; order Chitinophagales; family Saprospiraceae; genus JADJVK01. The sequence goes on from JADJVK010000008.1 coordinate 32,658, forward strand.
TCCCCTCTAATTATTGTGCCACCAGGGATGTTTAATCTCAAAATATAATAATAGGTTGCCTGTGGCAATAATCCTCCACTTTTATTCACCCCATTCCAATCGTTTTTATAAGGGCTTGCTTCATAAACAATTTCTCCCCAACGATTATATATGACAATTTCATTTTGAGGGTAATCTTTTCCATTTATATCGATGATATCAAAAACTAAATTATCATTCAACCCATCGTTATTTGGTGTGATAACATTCGGCAAGTACTCATCTATTCCATTTGGATCAGCAGCAACTACAATTTTCACCTCAGCTGAATCACATAAATCTGGACAATCCTTATTACACAACAAATAGGTAAATATGATATTCCCAAAATATGCTTTACTCACTGAATAACTATAATTACCCTCATCAATTTTATTTAGTGTGCCTAAACGAGGTGGCGTTAACAAGGATAACATCCAATTTGAGCCCGGATTATCATTCTTAGCCAAATTAATTAATATGGAATCTGACTTGAATGGCTTATCAAATAAATCATTTACTGCCACTGGTTTTTTCACCCTATTAATTGTCAATGTATCAGCACTGTAATTCGGACAATCTGCAGTTGATAGCTTCCAAACAAAATAATTGTTCCCAATTACAATTTTATCAGTTTCAAATGATTGTAATGTCGTAATGTTCTCTCCTGTTAACTTTGTCCATTCCCCTGTTGTATTTGAAGGCAAATTAGCAGAAAGTGTGGTGACACTATCACAAACAATCTGATCTTTTCCAGCATTTGCTACTGGTGGGAAAACTGCTTGATTTACTTTTACCGTTTGAGTTGATTTACACTGATTTTTTGTATTTGTTACGACCAATGTGTAATCACCGCCAAGTCCAACAATTAATTTATTGGTAAGCTCTCCTCCTAAAATACTTCCATTTGATGTTGTCCATTGATATTTTATCGTATCTCCAGCTGTAGATCCAGATGCATCTACTAAAACACTTGAATTAGGACATTTAATTGTAGCAGGTGATGCTATTGAAATGGATGGTTCGACAACATTTTTTATCACCAATGCTGTATCACTTGCTTTACAACCATTTTTAGTATCTAAAATACTCAAAATGTATCTGCCTGCTTTATTTGCCTGAATCGTTGGAAAAGTATTATTTCCAATGATGTTCCCTCCAATAGTCGTCCAAGTATATTCATATTTTGACCCTGAAGAAGAGGCATTTCCATCAATCAACACTAAAGTATCTAAACAATTCAATGATTTATCAATTCCTGCATTTACCAATGGATAAACTTTGTCTTGACTAATAAATACCGTTGAAGAATCAATACAATTATTGCTGGTATCTTTTACAACTAAGCTATAATTCCCGCCTGTATTCACCTTTACATTCAATATATTAGTTGCTGTAGTAAATTTCCCATCCGTTGTTTTCCAACTATAAGTAATTTTTGATCCAATCGATGTTCCAGTAGTATTAATTGTTAAAATAGAATCCGTACAATTTATTGTACCAGTTTGTAAATTCACAATTGGTTTTGTCGTATTTCCATTGACAACGATAATATTTGAAGTGTCTTTACAATTATTACTCGTATCCGTTAAAACTAAATAATAGTTTCCAGTTTTATCAGCAATTGCAGCATTTCCATTTACAGTGCTTGAATAATTTCCATTTAAAGTTTTCCAGTCATAAACAATCTTACTTCCTGATGTAGAACCAGTACTATTAAATGAAATATTAGGATTGTCGCAAGTAATTTTTGCATTATTGGTTGATATAATTGCAGTTGGAATATTTACATTCTTAATTACATTAACTGAAACCGAATCTATACAATTATTTAAGGTATCTCTTACAACTAATGTATAATTTCCTTGGTCATTTACAGTTGTTATATTCGTATTGGTTGCTCCTGAAATACTACCTCCTACAGTTTTCCATAGATAGTTAAATCTAACTCCTACAGAAGAGCCACTACCATCTAATTGAATCATTGGTGTTGTACAAGTTATAGTATTAACAGGTAATTTAATTGTAGCCGTTGGCACTAATGTGTCTTTTGTAATATTAACATATGAAGTGTCCCTACAACCACTTGATGTATCTACTACTTCAAATAAATATTGACCTTTCACATTGGCAATAATCGTTTTTGCATTAAAACCAGATGTTACTGGGATTCCATCTCTAAACCATTGATAATAATAATTTACCCCTGTAGATGTACTTCCACCTCCAAGAGTTACATTCGATTTTTTACAATCTAACAATTGATTTAAAGCCCCAGCATCAGATTTGGGTTTATTTAGATTAGCATCAACCAACAATGTTGCTGTATCTTTACATCCATTTATTGTGTTAGAAATTATTAATTGATAAAGACCACCTTTATCTACTAATGGATTCAAAGTGGTTCCACCATTTACAATATTTCCATTTGAAGTTGACCAACTATATTTAAAATTCGCCCCGATTGGTCCATTCCCAACCAAAACTGTTGATGGCATGATACAACTTAATTTTGAGGTTGGGTCTATACTTGCATTAGGTTGGCTCTTATCTTCATTAACAAAAATAGAGTCAGTTTTTGAACACCCAGTTAATGTATTTTGAACTTTGAAATAGTACATCCCACCTTTCGAAATGGTTGCTTTGATCGTATTATTTCCAGATGAAATATTTCCATTTACTGTTGTCCACAGATATTCCATCTCATTTCCAGCAGTTGACCCAGTTCCATCCAGTTCTGATGAAATATTTAAGCAATTCAAATCATTGGATTTGGCTAATGCAACAGTCGGAAAAACTTGGTTGGCGGTTACGACAATAGTATCAGCAACAGCACAACAGACACCTGATTTCGAAGCAATTACAACATATGTTCCTGGGAAATCAATATTGATAGTTTTTAAATTTGATCCAGAAACTATATTCCCATCCAAAGTATTCCAAAAATATGAAATATTCGTAGAATCTCCTTTTGCACTAAGTTGTAGCAAGGAATCCTTACAAGTAATCAAAGCAGAACTATCCACATAAACATTTGGTGTAGAATAGTCACTTTCAACATAAAAGAATCCAAAAAACTTATGGTTGACCGTATCCGTGATTGTCAATTCATATAATCCTTCCCCAATATTCATTAAATTTTGAGCTGATGAGGTAAATCCGAACGGACCTGACCAGCTATATTTGTAGGGAGGTGTTCCTCCAGTAGGAGAAATATTTATTTTACCACTTCTGAATAAGTTACAACAAGTTGTTTTTACAATCGTTGTGTCAGTTAAATAAACAATATTTTTGATGGTTATTTTCCCTGCAACTGACTGTAAATTAACAATATAAGTTGAGTCATCCGTACAATTACTATTTTTTATCAATTTAGCAATTTCAATATTTATAGGGCTTCCCATTATTGTAATTGGCGTCATTTGTCCATCATAGCCGACACTTTTGAAGCAAAAAGTAAGCACTGCAGATCCATCTTTATAGGTAACTGCACTTGAATTATTCCAAGCAATATTTGAAAATCCATTCAAATTATTGACATTATATGAGGAAGTACTAAATCCAGGTAAAATAGAAGTAATTGAATCTAACTTTGCAATGGAAGAATCCCAACGAATGCTAAATTGCATACTTTGAATTTCTTTAAAATCCTTACAGAACACATCTACACAAATTTTTGATTGCTCTTCTACAAAATAGGTCTGCATATTCAATTGAATATCAGTTGGCAATGAAGATGTGATACTCACATTTGGAGAATTACTTTTCAGTCCAATATCATTTCCATTTGAAGTGGATGTAATAATATTTATGGGTAATGGGCTTTTTGAAATGACAAAAGAATCACTATTACAACCAGGTGCAATTGCAAAAAAGCAAAGTCTATACAATATCACATCATTTGCTAAAGTAATGCCAGTTGGTGATACTGGGGAATCCCATTTTACTTGAATATTTCCATTTGAATTATCTACAATAAAATTATTGGCTGTTAATCCAGATAAGGTATTTAAAATTTCAATACTATCTAAACTGAATTTCGAATTATTCCATTTGATAGAATACTCTGTTTTGATAATGTCTTTAAAATCCTTTTCTGACACATCCAAACAAAATCTATCACCAGTTTTAATGGTAGTTGGTCCATTTAAATTCAAAGTCAACGGTTTCCCTATTCCAGAAAGTACTGTAACTGAGCCATTTTGGGGAGCAATTCCAATATTTTTATCAGGAAAAAACTTATTCCTAACATTAATTGTATCTGGACTCCCAGTTATAGATACATTTGAAATAGAACCTGGAACTCCTTTTGCATCAAAACAAATTGCAAATAAGGTAAATCCATCAGGAATTGTTAATCCATTGATAGGATCCAAACTTTTCCAATTTACTTTTATGGAGCCATTTACAGCATTAGTTGTGTTAAATACAGCATTATTAAATGCTGGTAATATCTGATTGATTCCAGTAAAGGAAAGTATGTTTTTGTCAAAATTTATAGAAAAATCGGTAGTCGTAATATTTTGGAAATCCTTCGTAGTGAAGGCAATACACACATTGTCACCTTGAGGGATTGATTTATTTTCTCCAATTAGGGTTATGGGCAAAATATTATTGAGCACTTTAATTTTACCAACATCAATGATAGGGTCTATTTGGACATAGTCCGTACAATTTTTAGTAGATTGTACCACATCTGGTGGCGTATTATTCACTCCTGTAATATTAATACTAGTTGAATCATTCAAAACGCCTAAAACAGTAAAACACATTTCAATCATTTTGGTACTATCTGGAAGGGTTAACCCACAATTAGCATCCTCAGATAAAAAAGATACATTTAATGCATTTGCTTTTGGACTAAATCCAGTCAAATTTCCTGTACCTGAAGGTGATAGCAAATACTTGTATGAGTCTAACTTCAATACGGTAGAATCCCATGTAAAAGTGATCAAAAAAGACAATATACTATCAAATTTTTCTACTTGCATGGCAGTACAAAACTTTTCGCCAGGCAAAACATTTTTGGAAGGTATAAAAAACTTAGTTTGAGAACTTACAATAAATGATATATGTAAAAAACTATAAATTAAACAAATACGAATTATCTTTTCAATGAAAGGTTTCATATATATAGGATGAAATTTTATACAAAAAAATAAGGGTACAATTATTTATTACCAAATGAATAGGACAAATTAAATTCATGGGTACTTCCTGCAAAAGGTCCAAATGTATTGAATGAATAATCAAATCCATAGCCAATTTTAATAGTACCTCCCATGTCCAAATCTTCGCCTAATACCACTCCAGTTTCAGCATGGAACATTTTACCTAAAGATATTCCTGTTCCCAACCAAAATACATTATTCATTTGATATTTCAAGTTGATATCTGCATTAAAAGGAGCATTCGGTGCATATTTTGCCCAAACTGAAGGCTCTAAATAGGACTCATCTGTGAGATAATGTATCCAACCTGCCATTCCATAAAAGTGTTGAATCCTTTTAGTAGCAAATTGTCCATCTGTATCTTTAAATTGTAAATTTAATCCAAACAATTGTGGAATTGAAACGCCACTATAAAAGTAATCATTTCTTCCATTTCCAGTATTCATTTGCCTGTAATAATAAGCTCCTAAGCCTGCATCAGGAAATATTTTATTTTGATCCACCATTCCTTCCACATCGCCAGCATCATGAAATCTCAACTTACTAACATTTACTCTGTACTGTACAACACCTAATGACAATCCTACTGCAAATCCACCTTGCTCTGGATCTTCAGATAATAAGGCACCAATTCTACCATAAAGCCCAGTAAATCCAGTCGGACCAGTTTGGTCATTCATAATATATCCACCTGTCAAAAGATTGAAACTACGATTATTACTCGTAATCCATTCTCCTCGAAGAACTTGAGTTGTAGGTGAATTACTTAGAGTAGCCCATTGTTTTCGATAAGAAGCACCAATTGTAATATTTTCTTGATTCAAATAATAATTTGAGCTAATAGATGCAGGATTTAAAACACCCTGATTATCACGATATTGGGTAAATAGAGGTAGTTGCTGTGCAAAAGCAGTATAACTGATAAATAAGCAAAACAACGTTTTTGCAATTTTTAACATGGGAATGGTTTTTGTTCCAGATTGAGATTGTAACCGAAATTGTAATAACATAAACAAAAAAATTCTTCCTTAGAAGTAATAATTTCGCAAAGGTAGGGTCATTGTTCGAAAGTTCAAATTTTTTAGAGTAGTAATCGTTTAAATATTACAAATAAATTTAACAAATGATTTCAAAATACTCATTTAATCTTCAAATATCCAATATAACCCTATAAATGTAATAATTATACCTATCGAAGTCATCCAATACAAAAAGAAATTGGTTAGTTCAGGAGAAGGATTCCACAATGTTACAACAGTACTTACAAAACAAACAAATGAACCTAAACCTGTATAAATAAAACCTTTCATTTGTTTTTTATCCGCCTTATATTTTTTGAACCCCTTTATTACCTCTGCAATTTGTGTTTCATCTTGTACAGATTGCTTGACTTCCTCTAAAATTTTATCTTCTGGAAGTTGTCTCATTTCCCAATCTTGATAAGAAAAACTTGGTGCATTCATATAAATAAAATTATATTTTTTAAAATAATTATACCGACAAATATATTAAATTTTAAAAATTAATAAAATTAAATTGCATAATTTTTTTAAATATTAAATATTTTATTTCGATTTTGGATATATTTCAAAATATAAATTTATCTTTTATTTATAATAATTTAAATTTTTGAATTTCATATAGGTAGTTTATTTTATCACACTAATTCCATTGAAAAATGTTTTTAATTAAAAATGTATAAAGAATCATTTATCTATTTTAAAAACTATATCTTGTATTTATTATTAATTACCTATATCATTGAAATAAATAATTGATATTTCTACTGTCGTTCTAAAATTTTTATTTTATTTGCAAATAATATAAAATGGAATAAATATGAATTTAGCATCACCAGAATTTTGGATAAGTTTAGTCACATTAACTTTTCTTGAAATTGTATTGGGTATTGATAATATAATTTTTATTTCAATCGCTGCAAATCGATTAGCAAAAGCTGATCAAAAAAAGGCAAGAAATTACGGCTTATTACTAGCCATGATATTTAGGGTTTTATTGCTATTCGGTATCTCTTTTATCATTAAAATGTCAGAACCCTTTACTCATATTGAGCTTTCTTGGTTGAAAGCAGGAATATCTGGGCAAGGAATTATTCTATTTTTGGGTGGCTTATTTTTGCTTTATAAAAGCACCTCTGAAATTCATCATAAGTTAGAAGCAAATCCTCAAGACGATGTTGTAAAAGGGAAAAAAGGTAAAGAAAAACTTACTTCTGTTATCATTCAGATTTGCATTATCAATATCGTTTTCTCATTCGATTCTATTCTTACAGCAATCGGATTGACTCAAGATGTGGTCGTAATGATGTTGTCTGTAATTCTTTCTATTGGTATCATGATGGCTTTTGCAGGTGCCGTTGGCAAGTTTGTAAATGAACATCCAAGTATTCAAATGTTAGGTTTGTCCTTTCTAATTATGATTGGTTTTATGTTGATTGCCGAAGGAGCGCACCAATGTGAGGTGGAAATTTTTGGAAGTCATGTTGGTTCAATACCAAAAGGATTTTTATATTTTGCAATTGCATTCTCCTTGTTTACAGAGTTTTTGAATATCAAAATGAGAAAGAATGAAAGACCTGTTCAATTACATGGAGCAGACGAACAGGCAGAAAAAGAAGGTCTTTACAAAGATGATAATTTGGGCTATGACTAATTAGATAAACAACTCATTATCTTCACCTTGCAAATAATTTATCATTAATCTTGCTGTCTTTTCTGATGCCCCTCTATTGCCCAATAAAGCAATTAGTTGGTCGTAATTTGATAAGATATTTACTCTTTTAGTTTTATCTAAAATTTGTGCTAATTCATAAGATAAATTTTGGGTATTCAACTCATTTTGAATAAGCTCTTTTACTATTAATTTGTCAGCGATTAGATTCACTAAAGATATATATTTTATACTGACCAACCGTTTAGCAATTTGATAGGAAAGTGCATTTGCTTTGTAACAAACTACTTGAGGCACTTTAAACAAAGCGGTTTCTAACGTTGCAGTACCGGATGTCACCAGAGCAGCATAGGATTTATCCAACAAATCATAAGTTTTACCAAAAACAATCTTAACAGGCTTGTCTTTAATAATTTCTTGATAAAATTCGGCAGATTGTGAAGGAGCACCAGCTACTACAAACTGATAATCCTTAAATTGGTCAATCATTTCCAACATTATTGGCAACATCGAGTAGATTTCTTGTTTGCGACTACCAGGCAATAATGCTATGATTGGCTTTTCGTTCAATCCATTTTGGCTTAAAAAATTTGTATTTGTCTTGTAGTTAGTTGTAATATCCAACAATGGATGCCCAACATAATCCACTTCATATTGATATTTTTGGTAAAAGTCCTTTTCAAATGGAAGGATAACAAACATTTTTGAAACATATTTTTTCACTTGTTTCACTCTACTGCTATGCCATGCCCAAAGCTGAGGGGAAATATAGTAAAACACCTTTACATCATGCTCAAAAGCCCATTTAGCAATCCTTAAATTAAAACCAGGGTAATCGATTAAAATTATTATATCTGGCTGAAAATCAAGTATATCCTGATGGCAAAACTTAAATAATTTTCTAATAATTCCCAGATTCTTGATCACCTCCACAAATCCCATGAAAGCAGTATCTCGGTAGTGTTTCACCAACTTTGCTCCTTGCTGTTGCATTAATTCACCACCCCAACATCTGACATCTGCTTCAGAATCATTAAGTTTTAAATGGCGAATCAGATTGGAACCATGCAAATCCCCCGATGCCTCACCTGCAATGATATAGTACTTCATGAGAATTTATTTTAAAGTACTTTTAGATCATACCCCATTAATAATAGAATAATTAAAATACTTCCAATAATAATACGATACCATCCAAAAATTTTAAAACCATACTTTGTTAATAAGTCTATCAAAATTTTGATCGCTAATATGGCTACTATAAAAGCTATAACGTTCCCAATTGATAATAATTTTATGGTGTCTGTACTAAATGAGCCATTTTTCTTTAAAATTTTTAAAAGTTTATAACTGGTAGCAGCGAACATTGTAGGAACAGCTAAGAAAAAAGAAAACTCAGCTGCAGCTTTTCTAGTTAAATTTTGTGTCATCCCTCCAATAATGGTGGCAGCTGACCTTGAGACACCAGGCACCATTGCTATTACTTGGAAAAGTCCAATTTTAACAGCTTCCAAATTATTTGGTTCGCCTTTTCCACTTTTTTCATTCAAAAACCACTTATCTACAAAAAGAAGAATTACACCACCAAGCAGTAACATTACTGCGACAACCCAAACATTTTCTAACAAACTATCCACCCAATCATTGATTAAAAATCCAATTACAGCTGCAGGCAAGAAAGCAATAAATAATTTTTTGTAAAAATCAAATGATTGAAAAAAACGTTTCCAATACAAAACAACTACTGATAAAATCGCCCCAAATTGGATAATTACAGTAAAATCCTTCACAAAATCATCATGTTGAATTCCCATTAATGAAGATGCAATGATCATATGGCCAGTAGATGATACAGGTAAAAACTCTGTAAGCCCTTCCACAATTGCCAATATAATAGCCTGAATAATAGTCATTTAGTTGAAAATTTAAACTTATAAAAAAAGGCAACTGTGAAAACACAATTGCCCTAATTTTTAGTTGCGGGGACAGGACTCGAACCTGTGACCTTTGGGTTATGAGCCCAACGAGCTACCAACTGCTCCACCCCGCGGTATTGAGTTGCAAAGGTAATACAGTAATCATATAAGTAGGTAACTTTTTTTATAAAAAATTTGATTTTTTATTTTTGACCGATATTTAATAATTGTAAAATATAATTAATTACCTAAACCATTATATTTACAGAAAATAATTTACAATGAGGTTTGCATTCATTTTTCTCTATCTTTTTTCAAATATTATTTTATTTGGTCAACAAAAACTTCAGTCACCTGATGATTTTTTAGGTTACAATTTAGGAAGTCAATATACTTTTCATTATAGATTAGTGGACTATGCTAATCATGTTGCAGCTACTATGCCCAATAATGTTAAAATCATTCAATATGGAAAAACAAATGAGGATAGGCCTTTGATTTTAGTCGCTATCTCTAGCAATGAAAATATGGCAAATCTAGAGGAAATCAGGATGGACAATTTAAAAAGAGTTGGTTTTGAAAATGGGACTCCTAAAAAAAATATTGCTATCGTTTGGCTTAGTTGTAGTGTTCATGGAAATGAGCCTGCTGGTTCCGAAAGTTCAATGAAAACTATTTATGAATTAGTAAACCCTAGTAACAATGAATCCAAAAAATGGCTTAATAACACAGTAGTTTTAATAGACATTTCTGTAAATCCTGATGGATACTCCAGATATACCAACTGGTTCAAACAAACTAGTCATAATATTCCCAATAATTCACCAGAAAGTAGAGAACATCAAGAACCTTGGCCAAGAGGAAGAGTAAATCATTACTATTTTGATTTAAATAGAGATTGGGCATGGCTGTCACAAACTGAAAGTCGTCAAAGAGTTGCTATCTATAAACAATGGATGCCTCATGTAGTAGCCGACATTCATGAAATGGGCTATAATGAACCATACTATTTTGCTCCTGCTGCTCAACCCTACCACCAATATATAACTGCTTGGCAAAGGGAATTTCAATTTAATGTTGGTAAAAATAATGCAAAATATTTTGATACAAATGGTTGGCTTTATTTTTCTAGAGAAATTTTTGATTTATTTTATCCAAGTTATGGTGATACTTATCCAACCTATAATGGAGCTATTGGGATGACCTACGAACAAGGTGGAATCCGAGGTGGGATAAGTATAACTATGGAAAATGAAGATATTTTAACATTATTAGATAGAGTGAATCATCACCATTCTGCATCAATGTCCACTATTGACATTTCTTCTCAAAATGCAGATAAATTGTGTTCAAATTTTAGTAAATATTACGATCAAGCTAAAAATAATCCACAAGGTCAATACAAAACCTATATTATCAAAAACTCTAATTCGCCAAATAAAATTAAATCAATTTGCAAACTATTGGATGCTCACAAAATAAAATATGGTTCTTCCAAATCTAGTTCGACAATTACTGGCTTTGATTATATAGAAGGAAAAGAGGTGACTACACCGTTAAAAGAGAATGATTTAATTATTTCGGCATATCAACCCATGTCAGTTTTGACACAGGTTTTATTTGATCCAGAAAACATCATTAATGATACACTTACTTATGATATTACAGCTTGGGGATTGCCATATGCATTTGGTTTGGAAGCAATTGCGACAAAACAAAGAATAAATGTTGACAAACCATTTGAATTTGCTCAATATGAAATCAATAACAATATCATTAAACCATATGCTTATGTTGCTGAGTGGAAATCTACTGATAATGTTCGCTTTTTAAGTGATTTGGCAAAAAAAGGGATCAAATCAAAAGTTGCCGAAGATGCTTTCACAATTGATGGAAAACAATATCCTAGCGGGTCTCTAGTCATTACTAGAGCAGATAATAAATCTTTTGGAGACAATCTTGATCTTCAAATCAACCAATTGGCAAAAGATAATAACCAATTGATTTACAAAGTAAAAACTGGATTTTCGGATAATGGTAGAGATATTGGTTCTACACATACCAGATTGGTAGATATGCCAAAAATAGCTTTAGTATGGGATGAAGATTGTGACGAAAATGCTTTTGGGCATATTTGGAGCTATTTGGAACAAACCATTAACTACCCAGTTTCGGTAATTCACACCAAACAACTGAATGCCAATATTTTAGCAAAATATTCAACCGTCATTCTTCCAAATGGATATTATGCTTTCGATAGTTCTTTGTTAGATAGATTGAAATCTTGGATTAGCAATGGAGGAAAACTAATTGCATTAGAAAATGCTATCAGCCAATTTGAAGACAAACCCGGATTCAATGTAACTAGATATGCAAATAAGAAAGATAAAGAAGATCATGATTCGCTAAAAGAATCTTATGAAAACAGATTAACACCATACAAATGTTTAGAGAGATGCTCTGTGTCTGATGGAAATCCTGGTGCAATTATTAAAAACAATGTTGATAATTCGCATCCATTAGGATTTGGATTGCCGACTCATTACTTTTCATTAAAAACCAATTCTGTAATATTTGGATATCTAAAAGATACATGGAATGTAATTAGAACAGAAGGTGAACCAAAAGTTATTGGTTTTGTTGGGAAGCATATAAAAGATCAATTGAAAAATGTAAGTACAGCTGCTGTACAACAAATGGGAAGAGGACAAATAGTATATCTAACTGATAGCCCGCTTTTTAGAGGCTTTTGGTACCAAGGAGAATTATTATTTGCAAATGCATTATTTATGGTTAAATAAAAAAAATAGAGGCTTCCCTTTCGAGAAGCCTCTATTTTTATAACGAAAAATAATAAATTACTTTTTCTTAGCTGCTTCTGTTTGAGCAGAACGAAGAGCTCTAGGAATTTCAATTAATCCTAAAGGAATACTTCCAGCATTCATCATTTCAATTCCGTTTGGTACGATAATATCACGAACCCTTACAGATTGTCCAAGATCCAAATCAGATATATCAACAGTTAATTCAGTTATGATCGCTTCAGGTACACATTTGATTTGTACTCTTCTGATACTTTGAATTAACTTACCCCCTGCTTTTACTCCAACAGATGAACCCGTAAATCTTACTGGGATATTCACCTTGATTGGTCTTCCAGGAGTTAATTGAAGAAAGTCCAAATGCAATAACGACTCATTCACTGGGTGTAATTGCTTGTCTTTCAAAATACATCTGTACTTTTTGCCATCAACAAATATCTCCGCAATTTTAAAATCAGGAGTATAAATTAAATGTCTAAAGTCTTTTTCAAGAGCTTGAAAATGGGTAACCCCTTCAGCTCCGTAAATAACACAAGGTACTTCGCTAGTTTTTCTTACAGCTTTTGTAGCTTTTTTACCAACGCCATCCCTTTTTTTTCCGTTGATTATAACAACTTCCATTGTATGGATACTTTAATAGTGAAAAAATTTTCTAAAACGGGTGCAAAGATACATTATTTTTTAATAATCCAACTTATTTTTCAATCAATACACGATAATTTCTTCCACTATCGATCCATTCAATTTATTATTGATCAATACAATAATTTCTTCCTTAGCATAATTCAACTCTTGTTTCAAGGAAGCGGCATCAATTTTTACCCACAATACTCCTTCATTTAATCGAATAGTGTTCGTTTTTTCGGCTACTTCTTTGCCTAATATCATTGGCCAAAGTTCTTTTATTTTTACTTCATTTAATTTTTGTTGAATATCCAAATCATTCACCATTAAATTCAGCACTTCATTCAAAGAATATTCATTATAATATTTACTCATCAACACTATTTTATTTTGCAAAAATAATCCATTTTTTTAATAAATTTTGATATCATTTTTTAGCCTAAAAAACATTTAAATTTAACTAGTTTTTACTTACTTTCGTGCAACAATTTATATTTTAAAATGCTGAATTTAATAATTTTTGGACCTCCAGGTGCAGGCAAAGGTACTCAATCTGCAAAATTGATTGAGCGATATCATTTAGTTCACATTTCTACTGGAGATATTTTCAGAGAACATATTCAAAATGATACCGAATTAGGTAAAAAAGTGAAAAATATCATGGCTTCTGGTCAGTTAGTTCCAGATTCCATCACGATAGAAATGCTGGAATATGAAGTGAAAAAGAACCCAAATGCAAAAGGAGTGATTTTTGACGGATTTCCTAGAACAGTTCCCCAAGCTGAGGCTTTAGATAATTTTTTACAGTCAATGAACCAAAAAGTTAATATTGTTGTTCAGTTGGATGTTAACGAAGATGAATTAAGGGCAAGAATTGCAGAAAGAAGAAAAGTAAGTGGAAGAGCCGACGATGCTGAAGAAAAATTAATGAAAAGAATGGACGAATATTTCAATAAAACAATACATGTTTTACCTTATTATGAGCAACAAAATATTGTGACTAAAGTAAATGGTATTGGTCTAATTGATGATATTTTCGACCAATTATGTGAAGCAATTGACCCATTGGTCTAATATAAACTATTAACAATTTTTAATTATTAAATTATTTTAAAATGTCATTACAAGCAAAGTATCAATCTGTTTTAGATCTTGGACAAGAATTAGGAGCAAAAGACGGTTTTGTTCAAGAAGAAAATGGAGTTCTTAAGTTTGGAGGATTAGTTGCCACTGCTTACGAAAAAGATTTATTATGGGACAAAATTAAATCTATTGGTGGTGATAGCCCTGCAGACGTAATAGCTGATATTAGAGTTGAAAACAACGAATATTATCACAAACATACTGTAGGAAAAGGAGAATCATTAAGCTTGATAGCTAAAAAATATTATGGAGACTTAATGGAATACAAAAAAATATTTGAAGCAAATACAAATATTTTAAGCAATCCAGATAGAATTGATGTTGGTCAGGAATTAGTAATTCCTTTCTAGTTTTTAAACGGAAATAAAAAAAAGGGTGGTTTTGAAAAAAATCACCCTTTTTTTATTGATTCATACAACGTATTATATTTCAAAGGTATCTATAGTTTCAGTCAAAATAATTGTAAATTATTGTATATTTACATATTATTTGGTTGAAAAATATTTTATCACATATTTAAAAGAAATTTATGAAAAGGATATTCATCATATTCTGCTTTTCTATCCTAGCAAATTTAATTTTTGCACAAAATGCATGTACTTCAAAAATTGAAGTTGGAAAAGATTCAATTAAATCAGGATGGAATTTATTTGGTGTTTCATTAAATGGAACTGGTCCTTTCACTTATTTGTGGAGCACAGGTAGTAAGGATAGTAAAATTTATATTGAAAAAGCAGGTGAATATTGTGTAACAATCACAGATTCAAAAAATTGTATTTCCAAAAGCTGTTTTACTCATGTAATTCAAGGTTGTGCTGTAGAGATTTCAAAATCAGCTACAAATGAACTTACTGCCGTCACAAAAGGTACTGCTCCATTCAAATATCTTTGGACTGGACCAAACAACTTTACTTCTGAGGCACAAACAATAAAACCTACTGTAAGTGGGACTTATTTTGTTGTTATTACTGATGCAACAGGTTGTTCTTCAAAAGCTTACTTTACTATTGTATTAAATAATGATTGTAAAGTAACTATTACTAGTTCGAAATTATCCACAGGAGGTTTTACGCTAAATGCAAATCCATCTCCAGCTCCTTCGAATACATTATTTGTAAAATATCTATGGAGTAATGGTGCCACGACACAAAATATAAGTGTAAAAGAAACAGGAAAATATTGTGTGACTACTACAAATAGTAATGGATGTACTGCAACAGCATGTACAGAAGTAAAAGTAGATAGCTCAGTTGGAAAATGTTCTTCATCAATTTCTGTGAAAGTTGTTGGTATAGGAGTTTGGAGATTAAAAGCAATTGGGTCTGGAAAAGCACCATTTAAATATAAATGGAGTGAAGGATCCACTACACCTAGCATTTTCGTTGCTATTCACAATGAATACTGTGTAACAATTACAGATGCTACAGGTTGTGTTTCAACAGCATGTGTAAAAATAGGTGATATTATCTCTACAAATTGTGGTGTGGTAATTCAACAAAAATCATCAAAATGAATTATTAGCATTAGCGAAAGGTAAAGCTCCATTTAATTACGAATGGACTGGTCCTAATGGATTTGCATCTAATGATATGATTATCAAAATCACATCCCCTGGTGAATATTGTGTTTATGTTGTTGACTCAACAGGTTGCAAATCAAAATCTTGTATTGTAATCAAGCCAACTGTTGGTTGTGGTGTGGATATTATTCAGTATCCTGATTCACTAAAAGATTATGTGAAGTTATTTGCAAAAACTAATGGAGTTGGTCCTTACACTTACCTATGGAGCACTGGTGCTAAAACTGAATCAATTTTAGCTGAAAAATCTGGTGAATATTGTGTGACCGTTACTGATGCTACTGGTTGTGTCGCTAAGTCATGTATCAAAGTAAACATTGGTTGTAGTGTTACAATAAATATTATTCCTGCAAATAATGGATCGATTGCTAAGAAATTAATAGCTGTTCCTACAGGTAAAGCACCTTTCAAATTCTTATGGAGTAATGGCTCTACTAATGAAGGAATTTTAGTGGACAAAGCTGGAGAATATTGTGTAACTGTAACTGATACAACAGGTTGTATTGCAAAAAGCTGTGTAAAAGTTGGCTTTGATAGTTGTGGCGTTACAATTAATGTTGTTCCGTTTACAAATGGCACAAAAAGATTAATTGCTATTCCTTCTGGAAAAGCTCCTTATACATTCGTATGGAGTAATGGCTTAAAAACTGATGGTATTACAGTGGAAAAAGCTGGCGAATATTGTGTTACAGTTACTGATGCGAATGGTTGTGTTGCTAAAGCATGTATGAAAGTTACATTTGAAAACTGTTCCGCTAAAATAGAAGTTGTTCTTTCTCCTAATTCTACTGTTCGAACTTTAGTAGCTGTTCCAACTGGTGTAGGTCCATTCACTTATTTGTGGAGCACTGGTGCTACAACAGAAAAAATAGAAGTTAAAGATAGCAAAGAATATTGTGTGACAATTAAAGATGCAACTGGTTGTATTGCAAAAGCTTGTATCTCATTACAAGGTGTATGTTCTACTACTATTTTAATTGATTCGTTAAGCAACGGTGCTTACTTATTAGAGGCTTCACCTTCTGGAATCGGTCCATTCAAATACTTATGGTCAAATGGAAGTACTGATAAGTTTATTAAAACAGATTCTAAATCTAAAGAATTCTGTGTTACTGTTACTGATGCAAACAATTGTATATCAAAAGCTTGCTTAGTGACACCTAAATTAATTGGTGCTGATATTGAGAGTAAAGCTGTATTTAATAATGATATTGAAATTTATCCTAACCCAATAAATGATCAATTAAAAATAAGATTTATTAATACAACTGATTCAAATATTCAAGTTTATGATTTGAATGGTAAAGTAATTTATAGCAAATCAGTAGATACTTTGAATGATGGTTCTGAATTGAATATCAATACTCAAAACTGGCAAAGTGGAATTTATTTTGTGAAAGCAAATGGATCTACTCATAAGATTGTCAAGATGTAAGATATTTTAAATAAAAAATATATAAACCGAATCCATTTATGGGTTCGGTTTTTTTATTTTAGCCTATATTTGCAATAAAATTTGAAACGATGAATAACATAAAATTATTTTTTATCCTATTATTGGCTACTTCATTTACTCTAACAAATTGCAAAAATGAAAAACCAAAGCAAGAAACAACTACTCAAGAAGAAAAACTACAGCCTGCAGAAGTAGAAGCACTTAATGCGACTCTTGCCAACATGCAAGGAAAATGGAAATCTGATGAAAATGCATCCATAATGATGGAAGTGAATGGTGATAAATTTACTACTTACAAAGATGGAAAAATGATATCAGAAGAAAAATTCGTATTTCATAATAGATGTCCTAAAACTTGTTTTAAGGAAAATCAAAGTGGCAATACTTTTTGTTTTACCCTTTCTGACGGCAATGCAACAAACTGTTATTTGATTAGAGAACTGCGAAAAGATGTTTCTATTAAATATGCCGCAATTGATAATAGTAAAACATTTTCTTTTACTCGATAAATTTATTTCCTTTGAATAACGATTATGCTACTTTGGGGACTGGTTGTTTTTGGTGTACAGAAGCGATTTTCAGCTCGTTGAAAGGGGTGATTTCTGTTGAGTCAGGGTTTTCAGGTGGGAAAACGCCGAATCCGAGTTATGAAGATATTTGTTCTGGAAATTCAGGATATGCAGAAGTAGTTCGTATTCAGTATGACCCTAATTCATTATCTTACAAAGATTTACTTAAATTTTTTTGGAGCTCTCATGACCCTACAACATTGAATCGACAAGGAAATGATGTGGGAACACAATATAGGTCAGTTATTTTTTTTCATGATGAAGAGCAAGAACAGATTGCAAAACAATCATTATCTGAAATTAGCAATTCCAATATTTTTGATAAACCAATAGTAACAGAAATCACCCAGTTGGTGAATTATTATCCAGCAGAAGATTATCATCAAAAATACTATGAAAATGTTGGAAATAGAAACCCGTATTGTGCCATAGTTATTACTCCAAAACTTCAGAAATTCAGAAAAGAATTCGAAGATTTTATCAAAAAGTAAATAAATATTAAAAAAATACTTTTTAAATTTAAAAATTAATATCTTGTCATTGGATTTTAATCATTATTAAATTTTAATAAATATTTTATTATGTACCACGGACCAATTACAATAAAACATTACAAGCTTTCTATAGGTCAGAACATGTTAATTGTAGCTTCTCATCAAGGACCAGTTGAAAATGCTAAGGCAACGATTGCTTTAGAGGGACAAAATGGTCATGATATAAATATTCACTTTATTACTGATGGAGAGGATCTTCCAGATCCATACTTCACTGATTACGGCAAATCTGGAGGAATGTATCTTCATTACAGCCAATTTCCACATGTAGTGGATATGTTGAGAAATGAAAGACCAATTTATGGGCATTTGTATGCTTCAGAAAATGGAGACGGAAGACTTTGGATAAGTACTGATGCTGAACCAGTTGGTGAAGGTGAAGAAAAATAAACAATTTTAAACGATGATTTATACTTTTTGGGCATAAATCATCGTTTTTTTCAAAAAATACAAATGCAATTTAGATTTAGTTTTTTATTATTATTTGTTTTATTTGCTTGCAATCCTGAAGAAAAATTAAAAAAGGAGATTGCTGGAAAATGGATTATTTCTGAAGCATTTAGAGATGATAATGTTACGGATATGCTGCAAAATGCATATATCCAGTTTGAAACTAATAATATAATGACGACCAACATTTTAGGTAACGATTCAGAATCAAAATATACAATAACTGCAGAAAATATAACTCAAACTGACCCTCCAAATATTGTTTTTCATATCATTGAAAAATCTTCTAGTAAACTTGTGTTAACCTCCGAATTTGAAGGATTTTCATTCAAATTCGTTTTAGCTAAGAGCCAATAAAATGTAAATCAATTTACATTTCTTTATTTTTTTAAGCCTTTTCATTAATTCAGTCGAAAATCAAATAGTTATCTCAATTATTAGATTTAACTTTATACTGTCTATAATTTTGTAAATCTAATTTTTTATGAAAAGAATTATTTACTTCTTGTTGTTCTTTTGTATTATCCTCCAAAATGTAAAAGGATTAGATGCCTCTATTGCGATATCCACTTTCAAAACATATAACAATAATTATATCGAAGTCTATGCTCAGATTGCAGCTTCAACTATAAAATATAAGACGACAGATAGTATAAATTATAAAGCTTTGATAGAAGTCATTTATGTTATTAAACAAAAAGATTCAATCGTTGCATTCGATAAATTCGTATTAGATGCTACTGCTGGTAAATTTGCATCTGACCTATTAGATACAAAAAGATTTCCATTAAAGAATGGTAAATATCAGCTAGAAGCCACTTTTAAGGATTTGAATAAAATTGGGAATGACCATATTTATAGGAAAAATTTTGAGGTTAATATCGACGATAATTTATTTCAACTTTCTGATATTCAATTACTTAATAGTTTCAAAAAAGACTCGGTAGAATCAATTAATAATAAATTAGGCTATTTTCTTGAAAACAACCCAACTGCATATTATAATCGGAATATGACTAAATTAGGACTGTTTGTAGAAATGTATAATTCAGATAAGGCAATTGCAGATGATTATATTTTATCCTTAGGAATAGATCGGTTGGAAGGAAATGGAAACATTACAAATATTGTTTCAATATCCAAAAAAAGAGGACCAAGACCAATTGATGCTTTTCTTCATCTATTTGATATTAAAAACATTTCTTCAGGAAATTATATGGCTTATGTAGAAGCAAGAAATAGAGATAAAAAGCTCATTCAGAGGAAAGAAATTGTCTTCCAACGGAATAATCCATTTATGTTCATTCAAGATACTGCTTCATTGGATGATGCAGCTGGTACTTTTTTGGCAAACCTTGGAAAAGATAGCCTTCGATATTGTTTGAAAGCTATCCAATCAAGAACAAGGGGGGATGAAAATGGAATATTGAACCAAGTGATTGGTAGTGATGATGTAAAAGTTCAAAGAAATTTTTTATATAGATATTGGCTCAATCAAAACCCAACGAATCCAATCGAAGCTTATAATAAATATATGGAAGTAGCAAATGCTGTCAATATATTATACAAATCAGGCTTCGGATATGGCTTTGAAAGTGATAGAGGCTATGTTTTCATGAAATATGGTAAACCAGATGATGTAGTTACTGTTGAAGATGACCCATCAGCTCCACCTTACGAGATTTGGGTTTATTATAATTTCCCAATTACAAAGCAAAGCAATGTTAAATTTTTGTTCTATAATCCTTCATTGGCTGGCAATGATTTTAGGATTCTACATAGCAATGCAAGGGGAGAAACCAATAATCCTCGTTGGCAAATTACATTATATAAAAATGCACCAAACGAAGTAGATGGAGATAATTATAATGATGCTACTTCAATGAAAGATAATTTTAATAGAAAAGCATCCAGATATTTAGAGGATTTTTAAAATAGGAATTATCCAACTTTTCTTCCACCAAATAAGGATTCTACAAAGGCGTTTTTGTTGAAAATCTGAAGTTTATCAATTCCTTCACCAACTCCAATGTATTTAATTGGAATTTTGAATTGGTCGCTAATCCCAATTGCAACACCACCTTTTGCAGTTCCATCCAATTTGGTAAGAGCCAAAGCAGTCACTTCAGTAGCCACAGAGAATTGTTTGCATTGCTCAATAGCGTTTTGACCAGTCGTAGCATCTAAAATAAGCAAAACATCGTGAGGAGCATCTTCCATGATTTTTCCAGCAGAAGGTTTTATTTTAGATAACTCATTCATTAGGTTGATTTTATTATGCAATCTTCCGGCAGTATCGATAATACATACATCGCAATTATTTTTGATTGCATACTCCACCGTTTCATAAGCAACTGCAGCAGGGTCTGCATTCATACCTTTGAATATATTGCACAACCTACTCTGTTTGCCCAAATGTCTAATTGATCCACAGCAGCAGCTCTAAAAGTATCACCAGCTCCAATCACAACTTTTTTTCCTTTCAAAGTAAATTGATAAGCCAGTTTCCCTATTGTAGTCGTTTTACCCACTCCATTTACGCCAACCACCATGATAACATAAGGATGTTTTCCAGCAGGAATTTCATAGTCTTCTGCATCTGTAACATTGTTTTCAGCAAGAAGTCTAACGATTTCGTCTTTAAGAATAAAGTTCAATTGATCAGTATCTACATACTTATCATTCGCAACTCTTTTTTCTATTCTATCAATTATTTTAACTGTTGTTTCCAATCCCACATCTGAAGTAATCAAAATATTCTCCAGTTCATCCAATACTTCCTCATCTACCGTAGATTTACCAACGATAGCTTTAGAAAGTTTAGAAAAAAAAGAGTCTTTAGTTTTTTCAAGCCCTTTATTTAGGTCTTCTTCTTTTTCTTTGTTAAAAAACTTACTAAAAAAACTCATTTGATTAATATTTAGCGGATTGAATAAACTCCAATTTCAAAAATGGAAACACAAAAAGGCTTTCTCATGTTGGAAAAAGCCTTTTTTATAAATTGATAAAATGAAAACATATTATTTATTCTCAAAGAATTCCTTCACTTTATCCTTATGAATCATTACTTCTTTATAAGAATAAGTACCTTTTATTGGATCTTTAATACTACGAATCACTTTAACAAAATCTTTACCACTACCTGCATTCGCAGCACGTTGTGCAACCCTTGCATTTTTGGATACTTTCTTAGCCATAACAAAAGTTTAAAGCGTTTTGAAAATTTTTTATTATTTAATTTCTCGGTGAACAGTCACCTTTTTCATGATCGGATTGAATTTTTTCAATTCCAATCTTTCTGGAGTATTTTTTCTGTTCTTCTCAGTAATATAACGAGAAGTTCCAGGTAATCCACTAGCTTTATGCTCAGTACACTCCAAAATAATTTGTAATCGATTACCTTTGCTTTTCTTTGCCATTTTCGCTAATCTTTAAAAATTAAAATCTGATACCAGTATCGATACCTTTTTTATGTAATTTCTTTACATATTCGTAAAGTCCAAGTTTACTAATAGTCCTAATAGCACTAGTAGAAACTTTTAAAGTAACCCAATCCTCAATTTCCGGTACGTAAAACCTTTGAGTTTGAAGATTTGGTAAAAATCTTCTCTTAGTCTTACGATTTGAGTGAGACACTTTATTTCCCGTAATCGGGCGTTTTCCCGTTAATACACAAACTTTTGACATGTTATCACGTTTTAAATGCTTTTAGTGTTTTTTGTGATCCCGTAAGGAGTCGAACCTTAAACCTTCTGATCCGTAGTCAGATACTCTATCCAATTGAGCTACGGGACCTATATTTTTCAATTCGGTGTGCAAAGATACTACCATTTCTTTATCAATGCAAAATGATTTTGAAAAAAAATAAATAATTAATTAATTGAATATTCAACAATTATGATTTTCACCCATTAATAGATAGAAAAAAAGGTAAATTGAAGAAAAATAATTTTACTTGCTTCCTAATTTCTAATTGGTATTTTCAAAATTGTATATAATATTTGCTAATTATTGCATTCAATACATATACTATATCAAAAAAAAGTTCTGAAATTAAAGCCAATGACCCATTTTATCCCTTTTGGTTTTTATATAGTTTTTATTGTAAACTCCTTCTTCCATTACAATCGGTATTCTTTCAATTACTTCAATACCAGTTTGGTCAAAAAAATCTACTTTTTTAGGATTGTTCGTTATCAATTTAATTTTTTGAATTCCTAAATTATTGAGTATTTCTAAAGCTGCATCATAAGATCGACTATCAATTTTAAAGCCTAGATGGGTATTTGCATCTACAGTATCCATCCCATCATCTTGCAAATTATATGCTTTCAATTTATGAATTAGCCCAATTCCCCTACCCTCTTGACGTAAATATATTAAAACACCCTTTTGCTCTTGAATGATTTCCATACTTTTATGCAATTGCTCTCCGCAATCACATCTTAACGAACCAAAAACATCTCCAGTGAAGCACTCACTATGAATTCTCACATAAACTACTTTATTTATATCTAAATCAGGATGTGCAAAAAGCACATTAGGCATTTGCTCATTTGCATTATTTGCAAAAGCAGTCATTTGAAATTCTCCCCAAGGAGTTGGAATCAAAGCAGAAGCTTGACGAGTCATAGTTTTTTTATATTCGAATGCAAAAATAGGAATTGAATGATTGAATTTCTTAAATTCTTTAAATTTAAAAGCGATTTCAAGTGAAGTTTATATAATTTTGTCAATTATGGTAAAAAACAATTTTTTCTACTTATTGTTGTTTGTTTTTGCATTTTGCTCATGTAAAGCAAAAAAAATGGTTACCACCAATAATAATTCTAATATGGAAGTATTTGACTGGCAAGGACATAGGGGTTGCAGAGGCTTACTCCCTGAAAACACAATTGAAGCATTCCTAAAGGCTCTTAGTTTTAATGAAATAGTAACTTTAGAATTGGATTTATCTGTTTCGAAAGACAATCAATTAGTTGTAAGCCATGAACCTTGGATGAGTGATGAAATTTGTAGTCATCCAGACGGTAGTCCAGTTTTTTTACCAGATAATTTTGAAAATTATATTGCAATACACAAATTGAACTATGATGAAATAAAAAAATTTGATTGTGGAAGTAGAGGACATCCTCGTTTTCCGAATCAAGTTGCAATGAAAACATACAAACCTACATTAAACGAAGTAATTCAGGTTGTAAAAAAATATTGCACGACAAATAAGAGAATATTTCCAAAATTTAATATTGAAATAAAAACAAAACCTGAATGGGATTCCCTTTTCACTCCACCTGTGAATGATTTTGTTGATTTAACTATCGCCACAATTAAAAAGGAATTTCCAGAAAATTATTCAGAAATTTTCACTATTCAATCTTTTGATATTAGAGCTTTAGAAGCTATTTGGGAAAAGGATAATTCGATTCCTATCGCTTACTTGATAGAAAATGATGATGATTTTCAAGCTAATATGAATGTAATTAGTTTTATTCCCAAAATATATTCTCCAAAATATGATTTAGTCAATAAATCCCTCATCGAACAATGCAAAGCAATGAATATGAAAGTTATTCCTTGGACAGTGAATAATGTAGAAGATATGAAAAAATTAATAAAGCTTGGCGTAGATGGAATCATCACTGATTATCCTAATATCATAGAAGAAGCAATTGATGGGAATAAATAAAATTAAATAGTTCTAAAAAAAATTCATAAAAAATAATAGTTTGTTAGACCTCCCTATTGCATATCTAAAAGGAGTAGGCCCACAAAAGGCTGAAATGATACAGAAAGACCTAAATGTGTTTACTGTGGGTGATTTGCTATGGCAATTGCCATTTCGCTATATAGACAAAACCAAATTTACGAGAATTGCAGATATAAATGAGGAGACGGAAAGTGTACTTATTAAAGGCATTTTAAGAAGAGTAGAAATTATTGGAGATGGAGCAAAAAAAAGAGCTGTCGCTAGAATTCGGGATGAAAGTGGGTTTGTTGATTTAGTTTGGTTCAAAGGTATCAATTGGTTGGAAAAAAATTTAGAGTCTGGAGCCGCTTATATTGTATATGGGAAACCGCAATTTTTTAATACCAATTACTCTATTCCACATCCAGAAATGGAATTGGCGAATGAAGAAAATCAGCAAAATGCACTGACTTTTGCACCGATTTATGCCAGTACGGAAAAGTTGAATAATAGAGGCCTGGATGTAAAAGCTAGGCGAAAACTCATATTACAAATTTTTGAGAAACTAAAGCAAAGTGATATACCAGAATTCATTCCACCACAAATTATTTCAAAATTAAAATTAATAGATAGATATCAGGCTATTGTAAAAATTCATTTCCCCAAAAGTGAGGAAGAATTGGAACAGGCAACTAGAAGATTGAAATTTGAAGAGCTATTTGTGATTCAGATGCGGCTCTTAATGCTTAAAAAGCTAAGAAAATCAAGTATCAAAGGGCATACCTTCTCCATTGTAGGTGAAAAATTTAATGAATTCTATAAAAACAAGCTTCCATTTTCTCTCACTGAAGCTCAAAAAAGAGTGCTTAAAGAGATTAGGAAAGATTTGGGAGCTGGTGTGCAGATGAATAGATTGGTACAAGGAGATGTGGGTAGCGGAAAGACAATAGTCGCATTTCTAAGCATGCTGATTGGATTAGATAATGGGTTTCAAGCCTGCATGATGGCACCAACAGAAATATTAGCTCGTCAGCATTACGAAGGATTATCCGCTTTTGGTGAATTAATAGGTGTGAAAATAGAATTTTTATCTGGTAGTATCAAAGGAAAAAAAAGAGCAGCTATTTTAGAAGATTTAATTTCTGGTGAAATAGATATTTTGATAGGGACTCATGCTTTGATTGAAGACCCTGTACAATTTAAAAATCTAGGATTAGCAATAATTGATGAGCAGCACCGATTTGGTGTGGAGCAAAGGGGAAAACTTTGGAATAAAAGCAAACCATTTCCACCTCACATCTTGGTAATGACTGCCACACCAATTCCAAGAACATTAGCTATGACTTTATATGGCGATTTGGATGTTTCTGTCATCGATGAATTACCACCAGGCAGAAAACCCATCACCACCCTCCATTGGACTGAAAATCAAAGGCTTCGTTTGAAAGGATTTATCAAAGAAGAAATAGACAAGGGAAGGCAGATTTATATCGTTTATCCGCTCATTGAAGAATCCGAAAAAATGGATTTACTAGATTTGATGCAGGGGTACGAAAATATTCAAAGAGATTTCCCGATGCCTGATTATCAAGTCAGCATTGTGCATGGAAAATTGAAAAATGCAGAAAAAGATTATGAAATGCAGCGGTTTGTCGCTGGGAAATGTCAAATCATGGTGGCAACAACGGTGATAGAAGTAGGCGTCAATGTTCCAAATGCTTCTGTTATGATAATCGAAAACTCTGAAAGGTTTGGGTTATCACAACTACATCAATTGAGAGGTAGGGTTGGAAGAGGGGCTGATCAATCATTTTGCATTTTAATGTCCAGTTTCAAATTGACTTCAGATAGCAGAGAGAAGCTAAAAACGATGGTTCGAACGACAAATGGATTTGAAATTGCCGAAGTAGATTTGAAATTGAGGGGTCCAGGAGACATTGAAGGCACCCAACAAAGTGGATTACTAAATCTGAGAATAGCCAATTTGGCAAAAGATGGTATTATCTTGCAAACTGCTAGAGATTTAGCTATTGAAATCCTAGATTTCGACCCCACATTATCTGCACCCAATCATCTTTCTTTGAAAAATCATCTTGAACAAATCAAGAAATACGCCAATGTTTGGAGTAGGATCAGTTAGGTATTCGATAATATAATACTTTATCTAAATTCCTTTTTTCTGAAACAACAAAGCCTGAAATTTGAAAATCTCAGGCTTTGTAATTCTATTATCTTATTAGTTTAATAATCAGTATTTTTAGTAACCTCCTAGATTTCTATTAACCTAATAATTTTGTTTATAATTTTTTCTTATTTTAACCCTTCAATTTCAATTTGATTTCTAGTAAGGTCTTCCAAATCTTCCCTTTTTCTAATCAGATAATCTTTGCCATCCAAAATCATCACTTCTGCTGGACGAAATCGAGAATTATAATTGGAAGCCATGGAATAGCAATAGGCTCCAGCATTGTAAAAACACAACACATCCGTCTCTATCACTTAATGAATTACTCTATTCACCGCAAAAGTATCCGTTTCACAAATATATCCAACGACTGTATAAATCCTTGGCTTTTCATCCGTATTTGTCACATTCACTATGTGATGATAGGCATCATAAAACATGGGGCGAATCAAATGATTCAAACCAGTATCTAATCCAACAAAAACGGAGGATGTAGTTGTCTTCACCACATTTGCTTTTGCAAAAAAGTAACCTGCTTCACTCACCAAAAATTTACCTGGCTCGAACATCAAGGTCAAATTTTTACCATATTCTGTACAGAATTCATTGAATCTTTGAGAAATTTTTTCGCCTAGTTCTTCGATATCTGTTGCAATATCATCTGGCTTATAAGGCACTTTGAAGCCACTTCCAAAATCTAAATAATCTAAATTTTTAAAATTCTTGGCAACACTAAACATAATTTCTGCACCTTGCAAGAATACTCCAACATCGTAAATATCAGAACCTGTATGCATATGCAAACCTTCCACTTTTAACCCAGTAGTCTCCACTACTCTCAAAACATGTGGCATCTGATGAATTGATATTCCAAATTTTGAATCGATATGTCCTACCGAAATTTTTGAATTTCCACCAGCCATTATATGTGGGTTGATCCGAATGCAAACAGGAATAGTTGGATGCATCTGACCAAATTGCTCCAAAGTGGAAATATTGTCAATATTAATCCTAACGCCTTCTTTTACAGCCATTTCCAACTCTTCTATTGATACTCCACTTGGTGTAAAAACTATATCAGAAGCAGAAAAGCCAGCAATTTTTGCCAACAATACTTCTTGGATAGAAACTGTGTCGCAACCTGAGCCTAGATTTTTTCCCCCACTCAAAAAATACTTACTTTCAACTAATTGCATTTCAATAAATTTTTATTTCAAACCCAAAATATTAATAATTGTAATATTTTATAGGTTATAACCATTTTTTTCTTTTAAAATAATATAAAAAGCAAATAAATAATAATCCCATAAATCCTAGGCAATAATAATATCCATATTGCCAATCCAATTCGGGCATGTATTTGAAATTCATACCATAAAGCCCAACAACAAAGGTCAATGGAATAAAAATAGTAGAAATTATGGTCAAAACCCTGATGACATGATTGGTTTTATTATTTAATTCTGCTGAGTAGGTTTCTTGAAGATTGGTTACTATTTCTCTCAAAAAGTCTGCTTTATCTATCACTTGATGTGTATGATCATATAAATCTCTTAGATAAAGTTTTATAGAATTATCAAAAATGACACTTTCAACTCTCATAACTCTAGAAAGTGCTTCCCTTAAAGGATAAATTGCTTTTCTGATGATGAGTAATTGATGTTTGTATTCGTAGAGTTTGATTTTATTTCTAAATACTGGATTGAAAATAATCTCATTTTCTAAATCGTAAAGGTCATTTTCAATTTTATTAATGGTTTCAATATATTTGTCCACCATCATATCCAATAATGAATAAGCTAAGTATTCTGCTTTTTTAGACCTTATTTTCCCTTTATCATCATTAAGCCTTTTCCTTAATAATTCAAATTGGTCAAATTCATCTTCTTGAAATGATAATACAAACCCATCTCCAACAAAGATGGCTATTTGTTCTGTGGTTATTAAGCTTTCATTTGTAGATTCTGTTATTGCATTTACAACTATAAAAACGCCATTTTCATATTCCTCAATTTTGGAAATTTGCCTTGTATTGGCAATGTCTTCCAAAACCAAATAGTGTATATTGAAGAATTTTCCAAAATTCTCTATTAAAGCTAAATCGTGTAATCCTCTGATATCATACCAAGTGACAAAGTCAGTTTGTGGGGAATGGATAGTTAGTGGAGCTTTGGAAGAAATCAATGATTCTTTTATTGAATTTTGGTTATAGATCAGCTCCGTAACTTGTGGACGATTCACTTTCTGGTCTCCAGTAAACACAAGAGTTCCTGGAGCCAATCCCGTTTTTTTAATTTTATTCGAAGGCTTAATTTTTTTTTGCATCAAATTCTATTTGAAGATGTATTTACATTCACAACTGGAAATAAAATACCAGCAGCATCAAATCTATGTTTAACTTTTTCGATAACCTCCCATCTCAAAATCGCAGCTTTGGATGTATCATCTGCCCAAGCCCAAGCCCTAATTCTAACTCCAGTGTCTAGCAAATCTATGACTCTAACTGCAACAATTGGTTGGTCACTTTTCTTATCTTCCTCCGTTCTAGCATCTCTAATTAGTGGGTGATTTAATGTTTCTTCTTGAAGGATTTTTTTTGCCAAATCTATATCTGAATGATAATCAATAGTTACTTCAATCCATTTGCATATTTTATCATCATTAAAATCAGAATTAATGATGACTTCTTTACTGATAACATCATTTGGAATAATAATTCTTCTATTTTCAAAATCACGAATAACGGTATGTCTTAATGTGATATCTTCAACTGTTCCACTCAAATTATCTTTGATTTTAAGTCTGTCGTTGACTCTAAAAGGTCGAAAGACAATAATCATTATCCCACTAATAATATTACTTAGAGCAGCCTGAGATGCAAAACCTATTGCAACTGCAAGAATCCCAGCACCTGCAAGTAATGATTTAGCAATTCCACGAAGTGGTTCAAATTCATTTACAGCCAAACCGAAACCAATGATGTAGATTAAGGCAGTAATTGCATGGCGAAGGAATTTATAATTTGTGGGGTCGTTGTTGATATAAAGTGATGATTTTCTAATTAATCTTACTGCATACCTATTAAATAAATACCCAAGAATGACAGTAGCCAGAAGGATACAAATAAAAACTGGAAAACTTTTTATGGAATCAAAAAATGCAAATTTCATTTTTGATAATTATTGAAAACAAAAAAATAATAACTATTATTCGTCTGTCAGATTAAATTTTGCTGCTGCAAGTTCATTGTATGAATGTTGATCTTTATTGTTTTTTGCTACCAACATGCCATTATTATAAGTATTGATAGCCTCTTTCAAATTATCAGTTCTTTCATATAATTTTCCCAAATGGTAATATGTCCCAACATAGTTTGGGTGATTTGCAATAAGTTTTGAATAATAGTCAAGAGAAATGTTATCCTCTCCTTTATTCTCATATTCTTTTGCAATCGCAAATAATATAAACGGGTCTTCTTTGGTTCCGTTTAACATATCCAAAAGTCGTTCTAGTCTCATATTAGTCCAATTTTAAAACTTGCATAAATGCTGTTTGTGGAACTTCAACTGTTCCAAATTGTCTCATTTTCTTCTTTCCTTCCTTTTGTTTTTCTAACAATTTTCTTTTTCTCGAGATATCACCACCATAACATTTTGCGGTAACATCTTTTCTCATTGCAGAAATAGTCTCTCTTGCTATGATTTTTGCACCAATAGCGGCTTGAATTGGAATCATAAACTGATGCCTTGGAATTAAATCCTTTAATTTTTCACAGATTCTTCTTCCTACATATTCTGCCTTGCTTCTATGTACCAATGCTGAAAATGCATCTACATTTTCACCGTTCAACTTTATTTCCATTTTCACCAAATCTGATTCTCGATACCCAATTTGTTGGTAATCAAATGAAGCATATCCTCTTGTTACTGATTTTAATTTATCATAAAAATCAAAAACAATCTCAGCTAATGGCATTTCAAAAACCATCTCAACCCTTGTTTCCGTCAAATAATTCTGCTTTTTCAAAAAGCCCCTCTTATCCATACATAGGGTAATGATGGTTCCAATATATTCTGGCTTAGTGATTATCTGAGCTTCAATAAATGGCTCCTTTGCATATTCCAAAGCTGATGGATCTGGCAATTCTGCAGGTTGGCGAACGATGAATTCTTTCGCATCCTTTTTTGTAGATTTTGCGAAATATGATACGTTAGGAATCGTCACAATAATATCTTGATCAAATTCTCTTCTCAATCTTTCAGTAATAATTTCAAGATGTAACATCCCTAAAAACCCACATCTAAATCCAAATCCTAAAGCAACCGATGTCTCTGGCTCGAAAACCAACGAAGCATCATTCAATTGTAGCTTTTCTAAACTATCTCTAAGATCTTCAAAATCATTATTATCAATTGGGTAAACACCTGCAAAAACCATTGGCTTCACCTCCTCAAATCCTTGTACGGCTTCTTTACATGGATTAATTGCATTCGTTATCGTATCCCCAACCTTAATTTCTTTTGCAGATTTGATTCCAGTGATGATATAACCTACATCTCCAGCTAAAACTTTATCTTTTGGTTGCAAATTCATTTGCAATATACCAATTTCATTTGCATCATACTCCTTGGATGTATGATGAAACCTCACTTTTTCGCCTTTGGTTAAAGTACCATTTAAAATCCGATAATAAGCAATAATTCCTCTAAATGAATTGAAAACCGAATCAAATACTAATGCCTGTAATGGTGCATTTGGGTCACCTTTTGGTGCTGGAATTCTAGTAACAATAGCATCCATTATATCTTGAATACCAATTCCAGCTTTTCCACTTGCTAAAACAATATCTTCCTTTCTGCAACCTATCAAATCAATTATTTGATCACTTACATCATCTATCATGGCTGCTTCCATATCTATTTTGTTCAAAATAGGTATGATTTCCAGATCATGTTCTAAAGCAAGAAATAAATTAGAAATAGTTTGTGCCTGAATGCCTTGTGTAGCATCCACTAACAATAATGCACCTTCACAAGCTGCAATAGATCTAGACACTTCATATGAAAAATCCACATGACCAGGAGTGTCAATCAGATTAAAAGTATATCTTTGACCATCCGAATGATCATAATACATTTGAATTGCATGACTTTTTATCGTAATTCCCCTTTCTCTTTCCAAATCCATATCATCAAGAGCTTGATTTTGCATATCTCTTTCTGAAATAGTTTTAGTAAATTCTAACAACCTATCTGATAAGGTACTTTTCCCGTGATCAATGTGTGCAATCACACAAAAATTTCTAATATTCTTCATGCTGCAAAAGTAATTGATTTAATACGACATTTTCAAATGCAATTGCATTAATATAGTGTATTTTAATCGTTTAAATTGATTTAGATTTATTTGAATGCAAATTCAGAAGTTTGTAAAAAAATTAAACCATTTGAAATAAAATATAATATTTATCCTTAAAAATACATTAATTATTGTGTTAGTATAAAATTAATTTGGCATTTTGGCAGTTCTGTTTATATTTGTATGTTTAGGAATAAACAACATTCTATATATTAAATAAATTATTGTGGAAAACGAAAAAGGCAACAAGAATTTTGATACGATAGTATATTCTGCCAAAGTTAAAGCCGGTAAACGAAGAACCTACTTTTTAGACGTAAGACAAACTAGAGGGAGTGACTATTTCTTGAGCATTACTGAAAGTACGAAAAGACCAAATAGTGATTCGTATGACAGACACAAAATTTTTGTTTACAAAGAGGATTTCAATCGATTTGCCGATGAGCTTCAAAATGCTATAGATTATATCAAAACTAATTTAATGCCTGATTATGATTACGATGAATTCAAAAGAAGAAACGAAGAATATGAGGCAAGGGCAAAAGAATTAAATTCTAATACAGATCAAGCTGCAACTGAGGAAAAACCAAAATCTGAAATAGATGATGATTTGACTTGGTAAAATTAATTAGTATTTTATATGGGGATGTTCCATTCTAAATTGATTTTCTAAATCCTTTATTTTAATTTGAAATTTTTGAAACTCAATATCATGAATATCCCCAATATGATTTTTCATTTTTAGTATCTTGACCAATTGATTAATTATTTCAATAGTTTTTATATCAAATATGGCATTTTTAAAATAATCCCAAACGTATTCAATTGCCATTTCGTTAGGATGTGCCAAATCCTCTTTACTAAACCTATAATCTCTCAAATCATCCGTAACTAATTCGTAAGCTGGAAAATAATAAGCATTTTCAAATTTCTTTATTATTGCATCAATTGAAACTCTTAGTATAGATTTACTTAATCTATCTTCTATTATTCCATCTCTCAAGTGTCTTACTGGACTTAATGTAAATAATATTTTAAGCTGAGGAAATTTTGTATTATAATTTTTTAAAACTGGTACAATAGAATCAATTATTTCTTCCACAGTCAATAACTTTTTTACAAAATTTGAACTTGGAATTTTATGACAATTTGCAACAATTTCATTTGTAGATTTCAATTCATAAACCCATGCTGTTGCAAAGGTTAAATGCAAATGACATAAATTAGATGTACCTTTTCTTGCTGATTCTAGACGAGTATTAATTTTATTCAAAGCATTTCCCTTATTAAAATCACTATAGTTAGAATGATGATTCCAAGAAAAATATTTAGAATTATGATGACATAAATCTTCTTCTTTATAGAGTTGGTTTTTAATTATTATATCCAATTGCTTAGCTATGCTAATTGGATTATAGACTATTCCAAATGGATTTTGGATTATGTCAAAAAACGAGTTTTTCAACTTGTTTCCGATATGCTCAGTAAAACAGGAGCCAATACTTAATATCTGCTCATTGTGGTTAATTTTGAAAGGGAATTCGATAATTGGTAAGGTGGATTTGAAAATCATATACAATTATTTATAAAATAAAAATCCCAACTGACTTTCACCAGCTGGGATTTTTAATATTAAATATTAATGATTAATATGACCATAAGTCATGTTCAAAGTCAAAAATAGATAGTTTGATTTTTTCACCTTCCACTAACATATCATTTCCATTGGGATAGATATCTTGAATTTTTCTATCTTGAACATTAGATTCCTTAATAATAAAACTTGAAAAATATCGCATTTCGAATAAATCCTCCCATGACATAGGACTTGCATCATTTCCACCAACATTAAAAACTTGATGTCTAGCAAATAATTCTCTACAATCAGGATAATAAATCCAAAACATAGCTCCAGTATATAAGAAATTACCAGATTTTTTATCAAAAACATCTCTAATTGGAGCGATACCAAGTATTCTCACTTTTAAAGTAGCTTGTTCAGCATCGAAATACCAAACTTCCTTTACTCTAAACTGCTTAACATCTTGATAGTTCAAGTCGTTTCTAGTAATCTTAGTTTTAGTTTCATAAGTTTCAGGATCCATAATTTCTGTTGTATCTACACTAGAAATTTTAGATGCTACCTCATCTTTCTGAATTTTATTAGTGAATTTATCATTCTCTTCACTATATACTGCAATTTCATCTTTTTGAGCAGCTTTTAAAATAATATCTAAAAAAGGCTCTTCTGGATACATAAAGCTGTGATTCATTTTCTCTCTCACATCAATTACTCTCCAAACTCTTTTTTCCCAATACAAATCATTCTCTCTAACTTGCTCATAAGGTAAAACCCTTCTTTCTAACATTACTTTTTTCTCAAGAATGCCATCTAAAGGCTTATTACCAAGGGTATCTTTTGGATCACTTGACTCAGTCATTGGTGTTCCAGTACCACCAGTATTCTCAGGAACTTGTGCATAAGCAGAAAGTCCAAAAAATGAAATAAACAATACTAATGATATTTTCAAAAAATTATTCATCTTAAAAATTAATATTTAATTATGAATTTGGTTAACGAATTGTAATCGCTAACACTCCAATATCTCTACCAGCTGCATCTCCAGGACACTTAGCTTTGATATCTGTAAACATATAGCTGTCACCTGGTTTTGCTAAAGCTATTAATCTTTTAGCATCATCACCAAATCTACCTCCAGCATTTAATTTATTTACAGGATCCTCTCTTCTTCCTAATCTTACGATATTAAAGCCTGAAATTACACATTTTGCATCGAAGTCAAAATTTTCTAAAAAGGCAATAATACCTTCTTGTGCTTTAATTTCTCCATTACCAAACGTACTTTGACCTTTTTTACCCAAAATTGGAATTGGATCAGGAATTCTTTTAACACGGAATTTAAACGTAGCAGCACTTGGCATTTCAGAACTAGAAACCACAACATTACAGTCCCCTTGAGAAGTTGCTCTTACAACGAAACTCTTTCCAGAACCTGAAATAGTAGCCCCACCACCGCTAACATTAACTTTCAATGAGTTAGAAGAAACACCAGCAGCAGCAATAGAAATTGGATTATCAACTCCAATATAGAATACATTCATCTTATCAGCAGCTACAGTAACTGCAGCTTGTCCAACTTCGTATTTGAATTCACCTTTAACAGTACTTTTTTCTCCAGTAATTGGATTTGTAACAGTTGCAGTTGCATTGAAAGTTTTTTCACCTGTACCAGTTTCTACTCCACCAGAGTATTTCGCTAAACCATCCTTTAGAGGTAACGAAGATCCGTTTGCTGTAATAGATATATTGTTAGCTGTAGAGCTATAAGCACCCATAGCAACAGTTGCTTCAAATCTATCTTTACCGGAAATTAAATAAGCTTTTGATGGAGCGATTGCTACCAAATACTTATCTAATTTTACCTCAGTTTTACCTGATGCTTGATCCATAAAGTAGTTTAAAAATTGAGTAGTAGAAGATTTTGAATCACTATTCAATTTAGCAAACATTGGCATTACTGCTGCAACCGGCATTTGCTTGAATTTATATTCTGGCCAAGATTTTGATTCAGATTCTTTTGGAATTTCATCAACTATCAATGGTAAAGAATTTGTAAATTCAGCTTTTTTTGCTGGATCATCAATTAATGCTAATAATTTATTTCTAGTTTCAACAATCTTTTTTTCAATTTCAGCTCCTTTACCTTCATTTATCAAAATTCTTGTTGTAACATCTTTATCCTTATATTTTACAGGTCTGTCTGGATGTTCCGGATTTGGTCCACCAGCAGCATCGAAAATACTTTTTCGAATACCTTCAATATATGATTCAAATTCTTTTGAAATAGCTACTGCTTGAGTTGCTTTATCATTCCACTTAGCATGCTTTTCATTTCCTTTTAATTTAACCCACTCCTCTAAACTTGTTTTAACATCTGTATTAGATTTTTCAACAATTTTTGAAGTTCCCATAATTCCTTTCTCCAAAGCAAAGAAAGCATTGATAATTTCTGCGGAAACGTTTAGAGCCAACATCGCAGTTAGTACCAAGTACATTAAGTTAATCATTAACTGCCGGGGCTCCTTAGGTATTGACATATCTCTTTATTTTATTATGTTTGGTAATAAATTTACAAATCAATTATTGAAAAGAATTAGTTCTTTCCTATGTTAGCCATTGCATTCAACATATTACCATATACTGAATTCAATGAACCTAAGTTTTTATTAAGAGCAGCTAACTGATCTTTATATTTCTTAGAATCCTCTAATGACTCACCTAAATTAGTCGCAGCCTCATTCATTTTTGTATAGAAATTAGACATAGATTTAATTTGCTCTTTAGTATTAGAGAAATCAACCTCTTGTAAAGCTTTCAATGAAGACATACTTTTTGACATTGATTGTAATTCTGTCAACATTCCGCCTAATTTAGCCTCAACAACTTGACCATTTAATGCAGGAGTATCTTCAGATTTAGCACCAGCATAAGCAATAGGTGTCATTTTGCCATTATAATCATCCAATCCAGGGTATAACTTGTGCCAATAGTAATCTGGCTCTGGTCCTAAAAGTCCTAAAAATAAGAAGATTAATGCTTCAATTGATAATCCTAAAATTAACATTTCAGAAGCACCTTTCCAACTTTCCAATTTGAAAAGAGCACCCATCAATACAATTGCTGCTCCTACACCGATAATTAAATTTTTGAAGTACTTAAAGCCTTTAGTTTTAACGAAACTCATTGCTAATTTTCTTTTAAAGTGATATAATAAATATTTTACTTGGTTCAAATTTTCGCAAACAACTACCAGTTAGCAAGATGTTGCTATTCATTCAAATTTAAAAAAGATAAAAACTAATTCTAATTAAAAATCATTGATTGATCTACCTAAGAAAGTAAGAGCACAACGGAAACCGATATATGATTTAGTTGTATCTTGCCAATCATAGTGTCTTGTATTTGTTTGTAAGTAGTATGCGATATCTTTCCATGAACCACCTCTTACAACTTTTCTTTTGTATGCTGCTGGATCATCTTCTTTAGCATCATAAGTAATATTTGGATTCAAGTCATGAATGAATGAATATGCATTCTCTTGGTAAGATGTTTCAGTCCATTCAGATACGTTACCAGACATATTATACAAACCATAATCGTTTGCGAAATAAGCATCTGCTCTAACTGTATAGAAACCACCATCTTCTGGATAATTTCCTCTTCCTGGTTTGAAATTTGCTAACAAACATCCTTTTGTGTTTCTTGTATAATAAGATCCCCAAGGATACATTGACAAATCATGTCCACCTCTAGAAGCATATTCCCATTCAGATTCGAATGGTAATCTGAATTCTTCAGTGTTTGGCTCTGCTCTCTTACCAGTTGCTCTAAACTTATTCCAAAGTTGAGTTCTCCAAAAACAGAAAGCTTTTGCCATTCTCCAATTTACACCCACTACTGGATAATCGTCGAAAGCAGGATGCCAGAAATAATTTCTAGTCATTGGCTCATTATAAGAATAAGCAAAGTCTCTTACCCAAACTAAAGTGTCAGGATAAATCATAACTTTGTCTTTCTTAATGTTATTGCCTCTTTCGCCATATTTAGTTTCATGAGCTGCTTGATTCCAATCTCTCCATTGGTACTCATACATGAACTTTTTAATATCATATTCTTTAGCACCAGCATATTGATCTGCACCTTTATAGTACATATCTTCTAATGCCTCATCTGTCCAATCAATTTTTTGAGTCCAATCAATAGTCTGTTGACCATTGTCGTCTTCATTAAAGTGATCCAATCTAGCATGTGCTAATGAGTCTCTTACATAATAAACAAACTGACGATACTCATTATTGGTAATCTCAGTATCGTCCATATAAAAACCAACTACTGAAACGGACTTAGGTCTTGCTGTAAAAGCAGAATTAACATCCTGATCACCTGCACCAATATGAAGTGTCCCTGATGGTACATATACCATTCCATAAGGATTCAAGCCACCCCATTTCGGTCTGTCTAACACTCCTATCAATTGACCATTTTGTTTTTTGCCACAAGAAGCAGCAACTGTCAAAAAAACAGAAAGAATAACTAAAGATTTAAGAAACTTTCTCATTTATTTAATTTCTATGAGTTTATTTAAGTAAACGTAAAAATAATTCCAAAATTTTATTTTCCAAATTTTACTACTAAAAAATACTTAGTTCATTTTATTTTCCAAAAGTATCAATATGTCGCCAATTTGTCAAATGAAACGCAAATATATAAATATTGCTAAAAATTTGTTATATTTGGAGAATAAAGTTTTTTATTTGGTGTTATAAAAATCTAGGATTATATATAATTTTAGGAGGAACACCCTTCCCAAGGTTATTTTGTAGTGTATATTTCATGATTATTTCGTGTGATCCGTTGTTAAAAGATTTTAATTTTGAAGTTCCTATATCAAAACTATAACAAAACTTTAACTTTTCGTTAAGATTTATTCCAGCCAAAATTGCAACAGATTCAAATGTTTTATTACCAAAACCTCTATTTGATATTCCAACATAATACTTTGAAACAATCTCAGAAACTAGCGATAAATCTAATTGATGCTGAATAAAATCGGTTTTAAATAGTAAACTAGGAGTTAGTTTTATTCGATTTATTTGGAAATTTGTTGCTAAGTTAATAAAATAATTTGACTTTAAACTATAATTATTATTTCCTAAAGGTATTTTACTTGGCAATAAATTAACAATTCCTGCTCCCAAATTTATATTCTTGTTTTCATAATATAACCCAACATTATTCGTCACTGTAGATCCACTCATTGTTGAATTTGTCAAAAAGCCATCTTGGTGATCTAAAATACTATTGGTATAAAACCCTTCTGGCGTTCTTAACTTTGATCCATTAATCATCATCTGCGAAAACTTTGCCATAATTCCAATCGATAAAAAATTATCCTCTGCAAAGTAAACCCTTTGGGCATATGCTGCCCCAATCTGTAAAAAACTTCCTGCACCCAATTGGTCATTATCAAATTGCAACGCTACTCCACCATTAATAATATTAATGGGTAAATCAATCGATAAATTTTGGCTAGTTGGATTACCTTCAAACCCTACCCACTGTTGTCTTAAAGTACCTATTATATTTATTGCATCATCTTTGCCTGCAATTGCAGGATTGTATTGTAAAGGATTGAACATATACATAGTATATTGTGTCGGCTGCTGTGCTTCCACATTCCTATAAATTACAGATGATATCAAAAATATTAAAAGTAACTTTTTAACCATTTTCTTTATTGAATCATAAAAATATATTAAAAAAGAAATTTATAATAATAAAACAACATATTTATATTATAATTGTATAAAAATACGATTATTTTCTTTTAATAAAAATACTTTAATTTTATCTTAACATATTAATTATCAAAGTATAGCGAAATCATTTAGTTTTAAATTTTATTTAACAAACTAT
Source organism: Saprospiraceae bacterium (assembly GCA_016710625.1). Classification (GTDB taxonomy): domain Bacteria; phylum Bacteroidota; class Bacteroidia; order Chitinophagales; family Saprospiraceae; genus JADJVK01. Next base: position 72,378 of record JADJVK010000008.1, read on the forward strand.
TTTTAATTTATGGTTACCCAAATAAGTATTTTTCAAAAATTAAAACCTTTAAATTTCAATAGTTGCATCTAATTTATTTTATTTATTAATTTTGTAAATAGTAAATTTCATACATCTTATTTTATCAATTTAAACGAAATATCTAATTATATGTATAAAACGAAAATAGCTGGTATTGGAAAATATTTACCTGAAAATGTTGTTACCAACCATGATCTTACAAAAGTAATGGATACTACTGATGAATGGATTCAGGAAAGAACGGGTATTCGTGAAAGAAGATATGGAACGAAACATAAAGAATCTACCACTACTATGGCTGCAAGGGCAGCTGAAGTTGCAATCGAAAGGGCAGGAACTACCAAAGAGTCAATTGATTTTATCATTTTTGCCACTCTAAGTCCAGATTACTTTTTCCCAGGTTGTGGTGTTTTATTACAAAGAGAATTAGGTATTACCAATACGGAAATTGGTGCTTTAGATATTAGAAATCAGTGTAGTGGCTTTATTTATGCTCTTTCTATCGGAGATCAATTTATTAAATCTGGAATGTATAAAAACATTCTTGTGGTTGGTTCTGAAATGCATTCCATGGGTCTCGATTTTTCAACTGAAGGTAGAAATGTTACAGTTATTTTTGGTGACGGTGCTGGTGCAGTTGTTTTACAACCTAGTGATGACGTTTCAGAAATATTAACCACAAAGCTTCATTCAAATGGTACTCATGCTGAAGAATTGGCTTTCATTAATCCTGGTTGCCACGGTGGATATCATTTAGGTACTGAGCAGTTTGGTTATCCTGACCCGAATACTTATGGTGGTATATTTTTAACACCAAAAATGGTGGAAGAAGGTATGATTTACCCAAATATGAATGGACAATTTGTTTTCAAATTAGCTGTTCAGAAATTCCCAGAAGTAATCCAAGAAGCATTGGTATCTCAGGGATTGCAAACAACTGATATTGATATGTTTATTCCGCATCAGGCTAATTTGAGAATTTCTCAATTTGTGCAAAAGATTCTAAAATTAGATGATAGTAAGGTGTGGAATAATATTCAAAAATATGGTAACACAACAGCGGCATCAATTCCCATTGCACTTTGCGAAGCTTGGGAAGCAGGAAAAATCAACAAAGGAGATTTGGTTTGTTTAGCAGCCTTTGGTAGTGGATTCACATGGGGTTCTGCATTGATTCGTTGGTAGGTTAAATTTTAAAATCGAGTAAGAAATTTTTTATTGATTCATCGAAATTATTTGGTTGATTTTGGTGAAAACCAACTTTAATGGGTAAAAAATAAATTGGAATTTTTGCTTGTTCAATTTTGGTTTTGAAGGGATAAAGTCGCATTGCATCCTTTTGAGTAGTTATTATGATTGAGTTTTGTTTATCCAATCTTTCCCAGTTTTGTTGAATGGTATCTATGTCTTTTTCAGTAAATTGATAATGGTCAGGATAATCCAATTCAATGATACTATTACTGTGTTGATTTAAATATTTTTTCAAATAATCATTATTTGCAATGCCACTTACTAAAAGCACATTTTTGTCTTTTGGTAAACTTAAACTTTCTCCTGTAAATAATTCATTCAAGGATTGGTATTGAAATTTGCTAAAAAATATTTTTTGATGAGCTAGAGGGTTAATCTTTTCGATGATAAGATTCATTTCCTCCAAAGAAATTTCGTCATTACATTTTGTAACAATTATAAAATCTGCTCTTTTATAACCATTTCGCCATTCTCTTAATCGACCAGATGGCAATAAATAATCATTTACAAATAAATCGTTGTAGTCAGTCAATAAAATATTCAAAGCAGGATTTACTGCCAAATGTTGAAATGCATCATCCAATAAAATACATTGCAAGTCAGGCTTTTGCATCATCATTTGTGGGATTGCCAATACCCTATTTTCGGAGACTGCAACTAAATTTTGTGGGAAATTCTTTTTCAATTGTAATGGTTCATCCCCTACCTCACTAACAGTATGATTGGTTTGAACTACTTTAAAACCTGTTGTCCTTCTTTTGTAACCCCTTGATAGTGTTCCAATTAAAATATAGGGATCTAATAAACTCATTAAATATTCGATGTGAGGAGACTTCCCTGTGCCTCCAACAGACAAATTTCCAACAGAAATAATTGGTAATGAAAATTTAATGGATTTTAGAAATCCAAAACGATATAATTGTAATCTTAAAAAAACTAAAATACCATATATCAATGAAATTGGCGATAATACAATTCTTAAAATGAATGATTGAACAGGATCCATTATCTTCTAAAACGATTTAGGTTTGTACTAATACTAATTTGGTTGGTGCCGCCAGCCAAATGATATTTAGCAAAACCATAATCCAGTCTAAATTGTTTAATTGTGATTCCGAATCCACCTGAAAATCCAGCCAAACTTCTATAATTTGCTACAGAAAATTCCTTTCTTTTTTGGTGATTGTACCCAAATCTAACTCTGAATACTTCCTTTTTTCCAAAAAGAAATTCTCCACCAAAGGTAAAATGTCTAAAAAAGTTATCTGTCCAAGTTGAAAATTGGTTGGTAGTTTGAGTTTCATTGCCATTGAATAGTATATTTCCATCTGCATTTGGGTCATCAAAAAGCATATTCCATCTATTCAAATCATGCATGGTTATCATCCATCTCAGTGGCAAATATTTTAATTTTTTCGCAATTGCTATTGATACATTGTAGGGAATATTTTCTTTAATATTGTATTTACCTAATTGGGAACCAATATTTTGCATTAGAAAAGTCAAACCTAACCTTGAAGAAGTGTCATAATAGGTTGCTGCCAAATCTAAAGCTAGTGCATTAGCAGAATATGATTCCAAATTACTAGTAACAAATTTTATATTAGAGCCAACTGATAATCTATTGCTCAGCTGATAACCAGCTCCTACTAAAAAGGCTACCTCATTAGATTTGAAATTGCCTAATTGATTTCCATATTCATCAGCTAAAGTAAAAGTGCCGTAATTCATATATTGAATACCCCCTTGAAAAGTAGTTTTCCATTTATTCACATAATGTCCGTATCCAAAATATCCATGTTGAATTTTGGCAGGATAAAATTCGTGGTTAAAAGTCAAAGACTGATGATTTTGCGGATTTAATAATGATGGATTCACCAAGCCCAACCCTAAATCATCTTCTCTCACCACTAAGAGTCCATTCCCAACTGCAGTTGCTCTAGCAGTGGGTGCAAGATTTAAAAAACCAAAAACTGATTTTCCTCCGATTTGGGCTTTCGCATTCACTATGAAGAAAATACACCCAATAAAAATACTTAATCTTGAAGTCATATTATTGTTCTTTTTTCCAGATTGTATTACAAATGCCTGATTTACAATCCATTTTTTTCACTAATTCTCCAGCTTCATTGTACATTAATAATAGTCCATCCTCTTTGTCACCATCTTTATAGTTTCCTTCAGCCTTTTTTTTGCCATTCAAATAATATTCAACAAATGGACCATTTTCCATATTATCATGCATATTCACTTCTTCTTTTCTTTCGCCGGATTCATAATTATAAATCCATAATCCCTCCATCGTATTGTTGACATATTGTCCTTTCAGCTTCAATTTTCCATTCGGATAATAAGCAGTATATTCACCATCAAACACCCCATTCTTATGGTTTTCAATAACACTCAAAACACCATTTTCATCATATATTTTTCTAACTCCCTCCAATTTATCCGCTTTATAATTTGCCTCTTCAATCTTTTTTCCATCAATAGAGTATGCTTCTAAAACACCTTCTTTTTGTCCAGTTTTAGAATTTACATGATAAACGCCTACTTTTTTTCCATTTTCATTTACCAAATCAACCGTTTTTATAGGTTTAGAGCAACTAATAATTGTAGCAAAAGTTAAAAATACCCACAGTTTATTTAAAATATTTTTCATAATTCAAACTAATTAAATTATTAACGTAAATATCTAAATAGATTATCATTTAACAAATTTTTTAACAAAATAGACTTAAAGTTTTATTTGCAAAAAAGATAAATGAAGGAATTATTAAGAAAATGGTATGCAATATATCTTCTATTATTGATTGTCGTAGCTTTGCTATCTTCACTTTTGGCAAATAACAAACCGCTTTATTGCAAAATAGATAATACAGTTTATTTCCCAGCTTTCAAGGAATGGATTTGGGGGAAAACAGAAAATAATATTTTTGTGAATGAAGAATGGAAACAAAAGAATATACAAAGTATTATTTGGTCACCCATCCCTTATAAATATTTTCAGCAAAACACAAACGAATCTCTCTTTCAACCATTTACGAAAGAATCTATTTCAGCCAGTCATTGGTTAGGAACAGATCATTTGGGTAGAGATATTTTTGCAGGGTTAATTAATGGGACAAAAACAGCTCTTTTGGTAGGTATAGGATCCATTCTTTTAATGCTATTTTTTGGCTTTAATCTTGGAGTTATTTCTGGTTATTACGGAAATTCACTCTTAAAATTCAATAAAATCAGATTCTTCCTTCTATTGATTTTACTTTTGCTATCTATTGCTTATTTAATTGTATTTAAGCATCAATTTGCTATTGAAATAATTGATAACCATCAATTTACGGCAATTATTGGTTTCTTATCAATAATATTTATTCTAATTGGAATAATTATTTTAGGTACAAAATACAGACTGAATAAAACCTTTGTTTTCCCAATGGATGCGACGATACTTAAGCTAATTGAATTAATCAATACGATACCAAAATTATTGTTATTAATCACAATTATGGCAATTGTCAATCGTTCGATTTGGACCATCATTGTCATTATTGGATTATTAGGATGGACGACAATAGCTAAATTAACAAGGTCTGAAACATTGAAGATAAAAGAAATGGAATATATAACTGCAGTAAAGATATTGGGTTTATCAGATTTTAAAATAATTTACAAACATATTTTCCCAAATATTATCCCACCCATTCTCATATATATTTGTTTTGGTATTGCTTCATCCATCATTGCTGAGGCTGGACTATCATTTTTGGGGTTGGGTTTGCCAGCGAATGAAGTATCATGGGGGAGTATGCTGAGTGCAAGTAGAGAATATATTTCCTCTTGGTGGCTTTTGTTTTTCCCAGGACTTGCCTTATTTCTCACCATTTTATCATTGCATAAAATAGGTGAATTCATTAGAAAAAAATATCAGCCACAAAAATTGCAAAACATCAATAGTTATTTCTAATTCCCCATTTTTTTCCTCATGGATTTAGGGAAAAGATTTGATTTGCTTTTTTGCTTTGGCATTCCATTTTTATCCACTTTCACCTTCGCATCTTCTGCAGGGCATCCTGTTTTGTTGCTGCTACATGCCAAAACAGCTATTGCTAAGAAGAAAATCCAGAAAAATTTTATTGACTTCATATTTATTTATCTTAAAAATATTGAAAAACCTAATAATAACGGTGCTTTTCACAAATTAAACATCTTTTTCTGTTCAAAAATTGAGCGAAAATAGTTAATAATAAGTGAAAGTATGGGTAATAAACGTGAAAAAGTACCGTAAATAGCTATTTTATTCGATTTTTAGATAAAAACTTATATTAAAATTTGTCTTTATACAAGTTGTGGTATTACATTTGTGCGTTCAAATTACTTAATTAATTAATAAAAAAACCCTCATCCAAAATGAATAGAGGAGATTTAATCAACAAAATTGCCCAGGATACCAATTTGACGAAAGCTCAAGCTGGTGATGCATTGAATTCAGTATTAAATTCAATTGGTGGTGCATTAAAATCAGGTGACAAAGTTACTTTGATCGGATTTGGTACATTTTCAGTTTCAAAAAGAGCTGCTCGTACAGGTTTGAATCCACAAACTAAGCAAAAGATTGAAATCGCTGCTAAGTCTAGTGTGAAATTCAAAGCTGGAAAAGAACTTTCTGATTCAGTAAATTAATTATCGTTCAATCGATGATATGAAGCCAATTGAAATTTCAATTGGCTTTTTTTTTGAAACTACTTTACAATTTTATTGTTAATCAATAAATATGTCCATCTACAATATTCTTAAGAATTTATTTTTTAAAACCTATTTTATGACAAACTTAAAAATTGGTGATATAGCACCTGCTTTTTCTGGTGTGGATGAAAATGGCAATCCGATAAATCTAATTGATTTCAAGGGGAAAAAGCTGGTTTTGTATTTTTATCCAAAAGATGATACTCCTGGATGTACTGCAGAAGCATGTAGCTTAAGGGATAATTATGAAAATTTGGAAAAAAAGGGTATAAAAATAATTGGTGTAAGTCCCGATGATTCGAAAAAACATCTTAAATTTATAGCAAAATATAGTTTACCATTTACACTACTAAGCGATACTGACAAAGTAGTAGCTAATGCATATCAAGTTTGGGGACCAAAAAAGTTCATGGGAAAAAGCTATGAAGGAATCAATAGGACAACTTTCCTGATCAACGAACAAGGAATTATCGACCATGTAATAAGCGATGTTGACACAAAGAATCATAGTGAGCAGATACTGAAAACATGGGGATTGTAGTGACGAATTATTCGAAAGACGTATATAATAAAAGATAATTGATTCACCATATAAATTTAAAAATAATGGAAGAGAAAAAAGATGATTTAGTATCTCAAGCTTCAGAAAAGTTTGATGATTTAAAAGAAAAAGCAGTTGATGTTTTAGGCGATTTCAAAACAAAAGCTCAAGAATATTCTGGTCTATCTGATGAAAAAATAGATGAGTACAAACAAAAGGCAGAAGAAACATTAGGAGAATACAAAGAAAAAGCAGCTGAAACAATTGAAGACTTAAAAGATAAAGCTGAAGTTTGGAAAGACAAAGCTGAAGATATAATCGGTGATATTGGAGAAAAAGCAACTGGCTTTTTCAAAAAGCTGATGGATTAATCCAGACTATTTAAAATGGGAAAAGGAGCTTACAAAATAAGCTCCTTTTTTTATTTTTTTATGTCACTTATTGCACTTATATATTAATATTATATATATTTGTAATTCGACAAAAAATATATCAAAATAGTGTGAGTTTCGAAATGGTGGTGGCAGTCTAAGGATTGCTGCCACTTTTTTTTTAAATTTCAGAAAAAAAATTACTTACATATATAAAAATATAATAATGTGTATTATTTTTGCCCTTAAGTTTCTATGAATATATCCAATTATTTGAATTAATATATAATATTTTAATAATATTTAATTTTTTTTATATCAAAGTATAACATATTATAAAAATATATTATCTTTGGCACTATATTTGTATTTTTATATTATGTGTGTAAGTTTTGGTTAAAGGATCGTAAAATTCGTTTTTTTGCGGAGCTTGTGAAAAGTCACAAGCTTTTTTTATTTTTAAACCTTTCTTTTCTAATAAATTATGAACGTAATAATAACTGGTGCTTCAAAAGGCATAGGATTAGCAATTGCAAAAAAATTCGCTTTAAAAGGATTTGACTTAGCATTATGTAGTAGATCAATAGAAGAATTGGAAATTGTAGCAAATCAACTCAAAAAAGAATATTCCATAAATGTAATTTACAAGGCTGTTGATTTATCAAAAAAAAATGAAGCTATAGACTTTGGTAATTTTGTGCTCAACCAATGGGAAAAAATAGACGTCCTTATTAATAATGCTGGAATTTATATTGGTGGAGAAATTTCGAATGAAGAAGACGGTGCCTTAGAGGCAATGATTCAGTCCAACCTGTATAGTGCATATTATCTCACAAAAACAATATTGCCAAAATTAATTGAAAATCATAAAGGTCATATTATTAATATGTGTTCCATTGCAAGCAAAATTGCTTATCCAAATGGGGGCTCTTATTCTATTTCAAAATTTGCATTATTAGGTTTTTCGAAAGTACTTAGAGAAGAATTAAAAACTAAAAATATAAAAGTTACTTCCATACTTCCAGGAGCTACTTGGTCCAATTCTTGGGCAGGAGTAGATTTGCCAAAAGATAGAATCATGGATGCAGAAGATATTGCAAAAGTGGTTTGGTCTTGTTATGATTTAGCAGATAATGTTGTTGTGGAAGACATTACCATACGTCCACTTTTAGGAGATTTATAGATATTAAACTAATTATTAATATGTTATAAATTTCTTAATTTGAAATTTTATTGAAATTCTTACTTGATTCCGAAGCAAACAATTAAATAAGATTTTACTATCTTTGCCGAAAGGATATGTATAATTAATAAAAATCTAGAAATGAAGCAATTTCTTACTGCAATTTTTGTGTTTTCAATTGTAATTTTAGGATATAGCCAAAAAGGAACTGTTAGAGGAAATATATATGACAAGAATTCTGGTCAACCCATAGCATATGCAAATGTCTACATTTCTGGATCTCAGCTAGGTGCTACATCGGATGATGCAGGATTTTTTACGATTGCAAATGTACCCAATGGAAATCATGTTTTAGTTGCTAGTTTGATTGGTTACAATTCAGATAGTACTGATATTTCTGTTAAAAATAATATTTATTTCTATAAGTTTTATTTGAGTGAAAGTTCAATTAGTTTGAATAGTGTTGAAATTTCTGCAAAAAAAGAGAAAGCTAGATCGGATGTTCAAATTTCTAAAGTAAGTATTACTCCAAAGCAGATAAAAGCCTTACCTTCTATTGGTGGTGAAGCTGATATTGCTCAATACTTACCTGTTCTTCCTGGAATTATTTCTACTGGTGACCAAGGAGGTCAAATATACATTAGAGGTGGTTCGCCTGTTCAGACAAGAATTTTGCTGGATGGGATGACAATCTATAATCCATTTCACTCCATAGGTTTCTTTTCCGTTTTCGAAACTGAAATTGTAAGAAATGTAGATGTTTTAACTGGTGCATTCAATGCTGAATATGGAGGAAGAATCTCTGCAGTGGTTGACATCAAAACGAGAGATGGAAATAAGAAAAATCTTGGTGGCATATTGGCGGTGAATCCTTTTTTATCAAAAATATTGCTTGAGGGACCAATTTCAAAGCAAAAAGATGATGGTTCAGGAAGCTCATCCTTTATTTTCACTGCTAAAAAAGCATATTTAGACCAAACCTCAAAATCCCTATATTCTTATGCAAATAATGGAAATGGCTTGCCATTCAACTTTACTGATGTTTATGGTAAAATGTCATTTGAAACTGGAAATGGAAGTAAATTCAACTTTTTTGGATTCAATCATGTAGATAATGTTTTGTATAATAGCATCGCAAATCTACAATGGAATCAATATGGTGGAGGAACCAACTTTTTCATTATCCCACCTTCATCTAATTCAGTAATTGGTGGTTATATCAATTATTCGAATTATGGAGTGAGCCTTCAGGAAGGAACTAATGAGCCTAGAACAAGTAGTATTGGTGGTTTCAATTTGGGATTAAACTTCACAAATTATGGTAACAAAGGAAATGAAAACAAACCTGGTTTTCATGTAAATGGATTTACAACTGATTTCAAATTTAGAAATTATTTAGGCTATACTTTCAGTCAAAATAATAACACAACAGAATTGGCTGCCTATGTGAAGTTGAAAAGAAAATTAGGAGCATTAGTAATTGAGCCTAGTTTGAGAATTCAATATTATGTATCATTAAGTGAGCCAGTTTTTGAGCCAAGAATTGGGGCAAAATTAAATGCAAAAGATTGGTTAAGATTCAAATTTGCAGCAGGATTATATTCACAAAATCTAATTTCTACTGTTAGCGAACAAGACATCGTTAATTTATTTGTTGGATTTTTATCTGGACCAGAAGAGAAATTTTACAAGCCTGGAAAAAGCCAAGAAGAAGTAACCACTAGATTACAAAAATCTATGCATGCAATTGGTGGAGCAGAAATTGATTTAGCAACCAATTTAGAATTCAATGTGGAAACTTATTATAAAAGATTTTCACAATTGATTGGGGTGAATAGAAATAAATTGCTTTCTACAGATCCAGATTATATTACTGAAACTGGTAATTCTTATGGATTAGATTTTACTTTAAAATATGATAATAAAAAATTGTATTTGTGGGCTACCTACTCCTTAGGATATGTTCGTAGAAATGATGGGTATCAAGAATATGCAACTAATTTCGATAGAAGACACAATATCAATCTATTAGGTACCTATAATTTTGGCAAAAAACAAAGTTGGGAATTCAGTGCTAGATGGAATATGGGTTCAGGATTTCCATTTACTTTGACTCAAGGATTTTATGATAGAAATAATCTAACTGGCGGAATCAATACAAGTATTCCAACTTCCAATGGAAGCCTTGGTATCATCTATTCAGATCAAAGAAATACTGGAAGATTGCCTTATTATCATAGATTGGATTTATCACTTAAGAAAAAAATTGAGTTTTCGAAACATACAAAATTAGATATTATCCTAAGTGTTACGAATGCCTACAATCGTCAAAATATTTTCTATTTTGATAGAGTAACTTATAAAAGAGTGGATCAATTACCTGTTTTGCCTAGTTTAGGTTTTATTTTTAGTTTTTAAGGAAATTTATGTCAAAATTTTATCCTATCTCTATCAAAAATATTGAAAGAGAAACAGATGATTGTGTAAGTATCAGCTTAGATATTCGTGATAAATTAAAAGATAATTTTAATTATAAAGCTGGTCAATATCTTACTTTTAGAATGTTCTTCAAAGGTAATGATGTTAGAAGATCTTATTCTTTATGCAGCAGTCCTTTGGACAATGAATGGAAAGTAGCAGTTAAGGAAATTGAAAATGGACAGTTTTCATCCTATGCTAATAGAAGTTTAAAAGTTGGCGACATCCTTGAAGTGATGCCTCCAATGGGAAATTTTACCATTAAAGCAGATTTGAATACAAAGCTAAATATTGTATCCTTTGCCTCCGGCAGTGGCATTACTCCTATTCTATCTTTCATCAAAACTGTTTTAAAATCAAACCAACAAAGCACTTTCACCCTATTTTATGGAAACAAAACTTCTGATTCCATAATTTTCAAAAACGAATTAGAAAATCTCAAGAAAATCTATTCTGATAGATTATTCATATACTATATATTTAGTCGAGAACCTCAATCAGAAAAGCTTTTTACTGGAAGATTAAGTGCTGAAAAAAGTTTAGAATTATCAAAAAAGCATTTTGATATCAAGAACACTGATGGATTTTTCCTTTGTGGACCCGAGGAAATGATCATACAAATCAGTCAACAGTTAGAAAAGCTAGGGGTTGAAAAAAGCAAAATTCATTTTGAACTTTTCACCACTCCAACTGAAGCTTTAAAAACGTTAAACCCTTCAGCTACTGAAAATCAATCAGATGCTGTAACAACTTCAAAAGTTACAATAATCCTAGATGATAATGCCATTGAATTTGATTTAGATTCAAATGGAGAAAGCATTTTGGATGTTGCTTTAAAAAATGGAGCAGACCTACCTTTTGCCTGTAAAGGAGGAGTTTGTTGCACTTGCAAAGCAAAAGTTACCAGTGGAACCGTTAAGATGGATATGAACTATGGTCTCGAACCAGATGAAGTGGAAAGAGGTTATGTATTGACCTGCCAATCTCATCCAACTTCGCCAGAAGTTGTTGTAGATTTTGATGCTTATTAAACTATTTTATTGTTCTACTTCTTCGTGGCTATCAATTAATGGAAGTTCTACATAGAAATCTGTTCCTTTATTGGCTTCCGTTTCGAAATAGATAGTTCCATTAGCTGCTTCAATAATATTTTTGGAGATTACTAATCCTAATCCTGTCCCAGCACCCTTTGTAGTGAAATAGGGCTTAAATATTTTATCTTTCAAATCATCTGGAATTCCAACGCCATTATCGCTAATTTTCACAATAGCTTTGTTGTCTTTTTTATAAATATACATCCCAACTTCTCCACTTCTCTCAGGCGGAATGGATTGCATTGCATTTTTAACCAAGTTGGTTAAAACCCTCATAACTTGGTTTTTATCAGCAAAAACATCCAAACTGTCGTCTGTCATTTGGAACAAATTAAATTTATGTTCACTATTATCTTTGAATAAATCATGAACTGATTTTGACATTTCATTAATTGAAAAAACAATCGGTTCTGCCCTACTAATATTTGCAAAATTCGAAAATTCGGAGGCAATTAAGGAGAGGCTATCGATTTGTTCAATCATAGTTTTAGAAACTCTTTGTAAGAGAGGGGCAATATTTTCTGGGTCAGATTGGAATGCATGCAATAAATATTGTATATTTAATTTCATCGGTGTCAGTGGATTCTTGATTTCATGTGCCACTTGCCGTGCCATATCTCTCCAAGCTCCTTCCCGTTCAGATTCAGCTAACATTTTAGCACTTTCTTCTACTTGCTCTATCATTTTATTGTATTCCAAAATCAAATCACCTAGCTCATCTCTACTTTTCCATTCCAATGGTTCATGAGTGGAGCCTAATTTAAATTCTTTCAACTTTTCCCCTATCACCGCCAAAGGATTCGTTATAGAATTTGCAACGGCAATAGCTATTGGCACCGCAATCAAAAGTAAAAACACATAAACATTTAGTAATGCTCCAATGAAATCAGAAACATCGCTTTGTATTCTTCCTTCCTTCTCAAAATATGGTATTCTCACATATCCATTATTGGCACTGATAGTTGGGGATTTTATTGCAGTATAAATTGCTGTCTCCCCTTGATTTTCTTTTTGAGACCATCTTTGATATTGTTGTTGGGACATTTTGAAAAAAGCAAAACCATCCATTTTGCATGTCAATGAATTATCGCTATTCAAAACTGTATTCCCTTTCGCATCATAAAAACTCCATTGATTATTATAGATTCCACCAAGAGCATTCAAGCTATTTCCAATTTTACTAGGGAAGGAATCTCTATTTACAGCTTTCAAGGTGCTTTCCAAATGCAATTGGAAGGCAGAAACTATTTTCTCCAGTCTTTCATTTTGGTATTGACTCGAAGAGTTTTTGAAATATATAACAGTAACTAAACCAATAGCTAAGAAAGAAATAATGATTAAAACGATTACTGAAAGTTGAATCCTGTTTCTCAATGAGGACTTTTGAGGTAAAATCCATTCATAACCTTCTGGCCATATTCCAAATATAGCATTGAATATCAACATGATAATTGCTAATATCACTAAAAAACTGAAAAGGTACGAAAATAGAGATATTGGTTTTATCAATCCTCCATAAGCTTTAGAAATCTTAACCAAGGTATGATTATCATGATAGAGGTAATATAAATCTGATTTATTATTTTGAATTATTTCCTTAAAATTATTAATGTTTGGCAGTTCATTTGGCAGGTTAATATCTTGATTTAAGTTACTTTGATAAATTGGTTTTCTATCATAAAAGAGTGTTACATCCAGTGGATATTGATTTGCTTTTTGTAAAATATCTTCATTATAAAATGCCTGCAACCAAATATTTTTACTCGGAATGGATAACCAATAATTCAATTTCCCTTCTGCATTTCTACCTAAATACAACCCATTCGATAAGGTATCATATTTGGATAATATAGATTTCAATCCCTCTAATGACAATTTTTGATCAATCACATTTGATTGATTAGTAGCATTATAGGCAAATGGCGTTAAATCAATTAAACCATTGGGTTGTTTGATATTTAATATATTATTGATATTTTCCTTTAATTCTACCAAATTAGTTCTGAATAAAACAGGAGCATTCAGTAATGACAATAAGGATTGATCAGATTCTAACTTTTGATAACATTCATGCAAATATGCTTCTACTTTCAAATCCCTTGGAGCGACTATTTTCTCCGCAATTATTCTTCTATTTTCCCATTCCTTATCTGTATTATACTTGTATAATAGCAGGGAAGTAAATAAGGAAAAAGCGATCAACCAAACCACTATCCAAGCCATTGTTGTGATGCTCGAATCGGAGAAATAATCCAACATCTCGATATATATAAACGAAACGAGTAACAACAAAATTAAAGGAAGATTCAAATCTAAATATCCTATTATGGGGACTGTCACACCTAAAGCAATCGCTAATGGAATCAATCTTTCTATCGAATTCAACCCAGATTGTAAGATACTTAACATTATCCGATGGCTAAATAAAAAGAAGGACAACAAGAAAAACGAAACCCCAAGAATCGCAAGAATACTGTACCTATCGAGGTTGAAAATATTATCGAAGTCGAATACAAGACCTGTTTTTAATACCAAACTTTTGAAAACACCAGCCACCATCAAAGTACCAACCGACATGGATAGGTAATATAAAGTGGTTAAAATGTATTTTACAGCTGTAGAAAGATGTTGATAGGGACTGATTTTGAAATATCTGTAGAAAAAAGACATTACCCATAATAACAACACTGAATTCAACAAAAAGTCACCCAAAGATTGACTCAAGAATGGCTGATTATTAAATGAGATTCTATCAAAAACGGGGTGAGCTTCCCATAGATTTGAAGCATTGAAATAAAGACTAAGTACCCTTATTGAAAAAATAGAAACCAAAAAGAATGCAGCGCCTAAAATCGGGTTTTTATTTTCTAAAATCCATACAGATAATCGATGAATCAAAATAGCTAATAAAATATATCCCAACAAAGCCAAAAGGATGGAGCCTAATAGGTTAATGGAAGGCGCTAAATAGGTATAATTAGAGGAGAGATAAGCAATCGTAACTTTTTCTTTATTTTTTATTGGATAAAGTGTAGGAATGCTATCTATTTTTAAACCTTTTTCAATTAATTCAATATTTTTGGGGAAGATGGGTAGAAATGCTATAATTTTTCTATGTTCATTTCCAGCTATATCAATTTTTATAAATTTATTTTGAAGATCAATATTATTTGAATGTATTTCTTCTTGATAATTACTTAAGTAAGGTTGTTTTGTCCAAAAAACTAAAGAGTCATTTTGAAAAAGGTGAAGGGTATATGGTGCAAAATATTCGGAATCGAACTCTCCATTACTACATTTTTTGGCTATGGAATCAATGGGTTCATTCAGCCACCAATCATTTTTTGACCATATCTTTTCTATCCTATTCTCTTGACTTTCAATATGATTGCTCAGTATTGATGCCCAAATTGGTAATTGTTGTACGGCACTAAAAGGTTGCAGCCACATCCTCGACAGGGCAATCAACAAAAATGCAGAAAGGGCTAAAATTAATGTAGATCGGTTGAGCATTAATTATCAATACATTACAAAATAAAAATGCAAGTTAGATAATATTATGGAGTTTTTTAATACGTTTTAATTTAATTTTCGAATAAATAAATATAAAAAGGGGCAAATTCTGTAGAACATATTAAATTATAATCACATATAATAAAAAAATATTTAAATATCTGTTTTGAAATATATAAAAAGACTGTATATTTGCACCCTCATAAAGAAATAAGTAAATTTAGCAATATTATGGCACACCATAAATCAGCATTAAAGAGAATTAGACAAAATTCAAAGCGTCGTATAAAGAATCGTTTTTACAAAAAAACGACACGTACTGCTATTAAAACTTTAAGATCAATTACTGCGGCTAGCGAAGCTCAAGGATTTTTACCTAAAGTGATTAGTATGATCGATAGATTAGCAAAAAATAATAATATTCACAAAAATAAGGCTTCTAACTTAAAAAGCAAATTGATGCACCATGTGCATGCTCTTGCTAAATAAGATTATTGATCAGTCTTTAGTTTGTTTTTTTTGATTTTTTTGAAAGCATATACTGTACGATTTAGTCGGTATATGCTTTTCGTTTTACAGTAATTAATTTTTTATCCAGATATATCATGGGAAATATTGTAGCAATAGTAGGTCGTCCAAACGTTGGAAAATCAACACTTTATAATAGATTAGTGGGAGGAAGAGAAGCTATTGTAGATAATATTAGCGGCGTTACAAGAGATAGAATCTATGGAACATCTGATTGGAATGGGAAGAAATTTACCGTAATTGATACAGGTGGATTTGTGGAGCATTCAAACGATGTTTTCGAAGCAGCTATCAGAGATCAAGTGGAAATCGCTATTGATGAAGCCTCTGTGATTGTATTTGTGGTGGATGTAGAAACTGGAATCACGGATTTGGATGAAGAAGTTGCTGCTTTGTTGAGAAAATGCAAAAAGCCTATTTTTTTGGTGGTCAATAAAGTGGATAACGGGAAGCGATTATTGGAGGCGAATGAATTTTGGAGCATGGGCTTCGAAAATTTATTTTTCCTATCTGCTATGTCTGGAAGTGGTAATGGAGAACTTTTAGATGCGATAGCAGAAACTATTGTTGAGGAAGAATTGGAACCCAATGAATTGCCGAGAATTGCAATTATAGGGCAACCTAATGTGGGGAAATCATCAATTACAAATGCACTTTTAGGAAAAGAAAGAAATATTGTAACGGATATTGCTGGAACTACTAGAGACTCTATACATTCCCATTATAATAAGTTTGGACTAGAGTTCACCTTAATTGATACAGCTGGAATTCGCAAAAAAAGTAAAGTTCATGAGAATTTAGAATTTTACTCCGTGATGAGAGCGATTAACGCCATTGAAGAATCGGATGTTTGTGTGCTAATGATCGATGCAACGACAGGAGTAGAAGCACAAGATTTAAGTTTGTTTAGGGTCGTTCAAAAAAGAAATAAAGGAATTGTTATTTTGGTAAACAAGTGGGATTTGGTAGAAAAATCTACCAATACTGCTAGAGATATGGAAAAAGAAATCAGAGAAAGGCTTGCTCCATTCAATGATGTTCCAGTCATTTTCGTTTCTGCATTAGAAAAACAAAGAATTTTTCAGGCAATGGAAACCGCTATGGAGGTGTACCAAAATAGAAATAAGAAAATAAAGACATCTGTTCTTAACGACATCATGTTAGAGATAATTGAAAAGACCCCTCCCCCAGCTTATCGGGCTCATTTTATTAAAATTAAATATGTAACTCAATTACCATTAGCCTATCCAGCTTTTGCTTTTTTCTGCAATCATCCGAAATATTTAAGAGAGGATTATCGAAATTTTTTAGAAAACCAATTGAGAAAGCATTTCAACTTTACTGGAGTGCCTATTTTAGTGTTTTTTAGAGAGAAGTAGATTAATACGTATATTGTTGAAGTTTGAGTTTTTGTTTTTCATATAACTTCTTATTACCATTTATTGGGATAGTTATGATTGCACCTTTGCTTGTTTGATATCCTATAACCCCACCTCCAATTGCACCTGCAAGTCCTACTGGTATTCCTATTATACCTGCAAATAATCCATCAATTGAATTTTCAAAAAATTTACTCATCAAAATTAATCCAGGTATAGAACCAATTGCGATACCAATCAATGTACCAAAATTTTCGTTGTCCTTTTTATCAATAATTTCTATATTACTTATATCTTCTACATTAAAACAATTATTAAGCAATACAGATTTTTGCAAAATACATATTGAATCTGTATTTAGTTCTTTTAAATACCCTTTATTTTTTTCATCATTAAAGGTATTTATTATTACTTCTTTCTGACCAATTATCTTTATTTGAATAAGTATCAATAATAAAATAAAAAATACTGGCTTCATAAATAAGAATTTAATTTGACTAAATATTTGAACAAAGTTCTATGAAATAATCAATCAAAATGAAGTAAATTTCAATAATTACATATATTTATTTTGCTAATATTAAGAATTGTATGTTATCTTCCCGTTTTAGACATAATATTTCCCATTTCGGTAATTTTTATTTGAAGATTCCTTTCATTTTATTTACATTTGAACTAATTGTTTTAACATGTATTCACAAAATCTTATTTATGAAATTATTCTATACCAATTTTTTTAAAGTTTTTTCCCTAATTTTTACTATAGTTATGATCATGGGTTATAATCCTAGTAACCCACCTGCTGGATATACTGGTGCACCTAGTGAAGGAACTTGTGAAAGTTGTCATAGCCCTGGATCATTAACAGGTTCTGTTCAAATAACTGGATTACCAACTACAGTAACACCCAACTCTTCATATCCCATAACAATAACTTTAACAAAAAGCGGTTCTGGGTCAAAAGGTGGATTTGAAATCACTTCCCTATTTAGTGCCTCTAATGCAAGTGCTGGAACATGGACTGTGGGCTCAGGACAAAGTCAAACATCTAGTGGTGGAAGAACTTATGTTAGACAAAGTAGTGCACCTAGCTTTACTGGAAACACTATCACTTGGACAAGTACATGGAAAGCTCCTGTTGGCAGCAATGGAGATATGATTACAATGTATGTTGCTGGTCTTATTGCAAATGGAAATGGTTCAACCAGTGGTGATAACACAGTTACTGCAACTGCAACTACAACTTTGAGTGTTTCTACACCACTAACAGTGAGTATGTCGAAGACCGATTTATCATGTTTTGGAGCAAATGATGGTACTGCAACTGCAACACCAAATGGGGGCACATCACCCTATACCTATTTATGGAGCAATGGAAAAACAACTTCGACAATTACAGGGTTAGCTGCCGGAAGTTATTCAGTAACTGTAAAAGATGCAGCAAATCTTACAGTTGGTGGTTCAATTTCATTAACACAACCAACTGCAATATCTATTTCAGTATTAAGCCAAACAAATATAACTTGTAGTAATCCAACTGGTTCTGCAACTATTTCAGCAACTGGTGGTGCAGGTAATTATTCATATGCATGGCCAAATGGGCAAGATACACCAACAGCTACAGGATTAGCTGCTGGAACAAATACAGTCACCGTAACTGATGGCAATAGTTGTAAATCTACTAGAACAATTACTATCACAACAAATACGACACCACCAACTATTACTGCAACAACAAATGATACGTTATCTTGCAAAAAATTAACGGCATTATTACAATCTACATCCAACCCATCTACTGCAACATATAAATGGTCTGGACCAGGAATAACGCCAAATAATGAAAATCAACAAAATCCAACAGTTGCAACTGGAGGAGCATATACTGTAACCGTTACAAACACTGCAAATGGCTGTACCAGTACGAAATCCGTTACTTTACAAACCAATACACAAAAACCAACCTTAACCGCAGTGGGTGATACAATTACTTGTAAGGATACGTTAGCTGTAATTACAGCTAATTCGACCAATACAAACCTTACCTATAATTGGAGTGGACCTGGCATTGACACAAGCAATAATTACAAAAAGAGTCCAACTGTTAAAAAAGTGGGATTGTATTTTATTACAATTACTGATACTAAAAATGGTTGTTTCAAAAACGATAGTACTTTGGTTGCAAAAGATTCCATTTCACCTTCACTGACAGTAGTTGGGGATTCGATGACTTGTATAAAAACTTCAGCAACCATAATAGCAAATTCAACCAATAACTCAATTACTTATTTATGGGTGGGACCTGGTATAAATAATACGAATTTTGATAAGAAGAGCCCACAAGTATTTGTAGGTGGCGATTATTTGGTTACTATTACTTCAGTATCAAATGGTTGCAAAAACAATGGCTCTACAAATGTTTTAGTTGACACAATAAAACCATCGGCTATTGCTATTGGGGACACATTGAATTGTATTGATAATATAGCAACATTAAATGTAAATACGAATGCTTCGAATCCAACTTATTTATGGAGCGGACCTGGAATAAATAATTCAAATAAGAATTTGAAAAACCCAATGGTATTTCAAGCTGGAGTTTATAATGTAGTTGTAACAAACAACAATTCAGGCTGTTCATCAAATGCATCCACTGAAGTTATTTTAAATACTACTGCACCAACGGTGAGTCTTACTTCAGGAATTTTGACTTGTAGTCAAACAACAACTCAAATTAATACAACTTCTTCCGCAGTAAATGCGACTTATTTTTGGATGGGTCCTGGAATTAACCCAACGAATCAGACTCAAAAAAACCCAGTCGTTGATAAAATAGGTACTTATTCTGTTTTAGTAACAAATACGGATAATGGTTGTTCTACTTCATCAACAATTATCGTAAACAATGATTTATCAACTGCTACAGCCGTTGCACTAGGTGGCGTTTTAACTTGTACTCAAAATGATATTCAAATATTTGGATCTTCAAATAGTAATGAAGTTACTTATAGTTGGACGGGACCAAATGGATTTACCTCAAATTTACAAAATCCAATTGTAAACAATTCTGGTATTTATACCTTGGTGGTTACCAAAACTGCAACTGGATGTACCTCTCAAGACACTGCTATTGTTTCTACAGATTCAAATGTACCTTCAATAGCTGCCACCTCACCAACCATTAGTTGTGTGGATGGAAATGCCACTATCGTTGCAACTTCGAATATTCCAAATTCAACTTTCGAATGGACAGGACCAAATAATTATACTGGTAGTGGATCCGTAATTACAGTAAGTGTTGCTGGCTCATACACTCTTACAGTAACTGCACCAAATGGATGTAAGGCTAGTTTTACAACTATTGTAAATAGTCCAAACCTGCCAAAACCTACAATTACAGGAAACTCAATAGTTTGTCTTGGCAAAACGATTACTTTGACTGTTGGAGGAAGTGTTTATAAAAATATTATTTGGAGTGATAATTCTACCAATAATTCCATAACAATTCAAGATGGAGGCACTTACTCAGTGACGGTTACGGATGTAAATGATTGTAAAGGAAGTACTTCTGTAACTATTACAAAAGATAATAGCTTAGCTGATTTGACTGTAAATAACGATACTATAAATTGTTATGACAATAATGTTAAGTTAGTAGTTAATAATTATGGCAATAGCAATGACTTTTCTTGGTCAGGACCTAATGGATTCAAAAGTAGCTTCCAGAATCCACTTTCTGATGGATCAGGAAACTATACAGTGACTGTAACCAATAGTAATGGATGTACAGCGACTGCAACAGGGGTTATTGATTATGACAAAACTGAGCCAAAAATTACTTATACAAAGACAGACATTAACTGTAATAATAATGAAGGTTCTATAGTCGTAAAATCAGATATTCCAACTATTTACAAATGGCAATTAGATGGAGTAGATATTTCTACGGATTCTGTATTAAAATCAAATAAAGAAGGAATTTTTGTTTTAAATGCTAAAAGTGTTAGAACTGGTTGTTCCACATTAACTAATTTCATTAGTATTAAGGACAGAAGAGACTTAAATAGTTCATTGAATATCAACAAATTACCATTATGCTATTATGATAGTAAATTAATTGATGCTGGTGTTAATGTTCAAGGTGGCACTGATCCATATTCCATTACATGGTCAAATGGCATCACAGATCCATCAAAAATAACTTTTGGACCATTTAGTATTTCGATAACGGATGCTGGTGGTTGTGATACTATTATTAATTACAACCCTGGAGCATTTCCAGATTCCATAAAAACAACTGCAACAATAACTGATGCAAACCAAGGTCAGAACAATGGTAGTATTAAATTAGCTGCTAGTGGTGGAAAATCTCCTTATACTTTCAAATGGCAAAATGGATCTACATCTAGTGAAATTGGAAATTTGAGTGCTGGAACTTACTGTTGTACAGTTACTGACAACAATGGTTGTACCAGAGTTTTTTGTAATGAAGTGAAAGTCAAAGTAGGCAATATTGATATCAGCAATGAAACCTTGAGAGCTTATCCTAATCCAACTTCTGGAAGTATAACCATTGAGTTAATTGGTCAATCTAGTGCTGAAGTCAGAATTGAAATCATGGATATGACTGGAAAGTTGATTCATAGAGAAATTGCAACCACCGTTTCTGGAAAGCATTTACTAAACATTGACAATCAACCATCTGGCACCTATTGGATGACCATTTCTACTGGAAACAAACAATATGGAGCTCGACTAGTTTTGAATAAATAATTCATTACTAATTGAAGTTGAAACCACTTGTTCAAATATTTGAGCAAGTGGTTTTTTATTTTCTTGAAAATCTTACAATGAATAATTCCCTTTCAGTATCATTAATCAATTCAGTTTGAGGGTGGTTTTTCAAAATCCTTCTAATGCCTGAGCCTAACCAGAATATGGTAATAAATCTATTCCAAATTTAACAATTAATGGATTTCTTCTAATTTATAATATCAAAATTTTCATTACTCAATAATTCCATACAGCAAATTTACATTATATTGGTGATATCATAATCGATTCCAAGTTTTGATAAATAATCTTGCCAAGGAATTTTTGCAATATATGCCTGAACTTGTCCTAATACTGAATAAATAATCCCCTTTGCTCCTTCCTTTTCCATCTGGTCAGGAATGGTATTCTTAATAAAAACACTTATTTTATCCATTATTTTATCGGAAAATGACTTTGCTTCTTTGGGTTCAGCAATATTTTGTAATTTATTGAGTAATAATAATATTTCATCTAATTTTTCTTGAAATTCTAGATTCAAATTGCTCTTTTCTGCATCTAATTGGTCTAAATAATTATTAAATTCACTTGCCCAAAACAATTGATTAATTTGTCTTGCATGATAATTTTGCACCAAATTCCCCTGTACTACAATGGTTTGATAAGCATTTTCTTTAATTTCTCTTTCTTCTTGAATATAGCCCAACACTTTTGAAACTTGTATTGTTTTAGGTTGGTAATTTTCATCACTTTCATCAATTGTTTTTTTACCGTTATAGTAGAAAGACAACAATTTTTTATAATCTAGCTCAATCTTGCTATCATTATCTATTACAAACTCTTTATAGACGTATTTTATTTCTCCATGCAAATTTAAAATGGTATCTCTGATTTCTTTGAAAAAGGTTTGTTTATCTACCCCTATCACTTTTATATCAATTCTTTTTTTATTTATATCCGAAACAACAATTCCAAAAGTATCATAACTGGGATTATCATTAATTTCATTACGATGTAATATTATTCCTTCTTGATAATAATAATTTTGATATAATTTTTGGAATTGTTTCGCAATCATCTGACAAATAATAGAATCCGGGAAATAACCATCATATTGGAAGTAGAAATGACTATAATCTTTTTTCAACCACTCCGCTTCTTTTTCTTGAAATGGTATAGGTTTATTCAAATCGAATAATTGTGGTATATAACAGGTATCTTTATCATCAAAATAGGCTAAATTGAATTCCTTCATCATTTGTCTTAGATATACAAAATCGCCCTCCTTCTTTTTGTATTCTGTACTTTCTAATATTTTCTCAAATTCAATTTCAGGTAAAATTCCTTTCAACTGCCTCGATCTATCACAGGTTAAGATTTTGTACACACCTGCACTCAACCATTCTGGATTCAATATATATCTAAATGACTTTTTGAAATATCGAATAGTCCAATCCTTGAAATACTTCCAATAGGTTTTCATAATCTCCACTAATTTTATAATCATTAAAATAAGCTTCAAATGTTTCATAACTAAGATAAGGTTTAGATGGAAAAATGCTTTCAATCTTATTTTTTAGCTCAATATAGTTTTTCGGAACGGTCTTTTCTATGGATTCCAAACGAATCAATTGGTTTTCTATAGACGGTTTCAATGCTTGACAAAGGTAAAGACTCAACTTCAGTAGCTCCTTTTATATAAGGATACATAATGAAAATCAAGGATGAATGGATATTGTTCTTTTAGAGAGGATTCTCTTAACTTGAAAGTAACAGGTTCTTCATACTTATTGACAACCACGACTACCTTAGAATTGGGGGCATAAGTTTTTACCCAATCCAACCACTTATTGGGTTGTTCTTCATTTCTAGCATTGATTAGGATAACATATAAGCAGTGATCTGTAATAAAGAACTTATGAACCTGCTGCTGTATCCACTGACCACCTACATCCCAAATATTGATTCTATACGTTTTATCCTCCTTGAAAAGTTCCCATTGATCTATTTTATTCCAAGGGTCGTACTTTCATTCAGATTGAATGCTTCGAAAGCAGTAAGTTTCTCAGATTGGTTTTCCTGCATTCCCTTCACCTAAAATCATGAGCTTGCTTCTCTAAGAATACGCTGCCTTTGTTGAGATTTTCGTAATAGGCTAAAACAGCCTCTTGTCCTTGTCTGATTGCAGTGATGAGTTGCTCCTCTAGTGGGTTTCCATATAAATTTATACCATAAGTAAAACCATTTTCATATAATATGTCATATTTATTTACTATTTCATAAGGTATTTTTGTGATTTCATTATTAGTTAAATATAAATTTGTCAAATTCCAACTCAAATTCCTCAATTCAGACAGACCCTCTATTTTTGTGATTTTATTATAAGGTAAGAATAAAATTGTCAAACTCTTTAATTCTGACAGACCATCTATTTTTGTGATTTTATTAAAAGATAAGTCCAAATTTGTCAAACTCTTTAATTCTTTCATTAGGCTATCACATCCCAAGCCTTTTCCAATTCAATAATTTGTGGGTGTTTCTTTTTTGCCATTTTAAATTTATTTATTAACAAAAATAACACAATTTATTCAAACCAACCCCAATAAAAAAGCCCCACAAGATGTTTACCATCCTGCGGGGCTTTTTTGTA
Organism: Saprospiraceae bacterium; assembly: GCA_016710625.1. GTDB lineage: Bacteria > Bacteroidota > Bacteroidia > Chitinophagales > Saprospiraceae > JADJVK01. The sequence goes on from JADJVK010000008.1 coordinate 96,906, forward strand.
TCTTTTTGGTTCAACTTATTCTTTTGTCCAGTCCCAAGTAGTTAAGAAGCTAGTGTTGAAGTTTCCTTTTCGGAAATCTTCATTTTTCATGAGTTTTTGGTGGAATGGAATAGTCGTTTTGATGCCTTCCACTACGAATTCATCCAAAGCTCTTTCCATTTTTGCAATACATTCATCTCTAGTTCTGGCTTTACATATCAATTTAGCTATCATCGAATCATAGAACGGCGGTACAGAATAACCAGCATAGGCATGAGTATCTACCCTTACACCATGACCTTTGGGACTATGGAAAGAGGTGATTTTGCCAGGGCATGGTCTGAAATCGTTATATGGATCTTCAGCATTGATTCTACATTCCATTGCAAAAAGCTCTGGAACATAATTTGCCCCCGATATCGGAATACCAGCGGCAATCTTTATTTGCTCTTTGATCAAATCGTAATCAATCACTTCCTCTGTCACTGTATGTTCCACCTGAATTCTGGTGTTCATTTCCATAAAATAGAAATTGCGGTATTTATCTACCAAAAACTCTACAGTTCCTACTCCTTCATAGTTGATGGCTTTCCCAGCTTTGATGGCAGCATCTCCCATTCTTTGTCGTAGCTCGTCAGTCATGAAAGGGGATGGCGATTCTTCCACCAATTTCTGGTGTCTTCTTTGAATCGAACAATCTCTTTCGGAAAGATGGGCAACTGTTCCAAACTGGTCGCCAGCAATTTGTATTTCTATATGGCGAGGTTCTTCAATAAATTTCTCTACATAAACTCCGTCATTGCTAAAGGAAGCTTTTGCTTCTTTTTTAGCCATATCCAGATTGTTTTCAAAATCTTTTTCTTCCCAAACTACCCTCATTCCTTTTCCACCACCACCAGCAGTAGCTTTGATAATCACTGGAAAACCAATTTCTTTCGCTACTTTCAAGCCATGTTTCAAGTCCTTCACCAATCCATCGGAACCAGGAACAACAGGAACACCAGCTTTTATCATGGTTTCTTTAGCGGATATCTTATCGCCCATTTTACGAATTTGGCTCGGAGTTGGTCCTATGAATTTGATACCGTACTCCGTACAAACCTCACAGAAATCAGCATTTTCGGCTAAAAATCCGTATCCAGGATGAATCGCATCAGCATTTGTAATTTCTACTGCTGCCATGATTCTCGAAACATTCAAATAGGATTCGCTAGATTTGGGTGGACCGATACAAACTGCTTCATCTGCAAAACGAACATGAAGGCTATCTTTGTCGGCTGTGGAGTAAACCGCAACCGATTTTATCCCCATTTCTTTGCAAGTACGAATTACTCTTAGAGCGATTTCACCTCTATTTGCAATTAATATTTTATTAAACATAGTTATTTTCGTTTAATGTACAATCATTCCTTCTTTTCATAGAAGGCATTTAATTAAATAAAATTAACCTTTCGGGTCAATTAAGAATAAAACTTGATCGTACTCAACTGGTGATGCATCTTCAGTAATTATTTTTACTACTTTTCCTGACACATCAGATTCTATTTCATTGAAAAGCTTCATTGCTTCCACGATACAAACTACCTGACCTGGTTTCACAATATCCCCTACTTTGATAAATGGTGGTTTATCAGGAGAAGCTGAACGGTAGAAAGTACCAACGATAGGGGATTTGATGGTAATCAAATCAGCATCAGCGGCTTTTGGAGCAGCTTCAGTTGCATTAGGAGCACTCTCAGCTGGCTGAGCTGCAGGTGTTGCAACTGCAGCTGGGGGAGCCGAAACTGGCATTTGAATAGACTGGGCTGGTTGCATTTGTTGCACAATCACTTGATTGTCTTGCCCTCTATTTGCTTTTATCGTTAATGAAAAATCGCCTTCTTTGATTTTGAATTCCGTTATTTCAGAACGGTTTATCATTTTCAATAATTCTTGTATTTCTTTATAATTCATCCACCAAAAGTTTAAGTTGTTTCTATAAAATAAAAATCATCCATAACATAGCAAATGTAATTAATTTGTAGTTATAGATGATTTTTTATCCAAAACTTTTTTTATAAATATTATAGTTTTACTCTCTCTATATATGCACCAGTTGAAGTATCAATTTTCACCACATCCCCTTGATTGATAAAAAGTGGAACTCTGATTTCTGCACCTGATTCGATGGTTGCATTTTTCATCGCATTGGTAGCTGTATCGCCTTTAAGACCTGGCTCAGTGTAAGTGATGGTAGCAACTAGGTGTTGAGGAATATCAACTGTTAGTGGAATATCTTTTTCAGAATGGAATAAGATTTCACACTCCATTCCTTCTTTTAAGAATTTTGAGTTTTCGATCATGTTTTTATTAATCGCAATTTGCTCATAATTTTCATTATCCATGAAATTGAATCCAGTTTCGTCTTCATATAAATATTGAAACTTTCTTCTTTCCACTCTTACCTCATTGATTTTGTGACCTGAAGGAAAAGTATTGTCTAATACTCTACCGGTAGTTACACTTTTTAATTTTGTTCTAACAAATGCTGCTCCTTTACCTGGTTTAACATGTTGAAATTCAACGACTGTATATATATCGTTGTTGTACTCCATACATAAGCCATTTCTAATATCCGATGTAGATGCCATTTTTTATTATTTAATTTTTCTAATTCTGTGTTTTAAAAAACGCCGCAAAGATAACAATAATTTATCTATTTAACAAAGCTACCTTTTTGAATAAAAAAAAGAGCTTATGAGTAAAATCCATAAGCTCTTTTTGAAAATAATATTTTGAAAACTATTTTGATGCCTCAGCTGAAGCTACATTATTTATTTGATCGAATGCTTTTTCATCAATTACATTTCTAGCACAAATCAATTTATTTGTCCAATAAGAAGATTCGTTTACATTTTCTACAACAACACCTCTTGAAGAAGTAGAATGAACTATAATAATTCCGTTTTCATCATTTGAAACAACCATTGCAACATGGCTTACATGACCTCTATAACCAAAAAACAATAAGTCGCCAGGTCTTGTCATTTCTAAACTAATTGCTTCTCCTTCGTTAATTTGAGAATTAGAACAATGAGAAATTTTAATATTGAATTTCTTCATTACAAAATTTGTGAAACCAGAGCAATCAAAACCAACTTCTGGTCTTCTGCTACCGCTTCTATATCTAGAGCCTACCCATTCTTTAGCATAACTCACTACATCTTGTCTTAGAAAACTAAAATCAAGAAAAGTTGGTGAACTAGGAGGAGCAACAGGAGGAATAGTTGCAAAACCTTCGTTAGCGAATAAAAGGATACCAACACAAAAAATAATACTCAAAATAATCTTATTCATAATCGTTACAATTACTTTTTTTCAATTAATACAGTAAGGGTTAAGTCAATTTACAAGGGTAAAGTGTAAAATCGTTTTGAAAAATACGATTTAAATTTGTTTTACATTTTCAAGGTCGAAAAGCTGTAATTCAGCAAGAAAGTTTGGATATGAACGGGAATATAATTACTTAAAATATTTACTATTTAATATCGGTTTTGGTAATTTCTTTGGCAAAGATAGAAATCACATTTTAAAAAAAAGAATTATTTGTTAATTTTTTTTCAAAAAAAATCAAAATAGAAGATTATCCTAATATTTAAAAACCTAAAAATAAGAAAATTTTATATCGCTTTTTAATATAATTCGATATTTTATTTCAATTTTAACTAAAAAAGTAGCATGAAACACATCTAAATAATCAAACTATTTATCTACTTGATTTTCAATATTTTATCAAAATATGCTTTGTTTTTCGTGACACATTTTAAAGCATACGTTCCTGTCGGATAATCTTTCATATCCAAAACGAATTGAGTACTATTTATGGTATAATGATCTTTTAATAATTGACCTAAGTTATTATAAACACTTATACTTTGAAGCAAATCATTGTTGCTACTAATTTCTATTTCATCCTTAAAAGGATTTGGAAAGGCTTTCAAATTGTCATCAAATTTTACGAAATCGCTACTTGTCAAAATATTGTTTCGTGAGATTAACCAATAATCTGGGTCAAATTGAAGGCTATCCACATTGCTAATATTTATGGTAAATAGCTGATTATTTTGGTTTAAATCCAAACGAAGCAACGAATCTTTTCCATTTTTGAAGACTTTTATGGGCAAAATCATCTTGAAAAAACTAACCGAAGGATGGGATTGAGTTTGGCTCACATTGATTAATAAATCATTATTTGAGTTTTGCCACCTTATAGTATAGGATGGATACCCTTCGCCTTCATACCAATCTTTAAAATATCCTTTCAAATCTTTTCCAGAGGTTGCTTCAAAATGCCTGATTAAATCATCCGTTTTTGCAAATGCATATTTCAATTTTGGGTCATTCAAATAATTTTTTAAAGAATTAAAAAATATTTCATCCCCCAATATCCACCTCAATTGATGCAAAATCATCGCTCCTTTTGCATAACTTAATCTTCCATCAAATATTCTATTGACACTAGTAGTATCCGTACATTTTACTGAGCCATCTGGCTGATCGGTTATGCCTTGAATTCTTAGCTTTTTGAAAGGAATCCAATATTTTCCGTCCAATAAATGTTCGTAACACAAACCAGATAAATAGGTTGCAAAGCCCTCATTGAGCCAAATATCTTCCCAACTTTTGCAAGTAACCAAGTCTCCAAACCATTGATGCCCTAACTCATGAGCAACCAATTCGAATCCGAAATCTGAGACAAAACTCATGGTTTGATGCTCCATTCCACCACCCCATCCGAACTGGGCATGGCCATATTTTTCGTTGTAAAAACCATATTTAACAAACAATGAATCATACAAATGAATCATACTGGCTGTCTCTTTTGTTCCTATTTTTGCATCTTCCAAACTCTCAGGATATACATAATTCAAAATTTCCAATGTGTCTTTGCCCTCATACAGATAATCTGAATAGCTAATATAATTCGTCACTCCGATAGCTACCAAATAAGTGGCGATAGGATGGCGATGCTGCCAGTGGTGCACCAAATGATTTCCCACTGTATCTATACTAATGAGTTTTCCATTACTAGCAGCTTTATTATTTAATGGTGTTGTGATGAAAAAGTCAGTTGAGTCAATTTTATCTTTCAAATCATTTTTGCAGGGCCACCAATCACTAGCTCCAAATGGCTCAGATAATGTCCAAATAACTGGTGTTTGGTTGTGCTGGTCTTGAATGAAAGAGCCAAATCCAATTTGAGGAGGTGCACCTTGATAATAGAAACTCAGGTTTATTTTATCATTTTTATTGATGAGTTTCGGTAAAGCCAAAAGCACTTCGTTGGTCTGACGAACTGGGATAAGCTTCGTTTGCTGATATATAATGGAGTCAATAATTAAATTATCATCCAAAGCAAATACTAGAGAATCCAAATCCGTAACTGCTGTAATGGTATAATCTATTTTCCCAGCGATATAATTGACTGCAGGATCTATTTTCCAATTAAACCTAGCATAAGTAATATCGTTTTTATCTTCCACTGCAAAAACTGAATTTCTACTTTCGATTTTGGTGGAATGAAACCTAGCCTTTTCTTTACATACAACATTATCTAACTTTTCATTCATTCCATCCTCTTGCGAAAAAGCAAAAAATGGGATACAGCAAAGTAGTATATAAAAACAATATTTCATGATTTTAAAATTTGGAATAAAGTTAGTAGTAAAAAACATATTAATTCTAAAAATATTAAATTGAAATGTCGAATTTAAAAATTTAATTAAAACCCTTAAATAAGTTGAATTTGCATTTTTTTTCGTACATTTTTACACCTCAACCTAAAAATTAGTATTTTCGCATTCAAAGTAATAAAATATGTCAAAATATAATAAAAATACTCAAAAACAAAAGCCAGTTGCTCAACCAACTCCAGTAAAAGCAAATACGGCTAAAACAGTACAGAACGGTGAAAAAAGTGGCAACAATTGGGGAATTTGGGTAGTCTTGGCAATTACCTTTGTCATCTTCTACACCTGTGTCAATAATCAATTTGTCAATTGGGATGACGAAGACAATTTTATCAAAAATCCATTTTTGAAATCTTTTGATTTCGAAAGTATCAAAAATATTTTTACCCAAACCATTCTTGGGAACTATAATCCACTTCCAATTTTCACTTTCGCAATAGAAAGAGCATTGGCGGGTTCATTGAACCCAAAATTGATGCATTTTGACAATATTCTATTACATCTAATTTGCACCTTTTTTGCCTATAAAATATTGATTGAGTTAAAATTAAGTAAAACAGCTTCTTTAATCGGCGCCTTGCTTTTTGGCATTCACCCAATGAGAGTGGAATCTGTGGCATGGGTGACTGAAAGAAAAGATGTTTTGTTCGGAGCATTTTTCCTTCCCGCAGTTTGGTTGTATATCAAAGATACTTTGGCAGAAAAAAGAACTCGTAGTGTTTTAATATTTATCCTATTTATATTGGCATTATTTTCAAAAATCCAAGCAGTATCCTTGCCTTTGACATTTTTGGCAATTGATTATTATTTTGGCAGACCATTGAAATTCAATTTGATAACTGAAAAATTACATTACTTTTTAGCCTCTCTTTTAATTGGTTCAATTGGAATATATTTCTTAGGTCAAAACAACTCATTGTCAGAAACTCAAACAAATTTCAATATTTTAGATAGGCTTTTCATCGGTAATTATTCTTACTTTAATTATATCTTAAAATTCATTTTCCCTTATCAAATGTCGCCGCTCTATCCTTATCCTGGTTCATTGAGTATTGAATTCTATTTATCGGCGATTTTATTGATTCCATTTGGATACTTGTGTTACAAATGGTATAAAAACGATAACAAAGCTTTGTTGTTTGGTGTCTTGTTTTTCACTTTCAATGTGATGTTTTTATTACAAATTTTGGGTGCTGGTCAAGGTTTTTTGGCAGATAGATTTACTTATATTCCCTACTTAGGACTATTCTTTTTGATCGGTTATTTATATGATTGGGTAGCAAAAAATCATGCATCCAAACTTTCAATTCTTAATATAGGACTAGGCATTTATCTTGTTGTTTTTGCATTTATGAGCAACGTTCAGTGTAAAGTCTGGGAAAATGGAGAAACACTTTGGACTCATGTTTTGAAATATTATCAAAATGCTACAACGCCGTGGCAAAATTTAGGTCAGTACTATAGAGAAAATAAAATGTACGACAAAGCATTGCCGAACATTAATAAAGCATTGTCATTAAAGCCAAGCACCTCCTTATATAATAGTAGAGGAAAAATTTATTTTGATAGCAACAAAAGAGATTTAGCGATTCAAGATTATGATGCTGGTATCAATCTGGGGGACAAAAACCCAAAAACATTAGGAGAAGTGTATGTAAATAGAGGAGCAGCATTAGCTTCCATTGGTCAATTGGATAAAGCAATTTTGGATTTCAACAAAGGACTAGAATTAGACCCAACACAATTGAATGGCTATTCGAATAGAGGTTTGTATCATTTCCAAACAAGGCAATATGAAAAAGCAATTTCCGATCAAACCAACTATTTGAAAATGAACCCATTAAATTATGAAATGTATTATGAAAGAGCAATCAGCAAAGCAGCTCTAGGTAAATATCAAGAAGCAATTCAAGATTTTGATATTGCCTTAGCAAATGTAAAAAACAAACCATTTTTCTACTACGAAAGAGGAAGAAGCCACCAAGCTTTAGGTAATAGTGCCGCTGCTCAAAGAGATTTTGATACCGCAAAAAGCTTAGGATTTACGCCACCTGCGAATTAGGGAAGTTGTTGGAGTTGTTGAGTTGTTGGAGTTGTTGATTTGTTGGAGTTGTTGATTTGTTGATTCCGAAGTTCTGATAATTCGGAACGAAAGGTAATTTGGGTAATTTGGTTTATTTGATTGCTTGAAAACGACCATTTGGAAAACAAAAGGGATGTTTTTGGTGGGTTCTATATATATTTACAGCTTACAATTTTTTCGTGCTAATATCAATAGGTGCGACATTTTTTATGCAAACCCACCTGACTTTTTGTAGTTTATATATATCTATTAATTGGGCTTGTGGTGAATAATTTTCAAAATAAACAATATAATAAACTCTGCCCCAGTGATATACAATTTTTAATTCAGTATTTAGGTAGCCTTCTAATTTTGACTTTGTATACTTGAACGTTGCCATACTTATCAAAATTATCAATTTTGAAAAAGAATATTCATGTCATTCATGTTTAATATTTCTAAAAAAAATCATTCATTAATACGAAACCGCTGTTTATTTGAATTGCATTTAGTAATTCAAATTCATCCTTAGTAATGGTTTTATTACCTTTCTCAATAGAATTCTTAACCCGGTAAACATTTGTGGAAAGGTTCAACTGTATTAGCTTTTCCTCTGTTTTGAAATATTTCATCTTTTTAAGGTTTGATTCAACAAAATATTGCAAATTACTTGGTGTTATTTATTAGCATTTCTGTTGTTTTGTTATTGACAGATATTTTATAATTTCAATTAATAGATATACAATTGTAAGATTTATAATTCCTTTAATTGTTAGAAGAGGCAATGCTTCATAGTTGTCAAATAAAAAGAATCTTTGGCCAAATAAGTATTTTTGATTTATCTCAAACCAACTTAAAAAAAAATTCCCCTATTCCTCCACCATTTTTCAACCCACTTATTTTTAACATCCTCACCATCGCATCGACTAAACGGTCTTTTTGGGGGAAAGACAAAAAATGCTTTTGGTTGGGTATCATGTTGATTTCTAAGTATGGAACTTGAAGGAAATTATTTTTTACAAAATCGGCAGTATTAGGGCTCACAACACTGTCTTTCATGCCTTGAATATAGATGATGGGAATGTTTAGCTGGGCATAATCCTTTTCAATCTTTTCCAATTCCTTTCTATGAGCAAATTTCTCTTTTGAAGCCACTCTCAACATTCTTGGAAAAATCCATTTGGTAGGAAACCATATCATCGGATAAGAAATATCAAATGTCGTTTCTAGTCCTGGGGCAATGGCTGGTGCTCCTAGCACAAGGCCCTTCACCCTGTTTTTATATTGCTTCGCTAATTTACAGGCAATTGGCCCACCAAAAGAAACTGCCATTATTTCAAAATCCTTTTGAGGGATCAAAGTGTCAATTATTTTTGAAATCACCATACACTGGCTATCCAAACTTACCATTGGTTTTCCAAATTCGGAAAAACCATAACCTGGTCTATCGAAAGTGACAATACTTGCCTGTTTTAGTAATGTGCTATCCATAATTATTTTATCGAAAACACTCATTGAACCAGGAGCTCCATGAATCATTAGAATGGTAGGTAAAGTATCATTGCCTAATGTGAAATATCTTACTTTATGATTTAAAATATTCAAATATCCAATTTTTGGAGTGAGCTTCCGTTCTCCATACATTTCAAGAATCTTTTTATCTGGATACCGAAATTGCATTAAATGACAACTCATATTGCCATAAATAACGATAAAAAAAAGGATAAAATATTTCACCGATTTTTTCAAAATGATTGATTATTGTCGCCAAGTTAAAATTAAATTCTACATAATTTTATGAATATTAACTAATAAATTTTTAACAAATAATAAAAAGAAGTATTTTTGCGCTGTTTTTTAACAATTTCAATTTTTATTGTCACATAGAATTCAATAAACTGTTGAAAATCAGTTATAATTATTAATTGCAATGGGAAGAGCATTTGAATATCGGAAAGATAGAAAAATGAAACGTTGGGGAGCAATGGCAAAAGCCTTTACTAGAATAGGTAAAGAAATAGCGATTGCTGTGAAAGAAGGTGGTTCGGATCCGAACTATAATCCTCGACTAAGAATGGCAGTTCAGAGTGCGAAAATGGCGAATATGCCAAAGGCAAATGTTGAAAATGCAATCAAAAGAGCAACTTCAAAAGATGCCGAAAACTACTCAGAAGTGCTGTATGAAGGGTATGCCCCTCATGGGATTGCAGTAATGGTGGAAACCGCTACTGACAACCCTACAAGAACAGTTGCTAATGTAAGAATGCACTTTAATAAAGGTGGAGGCGCTATGGGAACCTCTGGTTCTGTAGATTATATGTTTTCCAGAAAAAGTGTATTTAGAATTAAAAACGAAGGGGTCGATTTAGAATTCCTTGAACTAGAATTAATAGATTTTGGTTTAGAGGAAATGAAAGTTGAAGACGACGAATTGGTATTATATGCCGCATTTGCTGATTTTGGATCCATGCAAAAAGGCTTAGAATCAAAAGGAATTGAAGTACTCAGTGCATTATCTGAAAGAATTCCTACCATGACAAAGAAATTGACGGACGACCAAGTGGAAGAAGTAATTAAATTAATAGATAGACTTGAAGATGATGATGATATACAATTTGTGTATCACAACATGGACATGTCTGAATAATTTTCATCAAAAAAAATAATTAACAATGTCTGAAAACAATCCAAAAGTCCGCTACAGCGACGAAGAGTTGTTAGAATTTAAAGCATTGATCGACGACAAGTTGGAAAAAGCAACACAACAATTGGACTTCATGAGAGAACAAATTGTTGAGTTAAATGAGACTAGTGGTGATCAGCAAGGAGGAGATTGGTTCGATGATAGTAGCATACATACGGAATTGGAAATGTTGAATAATCAAGTAATTCGACAACAACAATTTATTAGTAACCTTAATAATGCATTAATTCGAATTCAGAACAAGACTTATGGTATTTGTTCAGTAACTGGTCAGTTAATCGAAAAAGCAAGATTGTTAGTGGTGCCACATGCTACCAAAAGTGTAGCAGCAAAAGAGGAAAAACCTCAGCCATTAACGCCAATCATGCCTAAAGAAGAAATTGCTGAAGAGCTGAAATCGAAATTGCAAGATGTTTCTTCAAAACCGAAGATTGTTACAAAAGTTATTAAAAAAACAAGTAAAAATGCTTCGGCAAAAGCTAAAATCAAAGAAGATGACTTCGATGATTTAGGACTAGATTTAGATGACGAAATCGCTTTAGATGATACTGATGATTACGATTCATTGAATATGAATTTTGATGATATCGCAGATTCAGATTCTGAAAGAGACTAATTATTTTCTTTAAAAATAGGAAATGCCGAGTTTGTCTTTGTGATAAATTCGGCATTTTTTTTTAACCAAATGGCTCTTTTTATGTTTTTTAAACATAATTAAATTTTTATTACCTTATTTTTGTGGCTTGATGTGAAAATCAACTAAATAGTAAAAATGACGCAGTTATTATATAAAGAGATAAAAGAAAGAATATTGATTATTGATGGTGCAATGGGTACCATGATTCAACAATATAAACTAGAAGAAAAGGATTACCGTGGGGAAAGATTTGCTAACTTTCATTTAGATATCAAGGGAAATAATGACTTATTAAATATCACTCAACCAGCAATAATAGAAGCCATTCATAAGGCTTATTTAGAAGCAGGAGCGGATATTATCGAAACAAATACCTTTAATTCTCAAAGGATTAGTTTGGCAGATTATGAGATGCAGGATTTGAGCTATGAGCTAAATTATAATGCTGCCAAAATAGCTAAAAATGCTGCTACCGAATACACTCAAAGAAACCCTGCAAAGCCTCGTTTTGTGGCAGGAGCCATAGGTCCCATGAGCAAAACTCTCTCCTTATCTCCTGACGTAAACAATCCTGGTTTTCGCTCTGCCACTTTCGATGAAGTGATGGAAGCTTACTATGAGCAAGTATCTGGATTGGTCGATGGTGGCGTAGATATTTTATTGATAGAGACCATTTTTGATACCCTAAATTGCAAGGCTGCTATCTATGCTATAGAAAAATATTTTGACGATCAGCAAAAAGAAAAATTGCCGATTATGATTTCTGGCACAATCACAGATGCCAGTGGCAGAACACTATCTGGGCAAACAGTAGAAGCTTTTTGGATTTCAATAAAACACGTAAAACCCTTTAGTGTTGGATTAAATTGTGCTTTAGGAGCTGCAGAAATGCGACCACATATAGAAGCACTATCCAAAATTTCTTCCTGTTACACCAGTGCATACCCAAATGCAGGCTTGCCCAATGAGTTTGGAGAATACGACCAACATCCTCACCAAATGTGTGGATTAGTGGAAGATTTTGCAAAAAGTGGCTTTGTGAATATTGTTGGCGGCTGTTGTGGAACTACTCCCGACCATATTGTAGCAATCGCAAAACACGTAGCTTCGATTCAGCCCAGAGTTCCCAATCCAGAAAGCGAATATACGATGTTGAGTGGTTTAGAGCCTTTAATTATTAGAGAAGAAACCAATTTTATTAATATTGGAGAAAGAACAAATGTTACTGGATCTAAAGCTTTTGCAAAATTAATCAAAGAAGGAAATCTTGCTGCTGCCCTCTCTGTTGCTCAACAACAAGTCGAGAATGGGGCACAAGTGATCGATGTCAATATGGATGAAGGACTACTGGATTCCGAAAAAGTGATGGCTGAGTTTTTGAACTTAGTCGCTTCTGAGCCGGAAATATCTAAAGTCCCAGTCATGATTGACTCCTCCAAGTTTCATGTGATAGAAGCTGGATTAAAATGTTTGCAAGGCAAATGTATTGTCAATTCTATTTCATTAAAAGAAGGGGAAGAAAAATTCTTAAGAGAAGCAACTATTGTAAAACGGTTCGGAGCAGCGGCTGTGGTGATGGCTTTTGACGAAGATGGACAGGCAGATACGATTGAAAGAAAAGTATCTATTTGCAAAAGAGCTTATGATTTATTGATACAAAAAGCTGGTTTTGATGCCGTAGATATCATTTTTGATCCAAATATTTTCGCAATTGCCACTGGAATAGAAGAACATAATGAATATGCAATCAATTTCATCGAAGCAACTAGACAGATTAAAAGCCTTTGCCCTGGGGCAAAAATAAGTGGAGGAGTAAGTAATATATCTTTTTCATTTAGAGGCAATGACAAAGTGAGAGAAGCGATGCATGCAGCATTTTTATACCATGCTGTAAAAGCAGGAATGGATATGGGAATTGTGAATGCAGGCATGATTGAAGTATATGAAGAAGTAGATAAGGAATTGTTGAAATTGGTGGAAGATGTCCTTTTCAATAAAAATCCAAAGGCAACGGAAGCCCTGACCGAATTTGCAGACCGAGTGAAAGGGGCTGGAAAAGTTATCCAAAAAGATTTAGCTTGGCGAAATAATTCGGTAGAAGAGCGATTGAAATATGCATTGGTAAAAGGAATAACAGATTTTATTGATGAAGATACGGAGGAAGCTAGGTTGAAATATCCAGCTCCTTTGAATGTTATAGAAGGTCCTTTGATGGATGGGATGAATGTGGTAGGCGATTTATTTGGAAGTGGGAAAATGTTTTTACCACAAGTGGTAAAAAGTGCAAGGGTAATGAAAAAATCGGTTGCCTATTTAGAGCCTTTCATTCAGGAAAGTAAGAAAACTTCTGGGGTTGTAGTTGATAACAAAGGTGCTGGAAGGATTTTATTAGCTACAGTGAAAGGCGACGTTCATGACATTGGAAAAAATATTGTGGGAGTTGTTTTGGGATGTAATAATTACCAAATCATTGATTTGGGAGTGATGGTTCCAGCCGAAAAAATTTTAAAAGCAGCTAGAGAACATCAAGTAGATATAATCGGATTGAGTGGGTTGATTACTCCTTCCTTAGACGAAATGGTGTATGTAGCCAAAGAAATGGAACGCCAAGGTTTTAAAATTCCGCTGCTTATTGGTGGTGCTACCACTTCAAAAACACATACTGCTGTAAAAATTGACACCCAATACAAAAGTGCTGTTGTACACGTTTTGGATGCCAGCCGTTGTGTTTCCGTTGCAGGAGCACTTTTGTCGAAAGAAAATGGCGTAAAAGACCAGTTTATCGACAATTTCAAAAAGGACTATGAGCAACTCAGAGTGATCAGAGGAAATCGCCAGTCTGCAAAAAATTATTTGGGCTACAAACAGGCACTTGCCAACAAAACACCAATTGATTGGGAAAATTTCGAACCCACAAAACCAACTTTTATCGGCAACAAAATTTTTGACAATTATCCATTATCAGAAATTGTTCGATATATCGATTGGACGCCATTCTTCCAAAGTTGGGAGTTGGCAGGCAAATTTCCAGCTATTCTTGAGGATGAAATCGTTGGTCATGAAGCAACTAAATTATATGCCGATGCAAAAGAAATGCTTGATAGAATAGTGGAAGAAAAGTGGCTTACAGCCAAAGCGGTAATTGGATTTTATCCAGCCAATAGCCATCAAGATGACATAGAACTCACCAATGAAAATGGGGAAAAGATTGTCGATTTACATCACTTGAGACAACAAAATCAAAAAGCTCCTGGTCAACCTAATTTTTCTTTGGCAGACTTTATTGCCCCAAAAACGAGCAATAAACAAGATTATATTGGAGGCTTTGCTGTAACAACAGGTATTGGTATTGAAAAATGGATCACTCATTTCGAAGAAAATCATGACGATTATAGCGCAATTTTACTGAAAGCATTGGCAGATAGATCGGCTGAAGCATTTACGGAATGTTTGCACGAAAAAGTTAGAAAAGAATATTGGGGATATGACAAATCTGAAGAGCTAGATAATCAATCACTTATAGAAGAGAAATACAAAGGAATTCGTCCAGCTCCAGGCTATCCAGCTTGCCCAGATCACACTGAAAAAAGTACCTTATTCCAGCTTTTGAACGTCAAAGAATCCATAGGTTTGGAATTAACAGAAAGTTATGCCATGTATCCTACTGCGGCAGTTAGTGGATGGTATTTTGCCAATCCTGCTTCCAAATATTTTGGATTGGGACAAATTGGGAAAGACCAAATCGAAAATTATGCCCAAAGAAAAGGAATGCCAGTAGTGGAAATAGAACGTTGGTTATCACCAATATTAAATTATGACGTATAAATAAGGAATTGAAATATAGATATTTATGAGTAACCAAACTGATTTGACGCCTCCGTACGAAGACGACGAAATTACATTAAAAGAGCTTATTCTGAAAATAAAAGAATATGCTAAAGAAGTTTTAAGAAACTGGATTTGGGTAATCTTGATAACGATTCCTATTCTTTCCTATTTTTTATATAAAGCTTTTACCACACCAAAAACCTACAAAGCGAATCTTACTTTCATGCTAAATGAAGATACTGGCGGTGGGTTTAGTGCAGTAAGCGGTATTTTAGGCTCACTTGGTCTAGGTGGCGGTGGCGGTGGAAAATATAGTCTAGACAAAATTCTAGAGCTATCAAGGTCTAGACAGATTGTTGAAAAAGCACTTTTTACAAAATGTACATTGAATGGAAAGGATGATTTTCTAGCAAATCATATCATCAAAGAATATCAGCTTATTGAAAAAAACTGGGCAAAAGATACATTGCTCAATAATTTTTCTTTCACCAATACGGATGTATCTAAATTTGGAAAAAAAGAAAATAATGCTTTAGTTTATATTTATGGAATGTTAGTGAGTTCGCCAAATGGTGCATTGTTTTCGAGTGGTTTTGATAAAAATAGTGGCATAATGACCTTTAGTATCAATTCCACTTCAGAGGATTTATCCATTGAGTTGGTGAAGACTATGTACAATAAATTGAGTGAATTTTACATTCTTAAATCTGTTCAGAAAGAGCAAGAAACTTTTACTATGCTCAAAAACAAAGTAGATTCGCTGAAATATCTGCTTTATGGCAAAGAAGCTGGATTGGCTAAATTTGAGGACAACAACTTGTTTTTGCAAGAACAAACAGTCCAATTGCCGAAGAAAAGACTCAATAGAGACGTTCAGATGCTCACATTGATGTATGGAGAAGCAGTAAAAAACTTAGAGGTTGCTGAGTTTGCCTTGAACAACAAAAGGCCATTTTTGCAGTCCATTGATTTACCGATCTCTCCTATCAAACCAGAAAAAATATCTAAATTAAAAAATGGAGTTTTAGGATTATTTATTGGCATATTGGTAGCATCTATTTTTATAATTATTCGAAAAATAATAAGAGAGGCAATGGCTTAGAATTGGGAAAATGAGAACAAAAGTTTATTTTTAAAAATAATTATGTTAAAATATTTTTTTTAACAGCATTTTCACAATAAATTCGTTTATAATTTATTGTTTATTATAATTTTAAAAAAACTTTTGCTCATGAAAACCTATATTTCATTCCCAGTTTTCTGTTTAATTTTTGTATTTTTATTTTCAGCTTGTAATAAAAAATCAGAATTTGAATATAATTATTACACTGTAAATGGTGCACCAGCATTTGATAAAATAGCACCATATCTAAACTTAGAAACAGCTCCGGTATCTTATAAAGTTGAATTACCCAAACATCTCACCAATTTTGGGATCATTCCTAAAGCTCTTGATGACAATCTTGCTGTTCTCGGTAGGGTTTTGTTTTGGGATAAAAATTTGTCAAAAGATGGAAAAATATCTTGTGGAAGCTGCCACGATCCGAATAAAGCATTTGGAGATGATGTAGCGTTTAGTAAAGGAATTTATGACAGAGCAACTACTCGAAACTCTATCGCATTAGGTTCCGTTTTGAATTTTTCTAGTTCTTATGGCTCTGATATCAATGGATCTGGTGGACTGCCATTCTTTTGGGATAATAGAGCAAAATCTGTTTCAGAGCAAGCAAAAGGAACTCTTGCCAACCCAAATGAAATGGGGATGAGCATGACTGACGTTGTAAACCAAGTGGAGCAAAAGGAATATTATTTGCCATTATTTGAAGCTGCTTTTGGAAAAACAATTGTCACAGAGGAAAAAGTATTGAGTGCAATAACAGAATTTATCAACTCATTAGGATCTCACTCTACGAAATTTGATGTTGCTGCGGATAAGCAGGTAACAAACAATTTACTCAATAACTATGATAAGGATTTTAGTGACTTTACTGCAAGTGAGAATCGTGGAAAACTCATCTATATAAATTCTTGTTCGAATTGTCATGGTCAAAATTTTGCCACTCCAATGCTTACAAAAGCAAATAATGGTTTAGAATTGGATAGTTCAAAAGACCCTGGAGTGGGTGGTTTCACAAAATTAAATTCAGATATTGGGCTTTTCAAAGTGCCTACTTTAAGAAACATCACAAAATCAGCACCATATATGCACGATGGTCGATTCAAGACTTTGGAGGAAGTAATCGATCATTATAGTACGAATATTAAAAACAATCCAACTTTATCTCTAGAATTGAAATCAGGTAATCAAGCTAAAAAGTTTAATTTTACGACTGAACAAAAAAGTGATTTAATTGCCTTTTTAAATACATTGGAAGATCATGATTTGCCAAAAATCAAAAGATTTTCTGATCCATTCAAAAATTAATATTTATATCTTTTATTACAAAAGGGAATTGCTTCATTGTATTTCCCTTTTTGTTTTTTGAAAAAAATATACTACAAAAAGCTTATTATGAAACACTTATGCTGCTCTATAATTTTCTTATTTATCCTATTGACTACTACAAATTGTAAGTATGAAGATTATGATTGTTCTGAAGGTTGTAAAACATGTCCACCCAATAAAGTAAAAGTTGGCGATAGTTGCTTAGACCTTAAAAAGGATGGTTTCTATTACTGTACATCACCTTGTATTTGTTTAGATACTATGGCTATTGCATTTGTAAAAAATCCTCCACTTGACCAGAATAATGGTTTAGTTTTATTACGAACAAATGCCTATGGATCAGCATTTTCTACTACATTTAATTGCAAATACTTCTCTTTAGATTCAGGAGATAGTATTTCAACAACTGTATTGGTTATAATCAGTTTTGTGATATATATCCAAATAATAAATTATACCCGGTAGTTACTGGGAAATTTATCAACAAAAGTTATTGGGATATCGATTTGGAGTGGCATTCACTGAAGACTGATACGGTAGTAACGACTTGTAATTTAATTTTTCGACAATAAGTCAATCCTGAAATAATTGTATAAAATAAAAAAACTTACTCAATTAATCCTATTTTCTTGCCTTCTTTTCCTCCTTTCCTGCCAATCCATCCCAAAAGGATATCACACTATCAATGGAACCTATGATACGACAGGAACTGAATCTTGCAATAAATTAATGCAAAAAATCAAAAAGGAATGGGCGATAAGTGATACATGCAAATGCTATTACTACAATGAAAAGTTGGTAAAAAAGATAATCAAAAACAAAAATTGTTTTATTGGGATGGATAGTTTACAAATAATAAATTTATTTGGAATGTATAATAGAAATGATAGAAATGATTTTGAGTATTTCTTTACCAATAAAGGTGATGATTGTGATACATATTATTCATTAAGAAAAATATATTTTAATTTTGATTTGAATAATAAAGTCAATAATGTAGAATTTAAAGTTGCACAATGGATTGAATGAATCTATAATTTATTATTGGAATTCATTAACTAAATTCAATAATTAATAAAATGAGCTTAATGTAAATCAACCTTTTCCTAATATTAGCAAAATAAATATATGTCTTTATTGAAAATCGCAAAAAATCATATTGTTTTCTCCTGTATCTTTGTGCAAATTAATCGTTATCAAAAAGTTAAATGAAAAAAATTGTTAAAATTTTACTAATTGATGACAATTTCTGATTTCTATCGTTTATTTATTATATTTTTGGTAAAAATTTTCAATAACCAATAAACTTTTATTTTATGAAGTCATTAAACCAATTAGTCCTTGGTTCATTACTTTTAGTAGTTTTAGCTACTTCTTGTAATAAGAAAGCAGATTTTACATATAATTATTATACTGTAGATGGTGCTCCTGCCTATGATCTAATTTCAAAACATCTAAATTTGAATGATAGCCCTGCTTCCTATGAAGTAGTTTTACCTAAACACATCACAGGTAGAGGCTTATCAGCAAGAAAAGTAGATGACAACAAAGCTGTTTTAGGTAGAGTCCTTTTCTGGGATTCAAAATTATCTAAAGATGGCAAAATTTCTTGTGGAAGTTGCCATGCTCCAAACAAAGCTTTTGGCGATAATGTTGCTTTCAGCAAAGGAATTACGGATAGAGCAACAACTAGAAACTCTATCGCATTAGCTTCCGTTTTGAATTTCTCTGCTTATTATGGCACAGATATTAATGGATTTGGCGCTGTTCCATTCTTTTGGGATAACAGAGCTGGAACAGTTGCACTACAATCAACTGGTTCATTAACCAATCCTAATGAAATGGGAATGCAAATGCACGAAGTGGTAGATCAAGTGAAAGCTCAAGAGTATTACAAACCATTGTTTAATGCTGCTTTCGGAAATACTGAGGTAACTCAAGATAGAATTTTGGACGCAGTAGCCAATTTTGTAAATGCATTAGGCTCTCACAAATCTAGATTTGATATTGAAACAGATAAAATCGCTGGTGAATACAATTGGGGATTTGATTACAGACAAAATTATGCAAGCTTTACTCAAAGTGAAAATAATGGAAAGCGATTATATATAGATAAATGTGGCTCTTGCCATGGAGCTACTTTTGCTGCTCCACAAAAATTAATGGCAAATAATGGATTGGAAGGAAATAACCCTTCCGATAAAGGAGTAGGTGGAGTGACACAAAAAAAAGAAGAATACGGTATGTTCAAAGTTCCAACTTTGAGAAATATCACCAGATCTGCACCTTATATGCATGATGGTCGTTTTAATACTTTGGAAGAAGTTTTAGAGCACTACTCTACAAATATGAAGTACAATGATAATTTAAGTTATGAATTTAAGGGTACGAATAATACAGTTAAAAAAATCACCCTTACAGCACAAGATAAAGTAGATTTGATCGCATTTTTATCCACTTTAGAAGATTTTCAATTGCCTTTGGATAAAAGATTTGATGATCCTTTCAAAAAATAAAAATGATTTAAATTTTATTCAAAAGGAGCATAATATTCCCACATTATGTTCCTTTTGTTTTATATTTATCCATCAATTAATCAATACAATATTAACATGAAAAACCATTTTTTCCTTTTTGCTATTAGCATATTATTTTTTGCAAGTTGTTCCCATACTTATTATGCACCAAATACGGTAACTACGCCACATTTGATGGGAAAAAACAATTTGGAAGTGAAAGCAAATGCTGTATTTCCAGTTGGTCAAAGTAGCGATTTTAATGCTTTTGAGGCATCAGCGACCTACTCTCCTATAAAATATTTAGCGGTTCAAGGAAATTATTTTTATGGGTATGCCTCTGGAGATGCTGGAACAAATAATGGCAAAATTTACGATATTGCTATTGGTGGTTATTTGCCAAAAAATATAATTCCGACCAATTTGGATCCGAGCAAAAGAGAAGAGTTGTCTCTTTCAGGATTTGTGGGAACCTCCTTTGGAAATGTCTATAACACCTATGATACGATTGGTAAAATCAACAGTCATTTGAAATTTCAAAAAACTTATTTCACCTTTTCTACGAGCTATTTGGTTCAAAAATTTAAGCTAGGATTTGGGTTGCGAATTAATTATTTATCCTATTTAAATGGTAGCGTAACTAACGGCTCCATTCAATCGGAAGAGATAAGTAAAATTGTGAATATCGAAGAAAAATCCAATTTCTTTTACCCAGAAATGTCAATAAATCTAGGTTTAGACTTCAAAAAAGTGTATGTCACTTGGGGGTTAACAAGAGCCTATTTCAAAGATCCTAGTCTCTATAATTTCAATAATTCAAATGTCTATTTAAGTTTGGGATTCAATATCCATGAGTTTTTTAAAAAGAATAGATAGATTTTTGATTGGGTAAATATTTGATATTGTGTTATTTAGGTGGAAATTTTATTGATAAAAGCAAAAAAAGTATTTCTATAAATTTATATAGAATCAAATACTCATTTGAATCTAACAAATCAACTTCCGTTCCGAATTTTCGGAACTAAGTAATATACCACTTTATCACCTCAACAACTCCACAATTTCATCCGCTACAACTAACTTCACACCTCACTCCCGAATTATCGGGATCAACAAATGTACACATCAACAAATAAATCCTTTCCAAGCCAACTCGGATCAACAAATAAACACCTTTATCCTCTTCAACAAATTCCCCAATTCCTTTTGTTTTTTAAAAAATAGAACCGACTTTTGTTAAAACAATTGTTATGGATTCGAATTCGATAAAAACAGTGGGTATTGTAGGGTCTGGGAGTTTTGGAATGGCAGTAGCTAGTCTTTTATCTTATAATACGAATGTATTGGTTTTTACTCGAAAAAATGAAATAGCTGAAGCTATCAATAAAAACCATTTTTATTTCAATACACCCCTATCTGATAAAGTGAGGGCAACGATGGAAATGGAAGAAATTGCAAAATCTTGTAATTTGATTTTTCCTGTTGTTCCATCTGTGAATTTCAGGGCAATGATGAAAGATTTAGCACCCTTTCTCAAACCATCACATATACTTATTCATGGCACAAAAGGTTTTGATATTACCGATGTAGCCGATATTGATGCAAAAAATATCCATATTTCAAGGAGGAATGTCCACACAATGAGTGAAGTTATTTTGCAAGAAAGTGTGGTAGTAAGAGTAGGTTGCCTTTCAGGACCCAATCTGTCAGCAGAAATTATTGCAGGTCAACCCACTGCATCTGTTATTGGAAGCCGTTTTAGAGAAGTGACAGATATTGGGCAACAAGTTTTACAAAGTAAAAAGTTTCATGTTTTTGGGACATACGAAATTTTAGGAGCTGAGTTAGCAGGTGCTTTGAAAAATATCATTGCCATTGCCTCTGGAATCTTGGCTGGGAATGGAATGGGAAAAAATATCCAAGCCATGCTCATTAATAGAGGATTGACAGAGATGATCCATTTGGGAAAATCAATGGGTGCATTAAGTAGCAAAGCCTTTTTAGGTACAGCAGGTATCGCTGATTTGATTGCAACTGCCACCAGTACGAATAGTAGAAATTTCACCTTTGGATATAGAATTGGGAAAGGAGAAGCCATAGAAACGATTTTGGAAACGATGCCTGAAAAACCTGAAGGGGTGCGAACTTTAAAAATTGCAAGACATATATCAAAAGAATATAAATTGCATGTGCCCATTATACAAATGCTCTATAGTGTTGTATTTCAAGGATTTGAAATCGAAAAAGCTTTGACTTATCTGATGGAATACCCTTATGCAATAGATGTAGATTTTATGTAAAAAAAGTGAATAAAAAATAATTATGACAATAGATATTGCCAAAAAAGCACTAAAATCCAAATTTGGGTATGATCGCTTTCGACCCATGCAGGAAGCAATCATTCAAGCTACTTTCGACAAAAAAGATGTTTTGGTTTTAATGCCAACTGGTGGTGGAAAGTCAATGTGTTACCAGATTCCAGCGATATGTATGGGCAATACAACTGTTGTGATTTCACCGCTAATTTCATTAATGAGAGATCAAGTGGAAAGCCTCAAAAGTAATGGCATTTCTGCTGCATACATGAATAGCTCCCAATCTTCTTCAGAGCAATATGAAGTAGAGACCAATTTTTCAGATGGTAAATATCAATTGATATATGTTTCTCCAGAAAAAATGATGCAACCTTCATTTATTGCGATGCTTAGGCGGGTTACGATTGATTTATTTGCCATTGACGAAGCACATTGTATTTCGTCATGGGGGCATGATTTCAGGCCTGAGTATCAGCAATTGAGTATCATCAAATCCACTTTCCCCAATATCCCTGTGATGGCACTGACGGCTACTGCCGACAAATTAACTAGAAAAGATATCGTTCATAACCTTAATCTGGATGACCCAGAAATATTTATTGCCTCATTCGACCGTCCCAATATTGAGTTGATGGTCCGACCAGGGCAAAAGAGAATTGAGCAAATTGTAGAATTCATCAAAAACAGGAAAGACAAAGCAGGCATTATTTATTGTTTGAGTAGAAAATCAACTGAGGATATTGCAAACAAACTGAAGCAGTTTAAAATAAAAGCAGCTTTTTATCATGCGATGCTTTCTGCTGAAGAAAAAAATAAGGTGCAAGATGAATTTTTGAATGACAATATTCAAGTAATCTGTGCCACCATTGCTTTTGGAATGGGCATCGACAAATCGAATGTCCGATGGGTGATCCATTATAATCTCCCCAAAAATTTGGAGAGCTATTATCAAGAGATTGGTCGATCTGGTAGGGATGGCACCAAAGCTGAAGCCTTGCTTTTTTACTCCTTCCAAGATGTCCGTATTATTCGAGAAATGCTCACTGATGGGGAAAAATCGAATGAAGAAGTTCAGTTAGCAAAATTGGAGCAAATGCAACATTATGCTGAGGCGACCAATTGCAGAAGGGCAATTTTGCTCAATTACTTTAGTGAACAAACCGACCATACAAATTGTGGTAATTGTGATGTCTGCAAACATCCGCCCAAATATTTTGATGGAACCGTCATCGTCCAGAAAGCACTTTCTGCCATAGCTAGAACCAACCAAACAGTTGGATTAGATATGTTAATTGGCATTTTGAGAGGCTCAGCCCGTCATGACATTTTAGAAAAAGGATATGATAAAATAAAAACATATGGTGCTGGGAGGGATTTGAGTCAAGCTGCTTGGCAAAATTATTTGCAACAAATGATTCACATCGGTTTGATTGAAATAGCATATGATAAAAATTATGCATTGGAAATGACGGAGGCAAGCAAGAAAATTCTTTTTGATGGACAAAAATGTAAGTTATCTCATTTTGAACCGCAAAATTTGAAAGAAACAAAACCAAAAATTGTGGCTGTTACGAAATCTACTATTTTAGGAGACGAGTTAACCGAATTGCTACGTCAATTGAGAAAGGAATTAGCCCAATCGAAAGGGATACCACCCTATATTGTCTTCACCGATGCTACTTTGGAGGATTTGGCGAAAAAGAAACCACTGACTGACCACGACTTGGAAAATGTGCATGGTTTTGGGGAAAGAAAAGTACAATTATATGGTGCACCAATTCTAGAATTGATACGATCAAAAGTAATTGAAAATAGCAATGAAGGTGGGAAAGTTAGGGGCGCAACATATGTGCAGACTTTGGATTTATTGAAAAAAGGGTATGATGTTTCAGATATTGCTGCAGAAAGAAATCTCAGTGAAACGACAATTTATGCCCATATTGCCTATTGGATTCAACAAAAAGAACCTATAGATTATTATAAATTTATCAGTAAAGGTGAATTGGAAAGAATCAGAGAAGCTTTCCAATCCAGTGACAATCCGAATGAGATGAAGCCATTATTTGAGCGGCTTAATGGGGAAATTTCCTATGGAAAACTTCGGTTAGGATTGATTTTGATTTAAACTATTTGGGACCCAAATTCATTTTAAAACCAATTCCTTGGTTTGGTTCTGGCTTATCATCGTCATAATCTTCCCATTTGGCAACTTCTTCCACAAAAGTTTCCAAATGCCGAAGGATATATGCTTCTTTTAGCTCCTCGGGACGGTAAATAGCGATTGGGCGAAGAGGAGATTGTTCACCATATTTTTCAATAAATGGCAAATTGTAAGCCACCATTATTTTTCCATTAAATAATTGTTGGTAGATTAATGAACCATTGTGTTTGATTAATGGTCTTGAAATTTCACCAGAAACCTCTTCTTCGATACCTGAAAATTCTGCACCAAGTGAAAATATTACTGCTTCTAAATTTTCTAAAGTCGATTTGAATTCTAATTTATAATCTAATTTTGTGGCATCACCATATATTTTCAATAAATCAGTTAGCTCCTTTTTCAAAGATTGCTGCCAAGTAATTCTATTGTTTTTAGTATTATTAAGCACTTCTTTATAGAAATCGACTTTTTTCTGAAGGTTCGTAATATTTTCCATAATATTGATTATTAAACTAGTTGATATCTGCAATAACAGTCTGATTTCCTTTAACAATATCACCAATGGAAACCTTAACTTTAGCATCGATTGGTAGATAAATATCGACTCTGGAGCCAAATCGAATAAATCCCATTTCAGATCCTTGCTGGACTGTTTGTCCTTCTTTCAAGTAATTAATGATTCTTTTGGCTAAAGCTCCTGCAATTTGTCTGAATAGCACTTCTTTTTTGCCATTATCAATGACGACAGTCGTTCTTTCATTTTCAGTAGAGGATTTTGGATGCCATGCCACCAAATATTTTCCAGGATGGTAGCGATAATACTTAACCAATCCCCCAATTCCATTTCGATTGACATGCACATTTAGTGGGGACATGAAGACAGAAACCTGCAATCTCTTATCCTTAAAATATTCATTTTCAGCAGTTTCTTCTATCACAACCACTTTGCCATCAGCTGGTGCATACACCAAATTATTGTCCACATTTTCTACAGTTCTAGTCGGGTTGCGAAAAAATTGCAAAATCAAGATGAGCAACACTAAAAGCAGAATAGCAACAAAAGGAAGAATTATAGGTAATAAAAGATAATTTAAAACCAATATAACTGGAATGATAATCAGACTCAAAGAAATAATAAAATTTCCTTCACGGTGAAATATCGGCATATTTAATTTTGTTTTTGCAAAAGTAACTTACGATTCTATAATAAAACACATTTTTTTTGAAAAGTTAAGGTTTTCCCAATTTATTTAATTTCAAAATCCATTCTAAAATCGTATTTGTCTAATTTAACTACTTGAACCTCCTTAGTCTGATTTGGTTTTCCAAAATTTTTATATTTGTATATCCTTAAAAAAATTTGATCCAAATAATTCATATCTGTTCTTAATAATTCCAATGAATAATTACCTTTCATTGGTATTTTTGATTCTAACTCTATGATACTATAATAACTAAAACGATTAAAATACAAAAAGAAATTCTCTTTATCTTTACTACTATTTTCATTTATTTTGTTAATGTTTAATCTAAATTTCACATATGGGTTATTCCAAGAAATGTCAATTTTTTGATCCAAATATAAATTTGTAATGTTTTTGATATTGCTTGAATTATATTTAACAAGCTGATTACCAAATAAATAATTAATTTTTTTAATAATTATATTCAAGTCTTTAATTTGAAAATTTGTATTTTCAATAATATCTAAACCTTTTTTAAGCACTTCATATGATTCATTATATTTCTTTTGGTCAATTAAAATATTTGCAACATCTAAATAAGAATTGATGTTACTTGGGTTTATTTTTAGAATATACTTATAGATTTCCTCTGCTTTGCGATACATTTTATAGGACTCCAACTTATAAGCTGCATTTTTATCAGTTCCGGAGTTTGGTCATTTAGGTCAACTAATGAATTAATTTTACTGGCAGCTAATTCTTTATTTCCATTATTAAATAGGGAATCAGCTTCAAAAATTATCCTTTCAATACTATTTGATTTTAAAAGTTTTCGATCTTTCAATAAATTTTTATCATAATCATTATTTCTGTCTAATTTTTTTAACAAACTATCATTTATTATTTCTGGAATCGTCACTTTACATTTTTCTTGTTTAAAGTATTCACATTTAAATCTTCTATAGCTATAGTAATTTATACTTAAATCCGCCATCAAAATAATTTTCAACCAATTCGAGATTTAGCCAATAGTTTTTTTGAGGTAAAATTTTTATATCTTTTATTATCAACGTTTTATATCCATTATAGTTAACTTCCATTTCGTAATTTCCTTCATCAATATCAATTTCAAATTTTCCATACAAATCAGAAATAACTCCTTTATAGAAATTACCTTCTTTATATAAATTAATACTTCCACCAATCAATCCATCATTATTACTTGAAACAATGCCTGAAACTTTAGTACTATTAGATAATATACTTTCTTGTAATTTATCTTTCAAATTTGAAAATTTAATTACAGAATTGGATTTTTCAAAATCATTATTATAAAATCTGTTATAATATTCAGTTTGATCTTTAAAATCAGAATTCCACCATTCTTTATATGGTTGTAATTCATAATACTTACCACTTAATTTTTTCATTAATATCTTTATCATGATAATAATCATAACATTGAATATTTCTACTTTTCAAAATATTTTTATATCTCAAATATAAATCTGTTGGAATAGGTACATCAAAATAGTAATAATCATATAAATCATATAAAATTATCAAATTCGTAAAGTCTGATGGAATGCTCCATTTTTTTGAAATCTTTATTATTGAATCTCTATATAACAGACTATTATTGTTCAATTTATTAATTAATTTTTCGCCCCAATTTCTAGTTATTTCATTAGAAAGAATGGCTTTTTCAAATCTGAATTTTTTATACTTTTTATTATCTTTAAAACCATATTCTAGATTGATTTCATTAGTGTTTTCAACAAATCCAGAGATGGTATTATATTGGTCATTAGTATTTTCAATAATAAAATCACAATTCTGACAATCTATATTATATCTTGAAGTTTCATATAATAATTTATTTAACAAAATATTCATATCACCTTCACAATCAATAAATTGAGAATTAGACTTTTTACATATTTCTTTTAAAAATCTTACGTTCCCGCTATTATTTGAAATACAATAAACTTTTTTATTAGAATTAATTTGTGGGACATTTCCAAAATTCAATTTACCATCAGTAACTAATATATATTCATCAATATGCTGTTCATTGAACTTTAGATTATCAAATCTACTGATGCCAAAATAATCCAACTGAAGAATATATTTTCCAAATCATTACAGTTTCCATCTTTTATTCTAAAACGTTTTTTTGAAATTTTAAAATCATTAAAAGTTGAAAAAATACAGTTACTCTTCCAATTTTTCTGATATATTTTTCAATAATTTCTATAATTCGGTTAGTATTTACAGACAAATTTGATGCTGAAACATCCCAATATATACACAATTTTCTGGGTAATACTTTTGGTCTTTTCTCTATTTTATTAGTATCAATAATGTGGAAATATTTTTTATTATCCTCTACATTAAAATACATCCTAGAATCAAAATTTACTTCAGCCTCTACTGAAAAATTCATAATATTATTTTTATCAAATATCTTTTCATCATTTGATACTAATATTTTCTCTTGATTATTTAATTTATAAATTGCTTTTACAGGCTTATCAGACGATTTTACAATAAATTGGAATGTATCACAAATTGTACTGTATTTCAATTCAAGGAAATATTTGAATTTGTTATCAATTAATGGAAGATTTTTTTTAGACTTAATTTGAATTTTCTTATAACTATTACCTTTAAAATCTTTAATGGGCAATTGGTATATATTTTTTAAACTTCCATCAATTTTTTGCACTATTTCATTATTATCATAATATTTTTCATATAAATTATAACTTTGGTTGTTTTCAAAAATTATTCCATGCCTCAATAAAGAATCTATTTCAATTGCAATATCATAAACATACTCATTTTCAGATAATTGGAGTGCCAATAAACAATTTATTTCTCGATTTGATAAATTACATAAATTTATAGTTGTGATTTTAAACATTTGATTGCTGGAGAAATTCAACTCCATTTTATAGCTAATTACTCTTATCGAATCCTCTGGCGTTTTATTTAAAATTTGTACTAATGGTAAATCCTCACTTGCATTTACAATATTTATTACTAGTAGAATTAAAGTTATAAAATATAATATCTTATGTCTTTTCATTTTATATATTTAGTTTTCTTAACACAATTTAATCAAAATAATAATAGTTATAAATAAAAAATTGCGTTATGTCAATTGGTTTACATTTTAGCTACCAATTCATTTTTTTCTATATCTTTATGGAACTAAACTAAAAAATTATCAGTTGCTCATTTTCTCAAAATAACCAATTGTTTTTGAATTCAAATAACCAAAATAATCTTTTTAAACTATGTTTAAAGGCGAATCACCCGAAAACTACGAACAAAAATGTCTTTGTGTCTTGGTGTTAGACACCTCAGGATCCATGGACGGAGAGCCCATCTTAGAACTTAACAAGGGATTACAAGATTTTCATCAAGAAGTAGCCATGGATTTTGTGGCATCCCAAAGATTGGAAGTGAGCATTGTTTCATTCAATAGCACCACTCAAGTACTTCGTGAACCTGCCTTGCTACAAAATTTGGAAATGCCTCGTTTGAGTGCCTCTGGCACTACAAAATTGGTAGATGCAGTTCGGACAGCTATGTTCAAAGTGGAGGAAAGGAAACAGTGGTATAGAGAAACTGGGCAAAATTATTATCGACCAATGATCGTCTTAATCACCGATGGTGAGCCAGATTCTGATCAAGATTTATCTGGGTTGTCGGATGAATTGCAAAGGAGTGTGGCAGCCAAGAAATTTTCTTTTTATGCTTTGGGCGTTAGAGGTTACAATCATGCAAAATTGGCTCAAGTCTGTCCTCCTAGCACTCCCCCATTGCCTTTGGACGGCTACAAATTTTCGGAATTTTTCAAATGGTTGAGCAATAGTATAGGAATAATCACCAAATCGAAAGAAGGAGATACCCTTTCTTTGCCACCAGTAAGTGGTTGGACACAAATACAAGTATAATGGCTCAAAAATGGCAGTTAGCTTATGCATCTGTGCTGGGCAATTCACATGTTAAGGAGGGATTGCCCTGTCAGGATGCACATTTCATCCATGAAAATGAATCGAATATCATTGCAGTAGTTTGTGATGGAGCTGGCTCTTGCCCTCATTCCGAAATAGGTGCTGAATGGGTGTCCAATTTTATTGGAACACAATTAATACATGTTGCAAAAACGGAGCATTTTATTGAAAATCAAAAAGATACAGATTGGAAGGTATTTGTATATGATTTGATAAAAACGACACAGGTAGCTCTAGCTGCATTTGCAGAAAGTGAAAAATACGATTATAAAAATTTGTCTTGCACCGTAATCGCAGCTATAGTCACACCAGAAAAGCTATTGACATTCCACATTGGGGATGGCAGAGGCGGCTATATGGATGCTGACGGAGATTGGAAATCATTTATGACACCATTCCATGGAGCCGAAGCCAATGAAACCGTATTTGTTACTTCCTCAATATGGGAAAACCCTGAAATTTATATAGAAACCAATTGTATTCAAGCTGCGATCCATGCATTTTGTTTGTTATCTGATGGCTGTGAGAAAGCAAGCTTTCTATGTAATCTTTACGATGAGGTTTCTGAAAAATACAGTGACCCCAATCTTCCATTTCCCCTTTTTCAACCCAAACATAGCTGCATTAAAATCGTTATCCGAATCAAACACCCCTCAAGATGCCGTTAACACCCTTTGGGAAACCTTCCTTACCAATGGAAACACAAAATTGAGCTACGAAACGGATGATAAAACTTTGGTATTAGGGGTGTTAGTTTAGAAAACTGTTGTTAGATCAATATTAAAAGCTGTTTCCATTGCTCTTCTAAATTCTATTAATTGTTGTTTGCATTCAGGATACTTAAGCCATTCATTAATTTCGTTTAAACCAGATTCATTGAACAAAACATTTATAAGTTGTATATGATCAATTCTTGCTTTAGGTAAATTGCCGTCATTCAAACCAATTATATCAACTAAATTTTTAGCAGCTATATCTTCTGAGTCATACATATAAATTCCAGTAGGTATATCGTACCAAATCCTTGATTCAACATCATCGTCATGTGGATTTATTATGGGTAAACAATAAGATTTTTTATATTTATTATTCCATTTATGCCCAACTGCATACCAATTCTCATAATTATCCTCAGGAATATATTTCAATTTTTCGTTAAAATGTTCGATATCAATAGCATCTGTACTTTCTATTCTTGATTCGGTATAAGCACAAAATCCTTGTTGTTCTTCAATTAAAATCTGACGAATTAGTGCATTATTAATTGAATTACCTCTTATATATCTTAAATTTTCTACTAAAATTCTACTATTGGTGCTTTTGATAATTCGCTTCATCTTCCATTACTTTAAGGTCATATCCAAAATTATAAGCTTTCCCAATAGTCATATATTTATTTATTAGTACAGCTTTTTCATTATTGTCTGTCTCTTTCCTAATTTTTTCTTTTAAACTAATAAATTCTTGAAATTGAATTTCACCTTCAATTCCCAAATTTGTATTTAAACCAAAATCCTTAGTTAATAAATCATTTGAATCATCCCCTTTTGGTGCAACACCTCTTTTAGCTTTTACTTTTCCTGTTTCATCAAAATATAATATAAACCGTTCAGCAGGGTCAAAGCTAGATGCTATAATTGGAGAATGTGTTGCATAAAAAAATTGGCAATCATTCGTAAAAGAAGTATAATAATCCACAATAAGTCTTTGAATATCAGGAAATAGCGAATTTTCAGGTTCGTCAAAATAAAATTATAGCACTATTCGGTTTCAATAAATATAAAGGAGAAGCTGTCAAAAGTATTTGCTTTGTTCCAGTACTAGATAATGCTATTGGTACTTCTATTCCATCAAATGTTTCAATTTTTACAAAACCTATATCCTCTTTTTTTTCAAATGATACTTCTCTTCTTACCCTTAAAGCAAATCTATTTAAAATATTATCTAAACACTTGTCAGCTAAATCATCAATTGGGCTAGGGTTATTTTTTTTCCAATCTGCAAATTCATTAACTACTTGCTGAATTTTATTCATATCTAGGGTTTCTGATGCTAAGAAAGTTTATTTCAATAAATTATTTTATTCTTGATATTTTTGAATATCAATTTATATAAGTTAAAACAATTTTACATCAAAATCCAAAATCTATAAATAAGTTACTTTCTTTAAATAAAATGACATCATATTTCGTTTTTTGAAGTACTATAAAAATTTGCAGGGAAATAAATTAATTCAAACTATTTTCATTAAAATAAATAAATTCATCTTTTATTGAAACAATATGGAAATGGTAAAATATAAATTGGCTTGTAAATTTACTATTTAATAAATTTGTAATTGAAATAGAATTATAAAATAAATTATCTTTATTGAATTTGTGTAAAGATTATATCGTTTTTATTTTCAATTCTGATTATAATTATTTGGATTTCCACTTGTTGCAGATTTTAATAATTCCAACAATGTAGTTTTACCAGTTCCACTCTGTCCAATGAAGCAAACTTTCTCTAAAGGTTGACCTGCTTTTGGGTGACCAACTGGATATGTAAGATCTAATTCAAAATCTTTGAATTGTTGAAAATCTTTGATTTCAATTTTAGTAAATTTCATTTATTATTATTTGTAATCTTTTACAAATATAGGCATTTCTCTACATATTACTAACAATCCCACAATACACCACTATAAAAGCCAACGCCATCCGAACATGAATATTTTCATCAGGTAAGCCATCTTCTATATCCCAGTCTCTTGGGTCTAATTCTTTTGTGGTAAAAACATGGTAGCTACCATTTTTACCCACCAACTGCCACTCATCCCATTGGTTGCCGTAGGTCGGCTTTATTTGATAGGATTTATCTTTATAAGTTATTCTCCATTCCGAATAGTCTCTTGGGTACACTGATTGAATGGTAATGATTTCGTTGTCGCCTCTCACATCCCATTGGAAAGGCTCACCAGGCCATTTTTGTCGAATCATTCCTGTAACTTCACCGATACGATAATCCCACTCGGCAAAATCCTGTTTTTGGGGCCAACGGGTATTGAGCTCACCCACTAGTTTGGTACTATCCGTATAGATGTACCAATTGTTAAAATCGTCATTGTATTTGGAACTCAGGGCGACAAGTGACTGAGCCCCCACATCCGTTTTTATAAATAAAACGAATACAAAAATCAAGTATTTAAAACGGTAAATCATCATTCATATCCATATTGATGACTGGTTCGTTATCAACAGTTGGAAAGTCAGAGAAAGATGCTCCAGCATTTGATTTTGCCGCTGGTGGAGCCGCTGATTGCCCTTCCACTTTCCATGCATTCAAGTTGGTAAAGTATTTCCCTTGCCATTCTCTGCCCCTCAAATCAAAATGCACTCTGATACGATCCCCTTCATTGTGATTTTCTATAATTGCACAACGATCTTGAGTAAGTTGAAATTTCACAAACTCAGGATAATTTCCTGCATTTACCTCAATTACGAATTCTCTAGTCTGAAAAGTAGGTGATTTACTTTCTGTGTCGTATTTTTTAATTAGTTTTCCTTCGATATCAAATGACATATTCCAAAAATTTATGCTCAAAAGTAGTTTAGGTTCGGCAATTATTCCCAAATTTACGTAGAAATATTTTTATGAAAACTTTGCATCCAATTTCAGTAATCATCACTACCCATAATGAGGCAGAAAATATCGCAGCTTGCATTGATTCTGTAAGTTGGGCAAATGAAATTATCGTAGTGGATAGTTTTAGTAGCGATTCGACAGTCGAAATTGCTAAAAACAAGAACGCAATTATATTGCAGAGGGAATATATTGGTCCTTCTGATCAGAAAAACTGGGCTATAGAGCAAGTAAAAAACGAATGGGTTTTAATATTAGATGCTGATGAAAGGGTTTCAATGGCTTTGCAAAATAAAATACAATCTATTCTTAACCAATCAACTATAAATGAAGATTTATTTTGGATTGCCCGTCAAAATTATTTTTTAGGCAAAAAAATAAACTATAGCGGCTGGCAGAATGACAAGGTGATTCGTTTGATTAGAAAAGAGAAAGGAAAATACAACGACAAACAAGTTCATGAAGAAATTATAACCCAAGGATTGAAGGTTGGAATGATTGCTGAAAAGTTGGATCATTATACCTATAAATCCATGCACCATTTTTTAGCCAAAATGGACAGATATGCCCTTTGGTCTGCAAAAGACCATGCTGCCAAAACAAAATCGGTAGGGATTTTTCAACTGTTTTTCAAACCACTTTACCGTTTTATCCAACATTTTTTCCTGAAACTCGGTTTTTTAGATGGGCTTACTGGTTTTATCATCAGTGTGATTATGGCATTGGGTGTATTTTTACGTTATGTATATTTAATTGATTTAAAGAAAAATACATGAGGTTTTTATTATTTATAAGTTTTTTGTTGCTAATAAGTTGTACAGTAAAAAAGGCTATTGAACCTAAAGAAGAAACTGTTTCAAATGATATCCAATTTGTTCATGAAACGAGTATGATGGATGTATTGGCAATTGCAGAAAAAGCAAAAAAGCCTGTTTTTGTCGATTTCTATGCAAGCTGGTGTGCTCCCTGTCGGGAAATGGATCAAACCGTTTTTAGGGATCCTACTATAGATAAACTAATCAATGAAAATTATATTCCATTTAAAGTGGATGGAGAAACTGAAAGTGGTGCAAACATAAAAGCTATCTTAGAGGTTCAAAGTTATCCTACCTATCTTATTGTAGATTCTAAAGGAGTAGTTTTGAAAAGATTTTTAGGAAAAGGAACTAAATCAGACATTCAAAACTTTTTGGGGAAATAGAACAATGTTCTTAGCATTAATTAAATTATCAAAACTATCTTTATATTATACTAATAATCAACGTATTATAAATTTAACCTTGCTCTTCCAAGTCAAATAAACATCTTTATCAGAGGTTGATTGACGGTTAAATGTTCTTTAATATTACTACTATAATTGTATATAATTCAATCTGATTTGATTGGAATTTTGTGATATAAAATGTCTTTAATTTTTTATCATAAAAACCAAATATTATGAAATACAATTATTTTTTACAATTATTAATTTTAATTATTTTCGTTCCATTCTACTCTTGTAGCCAAAACATAAAGAACCAAAATTGTTTTCTTAAAAATCTCCCCTATTTAAATGGGACTAAGGGTACAGTTTCAAAAAATGCAACAAATGTCGGGGTTAGAAATGTTTCAATCGACTCTTCACAAAATAAATTTACATTAACAGCAACTATATTTTGTGATACTATTGGCAATAATGATGCAAAGAATATTGAGGCAATCGTTCATTTGCCTGCGGAAGTATTTATCAATGTTATCGAGGACCAAATCACTGCTTAGTATCCTCAAATACAGGCACTTACAAAGATATTAATGTTACTGCTGGATACATTAAATTCAAAAAAAGCAGTATGTCAAAATATGAAAGTTTTAGAATAAAAGTTGTCACATCAAAACCTTTAAAAGAGAATGCTTCTACTCCCAATTTTTCAATTTATGTCCACAATCAAAGTCCTGAAGATAGATACTTAGATAATTACTGGACTTGGAAATAATTATTTAACTTAAAAATTAATACAAATGAAACAATTTAACAAATTAAAGTCAATCATCTTATTCACTTTTCTAATTTCAATTACCTTTAATTGTTATGCAGTTGACAAATATTTTATGGCATCAAATGGCCAATGGAGCATAGCCTCAAATTGGTCTCCAAGTGGGGTTCCAACAGCAAATGATATGGTTTTTATTGCTGGAAATGGTTTGTGTACTCTAAATATTGATGGGTATTGCCAAGGAATCCAATTGATAATTGGTGATTTTGTAATTGACCCAGGAATTAAATTAACAATTGAAGGTACGCCTGCAATTTATCGATCAATTGATATAAGTAATCACCCCAACGTAAATCCATTTTACAAATAATGGGGAGGTAATTTTTTCGGGAGCTTTTGGGAATAATTTAATCAGAAACTCTGGGACTTTTTTAAATAATAATGGTAGTTCAATTCTTGCAACAAATGCTTCAACTTTAAATACATCTTATGAAGTAATTGATAATAATTCGATTTTTGATAATTATGGATCTATATTACTTGGAAGTAGTACTTCAACAATTAAAGGAGAAGCAATTTATTCAAGTGGCACTTTTTATAATTATGGTCCAGGCTTTATTGAAATTAAAAATCTACAAGGTTATTATGGATTAGACATAGGTTCAGGTTCCTTTAACAATCAAGGAATTTTGAAAATCGGATCTGGTGCTATAGGATATGGAGGTGGGATATATAAATCTTCGTCAGCAACTTTTTCGAATAACGGTGAAGTGTATTTATACTATAATAGTGTTGTTAATGGAAGCAATTTCACTAATAATGAATTAATAAGAACTAATTGTCCTTTTACAATTAATGGGACAGTTACAAATACTACAGGAAGCATTTTTGATGTTTTATCTGGAACTTTAACGTTATCTTCCTCTGGAATTTTTATAAATAATGGTGATATATCTGGATCTGGTACTATTGTTTATTCAGGTGCTATAAAAGGTAATGGGACTTTTAGTTTTAATGGAACAGTCATTTTCAATAATGGAAGTACATTAGGACCAGGCAATAGCCCTGGCAAGTTAACTTTTAATAATTCTAACAATACTGGACCATCCACTTATAATTGTGAAATTAATGGAGTAAATCCGATTACAGATTATGATCAATTAAACTCTCTAAGCGATTTTACAATTTCAAATACAAAATTAGTCGTTAATTGGGGGTCATTTGTTCCCACAGATGGTCAGACATTTGATATATTAACCTGTACAAATAGAATTGGGCAATTTGCGACTGTGACTATTCCTTCAATTTCTGGAATGGTTTTCTTCCTAGTTTATAATACTAACAACGTGCAGCTCAAAGCTGAAGCTGCTGGTACATTTACATGGGATGGAGGAGCAGGTACCACAAATTGGAATGATGCAGATAACTGGGTGCCCAATCAGGTTCCAACATTATCAAAAGATGTGATATTAAATGGAGCAAATGTTATTATTCCTACTGGTTACACTGCTGCAATTAAGAGTTTAACCATTTCAGGAAATGCTACTTTAACTATTGAAGAAAATGGAGCATTAAATATTCCCAATACATCCAATTGGGCTATCACAATATCTGGTGGCACTTCATCAATAATCAATCACGGAACTATTAATTTAGGGGTATAAATACAATTGGAGGTGGAATATATTGCAATAGTGGCGGAGATTTACTAAAAAAAAGCAGTGGATTAATTATTAATAATTGTACTAATACTTCATTAGATGCTATAAAACTAGATGGCTCAGGAACTTTATTAACTAATAATGGAAATGTAAATATTGGATCTTCTTATACTATTATTAGTGGCTTATATAGTATAAATTCATCTAGTATAATTAATAATGGAACCTTGGGAATTAATAAAGTTAGTAGTTTTGCTGCATTAGATTCAAAATTTAGTTTAACTAATAATGGGACAATAGAAATAGGTAATTTAAGTAGTGTATATGCAGGAATTGTAATAAATGGAACTTTTGTTAATAATTCAGATGGATTAATCACAATAAATAATGTTTCTTCAAACGGTAATACAATAAATACATTACTTGGTTCAGTATCTACAAATTTTGGGGTGATTAAAATTGGGAATCAATTTACAAATGTTTATGGCACCTATTTAAGAGGAAACTTTACCAATCAAAGTACTGGTTTAATAGAAATTAATAAAGTAAATTATTCGGGATTATATTCAGAAAGTGGAACTTTTAGTAATTACGGTTCTTTAAAAATAGGCAATAATGGTTTTGTGAGTGGTAATTGTATTAATTTACAAGGAGCCATCACTTTTACGAATTATGCAGGTGGTGAAATAGAGCTTAATAACTCAATAAACTACCCATCCTTTTATCTTTTATCTGCTACAGTAGTTAATTCAGGTAATATTAAAATGGGAAATATTTTCCCCATTTCAGCAGGTCTTTCTATTGGGTCTAGTGGAAGTTTCACCAATAATAGCGTATTAGAAATTGATAATGTTTCTAATATAGGGTCATTCTCAACTGCTTTATTTAATTATACTGGAAGTACTTTTACAAATGCAAGTAGTGGAATTATTAAAATTGGATTAAATACTAAAGTACAAAATGCAATTGGACGAGAATTTTCCAATGGTACTTTTAACAATAACGGAAATATTGAAATTGGATTGGTAGAATCAAAAACTACTTCAAGTTTGACTCCTATAACAAATAATGCCACAGGAACTATATTATTGAATAATGACACCTATCTATTTGATGGAAGTATTAATAATTCTGGAACTATAAATATACAAACTAGTTCAAGTTGCTCAATTTTATCCACTTTAACCAATCAAACAACAGGAAAATTAACAGTAGATGGCATTTTTGCTGGTGCTGGAACACTTACAAATAACGGTATTATTAATGGAAATGGAGAAATTACACATACAGGAACTAAAACCTTTAATTCGAATAGCATAATTGCTCCAGGGAAATAGTCAGGTAAAATTTCTTTTACTGGAAACCTTTCCATAGGAACAACCAATTACAAATGTGATATTTTTGGTACAACTCCAATTACAGATTATGATCAATTAAATGTTTCTGATACTATAACATTGACTAATTCAACCTTAACAGTAAATTGGGGATCATTCACTCCAAGTGTAGGTGATGAATTTGAAATAATAACTTGTGGCTCTAGAATTGATGAATTTTCTACTGTAACTATACCATCTATTGCAGGATTGATGTTTACAATAGAATATAATAGTACAAACGTCATTTTAAAAGCCCAACAATTGTTACCTGTGGATTTATTAGAATTTAGTGGCATCTTGAATACAAATAAAACAAATTTATTTTGGAAAACTGCAACTGAAATTAAAAACAATAAATTTGAAATTGAACACAGTTTGGATGGGCTGACTTTCACTAAAATTGGAGAGTTGATTGGTAGCGGTTCATCAGATCAATTAAAATATTATAGTTTCGTTCATGAAAATCCAAGTTTGGGGATCAACTATTATAGGTTAAAACAAATCGACTTTAATAGTGATTTCACTTACTCAAAAATAATCAGTGTTAATTATCAAGAAGAACAAAAACTTGCAATAAGCCCAACCATTGGCAATGGGTTGTACAACATCCAAGGGTTAAGATCAGAGATGGATATTGTTTTGATTGATATCACAGGTAAGATTGTCAATTTTACAATTAATGATGGAAAAGTAGATATTATGAATATTCCAAATGGTTTATATACTATAAATATTCTAATGCATAACAGACTGATACATAGTCAAAAAATTATTAAACAATAAACAAAATAACCATGAAATTATTCATTATCATTTGTTTTATTTTCTTAAATAATTTTAATCTTATGTCGCAATCTTGGGAGGAAAATATGGGCAGCGGAATGGGCGAAGCTCAGTCAAGAGTTAATAGGAACAAAGTAAGAAGGGAAATGAAGGAAATGGGGTATTTTAATAATCCCCTACCATCTTATAATTTTTTTGCACCACCTGGGTGGTCAGTTATTTTAAGTGACAACAATACCAATACGTATATGCTTGGCCATACTACGATACCTGGAATTCTATTAACTACTGCTCATAAAATAATTAATTAACAATGAATTAGTAAGACAAAGTATGGCTGGTATTAATATTCCAGAATTACAATTGAATATTAATGGTCCAGTTAAAAAATTTAATAACAATGGCATCAGTATGTCTCTTATTGGCTATAGTAATGGAACGGAAGTAAAAGGGTATTTAGTATCCATCACAAATGGAAGAAATGGTGGGGTAACTATTTTGACTTTTACTAGCAGTCAATTATTTTCAAATAAGCATTATGAAATAGTAAATTTTGTAGCGAATGGAATACAATATTTAAATTAGCTATAAAATAAAGGGTGGAATCAATATTTTGAAGTTGATTTCACCCTAATTTAAGAATGAAATTTACCATAATATTTATTGAGTGCATCTACTCGGTTATGTACTTGTAGTTTGGTATAAATATTTGAAATATGTGTTTTTACCGTTTTAACACTAATAAATAATTCGTCAGCAACTTCTTTTTCAATTTTGCCATTACTAATCATATCTAATATTTCTTTTTCTCTTTTTGATAACAGATTTGTATAACTATCCTTCACAACCAAATTTGTTATATTTGCAAAGGATTGGGTAATGAGTCGAGCTATATTTGGCGACATTGGTGATCCACCGTTTTGTAACTCTAGGATAGATTCAATAATTTTATCTGGAGGCGATGTTTTCAGGATATAGCCCAATTCTCCAGCTCCAATGGCTTCAAAAACCTTATTGTAGTCTTCAAAAACTGTAATAACCAAGAATAAAGTACTTGGTATAATTGATTTTAATTCTCTAATAGCATCTATTCCATCTTTTTTACCACTACCAAGGTCAATATCCATTAATATGATATCTGGATTCTTATGTGGTAGAAAAGTAATGGCATCTTCTACAGATTGAACAGCACATACACATTCCATATTTGGATGATTATTCAATATTATTTGTAATGCAATTGAATAAAGATTTTCATTTTCTACGATGCCTATTCTTATATTCATAATCAGTATTTTATACAACTTTACTTTAATTTTTTTGCTATAAATATACTATTTTAGTTGTATATTTGATTATGAAATTATTATTGTTTTTCTAAATATTTGAATTGTTTTTAACTTGAAAATAACATTTAATTCATACTTTCTATCTATTAATTTCAAATTTGTATTAATTATTTTTTTTTTTTTTTTTTTTTTTCCCAGGCTGTATTTATTCGCAGTTTCAGAAGTTTAAATTTGAAAATATTACTACAAAAGATGGTTTAGCTGCCAATAGAGTCCTTTGTATGGCTATTGATTCACTTGGTTATAGATGGTATGGCACTTCATTGGGTGCATCTCGCTTCGATGGTGTGCATTATGATAATTTCACTAATATTGCCAACGATATTCCTGAAATTTCATCTAATAGTATTCGAAATATTATTTGTTATAAAGAAGATATTATTTTTTTGAACTCTGATGGACTACTTTTTACTTACAATCTTGCGAAATCATTAACTAAACTTGATGTTTTTAAAATTACAGATAAGTCCAATAATTTGATAAGAATCAGTAATATATGTAAATCTACAATTGAGAATATCGTTTTTGGATTTGATAATAAAAATAATATATATAAAATTAATATTAAAAAACTAACCTATGAATTAGCTAATTGGTCAATTGATAAGGATAACCTATTTAATAAAGTACAATGTAGTATCAACATAGGTAATTCAATATGGATTGGTGCAGCTAATGGGCTTTTTGAGTTTGATCTTGTTAAAAATAAAATCCAGAATATACCTTTTGCACACTTAATTCCTGATACATCAAAATATTATGCTGTAGGCTCAATAGATAGATTTGACGAAAACTCAATTGTTTTTGGTAGCTCAAAAGCTAGTTTATCTTCATTTAAAGGTATGATTTTATATAATAAAAAGTTTAAAAAAATAGAAAGATTAGATATAATTGGTTTTAATAATGTACCACTTTCTAGTTTATATTGTAAAGTTTCAAGTATAAAAGATAGTCTGTTATGCATCATTCCAGGCGGAAAAGGACCAATTATTTATAATTTTAAAACTAATACTTATGATACCATACCCGTTACAAAAAATAAAAATCAACTAAATACAATTTCAATTGGACCTTGCCATATGGATGATAAAGGAAAATTTACAATCTGTACCAATCAAGGATTATTTATTCATGAGCCATTTAGTTCTGCATTTGAAGGGGAACGATTCAATATTGATTATTGGGTCATATTTGTATCTGTTTGATATGAATAAAGAGACAATAACCGTTTTAGAGCCGAATAATAATAGCCAAAATCCTAGTGTTACTTCAGGTTATTTTCCTTATATTTTAGATCCTGAAAATAAGGAAAATATATTGTTTTTTCGGGATGGTAAATTAAATTGTTTTATTAAAAAAAAGTGTTCCCTCCTGACTTTCAAAATTTCAAATGAAATCAATCAAGAAATATTATTGAATGCAACAGGTATAGACAAAGATAAAGAAAATAATTTATGGGTTACTACTTACAATCTAGGTCTTTTTTGAAGTTGAAAAAAAAATACTTCTAATAGCTATACTGCACAATTCTTAACAACAGTTCCTAATAATCTAAAATTAAATGATGTATATATAGATAGCGAAAATTCGATTTGGATAGCATCCAAGTTTGGTGGATTGATTAAATATAATAGTCAAAATAATACTTATATTCAATTTAATTCGAATTATGGATTTTCTGTGAATTATATTAATCAAATTAATGAAGATAATTATGGAAAATTATGGATGGCTACTAGTTATGGTATTTCATCATTTGATAAAAAGACTTATGAAGTTTTTAATTATGACGGACAAAATGGTATTGGTTTTCCACACAACCTTTTCAGAGGAAAAACTAAGGATGAATACAATAACTTATACCTTTCTTCTGGAATTGGATTTATTAAAATTGATCCCAAAATATTCTTAAAAACTACTATTGGACCACCTGTATATATTAAAAAATTTTCAATAAATAATCAAGAAATAGCTGCATTTTGGAAAGATACTACAATTACAATTGATGCTTACAATAATGACTTTTCATTTGTAATTTCTGCCATAAATCATACACATGGTCATCTTAATAAGTATAAATATATACTTGAAAATTATCATGAAAAGTGGGTAAATATTTCTAAAAACCAATTGAATGTATCATTCAATAATCTAGATGCAGGGCAATACATTTTCAGAGCAATTGCATGTAATCATTTAGGCGATTGGAATTTAAAAGGTATCAATATCACAATAAATATTTTACCCTATTGGTACCATACTTGGTGGTTTAGATTGCTAATATTGATAATTGTATTGGGATTGATTTATTATATTTACAAATTAGTATTAAATAGAAAACTAGCTATACAAAAAGCCGAATTTGATCAAAAAACAGCAATATATAATGAAAGAAATCGTATTGCTAGAGATATGCATGACGATATTTCTTCAGGGTTGAGTGCTATTCACTTGATAGCAAATCATATACAATCTATGCCTAATCATCAGATCTTTGATAATGAAATTAATTATATTATTAAGTCATCCAATGAAATTAATCAAAATATTAGAGAAATTATATGGTCTGTAAATTCCGACTCTGATACAATCCTCAATTTGAGTATTTTCATAAAGCAATATATATATACCCTATCGGAGTCTATTGAAAATACGTCATTTAAATATTATTCGAATGAAAAACTGCCACTGATTTACATCTCTGGTGAAAAAAGGCGTAATATATATTTATGTGTTAAAGAAGCAATAAACAATGCTCTAAAACATGCTAATGCTACCTATATAAAAGTAATATTTGAATTTAATTTACCCAATATAATTTCAATTAAAATAATAGATAATGGGGTTGGATTTGATCCAAATATTAATTTGTTATCAAATTATGGATTAAAAAACATGAAAAATAGAATCGAAAATATAGGCGGAAAATTTAGTGTTGAAGTAAATGATTTAACCACTATTCATCTTGAAATTACTATAATTTGATTCTAAAAAATCTTATCTTCACGGCTAAATAAATAATTTCATGTCGGATTATAAAATCATCTTTTCGATGGAGGGAGTTACAAAAACTTACCCGCCATCCAAGCAAGTGTTGAAAAATATTTGGCTTTCATTTTATTATGGAGCAAAAATTGGCGTTCTAGGTCTGAATGGATCAGGGAAATCTACTTTGCTCAAAATCATCGCAGGACTCGATACTAACTTTGAAGGCAAAGTCACTTTCGATAAAGAATACAAAATTGGCTACCTTTCTCAAGAACCTCAATTGGATGAAAATAAAACTGTTAAGCAAATTGTGGAAGAAGGCGTTCAACATATTGTGGACATTATCAAAGCTTATGAAGACGTTAACCAAAAGCTTTGTGA
This sequence comes from Saprospiraceae bacterium, assembly GCA_016710625.1. Taxonomy (GTDB): domain Bacteria; phylum Bacteroidota; class Bacteroidia; order Chitinophagales; family Saprospiraceae; genus JADJVK01. Next base: position 140,630 of record JADJVK010000008.1, read on the forward strand.
GCCATTGAGCGACGACGAAATGATGGCTGCCATCGAACAGCAAGGGGAGCTGATGGAAAAAATGGACTATTACAATGCTTGGGAGTTAGATTATAAATTGGAAACAGCAATGGAATCGCTTCGTTGCCCCGAAGGTGATGTTTCGGTAAAAGTGCTGTCGGGTGGAGAAAGAAGAAGGGTCGCTTTGTGCCGCTTACTATTGAGCCAGCCTGATATTTTATTGTTAGATGAGCCGACCAACCACTTGGATGCAGAAAGTGTCAATTGGTTGGAGCAATATTTAAAAACTTTCCCTGGAACCGTGATTGCCGTAACCCATGATCGCTATTTCTTGGATAATGTAGCTGGTTGGATTCTTGAATTGGACAGAGGAGAAGGTATTCCGTGGCAAGGAAATTATAGCAGCTGGTTGGAACAAAAATCTAATCGTTTGGCTATGGAAGAAAAGACGGAATCGAAGCGAAGAAAGACTTTGGAAAGAGAGTTGGAATGGGTGAGAATGGCACCAAAAGCCAAACAAGCCAAAGGAAAAGCTCGTTTGAATGCCTACGACAAACTCCAAAATGAGGAAGGCAAAGAAAAAGAAGCTAAACTAGAATTATACATTCCTCCAGGAGAAAGATTGGGAGATCAAGTAATTGATTTAGATCATGTTACAAAATCGTTTGGCAATAGAGTTTTGATAGATGACTTTTCAGTTTCGATTCCCAAAAATGCAATTGTGGGGATCATCGGACCAAATGGTGTAGGGAAATCTACCCTTTTCAAAATGATCATGGGCATCGAAAAACCTGATAGCGGCACAATCACCAATGGAGCTACTGTAAAAGTGAGCTATGTGGATCAGACTCATGAAGATTTGATGCCAGAAAAAACAATATACGATGTGATTGGCAACGGCAATGAATTGATTCAAGTTGGTAACAATTCAGTTAACGTAAGAGCATATATCAGTAAATTCAATTTTGCTGGTGCTGACCAACAAAAGAAAGTGAGCGTCTTATCTGGTGGTGAAAGAAACAGATTGCATCTGGCAATGACACTAAAAGAAGGCGGAAATGTGCTTTTATTGGATGAGCCGACCAACGATATTGACATCAATACTTTGAGAGCATTGGAAGACGCTATCGAAAATTTTGCTGGTTGTGTGATGGTAATTTCACATGATAGATGGTTTATAGATAGATTGGCAACCCATATTTTGGCTTTCGAAGACGACTCACAAGTTGTTTTCTTCGAAGGAAACTTTAGCGATTATGAAAAATCGAAAATAGAAAGATTGGGTAAACAGACACCAAAAAGACCTAGATTCAAAAGTTTTATGTAAATCATTCTGAGAGCTGGGGTTATTCTCCAGCTCTTAGATTTACAACAATATTGTTGGCTTTCGCTGACAAAAATTGGCTTCTTCGAGTAGCTAAAGCGATAACATCTTCCTTCGTTAGGATTAAAAAATTTGCCTTCGTTATTTTGTCAATCTCCACTAAAATCTTATCCAAAGGCTGCCAATAGGTCGTCCCATAAATTCCCATAATATCATCCAAAAGTTGATTTTTAAAAGCAGTATACTCTTGCTGAAACAACTTATTTTTTTCACAATCATTGATGCCTTTTAGCAACTCATAATGCTTCCCCTCCCCTAGCAAACTAGCTCCTTCGACATCTGAAAGCAACATATAATTCTTACCAAAAAAATATTCGATGCTGTCGGTATAGTAATTCATACAATATTCAACATACTGATTATCAGCATCCCCACTGGTTTTTTTTACTTTTTCTTTTATTTGTCTAAAATCTTTGAAAAGTCGATATTCTGTTCCTTCAGCAACTAGTGAAGCCTGATATCCAGGCATCAAAACATCCAGCCATTCTAAATTTGCAATCATTCCAGTCTCTTCAGAAACAGTAGCTTTCGTCAGCAAAATGTTTTCTAAATCGACTCTTAAGCTATCCCCCATTTGCAAGGCAGCTTGTATATTTTTATCGGTAACTGCATTTTTATACAGTTCCCGATATTTGGCGATTTTAACAAAATATTCTTTACCGAAAATCGTCTTTGCCCTTTTTTCTAATAATGCCAAGGTCGATTCGGAGGGCGTATCACCTTTGAATCGGACAGCACCAGCAAACACCCATCCTTTCACGCCATCCATGGTTTCGATATTTATCCAAGGCTCTTCATACCAAACTCCATCGAGTTTGATTTTCGATGTAAAAGTACTCGATTCATTCAAATCCTTTAATTCTTCATCCTGAGAGAGCTTTTTGATTTCCTTTCCATTTTCGCCAGGGGTCGCCCTTAGCCTTAATCCATCTGTATTTACAAATATCTTACAATTGGTAACTCCTAATTCAGGGGAATGCTGAACTTTTTTATCTGTCTTGCAACCAATAACAAATAAGAGTACTATAACTAAAAATCGATACATGGATTAAAGTTTTAATTTCTAGAATGCTTCCATCTTTTATGCGACCAAAGCCAATTTGACGGCTGCTTCACCAACTCATTACTAATGTGTTGGATATACATCTTAGTAATCTCTTGAGGATGAGTTTTCACAGGCTCTAAGCAAATTGGCTCTAATGTTATAGTGTAATAACCTCTTTTTATTCTAGTAATATTGTAGTAAAAGACAGGATAATCATAGGCTCTAGCTATAGAATCTACGCCATGAAGCCAAGCCGTTTCCTGTCCGAAAAAAGGAAGCCAATGGGCACTTTCAAGGTTCGACGGAGATTGATCTGCCAATAAAATAAACATTTTAGAATGACTGGAATCTTTGGATAGTGCGGCTCTCGTTTCTTTGGGGCTGGCAAGTTGCAAACCAAATTTTGCTCTTTTTTTATTTAAATAAGCTTCTACAAATGGATTTGAAATCGGTTTGTAGATACCTACCAATTGTGCATCAAACCACAAATTTACCGAAATCACCATCCATTCCCAATTGGTGATATGAGCACCTGTGAGAATCGTATTTTTTCCCTCTCGATGGTATTTGTCTGCTATTTCTGTATTTGAAAAAACATATCTTTTCCTGAAATCACTTTCAGACATACTCAGTCCTTTGATTCCTTCCAACAATATATCACACAGATTGTGATAGAATTGTGAAATTAATAGGTTGATTTCTTGTTCATTTTTTTCTGGAAATACTTTTTCCAAATTAGCTTTTACAACCTTCCTCCTATACCCAATAAGAT
>JADJVK010000009.1 GCA_016710625.1 Saprospiraceae bacterium
AAAGAAAAGATAAAGATGAAAATTTTATAACAAAGACAATCAAACAAAGACATTGTAGTTTGGTTGATGAATTTAAGAATGTCATAGATTTTGGGACGGAACAAATAAGGAGTTAAGAAGAGAATATCCAATAAAAGTTGACCAGCATAGACTAATTCAATATGATTCTTGTAGAGGACTCGAAGGTTGGACAGTTGTTTGTATTGAAATAGATGAACTTATAAATTACCTATCAAGTAAATATAATGAAGAGAAAGTTGATGGAGAGATAGAACTTTTGGAATCTCCAGAAGAGAAAAAAACCGGTTTATTTATGTGGTCATTGATACCATTAACTAGAGCAATAGACACATTAGTAATTACAATTAAGGATAAAAACAGTAATATTTCGAAAAAGCTCTATGAACTTTATGAAAAGAATAAAGGTTTCATAGAATGGATAGAATAAGGAAAATATCTATTAATTAAATATTAACTTATATTAAATTAATTACCAAAACAAACAAAAAAAAATATATATTTTTAAAAACTAAAACCCAAATACAATCAAATTAAGAAACAAAACAAGACTTAACAATATTCTGTTACAATGTAAATGGAAATGTTGGTTTTTAAACAGCATGACAAAATGAAAATTTGATTATCAAGATTATATAAAAAATATATCTAGTAACAATAATTATCCATATATTCAAAAGTCTTTCCCTTTTTAGGCAAATTAAATTGAATTTTTCTAATCAACTTATGTACACTATTGTCAATACAATTAAAAAGATGTATCACCTTAGCCGATATAGAAAACTCATTGAAAATAGGATACCATAAAGGAGCAGTATCATTTGCTAAAAAACATGGATATAATATCTTTAAATTTATCATATTTCAATTTATTACAATTTAAAAATTGGTAAAATTAAATATTATCATAAATTTGAACAATAGAAAGAATTGAATAGTCATATTTCAAAATCCACACCTTAGGTAAGCCTAAATCTGTTAAAAAAAGTTATTCACATTAGTTTGACAATCTGTTAGTTATAAAATATTTAAAGAATTATTTATAGTGTATTTGTGTTATTATTTTAAAGCAAAAAAATAATAGTTATGACACAACAAGAGCTAGAAAAAATGAGGTCGATTGAAGAATTTTGATAGTTTTTGACCCTTAAAATTTCTCAAAATCATAAATAAAAAAATATATTAATAAGGTAGATATTCAATTCTAATTTCTAATTTTCAAATTTTGTCGGAACTGTAAAAATCATTTTCATGTATTATCTAATTTTTATATCTTCACAATGGAAAATTGAATGATAGCATTTCCCTATTGTCTGGCAGCAGGATTCTTTCAAATTGTAAAGTTGACAAATACTTTTGACATTAAGGTTTCTATCCTTTAATTGAATGTGCAATATTCAACTTTCCAATGTGTTGGCGGTCATTGCATATAACACATAATACTGAAAGTTCTATATTTATATAGAATTGTTATATTTTAATTGACATAAATACTTAAATTTACCAAACTTAAATTTTGAAATGTCAAAAGGTAGAATTTTACAAGTTAATAATAGTGATATAACTGTTATTTCTCAAAATGAATCAGATTATATTTGTTTGACAGATATGACTTCTACATTTAAAGAAGGTAGCGGATTAATCGGAAAATGGATAACTAATAAAAACACATTAGAGTATTTAGGAATTTGGGAGAAAATTAATAATCCAATTTTTAATTACACCGAATTCGGGGTAATTGGAAATGAATCTGGAACTAACAGATTTATAATGTCTGTTGGACAATGGATAGAAAGAACAAATGCAAGTGGAATGCTTGTAAAAGCAGGTAGATACGGTGGAACTTATGCACATAAAGACATTGCATTTCATTTTGCAATGTGGTTAAGTCCTGAATTTCAAATATATTTAGTCAATGAATTTCAGAGATTAAAAAATGATGAGAATGATAGATTAAAATTAGAATGGAATTTTCAAAGAACTCTTGCAAAAGTTAATTACCTAATTCATTCGGATGCCATAAAAGAAAATCTTATACCGTTGGAAATCACAAAACAACAATCAAATTTTGTATATGCTAATGAAGCAGATATTTTAAATGTTGCATTATTTGGAATTACTGCAAAAGAATGGAGAGAAAATAATCCGAAATTAAATGGCAATATAAGGGATTATGCAAGTATTGAACAATTAGTCGTATTAAGTAATTTAGAAAGTATAAATGCTGTTCTTATACGACAAGAATTAAAACAAAATGAAAGATTAATTCAGCTAAATAAAGTTGCAATAACACAAATGAAATCCTTATTTAATAGCAAAACAATTAAGAAATTAAAATAAATAAAAACAACGAACCACTAGCAACTAAGTTTTCGTCATGGCTACAAGCCTCCAGAATTATTACAGGACGATGTTAGACCCAAAGCATTCGGGTGGAACCTAAGGTAAAGTGGAATATACGAAGCCGATAGTTATTGGGTTGACGAATAGAGAGAGGAAAGGGATAGATAGTTGACGAATGCTTTTGACATTAAGTTTTCTATCCTTTTTTTGAATGTGCAATCTTTAACTTTCCTTTGTGTTATTCTTCATTCAATATAAATCCACAGATAAACAAATATTTATTAATAATTTTGTAAATTTGAAATTAATTTAAATACAAGTTGAATATGTTTAACATAATCGAAGTAGATAGAATTAACATGACCATAATGGGGATAAAATTTTCTGATTTAAAAACATTAGAAAGTACAGCAAATGCACTAGGAAGTAATATGTTTGAAGGGTTTAAACCATCACCAAAAGGCATAGAAATAATACGTGATTATGTTACAGGGAAAATTTCTTTAAATGAATTGGTGATATTTGCTAAACAAAAAGCATATGTCTAGCTCATATAAATATTTAGACCCTGACTACACATACACCGACCCAAACTCAGGACTATTAAGAAATTTACAAGATATTACAGACCCAGATGTTTTGCTATTTGTTGAAAGTAGTGCTGTTACTAAACGACTTCAAGAAATATATCACAATCCAATAAAGATTAATGGAATTGAAAGTCTTTTTGAAATTCATAAACATCTATTTCAAGATATTTATGCTTGGGCAGGAATGAGAAGAAAGGTTGAGATAAGTAAAGAAGGAAAACAATTTTTTCCTACCTCTTATTTTGACAATGCTTTAAAATACATTGATTCATTAATAACCGATTATAATAAAATACCTAAAGACAACAAATATCTTATAGCAAAAAAATTGGCAGAAATATTAGACAATGTAAATTATTTTCACCCATTTAGAGAAGGAAACGGCAGAACACAAAGAGAGTTTTTAAGAATTTTGGCATTAACAAAAGGATTAACACTAAATCTTAATCCACCTGATAATATAATAGTTTACGAAAAGTACATGAAAGGAACAATTGAGAGCAATATAGAAATATTGACTGATTTGATCTTTGAATTGATAGAAAAAGATAAATAAAAAAAAATTAGTGCATAACAACTAAGTTTTCGTCATGGCTGCAAGCCTCCCCAAATTTGTATAGGACGATGTTAGACCCGAAGCATTCGGGTGGAACTTTTGGTATCGGGGAATAAACGAAGCCGATAGTTATGAGGTTAACTTTGAGATTGGAATGGGATAGAAAAAGTAAAATTTTTGTGATTTATAAGTAGATTCAAAATCTTTTACGATGATAATTTTTTTCATCATTAATAGATTAATACTTATCAATTACCTATTTTTATATTTTATATCTTCACAATATTAATTGGAATGATAGTACCGAATGTTCTGGTTTCAAAAATGCCACAATCGATTAATCAAATCCCAATATATTCCATATTAGAATTACAATAAACAAATTATGAAAAGACTATTAATTTTTCTTTTATTTTTAATAGCTAAGACCTTTGCTATTGGTCAAAATTGTAAATGTGATAGCACCTTTAAAGTCGTAAAATACCACATAGAAACAAATTATGCTGGATGGTTTGACAAGACTAAGCAAATGGATAAAAACAAATAATGGATATCAAACCAAAGAAATGAGATATATAATAATTTTTTTATTTGTTTTAGTTCATCAAAACTTGTCTGCTCAAGAGCAACTTCCTATAATTCGAGCAAACTCCAAAAACGTAAAAATACTTGATGGTTTAAATTACAAACCAGATTTTTGGGTAATTTTTCCTGAAACAAAACCAGATGTTTACTATTTGGATTTGCCAAGGAAAAAAACATTAGTAAAATTCATAACTGATATTGATAGTATTAGTTTTATCTTGAATTATGGTGAGGTCAAAGATTTTATTGTGCTTTTGAATGGGAAAGATTCTTGTTATACACGAATTTCTGCAAATTACCCTAATTTGAAAATTCCAAAGAAAATAAATACATCAAATGATACTATTCCATTTGTAATGAAAGGCAATCGCATCTATTTTAAAGGGAAAATAAATAATTCAGAATTATTGAATTTCCAGTTTGATTTGGGTGCAGATGCAACAAATATTAACCATAAATCTGCCAAAAAAATTAGTATAAACTTTGACAAAAAAGGAAATCTAATCAATAGCGACGGCATTAATGAAACAAGAGTAAGCTCAAATAATGAAATTGAAATCGCTGGATTAAAGTGGAGCGGCATCGAAATATATGAAACCAAAAATATGGAAAACTATGAGGATGCTATTATAGGAAATAGCTTTTTCCTTGACAAAATTTACAAAATAGATTATGATAAAAGACTTCTAATTTTATATGAAAAATTACCAGAAATTGAAACGGATTTTGTAAAACAAAACATGATTTTAGATAATGGAGTTCGACCTGTGATAGAAGGAGCATTTATTTTCGATAATAAAATATTTAAAGATTGGTTTTTGTTTGACACTGGAAATACAGGAAACGGAATAATTGGGAATCGTTATTTAATGAAAAATAATTTGTATGATAAGTTTTCAACAATATTTGGATTTGGGAGTAAGAAAATAGCATATATTCCTAAACTAATGATTGCTAATCAAATAATTGATGATGGTGTAATCACATTAGAAAAGAAAAAAAAGAATGGTTCTGATTATAAATTTGGAGGCCTATTTGGGAACAAATTACTAAAAAGATTCAATATTATCATTGACAACCTAGAAGGTTCAATCTACATTAAACCTAATTTTCTTTATGTAAATGATTAATGATTAAATAAATTGATAAATTTAATTCGTAATCTAGCATAAGGAATAGCAAAATAACAAGTTGAAGCAAATGAATACCTTTACTTTTGGATTATAAAATATTATTATATATTTGAATAAAAGTACTGAATGTTCTGGTTTCAAAATGCCATTTTCGAATAATCAAAATCCTATATATTTCATTTTAGAAATACACAACGCAAAATATGAAAAGAGTATTTATTTTTCTTTTATTTTTAATAGTCAAGACCATTGCTTTTGGTCAAAACTTTACATTTGAACATTAGTTTGAAATGGTCATAGTTCAATAATCCACATATTTGTTAAGCCCAAAATAAGTTGATAAAACCGCATAATCAGAAAAAAACGCTTTTTTAATTGCTATAATAATGAACAGAGAACTAAAATCGTATTGGAGTAGATTTTTTGATTTTAATTGGAAATTTGGACTTTTTCTCATACTTATTATTTGTATTCCCCGATTTATTTTGGTGCTAAATGCAAATTATTTGGGTAGATATAGCCCATATATTGCATTATTAATGACAATTTCCGCAATAGCACCATATCTTTTTTTGACAAAATATGGACGAAAAGAAATTGGAATTACTAAATCTGGAAATTTTAAATGGCTATTAATTGCTTTAGTTTGTGGACTTGTTGCAAGTTTTGCTCTGCATTTTATAGGACAAATATTGTATGACAATTCAAATCAGAATTGGTATAAGTATATTGGTAAATTATACAATATTCCAACTACAATAACTCAAGTTGACAAAAATAAGATGTTTGTTATAGTAGCTATAACCAGTATGATATTTAGCCCAATTGGAGAAGAATTGTTTTTTAGAGGAATCGTTCATGCAAGTTTTGCAAAATCAATTGGAGAGAAAAAAGCATCAATAGTAGATAGTTTAGCATTTGCATTAACTCACATTTCTCATTTTGGATTGGTTTTCATCAATAATAAATGGGACTTTTTTGCTATACCGACTATAATTTGGATAACAAGTATGTTTTTAGTGAGTTTATTATTCTATTATTTCCGTAAGAAATCAGGCTCAATATTAGGAGCAATTATATGTCATTCAGCTTTTAATTTAGGAATGACATTTTGTATATTTTATTTACTTTGACAAACGGGAAGTGGAACAAAAACTATCACTAACAATTATGTTATTGTTATGGCAGCAAGTCTACAGAATTTCATTGGATTGAATTGTTTTTAATTTTTTGATAGATTAATATTCAAAATTTGGAGTATTTGACTAAAGTCATTTCTTTTTTTCTCTTGGTGAATCGGATTGAAATCCGATTCTATTTATATACTATTTTTTGGTTTAAATTTATTGGAGATTCTATTCATTCTTTGAGGATTTATTTATATTTGACTAAAGTCAATTATATAATTTACTTGGTGTATCGGACTTTAGTCCGATTGTATTAATAAGATAAGAATTTAGGGTTGTTTTTATTTGATTTTGGCTCTATTATTCAAACGGACTGAAGTCCGTTACTCCTTAAATTTTTATTTTCGAATATATTGGACGATGATATTCATTAAATGAGGATTATTGATGTATTTTTATATTCAGTTTCAAAAATAAAAGCTTGTTTTGGTAATGGATAATATTATTTTATATAAACCCAAGAATATTTTTTCGATATAATTTTGGCATGTTTTTATACCAAATTAGTTATACATCAACAAAAAGTTAAATAAATTAATATTAATCTCCTGATAAATAAGGAGCAAGAAATATAAATTTAATCTCCAAAAACTGTTTAAATTTTAGATTTAATATGAGAAAAAAAATTACAATAATTGCAATTTTGAATTGGTTAATTCTTAATACAATCTTCGCATTCAATAGGCAAGATACTATAATCTACAGTGGTTATGCAGAACTATATTATGCTTATGATTTCACAAATCCAACCAATCATCTACGACCTAATTTTACTTATAATCATGTAAGACACAATGAAATAAATATAAATTTAGCAACTGCAAAAGTTGCTTATAGTGCGGAGAACATCAGAGCGAACTTTACTGCTATGTTTGGAAATTATGCTGAATATAATCTTAGTTCTGAACCTGGTTGGGCACAATTTGTCTATGAAGCAAATATTGGAGTGAAGTTGTCGCAAAAACATAATTTGTGGTTAGATGCTGGCATAATGCCTTCTCATCTCGGATTTGAAAGTGCTATCGGTGCGGATTGTTGGACGTTGACTAGAAGTATTTTAGCTGAAAACTCTCCATATTATGAAACGGGTTTGAAACTTTCCTACACTAACCCTTCTGAAAAGTTTTTTGCCGCTTTTTATTATTTGAATGGTTGGCAAAAAATCGCAAAAATAGATTTTGCTCAGAAACCATCAATTGGAATGCAGTTCACATATAAACCCCATTCAAATTTATCTTTCAATTATAGCAATTTCATCGGTTCTACCCTACCTGACTCTATGAAAAATTGGAGATTATTTCATAATCTTTATGCAATTTATGAACCAACTGCAAAACTAAGTTTCGTTGCAGGATTTGATTTTGGCAACGATTTCAACCCTAATTCTAAAAATTATTTATGGTTTTCTCCCGTTTTTATCACAAAATATAAATGGAATAAAAAGATCCAAACGGCTGCTAGAATAGAATATTATGCAGATCCAAATAATGTTATTATTTCTCAAGATTATCCAAGTTTCAAAGTATTTGGTGCTTCTTTCAATTTAGATTATCAAATTCATAATAAAGTATTATGGAGAAATGAGATAAAATATTACCAAAACCCTACCGCAATTTTTTTAAATAATAACCGTCAAAATACTGTTTTAACTACTGCTTTATGCATTCGTTTATGATACAAAAAGAAATAAAAAGATTGGAATTTTTGATAAATACAATTCCAAATTTATTGAAAAATATGGAGGATACCACATTTTCCAATAAAAGTGCGCCAGAAAAATGGAGTAAACTGGAAACATTGGGACATTTGATTGACAGTGCTGCGAATAACCATCAGCGATTTATTCGTGGTCAATATGAAGATTGTCCAAAAATATATTATGATCAAAATCAATGGGTTACCCTCAATGGTTATCAAACCTGTAATAAATTGCAATTAATTGACTTTTGGACGCTTTATAATCAACAAATAATAGAAATATTAAAGCGGATGTCAGCTGAAAGTTTAGAAAGAAAATGTCAAAATAAAGAAGGAAGTGTTTTCACAATCCATTATCTTATAACAGATTACATTAAGCATCTTGAACATCATTTGCATCAGATTGTGGAATATTAATGGTGTCTTTTTTCCCAATCTTGTTCAGCTTTACTAAAAATTTCTTTTACGGCTTGGATAGTTATTTTTCCATTCACAAAATCAATCAATCGGTCGTCACCTATCAAAGTTTGTGCTGCTGTATATGTTGAGTCAAACTCATAAGTACCTTTTAGCCAAAATTCGAGATTTGGGCAGTTTTCTTTGACGATTCGCATCAAGAATAGTGTTGAAAAAATGGAATGATAGCGTTCCTTATTTTCAACAAACAATTGCCAACCAAAGCAATTTTGATGCTGATGTTTATGAAATGTAGGCTTAAATTGGGTGGGTCTTAAAAAACTAATGCCTTGCATTTCCAAATTATAAATCGCTGAAATACTTTCAATTTCTTCAATCGTTAAATGAGGATGACCAAAGATTTCAAAAGGTCTTGTCGTTCCTCTCCCCTCACTAATTGTGGTGGCTTCCCAAAAACATTGCCCAGTATACACCAACAATGAATTTTCAGTTGGTAAATTTGGGGAAGGCGGGATGAAAAAATGGGAATCGTTTTTATATTCAAGCAAGGTGATATTTAGACTTAATTGGTTTTGATTCACATACCATTTTGCTAAATCCCCAACACTCATCCCATGTCGGTGAATTAGTCCTTTACAACCCAAAAAGGAAGCATATTCGGCTTGAATAATTGTACCTTCTACTTTTTTGCCAATTGGATTTGGTCTGTCTATGATAAAAATGGGAATTTTCGTATAGTTCAAAGCGGACAACAAATAAAAAAGATGAGAAATGTAGGTGAAATACCGAACGCCGACATCTTGAATATCCATCAAAATTGTATCTATTCCATCAAATAGGTTAAGATTGGATTGCTCCTGATGACTTTGTTTGTCATACAAAGAGTGGCATGGAATATTTTTATAAGTTCGATTTTCTATGGGTACTTGGTCCTGAATTTCAGCAAATAAGCCATGTTCAGGTAATAATATTTTAGCTAATTTATTTTGTTCAATCAATATATCAAACAAATATTTTTTCTTTTCGAAATCGAAAGAACTTTGATTGCAAAAAAGACAAACCTTCTGGTAAGGTTCTAAAATTCGAAAATCAATCATTCAAATAAATTTATTTCATAAAAATATTAATTTTATCTTTCAATTAAAGAGAATATGCCAAATTTAAAGAATTTAGAGAAGGAAGTTGCGATAACATATTATAGAAAAGGAGTTGAATTATTTGAAAAACAGAAGGTTAGAGAGATTGATGAAGAGGGCTCGGGAAATTATATTGCCTTTGTTGATGATGGAAAAAACAGTTTTGATGTACAAATAAAAATCAATTCAAAAACCTTTGATATCACTGAAAATAATTGTGATTGTTCGGAAAGCACCCCTTTTTGTCAGCATAAAGTTGCCGTTTCGCTTCAAATTGCCAAAAAGGGAACTATTAAAACCAAGGTGATTGCCAATAAATTGAAGATGAAAAAGAAAAGTAAAGTGGAGACTTTACTGGACAATACTTCTGAATTAGACTTGCGAAATTGGGTGTTAGAGCTTTTCACTAAAGACAAATCAATAGCTATCCAATTTTCACAAAGGTTTGAAGGGGATAATATTTTGTTAGACAAAGATGCTATAATTCAGAAAACGAATGAATTAGCAAAAGTTGTTTTGGGCAGAAAGAAATTTATACAATTATCTAATCTCATTAAAATCTTTGAACTTTGGAAGCCATTTCACGAAAATATATTGAATAAAATCTTGCCAATTTTACATGAAGAGCATAAATTATTAATACTATTGAGCCTTTTAGATACAATTCATGAATATGAATATAATTTAGATACAAACTCCAACAAATTTGTAAAATACATCGATTTGATTTTCGAAAAAATTGAAAATGCAATTTTAGTTTCAAATGAAGAAAACCGATACAAGATTCTATCTGATCTAATCAAAAATATAAAGAAAATCAATTATAGAACTCGTTTTTTAATTATAATTTTGAAAACAATAGAAACTTTTCCCAAAGAAAAATCTGACAAAATCTTCTTCGAATTTATGTTATTATTTCCATCAGTTTTACGTTTTGAATACTCCATAAAAAAGGAATTATACATTACGACAATGAAATTGGATAAACTACCTTCCTACTATGATAAGATATTACCTTCAGTACATGATGATGAATATAATACTCAAGTTGTTGTTGAATTGATTAAATATAAGATCTATGATTATGGAATTACTTTTGCTTTGGAAGCAATAAAAAATACTGATAGCTATAAAAATAAAATCAAATTGTACACCAATATTATCCAGATATACAGTGAATTGGGTGATAAAATCAATACAAATAAATATCAGAAATTATTTGCTAGGTATATTTGAGTTCGTTTAAATTATAAAAAACAAGAATTTCTTTAAAAGTAGGCCAGGAAAATATTTGACAATTTTTTAGTATTTTAGCTTTGGTACTGACACTAGTATTACCAAATATTCCTTTTGCAAATCAATTAGGATTAGTTCCACTACCTTTAAAAACATTAGCAGCTATGTTGTTGATTGTGTTTAGTTATATTATTACAGCTGATTTACTGAAAGTATGGTTCTTTAATAATAAGAGGTTTACAGAAAAGAGGGAATAAGCACTACCCTCCCATTTCCTTTTTCAAAGTGAAGATTTGACTTTCCCATAGTAGTCTTTGGTCTTTTTCTTCCCCTTGATCACAAAAATCTGTGATGCGAAGTATCGTTTCGTCAGTCACATCTGATTTGTAGATGAAGAACTCCAAGAATTCATTTTTGTTCTCATTGTCCCAAACAAACTTAATTTTCTCGTCTTCTATATCTTCTACAACTTCAGCAACTTCAGAGGACCCATTCCAAGAAAAAACATAATAGTCGCCCTGAATGTCCACCACATCACAAAACCATCTAACCAAACATGCAGGTTCAGTAAGAAAATGAAATAAAATAGTTGGTGAAGCTTTTACTACAAATTCAAAAACAACTTTTACCCTAGCCATAAGTACCTAATATTTAACTAATTATATTTTTTGAAATAGTTTAATAACTATTTTTTAGTTTATTACACCACAATAAAAAATAATTATCTGATAATTCCAATTATTTCTAAAACTATTTTTTATTTTAACAAAAAATAATAAATATAAAATCCCAATTCCTAAAACTATTTCATCACAAATTTCGTTTTTAATTATATTTTATAATCATACTCAATTATTTGATTTTCATCAATTAAATTCTTAATTTTGCGCTGCATTCAAAAAAAATAGTTATTATCCCATCATTTTATATGAAAACTTGTAACTAATCAACACTTAAGTCGTACAATTTTGACATCTTAAACTTTAAATTTTGCCTCTTTCATGAGACAGCTGAAAATAACAAAATCTATAACAAACCGGGAGAGCCAATCCCTTGAGAAATATCTTCAAGAAATTGGTAAAGTAGATCTTTTAACTCCTGAGGAAGAAGTAGATCTTGCAAAAAAAATCAAACAAGGCGATCAAGCTGCTTTGGAAAGATTGACTAAAGCAAACTTACGTTTCGTAGTTTCTGTAGCAAAGCAATACCAAAATCAAGGTTTGTCTTTATCAGATTTGATAAATGAAGGTAACTTGGGTTTGATAAAAGCAGCTCAAAAATTTGATGAAACCAGAGGTTTCAAGTTTATTTCTTATGCGGTGTGGTGGATTCGTCAATCCATTTTACAAGCTTTGGCAGAGCAGTCTAGAATTGTTCGTCTTCCTTTAAATAAAGTAGGTTCTTTAAATAAAATCAATAAAGCTTTCTCCGAATTGGAGCAAGAATTTGAAAGAGAACCATCTTCTGAAGAATTGGCTGATTTATTAGAAATTCCTACAGAAGAAGTTGAAACGACTTTAGGAGTAGCTGCTCGTCACGTATCGATGGATGCACCTTTTGTAGAGGGTGAGGATAATTCACTTTTAGACTTGTTGGAAAATACAACTTCTCCAAAAACAGATGAAAATCTAGAATATCTAGAATCCTTAAGAAGAGAAATTGAAAGATCGTTGAGTACTTTAACTGACAGGCAAGCTGATGTATTGAAGCTCTATTTCGGTATAGGCATCGATCATCCGATGTCTTTAGAAGATATAGGAGACACTTTTGGTTTGACGAGAGAAAGAGTTCGACAAATAAAAGATAAAGCAATTAACAAACTAAGATCAGCTTCTAAAAGCAAGCTTTTGAAACATTACTTAGGAAGTTAATTTTCATGTTAGAAATAAAAAAAAGTCGAGAGTTTTCACTTTCGACTTTTTTTTTTTGCCTTTACAACAAATTGAATGAAAATTTAAACTTTATTCTACAATCAATTTCTGGAAAGGAACTACTGTATCTTTCTCATCCAAATTGTTCAATTTTCGGATTTGCTCGATGGTCATTTTGTATTTTTTAGCAATAGATATCAATGTATCTTCCTCTTTTACAACATAGTATTTAACTTTTGCAACCTTTTTTCCGTTCTTTGGAGTCAACTGAGTAGAAGGTTTTGATAGAATTTTAATATCTGTTGTTGGAGCAACATTAGAAGATTCATCCTTATTACTGGATTCTTTAGCTTCGATTTTCTCAGTTTTTACTTCCTTGATTACTTCATTAGTCACTTCAGTTTTTCTTTCAGCAGGAGTTGGGCAAACACAATCATTTATTTTTAATTCTTGTCCAACAGTTAGTTTTTCAGTGCCTAATTTATTGATGATTCTGAATCGCTCTGCTGTAAAACCATATTTTGCAGCAATGGATTCTACTGTTTCATTCGATTTTACAATATGAAGTCCAGTAGTGTTTTTCTTCCATTCTGGTAAAGATTCGATAGTAGCACCACCCTTTTCAGTCAATATTTCTATAGGCTTATTTTCTGTAGTTGCTTTAGTCACTAATTTTTCATTTACTACTAATGTCATACAGGGTCTAAGTATCAAATCTGGTGTTAAATTGTTCCAAGCCCTAAGTTGTGTAACTGATAAACCTAATTTTTTCGATATTGCATATAAGCTTTCTCCTTCTTGCACCACATGGATGCCATCTTTAGCACTTGGTGGACAAGGATTTGATGGGTCATTCACTAATTTTGCATCCATTGTTTTAGGTGCATCATTGCTGATTTTCACTTCGTTAACTACTTCATTTTTAACAACTTTGGTCGTATTATTGGTGATTTCAGTTCCTTTCTTTTCTGTCAAAACTTCTTTTGATTTTGATATAGGAGCGCTGTTATCAGCTAAATTCGTATTCAAATCTTCTGTAGTGGGAATTGACTCGGTCTTAAGTTCATCTTGGTGAATTGGTTGATAAGTTAATATCAATTGGTGAATGTCTTCTTTGTTGCAAATTGCTTTTTCGTAATAATCTACTGGAACATTATTGATTTTTAACAACTCTAATTCATTATTTCCTTTTAAAGACTGCTGGACAATTCCAATTCTGGAAGACAATTTTATCCCTTTTGCTGTCGTCATATTCGTTTTATCAACCAATCTGAAGGATAAATTATCAAAGCAATTGCTATTGGATGCATCTGTATAATACACTTCATAATCAGAATCATCTGAAGCTAAATTAATATTTGCCTCTATTTTATTGTGATAAGTAAAATTAATGGCATTCGAAACGAAGTTAATAACGTCATTCTGAACTATTAATTGATTTATTTCCAAAACTTTAGAAATATTATAGCCGTATTTTTCTTGCTTCACAATATACAAATCCTTAGACATAACATTCAAAGTATTTGTCTCTGATAAGCTTTTTACAAACTGATCTAGATTGATTAACTCAGCAGAAAAGTTCTGATTGTATTCATTTTTTTCCAATCCTGTTCTAAAAATCAATTTTGAATCATCATTTGTATTAGCATAATACATATAAAAAGGAAGATTCAGCTGGTTGTCATCTTTTAGCCTATACTCATATCGATCCATCGATAAGGATTCATATCTTAAATAAATAGGCTTTGCAAAAATAGCTGATGATAATATACTCAATAGTATAATCAGTTGTAGTCTCATTGTATTTTATTTTTATTATATGACGGATAAAACATATAATTAGTTTCAATATATATGAAATTATTTAATTTATGATTTATTTAATTGGACTATCATACAACTATTATTGTATTTATTGCATTATACTTATATAGTTAACCATTAAAGTCATTTATTATGAAAGCAAGTGAAATTTTAAAAAGTAAATTGTTGGATGTAATTTTTGAAAACAGAAACAAAAAGTATGGTGCTTATTTCCTTCGAAACCACTATGAAAGAAATTTAAAAGTTTCAATTGGTATCGTTTTACTTTCAGCTATTGCAATTATTGGATTTTTTAAATTTATGCCAAAGAAAGTACATGTTGAGGATACCTATGCAATACCAGTTACAATAGAATTAGAACACAATGTTTTTGAGAAAAAAATAGAAAAGAAAATAGAAAAAGTAGATAAAAAAATAATCAAAAAAATAAGAGTTAAAACCGCCGCTTATACTGCAGTGAAAGCAGTGATAGACAACAAAGTAAAGGTAGAACATAAAGTGGCTACTATAGATGAACTTAAAACTGTAGCAATTGGAAATCAAACCATTAAAGATGGAGCGGATCCGACTGGAGATATCACAGATGGCACAGTGACAAATAATGGTGTGTTGGATGTTCCAATCGATAAACCAATTGTGGTTGAACCAGAAGTGGTTAAGCCAGTAGTGAAAATTTATGAATTTGCAGAAGTCAACCCAAGTTATGTTGGCGGAACAGAAGCAATGATGAAATTTTTATCTAAAAATATTATCTATCCTATTTATGGGAGAGAAAATAATATGGAAGGTAAAGTAATTGTTCAATTTATTGTGGATGAAAAGGGAGTGGTAACGAACCCAATTGTGTTGAGAGGAATGGGAGGTGAATTTGATGAAAATGCAATTAATGCGGTTCGGAAAATGCCAAAATGGAATCCTGGAATGCAAAGAGGAATTCCTGTAAAAGTAAAATTTACCATTCCGATATCATATAAATTGAATAAATAATATCAGAATCATTTAAAATTTCTATTTTTGAACTCTGTAAGACATTAGTTTTACAGAGTTAAACTTTTTTTATGGATAATAGGAAGATTGTTAGGTTGTTTGCACTTTGTGTATCGATAGCATATATTTTATTTGGTCTAGGCATTCTTTTTTGGAAAAACTTATTTATGTTGGATGGGATGGTCAGGCTGATTTTTGGTGGAATGCTATTGCTTTATGGCATTTTTAGATTATATCGTGTTATTAATTTTGACAAATTTCATGAATAAATTCATAGTCTTTTTACTCTTCATTTTTCTTTTTTCTTGTAAAGAGAACAATAAACCTACGGATGGACCAACCTTTGGATCCATCAAGTTTGGGATTGATGAGACATTATCAGGATTTGGGACTAGTGAAATTGATGCTTTTACCACTATTTATGATAGAGCTCATATCCAACCCATCATTCAGCCAGAAGGGGATTTAGTTGAATCTTTTGTGAATGATAGTTTCAAAATGATGTTTGCAACTCGTAGATTTTTGGAATCAGAGGAAAATTATTTGAAATCCCTAAGTATAGTTCCAAGAACCTATTTACTTGGCATGGATGCTATTGCTTTGATTGTCAATAATGAAAACAAAGATAGTTTGCTTACTTATGAAGAAGCTTTTCATGTTTTTACTGGAAAAATCAATAACTGGAAACAAATTAATCCAAGTAGCAATTTTAATGATATGAAAATTGTATTTGATGGTCCAAAATCAAGTACCGTTCGATATATATTGGATTTGACTAAACAAACCAAACTACCTGCCAATTTTTATGCTGAAAAGAATAGTAAAAAGGTGGTTGAATATGTTGCCAATAACAAAAATGCAATTGGTATCGTTGCTTTGTGTTGGCTTACTGATATGACTTACGACCAAAAAGATACACTTTATCGGCAAATAAATTTGGTAAATATCAAAAATAGGGCGGCTAAGGACAATATGTATTATCCTCCTTACCAAGGCAATTTGGTGGATAGCACCTACCCTTTCCGAAGAAATATTTATTTATTGAGCAGAGAGGCGAAAACAGGGCTTGCTTCAGGATTTGCTTCTTATCTTACTTCCGATAAAGGGCAAAAAGTGATGCTGAAATCTGGATTAGCACCGAATGAAATACCTGCAAGACACATGGAAATCAATATGCCAAAGTCAAAATGATCGCACAAAAAACAGTTCAGGAAATAATTGATGCTGCCAGAATAGAAGAGGTAGTGGATGATTTTGTCAATTTGAAACGAAGAGGTTCCAATTTGATTGGGAATTGTCCGTTCCACAATGAAAAAACGCCTTCTTTTATCGTTTCTCCAGCAAAAAATTTCTTTAAATGTTTTGGCTGTGGGAAAGGTGGTACTCCCGTCCATTTCATCATGGAACATGAGTCCATGACCTTTCCTGAGGCTTTGAGATATTTGGCAAAAAAATACCATATTCCGATTCAGGAAATAGAAATGACCCCTGAATTTCAGGTAGAGCAACAGCTCCATGAAAGTTTGTACATTCTCAATACTTTTGCCAATCAATATTTTATCCAACAATTGAATGAAACGGCAGAAGGCAAAAGCATTGGACTATCCTATTTTTCTGAAAGGGGTTTTAGTAAGCTTACGATTGATAAGTTCGGATTGGGCTATGCTCCTAATATTCCAGATCAATTCACGAAATATGCAGTAGAAAACCATTACAATATCGAATTGCTCCGAAAACTTGGGCTCACTACAGTTAATGACTTAGATTTTTTTAGAAATAGAGTCATGTTCCCTATTCATGGAATGAGTGGAAAGATTGTTGCTTTTGCTGGAAGAATTATGTCAACCACTACCAAAGCTCCAAAATATATCAACTCTCCTGAAACGGATATTTATGTAAAAAACAAAGTTTTATACGGTCTTTATCAAGCTAGAACTGCTATCCGAAAACAGGATGAATGTTTCTTGGTAGAAGGATATACCGATGTGATTTCATTGCATCAGAATGGCATTGAAAATGTGGTGGCATCATCAGGAACTTCCTTGACCATTGGTCAGATCAAATTGATCAAGAGATATACTCAAAATGTGGTAATCCTTTATGATGGGGATGCAGCTGGTATTAAAAGCGGCTTTGAGAGGTTTAGATATGTTCTTGGAGGAAGATATGGACGTCAAAATGGTGCTCTTGCCAGATGGAGATGACCCAGACTCTTTTTTGAAAAAAGTGGGAACCGACGATTTTCTATCTTTCATCAATAAAGAAGCAAAGGATTTTGTGCTCTTCAAAACAGACAAGTTGCTCGAAGAAATTGGGAATGACCCTGTGAAGCGAACTCATGTCATCAAAGATATCGTTGAAAGCATTGCCAAAATTCCCGACAGCATCAAACGTAGCTTGTACATTCAATCTTGTAGCAATTTATTACAGGTCGATGAACAAATACTGATAGCTGAGACCAACAAGAAAGTTCAAAGCAATTATAAAAAAGCCAACTCAAGTAATAGAGCCGAACAAGCCCCCAGCGACAATTGGCCCACCGAAGAATATGAGCAGTTGGTTGAAAATCAATCGAATCTGCAACAACAGCAATTGATTTCTAAAAATCACGATATCGTTGTTGAAAATTACATTGCAAAATTGTTGGTGCTATTTTCTAGCAAACCTTTCGATGCAAAATCCTCCATTATGGAATATGTTTTGCAAAATATTGAAGACATTTTGGAAGAAATAGAAGATAAGGTGTGTAAAAAAATAATAGATTTATCAATAGAAAAATATGCCCACAGTGAGACATTAGACACCCATTACTTTCTCTATCACAATGACCCAGAGGTGAGTAGAATATCCGCTGAATATTGTGCGGTGATAGATGACTATAGCCCCAATTGGCCCGATGATTTGCGAAGTCAAAAGATGCCTGATGAGAATTTTGTGAAAGACACAGAATATGCTGTCAACTTTTTTAGAAGAAAGAAAATAGAGAAGGTCATCAAAAAAAATCAAGAAAGGCTAAAAACAATAGAAGACCCAAAAGACCTTGAGTTAGCATTGAAAGTCGCAATGAAATTAAAAGCAATTCATTCAGAATTATCCAAAAAATTGAATACAGTAATCACATAATGTATTATTTTCGTGAGATTTTCGTCATAAAATAAAGTTTGTTTATGAAAAGTTTGTTGAAATTAGCATTTTGGGTGGTTTTAGCCATTTTAGTATATAATTATTTTGCTGGAACAGCTTCAGAAAAGGAGACTTCCCAAAAAATATTTGGGGAAGTGAAAAACTTGGCGGTGAGTGTGAAAGACCTCATTAGTTCTGAAACAGAGAAATACAACAATGGAAAATATGATGTAGCCATCAGTAAAATGGACGATATCATCGGTAAATTGAAGCATTCTGCATCAGAAAATGCCGATTTGTTACACAAAGTGAATGACTTAGAGCAACGAAAAGAAAACTTATCTAAAGAATTGGAAATCAACAAATCTAAAGACAATTCAGTAACCAAAAACCCCGCTTTGAAACAAGATTTCAAAGACTTATTGAAAGATGCTGAAAATCTGATGCAAGAGATGGATAAATAGAATGGTGTTATTTATCTAATTATCACCACTTTCTCTGACTGCACCAAATGCCTTTCTCGAATATATTGTAATATATATGTATCTTTTGGGAGGTGTTGATCGGATAAATCTATAATGAAATCTTGAATTCCTGGGGTTAATGGATAGGATTTGATAGTTTTTCCATCTATAGTGTTTAAGCGGATATGGTGGCTCTTTTGATTAAGGCTATTGAGGAAATGTATTTGGATATTTTCATTAGCAGGGTTTGGAGCAAAGCGAAAATCCATTTCTTGAGCTGCTAGTAAGTCACTATTGGCAATAGGAGGTGTAAGATAAATGCTGTCGCCACAGCCAGGTGTGATGCATCCGTTTTTGTCAAGAAGTAATAGTAATATATCTCTACCAGAATTTTGGCTCATTCTTATATCACCTGTAAAAGCTAATCTACCATCTGGTAATTCAATCATTTGTTCCAGGTAATCTACAAATGGTAATGTTTTATCATAAGGAAAGGATTTTTGCCATATAAAATTACCCATAGAGTCTAGGCAGAAAATATATCTACTCAAATTAGAATTAACATTGAATCGATCTCCATAAATTATTATTTTCCCATTTTTTAGTGTTTGTACTTTTCCAATTCTATAATCATCTAAGAATTTTCTTTTCCAAACTTCATTTCCCAAAGAATCATAATAACTTAATTTCATTTTATAGGTTGAAGAGTCATTTGCATTCCAAGTTACTAATACACCATTTTTTTTATACAGGACACATTGAAAATTCCCTGATTGGTCTTTATATTCATAAAACATGATATTAACTTTTTTATTCCCTGAGGCTATCCGTTCTTATAATTCCTGCATATTCGTCATAACCCAGTACATATGGCTCTATATTATAGGACATCCAAAAGTCACCATTTTCTAATTCAAAAAGATTGTTACCATATTGATAAATCGTATATTTTCCTAAAGTATCGCCATCAATTCTTTTTTCCCATAATTTATTCCCTTTTCTATCTGCCTTGATTAAAAATTGCCTTGCCCATTGGTAGTCTACCCCTCTTTGTGCATAAATCATGTAATTGGAATCTCTTGTTTGAATTATTTTATCTGCATCTTCTCTATCAATATTTGTATCATCAAAATATTTTACATTAATGGAATCTCCATTTAAATTTATTTTGTAAATCATGATTGTATTTTTATCTAGAGACTGTCCTCTTGTTCCTATTAATACTAAATTTGAATCCTTATCAAGTATAATATCTCTGCCAACCTTTTTATATGGATAATCTGTAAATTGGAATTTTTGAATTTTTTTTCCATATTTATCTGCCTTAATTAAATAATTGCATCCAATAACTCCAAAACAATTTGAAGCACTAAGAATATAAAATGTATCTTTTATATATAGAACCTTAATAACTTCATAACTATATCCACTTGGATTATAATTGTTAAAATAAGTTTGGGCAAAGGTTAGGTTGCATTGCAAAAAGAGGAGGAACAAAAGTATTCTTTTCATTGGAATATATGTTTTTTGACAAATTTAAAGATTAATTCATAAGGTTAGCTTATTATTTTCATTTTTGTAAAATATGCGACATTTTTTCAATTCTTGAAATTTAAGTATTATTTAATTCTAAAGTTAAAGGAATATTAATTGTGAAGTATTAAAACTGCTTTAAACTTTTAATTGTAATCGCCATGATTTTAAATAAATATTTTTTTCATCACACTCCAAAAAAATACTTTTTAATATTTCAACCCAATTTCATTTAAAAACCCAATATTATTTTCCAAAAAATTAAAACCCAAATCCAACTTTACAGTAGAATTTGAATTTGTTTTAAATTCATAAATCTTGCCATCAGTAAATCCAACTTTTGGCTTGTTATTTTGTTGATCTTTTATTTGATACTTTTAATGAAAGGTTGATTTGAAACCTCAGCATTTAATAACAAACTCCATAGATAAAAACAACAGCTTTTATTTAAGTCATAATTTCTATATTTACTCTCAAATCTTATATCTTTCATTTCCAATAGATTGTCAGATTTCATATGCAAAGTATCCAAAGGCACATTTTGCTAAAGAAACCTAAATAACTAACCGCCCAATCTAAATCTTTATTGACTGCTAAATCATTTTCAAAAATATTTTATGATTTTACAACTTTTTTATCTTTAATCAATAGTAGGTTTCTAGAATATTCATGAGTTGTTTCTATATGATTTTCAAGATTTATATGTTCAAAATTTATATCATTTATTAATGTCCTAAGATTTTTAAAAGCCATCTTATTATTTTTACTGCTATATAAACCTTGAATATTGGTATAGTCTTGACCTGAAAATAAGATAGAACCGTTTTCATTTATTAAAATATTAAATTCTGGACCAATAGTTCCTCTATTGTAACTGGTTAAGATTATTTCGTCAAATTGAAGTTTATTTAGATGGGTACTTTCATGTTTTTTATAGAATTTCAATTTCTTTTTCTCAAAATTTAGAATTAAAGTGTCCTTTTCTAATCTTTCTATAAATGCACTTTGCCATGATTTTGTTCTTAAATCAAAAATACTCAAAGAATCATTTTTGAGTCGATACGTTGAAATGTTACCAAATGAATGGAATCTATCTTTTTTCCAGTTTTGATCTAATAATTGAATAAATCCTGGTAAAAAAGTACATTTTCCATCTTTTTCTAAGGAAAAACCACAATTTCTTGTTTCAAAAACATTTGAGAAATATTTTGTCATCAATGAATCACTACATCCAATATGCCATTCCCCCAAAATTTGTTCTTGATACTTTGTGTCTTGCTCCCTGTTACACTGTGAACTGGTTACTGCAAAAATTAATATATAAATAAAATTTAATTTCATAAAATATTTATATATAGCGTTTTATAGATTTATAATTTACAATATATTCCTATCCCCCAGCCTTTTTCGTTTGACTATATCCTTCCTTGAGCAAATATTGTAAAATCTTATCTCGATTATCGCCTTGCACCAAAATTTCTCCATCTTTCACGGAGCCACCTGTGCCACATCTCACTTTTAAGGTTTTCCCAAGGGATTCAATATCCGCATCATTTCCGATAAAACCTCTGATGATCGACACTTCTTTACCTCCTCCTTTTCGCTCTAAATGAATTCGGAGCTTTTGCTGATTATTGGGTAAGGTTTCCACGGTTTCTTCATCAAAAGATGAAAATTCAAAATCTGGGTTAGTAGAAAAGACGATGCCGTCTCTTTTTTTGTTTTTATTACTCATGCTTCTATCTTTTTACCTTTCATCGCTTCCAAAATCTGTACATCCATCATTTGATGGGCAATGGGTGTTGCATAAGCATTCAATGCATCCATTACAGTTTGTATTTCGTCTTTGGTCGCCACTTTTATAGCATTTTCTAAAAGTTGTATATGATTATTCAATGTTTCTTTTTCCTCATTTTCAAGGAATTGAATATTTTGCTGAATGAACTTTTTAGAAGAATGTACCACACTACTGGCTTCCGTCTGAATCTCCAATAATGCCCTGATTTTCATATCCTTTTCAGCATTCTGTATAGAATCCAACAACATCAAAGCCATTTCTTCTTCTGTTATTCCATAAGTTGACTTTATTTCTATCTCTTGAGCAACTCCAGATCGTAGTTCTTTGGCTACTACTTTGAGAATGCCATCTGTATTTACAACAAATTGAATATCTATTTTTGGAATACCAGCAGGCATCGGAGGAATTCCTTTCAAGATAAATTCACCCAATTTTCTATTATCTGTAACCAAATCCCGTTCCCCTTGGAAAACAGCTACTTTCAGCGTTGTTTGCCCATCCACTGAAGTAGTATATTGCCGACCTGCTTTGTTGGGCACTTTAGAATTTCGAGGCAAAATGGTATCCATCAAGCCACCCACCGTCTCGATACCGAGGGATAATGGCGTTATGTCAATCAATAATAAATCTTTCCTATTTCCAGCTAAAATATCTGCTTGAATGGCAGCTCCCAAGGCAACCACCTCATCCGGATTCAGTTGGTCGTACACTTCCTTTTTGAAGAATGTAGCAACTGCTTTTTTTATCGCTGGAATTCTAGTAGATCCACCTACCATCACTACCCTATTGATTTCAGCAATGTCTAAGACAGCGTCCGTCACTACTCTTTGGCAAGCAACCAATGTTTTTGCTATCAATGGTTGTATTAATTGTTCAAATTGTTGAATATCAATACTTAAAGTTTCTCCATGAAATTGAGTGGTAAATTGGTCTTGAAAAGACAATTGTTTTTTTGCCGTCTCTGCAATAGTTCTAAGTTCGTGGAATTTTGTTTTGTTCGACTCATTTAATTGATTTGCAAAGTGTTGCACAATTAATTGGTCGATGTCATCGCCTCCCAAATTAGTATCCCCATTGGTGGATAACACTTCAAAAACACCATCTTCTAAAATCAAAATAGAAATATCAAAAGTACCACCTCCCAAATCATAAACTGCAACGATTTCTTTGGTATCCTTATTTAACCCGATGCCATAAGATAGACTAGCAGCAGTCGGTTCGTTCACAATCCGAAGGACATCTAATCCTGCCAGTTTCCCAGCATCTCTAGTTGCCTGACGTTGGCTATCATTGAAATATGCAGGAACCGTAATTACTGCTTTTTGAACATTTTGATCCAATGATTTTTCAGCAATATTTTTCAATTCTTTCAGGATCAAAGAAGAAAGCTGGATAGGGTTGTATAACTTTTCTCCTACCACCACTTTAACTAATGAGCTATCCAACCCATCATCCAAAATTTTATAAGCAATCCTATTTGTCTGATTTTCAAAATCTTTGTAAGATTTTCCAATCAATCTTTTGATAGAATAAATAGTTCTTTCAGGATGCAATGCCATCATGGATTTTGCTTGTTCACCTACAATTGGCTGATCATTTTCATCAAAATAAATGATGGATGGCACTAAAGCACTTTTTTGTTGATCATCGATAATACAATAAGCCTCATTGTCCTTAATAAATGCTACTAAACTATTTGTTGTCCCCAAATCAATCCCAATAATAGGCTCTTTCTGATGTTCAACATTTCCATCTTTAAGGTTTATTGAAAATTTTGCCATTAGCTTTTTCTAATTTTACTTAGTAAATCTGCATTTTTAAAAAATTACATTGAAATTTCAATAATTAAAACGAAATTCACGAATTCTTGTTTAAAATAAAAATTTTATTCAATGCCAGATACTATTTTGAAAAGCAAAGTTAATCGCTTATTCATTATTTTAAGTGGTTTTTTCATTGCAAATGCTCTGATTGCTGAGATGATTGGTGGAAAAATATTTTCATTGGAAGAAACTTTAGGGATCCAACCCATCAATTGGTCCATTTTTGGACAATCAGGTACTTTGCAATTTTCGGCTGGTATTCTCAATTGGCCCTTTGTTTTTATTTTCACCGATATTATAAATGAATATTATGGTAGAAAAGGAGTTAAATTTCTTTCTTATATGACTGCTGGGTTGATCATTTATAGCTTTGCTATCATGTATGGCTCCATTCATTTAGCTCCTGCTGGTTTTTGGCTTGTCACCAATGTAAATAATGGCGTTCCGAATATGCAAAATGCCTATTCAGCTATTTTTGGACAAGGAATGTGGATTATTATGGGCTCTATTACAGCATTTTTGGTGGGACAAATATTAGATGTTAGCGTTTTTCATAGCATCAAAAAAGTGACTGGTGAAAATAAAATATGGCTGAGATCCACTGGCTCTACGGTCATTTCTCAATTGATAGACACCCTTTTAGTGGGTTATATTGCATTTGTTTTGGGTCCTCAAAAATGGTCAATGCATTTGTTTTTTGCTGTATCTATCGTAGGTTACACCTATAAAGTGCTCATGGCGATAATTTTTACTCCACTTTTATATTTTGTACATATGGCTATCGAAAATTATTTGGGTAAGGATTTGGCAAAATTATTAAAAGATAAAGCGATTATGAGTAATTAGATTTAGTAACTGGTAATGTTAATATGAAAATAGAATTATACATTTTGTGTAAAAATATTTTCTAATTGATCAAAATATGATTCACTCTAAAGATAAAAAAATATTAAATTCTGTACTTTTATCTTAAAAAAGATACAATTTGTATAAAGAAATCGTTTATCATAATTTTTGAAAATATATTTGTTGAAAATTAAAATTTAATAATAACATGAAAATTAAAACATCCATTTTTGCATTTTTTGCACTATTTTTATTGAATTCCTCTTCAAATGCTCAAACCATAGACGAAATCGTTGCTAAACACACTGAAGCTATGGGTGGAAAGGATAATTTAGAAAAACTAAAAACAGTTTACTTAGAATCTGAAATCGATTTTGGAGGAATGAAAATTCCAGTTAAAATGTGGAGAATTGACAAGAAAGCAATGAAAGTTGAATTCGAAGTACAAGGAATGAAAGGAACCTCTGTAATTATGGATACTAGCGGTTGGGTTTTTATGCCTTTCCAAGGACAAACTAAACCAGAACCAATGACAAAAGAAGATGTGAAAATGGCTAAATCAGAACTTGATTTATCTGGAGAATTAGTTGAGTATGCTGCAAAAGGCAATAAACTAGAATTGATTGGAAAAGATGAATATGAAGGCTCAGAAGTGTACAAAATTCAAGTTGTGGATAAAGAAGGAAATATTTCTACAGATTTTGTAGATGCAAATTCATATTATGTCATCAAAAAAGAGTCGAAAAGAAAAGTTCAAGATAAAGAGATTACGAATACTTCGGTAATGGGTGATTTCAAAAAATTGGAGAATGGTTTGGTAATGCCGCATAGTATTGATGCAGGTATGGGTGGATCTTTGATCGTGAAAAAATATGAAATCAATCCAAAGATTGATACAGCTATATTTGAAATGCCAAAGAATTAATAAAAATCAATTCTAAAAAGCAATTGTTAATAATAGCAATTGCTTTTTTTTATATAAATTGAAACAAATATGAAACAAGCTATATACTTATTTTGCTTATTAGCAATCAGTTATAATTCATTTTCCCAAAATAATTTCAATTCATCAACTTTAGGTAGCATCCAAGCCAGACAAATCGGTCCAGCTGTAATGGGTGGAAGGATAACGGCTATAGATGGTGTGAACAATAATCCTCGAATTCTATACATTGGTGCAGCTGGTGGCGGTGTTTGGAAATCCTCAAATGCTGGAGCATCTTTTTCTTCTATTTTTGATAAATATTGCCAATCTATTGGTGCAATTACTATTGACCAAAAAAGACCTGACACCCTTTGGGTAGGAACTGGAGAAAGCAATATGAGAAATACAGTTTCCTATGGAAATGGTATTTATCGCTCAACAAATGGTGGAGCAGACTGGAAAAAACTTGGATTGGATAGTTCTGAGCATATTGCGAAAATTATTATCAATCCAAATAATCCTGATAATGTATTCGTTGCTGTGCCAGGAAAACTATGGAGCGATAGCAAAGAAAGAGGTGTTTATGAAACAAAAGATGGCGGCAAAACTTGGAATAAAATTCTATATGTGAATGAAATGACAGGCTGTGCTGATATCATTATGGATCCAACCAATCCGAATGTTTTGTTGGCTAGTATGTGGGAATTTAGACGAAAACCTTATGAATTTAATTCTGGTGGAAAGGGTTCGGGATTGTTTAAATCAACGGATGGCGGAAAAAATTGGAAAAAAATCACCACTGGCTTACCAGAAGGAGATTTGGGAAGGATTGCGATGGCAATGGCTCCATCAGCTCCCAACAATTTGATTGCCATTATGGAAGCAAAGAAAACTGGTTTGTATATTTCTGATGATCAAGGAGAAACTTGGAAAAAGCAAAGTGCTACACTTAATGTGGAAGCTAGACCATTTTATTTTAGTACAATTGTAATTGATCCAAAAGAGCCCAAAAGAGTTTACCGCCCAGCATTTATGTTCTCCATAAGTGATGATGGTGGCTATTCTTTCACGGAAGCTAATAATTCAGGTGGATGGGTGCATTCAGATCATCATGCTCTTTGGATAAATCCTCAGAATACAAATCATATGTATTTGGGGACAGATGGTGGTGTTTATGTTAGTATGGATAGAGGAAATAGTTGGATATTTTTGAATAGCATCCCTGTTTCTCAGTTTTATCATGTTGCAGTGGACCACCAAGAGCCTTATAATGTATATGGTGGATTGCAAGATAATGGTAGCTGGATGGCACCTTCTAATTCAAGTGGTGGTATAGAAAATAGAGATTGGCAAAATCTTTTTGGTGGAGATGGATTTTGGGTTCAACCAGATTTGTCTGACCCAGATATCGTTTATTTGGAATACCAAGGTGGAAATATGTTCAGAGTTAATAAGAAGAATGGCCATGGTGTAAGTATCAAACCATATCCTGAAGTGGGACAAGAAAAATTGAGATGGCATTGGAATACTGCTTTAGTAACGAGTCCAAAAAATCCAAAAACATTATATACAGCTTCCCAGTTTTTGTATAAAAGCTCAAATCAAGGGCAAACATTCCAAAGAATTTCTCCAGATTTGACCACAAACGATAAAAACAAACAAAAACAAGAAGAATCTGGAGGATTATCAACAGACAATACATCTGCTGAAAACCACTGTATAATTTATGCTGTTGCAGAGTCTCCTTTAGATGAAAATTTAATTTGGATTGGAACGGATGATGGAAATGTTCAATATACTGTGGATGGTGGTAAAAACTGGACGAATGTAACTGCAAATTATTCAAAAGCTGGCATTCCTGCTGGAACTTGGGTGTCAAGCATTCAGCCTAGCAACTTTGATAAAAATGTGGTGTATGCTACTTTCGACAACCATACCTATGGCGATATGAAAACCTATTTGGGCAAATCTACTGACATGGGAAAAACATGGCAGTTGATAACTAGTTCAGAGTTTAGAGGGCATGCAAATAAGGTATTAGAAGATTTTAAAAATAAGGATATGTTATTTTTAGGAACGGAAATGGGCTTATTTGTTACTTTAGATGGAGGCAAGAAATGGGTATTGATGAAAAATAATATCCCAGAATATATGATGACAAGAGATATGGTCATTCATCCAAAAACTAATGATTTAGTGATAGCTAGTCATGGTAGAGGCGTTTTAATCCTTGATAACATTTCAATATTGAGAGATTTGAATACCAGTGTTTTAGATAAAGATATTTATTTATTTGCAACTAAGCCGACAATTCTAACTACAGGAAATTATAACCTCGGCGGATTTCCAGAAGGTGGTGGATATACTGGAAATAACGTAGTTGAATTACCTGAAATTACCTATTATTTGAAAGATAGAGTAAATAGTGGTGAGGTGAAAGTTGAGATTTTAGATAAAGATGGTAAATTAATTCAATCCATTCCTGGAACAAAAAGAAAGGGGATAAACAAAGTTTATTGGAATATGCGATCTGCACCACCAAAAGTGCCAACGGGAGGAACAAAAATTGACTTTGGAGGATTTACTGGTCCATTGGTTTTACCTGGAGAGTTTAAAGTTGTGTTAAATGTGGGAGATAAAAAAGTGGATGGTAGTTTAGAATTATTGCATGATCCAAATGCAAAATATTCCAAAGCTGACCGAGAAACTCAGTATATCACTACAATGGAATTATTCAAAATGTCTGAAAATCTTGCAGATTTAAATGACCAAGTGGTGAGTCAACAAAGCCAATTGAAAGAAAAATTGGCGAATGTAAAAAATGAAAAGAATAAAAAAGTACTTCAAGAATATTTAGATGAACTTGAAAAAGTAAGAGGTGAAATATTAGCTACCAAACAAAATTCCATCTTTGCTGACGAAGAAAGATTAAGAGAGCAATTGGGTGAAGTTTATGCTACAGTAGCTGGTACGGAAGAAAAACCTACAAATTCTCAGACAGAAAGAATTAAAAGTTTGAAATTTGATATTGGTAAGACGGAAACTAAAGCAAAAGACAATGTTTCTAAATATTTCAATAAAGTAAATGATATTCTAAAAAAGGAAAAATTGGAAAGTTTGAAACCTACTAATTTAACTACGATGGGTAAAAGTCATAAAAGCAAAAGAGGCTGTCCATACTATTTGGACAGCCTCTTTTTTTAAATTGATCGTTTTTTTATAGTGTTGATTTTTCCATTGTCCCCGTAAAGCTCCTTTGAAACTTTGTTATAAGCAATCGCTGCTTCCTCTGGTGTATCATACATCCCAATATGAACTGATTTTCTATTGATGGAAATGACTGCTCTGTATCTACTATTTTCTTTATACACTCCCGTATAACCAATAGAGCTATTTGTTTTTCTTTGTCTGCTAGCAACTGCTCTTGATCGCCAAACCAAATTTTCCATCCTACAATCTAATTTGTTGCCGTCTTTGCAACTTACTAAATTATTGGTTTCAGTTTTTAGGTTTGACAACCACTTTTCAGCAATGAACTTATGTAAATAAATAGTTTCC
Organism: Saprospiraceae bacterium; assembly: GCA_016710625.1. Taxonomy (GTDB): domain Bacteria; phylum Bacteroidota; class Bacteroidia; order Chitinophagales; family Saprospiraceae; genus JADJVK01. The sequence goes on from JADJVK010000009.1 coordinate 29,652, forward strand.
GTTTTATAACTTCCTTCCACTTTTTTCCAAGTTTTTTGGAAAACACAGCAACCGCTAGAATGCAACCTCAATTGGTTGATAAAATCTATACTTTTAAAATATGGGTCATTTGTAAAAAAGTCATATACAAAATCGTCAATCAGTATATTTTTATTCGCATTCTTTAATTTTACCTTGTATGTCAAAACAACAATTTTAATTATTTAAAAAACCATTGATTTGACGCAAAGCAATTTGTCAAGTCACTTATTAAACTAATAGGTTATCTATTTTTGTCATAAATTCACTTCTTTTACTTTCTATAATACTATTAATATGTAAACTATTGATTTCAAATTTAATAAAATCATAATAATAGATAGAATAGTAAGTAATGAATGGCAAAAGGATTACATATAGATGCAAAAACAAGTTTTGGACTAAAAATGACACAATTACCCATAAAACGTAATAAAAAAACCAGACAATCATTGAAGTTCCAAACAGAACTGGACCAAAAAATGCCTTTTCATCAATTTTCTTTTGGGTATAACTTTTAGCAATTTTTAACGGAAATAAATTTAAATAACCAATCAAAAATGGTATGAATCCCATTATTATTGCAAAAAACAATTTTATTTTTGAACTATTTGATTTTGGGTAATGAATATCATAATTTGTGGTAGCAGCTTCCTTTTCAAGATCTTGAAAACTCATGAATAAAGCTTCTTTTTGATTTGTATCTAATTCTAGAAAATTATTACTTATTAATCGACTATTCTGATAAATTTGGCGATCTTTAAAAATCACTTCATTTCTTTTAATAAAAAATTCATTTCTATACATTTTCAATATGGACCTAACCATTGTTTTATATTTGTCATCAGCAATTGTTATAACTTTTTCAGCCATTGCCTCCTCCAATTGGGCAGTCAATTTGTTGATAGTCAAGGCATCATGCTCTTTGTATGCCTCAAAATAGGAGTTGACATGTATTGATTTAGAACATTCCACAAATGCATCCCCTCTGTAATGATGCGGATTCGAATAATAATAGGTAACTGGTATAATGTATAAGTCTATCGAAGGATTATTTTGCAAAGCACTGAAAGCCATTCTTGCAGTCCCTTTTTGTAATTTATCCAAACCAATTCCTGTAGATAAATGCCCTTCAGGAAATATCACTAAAGCTTGATTATCAGATAGTTTTTGGTTGCATAAATTAAATATTTCTTGGTTTTTCTTCATGTTTTCATGCCCATCTCTAAATCTAAAGATGGGTATCATGTGGAGCTTACTGAGTAAATTGTGATAAAAAGCCTTTTTAAAAATATCCCCTCTTGTCAGAAAATTAAAGGATCGACTATGCAAACAGGCTAATAAAATCGGCTCAAAAAACGCAGTAGGATGATTAGAGGCAATGATGATTGATTTGTCAGATGGAATTTTATTCAATCCTGCAATAAAAATATTTTTAAAATATAATTTCAACCCAAATCGAACAAACGGCCTAATAAAAAAGTATAAATTCATGAGACAAATATAGATAAAATAATTTCTTTAATAATTATTAAGTTTTGAATAAAAAACCAATTTTAATTGTCATTGGAGGACCTACAGCTAGCGGAAAAACGAGTATGGCAATCAACTTGGCTCAAAGGTTACATTGTGAGATTGTGTCTGCTGACAGCAGACAGGTATATAAAGAAATGTCGATTGGAACTGCTAAACCAAGTGAAAATGAATTGAGTTTAGTGAAACATCATCTGATTAGTAATGTTTACATCCATGATGATTACAATGCTGGCATTTATGAAATTGATGCTTTAGAAATTTTAAACAAACTTTTCTTTGATAATAAATATGCGATTTTAGTAGGTGGTACAGGGCTGTATATCAATGCCGTATGTCATGGATTGGACGATTTTCCTGATATAACAGACGAAGTTAGAACTTATTACCAAGACCTTTGGAAAAAGGAAGGAATAGATTTTTTGTTAGAAATGTTAAAACAAAAGGATCCTGAATATTTTGAAATTGTTGATAAATCTAACCCCAGAAGAATCACAAGAGCACTTGAAGTGATGCATAATTCTACTAAAAAGTACTCTGAGCAAAGAGCCAAAATCTCAAAAGAAAGACCTTTTGAAATCAAAAGATTTTTATTGGATGTAGATAGAACCGTTTTATATGAAAGAATAAACCAAAGAGTACTTAAAATGGTATCTGATGGTTTGGTAGAGGAAGTTGCCTCATTATTGCAATATCAGAAATTGAAAGCAACACAAACTGTTGGCTATCAAGAATTTTTCAAATATTTCAAAAATGAAATAAGCTTAGAAGCAGCCATTGCATTAGTCCAACAGAACTCAAGAAGATATGCAAAACGTCAAATGACATGGTTCAACAATCAATCAGACCCTTGGAAAAAAATTGAAAATATTGGTGAAATATTAATCGAACTAGACTCATAAGTTAATAAAATTAATATCTTTGCGAATCAATTGCCCAGGTGATGAAATTGGTAGACATGCCACTTTGAGGTGGTGGTGCCGGTAACGGTGTGCTGGTTCGAATCCAGTCTTGGGCACTTTTTTAATGTATCCTATCCCCTCTTAATGCTAACTTTTTCATAATTTCTGCCTCGTAATCCAAAAATTCTTGCCATCTTTTTTTCGCCTTTTCTTCTCCAGCATATTTTTTGGCTAAATCAATAAATAAACGATAATGCCCAGCTTCTGAAACCATAAATTTATGGTAAAATTCTTTTAAATTATCATCAGCAATATCTAATGATAGTAACCTGAATCGTTCACAACTTCTGGCTTCTATCAATGCACACACCAATAATTTTTCTAACAAATGGTCTTCTCGACTTCCTCCTTTTAAAATGAAATCGTGGAGTAACAGCACATATTCATCTTTTCTTTGCTTACCGAGTTTGATGTTTCTTTTCTCCATTTCTTGCAACACCAATCTGAAATGTCCCCATTCTTCCGTAACTATTGGAGATAATTGTTTGATTAACTCTTCTTTATCATAGAAAAATTGAATTAAAGAAATGCAATAAGTCGCTGCTTTTTGCTCACAATAGGCATGGTCTGTCAATATATCTTCCAAACTCATATTGGCAAGATCTACCCATCTCGGGTCAGTTGGTAATTTTAAACCTAACATGAAAAAGGCTAATTTAATGATTTGATTTGGTTGATAAAAAAGTCCATATTGGTGATGTCATATTCATCATAACCTGTTGACCAAATTAGTCTAATTTTATCCACTTCATATTTCTTAAGGTCTGATTCTGAGGTGGTATCAATGATATAGGTTGTTCTATAAATCGTTACTCCTTCCACTGGGTTAAGTTGCCCTTTGTCGGTTCTATTGCAATATAGTTTAATATTTTCACCATTTATTAGTTTTACTAATAAATAGCTACCTCTATCGATAGATCCAAATTGGTTGGTCGTATTGATTGAATTGATATTTATTTCTAAATTGAGCGTTATAAAACCAGGGATTTTAGTCATATATGCTTCGCAAATTATATAATCTCTTGTTTTTTGAAAATTCTTTAAACTTTCATCCGTGTATGAAAATAATAAATCCTTTTCTAACTCTTTTCTGTTTTTCTTTGTGAAATTATCAATGCTATCTACAACTATTTTGTATTTTTTAAAAGGTGGATTATTGATTACATCTTCATGTTTGAATTTTACTGGATCTATAGTTTTTTTAGGCTGATTTTCAGCTACTTCACTTGTTTTTTCTTCACTAGATTTTGATTGTTGGTCTTTATCTTTATTATCTAGTTTTAATTCCGTAATATCATAATTCGGGTTTTTTTGATCGCCTTTATAGATGATTTTATAATTTTTATTCAAAGTCTCTTTTCTATTTTGCGGCGACATGTTTAGAATGGAGTAATACTCACTACATTTTTTTAAAATTACATTTTTTTGTTTGTAGGAAGATTGTTCAGTTTTGTTTGCTTCTGAGAACAACTTCTTTAGTTTTTTGATTTCCTCTTTTTCATTTTCACTTTTAGCCTTATTCAATTCAGCTTCGATAAGTTCTTTATTTTTTAATGCTTCATTATAAGTCATTTCGGAATTGAATTTCAAAAAATTACATTTTTCATTCAATATATAGGTCTTTCGGTAATAGAAATTATCTTCATCATATTCAAATTTCTGAAAAGTAGAATCAGATAATATTTTCTCTTCAAATTTTTGTAAGTCAGATTCCTGCTCAAAATCTAATTGTCTAAAAGTTCCATCTTTATAAACGAGTATCCATTCCTTGTCGCTATTTCTGATGATTTCTTGATTGAAAACAAAAGAAATATGACATAAAAAACAAAAACAAGTGAAAAGAATTTTCTGCATTTTTTCAAATTTGCACAAAGGTATTAAACATTTTCTTTAGTTAAAATTGATTTTAAAGGAAACAGTTGCTTTTCTACCAAAATTCTTTAAATTGTTGACAATTATTTGATTTTACATTACGATTTTCGAGAATTTTGGTAAGATTATTGTCGATTAACTGATTATATTTTTTATTTTTCATAATGTTCTATACTTTTGCAAATGCGAAATCTATATTTTATACTTATTTTAATTGGTAGCTTCTTTATTATTTCTTGTAATAATAGCCAAAAAGAAGATGGAATACCATTCATTAAGGAATTTGATAAGGGAAACATAATTCTTGAAAATGGAAAAGTAGAACCTATACCAAATTGGGGTGATAAAAACACAACGATACTTATTGTAGTTCGACATGCTGAAAAAGTATCAGACTCAGCAGATTCCAGATTGACTTTGAATGGAGAAATGAGAGCAGGAAGATTGGCTCATTTGTTGAAAAAAAGCAAAATTGATGACGTTATTACCACTAATACTTTTCGTACAATTCTAACAGGTGAGCCTACTCAACAAATGCAATCTTGTAATTTTGTAACTTATGAAGCTAAAAACCAAGATGTTATGATTAGAGAAACACTTGGTAGAGGTCCTGGTAAGAAGTTTTTAGTAGTAGGACATACGAACACAATTCCCAGTCTATTGAATGAATTAACCAAAACAACCGATTATAAAGACATTCCTTCTAATGAATTTGACAATATTTATGTTGTCGCAACTAGAGGGATTTCACAAACAAAAGTATTACATTTTAAATATAAATAGTGATGAGTGAATTAGCAGCTCGATATGATTCGAAAGTTGTAGAGACAAAGTGGTATGACTATTGGTTAAAAAATGACTATTTTAGTTCAGTTCCAGATGATAGAGAAGCTTTTAGTATCGTAATTCCCCCACCAAATGTAACGGGAGTGCTTCATATGGGGCATATGTTGAATAATACCATTCAAGATATTTTAATCCGAAAAGCTAGGATGGAGGGTAAAAATGCCTGTTGGGTTCCTGGCACCGACCATGCATCAATTGCTACTGAAGCAAAGGTTGTGAAGTGGATTAGGGAAGAAATGGGATTGAGAAAATCTGATATTTCAAGGGAGGAATTTTTGAAATATGCTTATCAATGGAAGGATAAATACGGTGGTATCATATTGAATCAATTACAAAAACTTGGAGCTTCTTGTGATTGGAAAAGAACGGCTTTCACGATGGATGAAATTCGTTCAGAAGGAGTTTATCATGTTTTTGTAGATTTATACAATAAAGGGGTCATTTATAGAGGATTGCGAATGATCAATTGGGACCCAGAAGCAAAAACAGTACTTTCCAATGAAGAAGTGATACATAGTGAGGAGCAATCCAACTTGTATCATGTAAAGTATTTCGTTGAAAATGAGCCTGAAAAGTTTGTAATTATTGCTACCCAACGACCTGAAACCATCATGGCAGACTCTGCTGTTGCGGTTCATCCAAATGATCCTAGATATACTGCATTGCATGGAAAAAAGGTGATTGTGCCACTTATTAATAGAGCTGTCCCAATTATTACGGATAATTATGTGGATATAGAATTCGGAACTGGAGCTTTGAAAGTAACACCAGCCCATGATCCAAATGATTATGAATTAGGACAAAAACACAATCTGGAAGTGATTGATACCATTAATGAGGATGGTTCTTTGAATGCCTTATGTGGTGTTGATGAATTGATTGGTTTAGATAGATTTGAAGCAAGAAAAAAAATGAAGAAATTGCTGGAAGCTGCTGGCAATTTTGAAAAGCTAGAACCTTATCGTACTAATATTGGAAGGTCTGAAAGAACGAATAGTGTCGTGGAGCCAAGGTTGTCAAAACAATGGTTTGTCAATATGCAACTTTTGGCGAAACCAGCTTTGGATGCAGTAATGAACGATGACATCGCATTTTTCCCTCGCCATTTCAAAAATACTTACCGTCACTGGATGGAGAACATCAGAGATTGGTGTATTTCTAGGCAATTGTGGTGGGGGCATCGAGTTCCAGCTTGGTACGATGCAGAAGGAAACGAATATATTGCATTGACTGAGCAAGAAGCACAGAAGATAGCCAATGAAAAAGCTGGGAAGGAAGTTCAAATATTTCAAGATAATGATGTTTTAGACACTTGGTTTAGCTCATGGCTTTGGCCCATCACTGTTTTCGATGGTTTCAATAAGGACAGTAAAGATTTTCCTTACTACTACCCCACTGCTACTTTAGTTACTGGTTGGGATATCATGTTTTTCTGGGTGGCCAGAATGATTATGGCAGGTTACGAATGGAAAAATCAATTGCCATTTAAAGATGTGTATTTCACAGGAATGGTTCGAGATGAGCAAGGAAGAAAAATGAGTAAACAGCTTGGTAATTCGCCTGATGCTTTGTTGCTAATTGACGAATATGGAGCTGATGGAATGCGGTTTGGTGTACTTTCTTCATCTCCAGCTGGTGGTGATTTGAAATTCGATACGAAGCTTTGTGAAAATGGTCGTAATTTCTGTAATAAACTATGGAATGCACTAAGATTGGTGAAAGGTTGGAATGTAGATGATTCAAATGTCAATCAAAATCAACTAAAAATCAATAGATTAGCAACTAGTTGGATGAAAAATCGAATTAGTGAAGTTTTGATAGATTTGGAAAATAATTTCAAAACATATCGACTTTCCGAAGCTTTAGTAAGTGTATATAGTTTCATTTGGGATGATTTCTGTTCTTGGTATTTAGAAATGGTAAAACCAAAATTTGGTGAAGCTACGGATTCGGAAACGATAAATTCAGTAACTTCCATTTTTGAGGAGTTGATGTTGATTTTGCATCCATTTATGCCATTTGTTACCGAAGAAATTTGGCAACAATTGAATCCTAGAAATGAAAAAACAGCTTGTACGATAAGCAAGTATCCAACAGTTCAATCGGTTGATTCAAAGTTAGTGAGCCAATTGGAAAATCTAAAAGAGGCGGTTGCAAAAATTAGAGAAGTAAGAAATAATAGAGGAATCAAAATGTCGGAGCCTTTAGAAGTGTTTATTTTAGAAAACGACAATGCGACAAACCTTTATCAGTTAGAGGGTGCTAAAGAATTGGTGATTAAATTAGGTAATTTGAGCTCTTTAGAGTTTTCAAAAACTGAAATTGACAATTCTGTAGGATTTTTGGCAAAAACAGAGCAGTATTTTGTGAAATTGAACCAAACAATCAATTCTGCTGAAGAAAAAGAGAAACTTGAAAAAGAATTAACCTATTATATTGGGTTTGTCAAATCCATCAATGCAAAACTTTCCAATGAAAAATTTGTAAATGGTGCACCAGCAGCAGTTATCGAAAATGAAAGAAAAAAATTGGCAGATGGGGAATCTAAAATTTCAATGCTGACTGAAAGTATTTCAAAATTATGACAGATCAACCCAACAACCCACTCCATGGTGTTACTTTAGAGAAAATAGTAACCTATTTGGTCGAGCTTTATGGATGGGAATATTTAGGGGAAAATTTTAGAATGAATTGTTTTCTAAGTAATCCATCCATAAAATCAACTTTAGTATTTCTAAGAAAAACACCATGGGCAAGGACGAAAATAGAAGACTTTTATACTTATAGTATTCGAAAAAAAATTGTTAAGAAAAAAATTAGTTTAGAAGAAATTAAGAATAAAGCCAAGTAACACATGGGAAAATGTTTGATTTGTAAAACAGCTTTTAGAGGCAGGAGCGATAAGAAATTTTGTAGTATTTCTTGTAAAAACTCTTATCATTTGCAATTGAAAAAAGCTAATGAATTTTTTACAGATCAAATTGATAAAATGCTCCATCGCAATAGAGAAATTCTTTTAGAAATAATGGGAAAAGAAGGAAAACAAAAGATTGTTTCTAAATTTGAAATGGAAAAGAAAGGCTTCCTATTTCGTTATATCACAGGATATTATATCAATACTCAAGGCAAACAATACCATTACGTTTATGATTTTGCATGGATGGAGTTTTCCACTCAAGAAGTCATGATTGTCCGCAAAATAGATAGTAAAAAATAAAAAGTTTTAATTGTCTTCCATCTGCCATTCAGCAAAAGAAGTGGGTGTTTCTCTCAATACTACTTTACACAATTGAACTTCTTTCGGGAATAAGTTTTTGATATTTTCTAAAAATTGTAAAAGAAGATTTTCACAAGTCGGCTGGTAAGGAACGATGATAACATTCTCAAACTCCTGATTTAATAACTCAGATGTTACATAAGGTGCACTTTCATTCAACACCAAGGCATGGTCGAACTTTTCTACGATTTCCCTTTTTACAATTTTCTTTAAATCGCCAAAATCAATCACCATCCCTTCTTTGGTGCTATCATCATAAGGATATCCAATTAAAGTAACCTCTAAATGATAGGTATGTCCATGAATGTTTTTACATGGACCATCATACCCATAAAGAGCATGTGCCATATCGAAGGTAAATAATTTGGTAACTCTTATTTTTTGTTTAGTTAATGATAACTTCATAACTTTTATAACGGTATTATTTGAATAATGTTGACGGGGCAATTTTTCATTGCTAAAAGATTATCTTCTAATTCAAAGTCGTTCACTTTAATGGTATAAATACCTTTCTTCTCTTTGCCACCAACCAGTGTACATTTCCCATCTTTTTTAGAAATTCGCCATCTGTATTCTGCCGCTTCCACACAGGCATTGCAACCAATACATTTTGCTCGATATTGTATGATTTGAAACATTAATAAGCATTAACTAATTTATATAACTTATCGGATGGTCGAATTTTTTCATCCACCACAATTGAAAAAGTCTCTCCTTTCTCAACTTTTTCTTTGATTGGTCATCAACTCTCAATTCCTTTACAGTCATTTGTAAATATCCTGTTGTGGGTCCAGTAATCATGATTTCATCCCCAACGGATAGACTATGAGTTTCACAAAGAAATTCCCCAACCTTTATTTTATCAAAATACTTTACTCCCTTTGCCAAATAGATTTTTTTCTGTGTTGCCATCGAGCCATATTCATTGCTCCATTCCCCCATTTTCCTTCCTAGATAGTAACCATCCCAAAATCCTCTATTGTAAACGGTAGATAATCTAGTTTTCCAATCCTCTATTTTTTCTATTGAGTAATCATTATTTAAATATGCTTCAATAGCTTCATTGTAACATTTCGTCACTGTATAAACATAGTCAGCAGATCTGCCTCTACCCTCTATTTTCAGTACTTTAACACCTGCTTCTAATATTTTATCTAAAAAATCAATCGTACATAAGTCTTTTGCAGACATAATATATTCATTATCAACCTCTAGCTCAATCCCTTCTTCTTTGTCGGTGACAATATAACTTCTTCTGCAATTCTGAATACAAGCCCCTCTATTGGCTGAAGCAAAATGTGAATGTAAGCTTAAATAACACTTTCCAGATACAGCCATACATAAAGCTCCATGTGCAAAAATTTCAATATCAACAAGATTTCCAGATGGACCAGTAATAGCTCTTCTTTTGATTTCTCTTGTAATATCTCCTACTTGTTTCAAACTCAACTCCCGAGACATGACTATGACATCTGCAAAATTTGCATAAAATTCAACGGTATCAATGTTGGTTACATTGCTTTGAGTAGAAATGTGGATTTCAACGCCAACTTTTTTAGCATAATTCATTACCGCATGATCAGAAGCAATTATTGCAGTTATTCCACTTTCTTTCGCAGCATCCACGATACTTTTCATCAAATTGATGTCGTGATCATATAGAATGGTGTTTAATGTTAGATAGGTTCTAATATTATTTTCTTTTCCAATGGTAGCAATTTTTTTCAAGTCTTCTAATGTGAAATTATTCGAAGATCTTGCTCTCATATTCAATTGTTCTACCCCAAAATATACGGAATTGCATCCTGCCTTTATAGCAGCCATTAATGATTCGTATGAACCATCTGGTGCCATTAATTCTATTGATCTTGATTGATTCATATCACAATTTCCTGAAAAGATATTCAGTTGAAAAATTAAAAATTTTGCAAAAATATTACAATTTGAACCAAATAATCAAATTTCTATAAATATGAAAATAAATTAAACGTTTTCTCCCCAGTTTTCTAATTCTTCTTTGCTCCACAATTCAGGGAAAAATATTCTTCTTTGATATTTTGGATGCATATATTTTCGCCAATCACTTCCTCCTGTAGCAGCAGCTTCACCCAAATACTTTGCAGCAGCATGATAATGTGCCATTACCCAACTTACATTGACTGTATAATCATAATGACGCATTGCTTTTATCAATTTAGGGTCTTGTTTTACATCCTCAGGAAGTTGTTTGAATTTCGTCCAAAGATTTGTTGTATTATAGGACTCCATTTTATCAAGAAATTCAGTTTTATACTTTTGTTCAAAAAGTCTAATTAACGTACTCTTTTTTCCTGTAGCATGATCTTTTCCTGCAGCTTGCCAATATAAATGCTCATAAGCATGCTCATAAGGCGTATTTCTATCTATTGTAAACCGAAATCTATAATCTATTAGATTGATTAATTCAGTAGAAGCAAACTCTATTAGACGATATTGAGCACTCTGAAATCCACTGGCTGGTGTCAATGTATTTCTAAATTTCATATACTGTTCTAATTCCATTCCATCACCCATAATATCAAATGAGGTGGAGAGCATATCAAAATAACGGCTTATTCTACGTAATTTTTCAGTAAAAAAAGCTGCATCTATATTTTCATTATTACTAACTTGATCAATTTCCCAAAGTATCATTTTGAACAATAATTCATTAATCTGATGATACATGATAAATACCATCTCATCAGGCAAAGTTGTTCGTTGAACTTGCAGATTCAACAGCGCATCTGGCATAATATAATCCCAATAAGTGATGGGTTTTGCCCACACTAATCCCTCCAAATGTACATCTGGATTTTGGTCAATTTTTTTATATTTTTCTTCTATTCTATGTAGAATTTCTGATTGCTGCTGGCTCATAATAATTAATTTAAGGATGAACTTTTTTGGATATATTGATGGATTATCTCATCAATTTTTGCATCTGGAGTATCTTTTGTTATTGCATTTTCAGAAATTAATTGCTTAATTTTATTTTCCTGCTCATTCCCTTTAGTTAAAGCTGTATGATAAGAAATATCTGTAAAAGACACCATACTATAAAGTGGGAAATAAGCATCTGGATAAAGGAAATTGATTCGTCTTTCTATTTTTTGCAAAAGTAAAAAATCAGGATCAGCCACCTTATCTCTCATTACAATATAATTTTGTAGCGATAAATCTTGAACAGCATCACCATTTGGTTTTCTTAAAGTCTCATATTCCTTGAAAATTGCATCCCAATTCTCGGCATGTTTTTGCATCAAACTCCACATTACACTACAATCTTCAAATCCACAATTCATTCCTTGACCAAAAAAAGGAACTGTGGCATGAGCAGCATCTCCCATTAATGCAACTTTGCCTCTAGTCCAAGGAAAACAACGGATAATAGCTAAGGATGAAAGTGGATGATCTTCCCAGCTATCAGCAACATTAGGCATTAGTTCGTAAAAGTCAGGAAATAATTCTTTGAAAAAAGTATTTACTTTTTCCTTAGATGTCAGATTGTTAAAACAATGTTCATGACCATCAAATGGCATAAATAAAGTACAAGTAAAAGACCCATCAAAATTAGGTAAAGCGATTAACATAAATCGACCTCTGGGCCAAATATGCAATGTCTCTACAGATAATTTGAAACTGCCATCTTCATTTGCAGGTAATAATATTTCTCTATATCCATCTGGGATATAATTTTGAGAATAATTAAAACGATCTAATTTCTGAAAACCATTGTATCTAGCTGCTGAAAAAGCACCATCTGTTGCAAAAACAACATCTGCAACTACTTCTTTAGATACACCAGTTGTTGTATCCTTAAAAACTGCTTTCCCTAAATCTAAATTTACAGCAACACATTCTTGATTAAAATATATTTTAACATTTGAATTCTCTTCTGCAATGGACATTAATTTGGAGTTTATATCTCCTCTTGAAACAGAATAAATTGCCTGATTGTTATTTCCATATGGCTGATAGGCTGTATCTCCATTTTGATGATGCAATGTTCTTCCATACATTGGGATTGCTATTTTTCGAATTTCATCCCCAATCCCTAACTCATCCAATGCTTTCCAACCTCTGTAAGATGTTGCTAAATTGATGGATTTTCCGGCAGAGATTTTATTTAATCTCATGTCAGACCTTCTTTCAAATACATTTACTTGGTAGCCAGCATTTTTTAGATAAATTGCCCAAAGAGACCCAACTAAACCAGCCCCAATAACTGTAGCAGTTTTGGTGTTTTTAATTTGATTGTTTTCCATAAAAAGTAGATTATTGCTTTAATGTAGGAATTTCCATTACTGTCCCACAATGTTTGCAGGTTCTTAGTTTTTCATCATTATAAAATGAATTCATCAAAACTGGAAGTTGTGCAACGATATCATTACAGTGAAAAGTAGCTTTATGTAATAATTCATCACAACTTTCACAATACCAAGAACATTGATCCATTTCTTCATCTGTTCTTACTCTCTCAATCACTAATCCAATAGTATTTGGAAATCTTTGAGGAGAATGCTCCACTCCAGCAGGAAGTAAGAAAATTTCCCCTTCTTTAATATCTATGACTCTCGTTTTTCCATTTTCTCGGATAGGCAATTGAATATCACCTTCTATTTGATAGAAAAATTCTTCCCCTTTATTAAAATGAAAATCTTTTCTAGCATTTGGTCCACCCACAACCATTATGATAAACTCAGTATCTTTATAAACGACTTGATTGCCAACAGGTGGTTTTAATAAATGTCTATTTTCATCAATCCATTTTTTGAAATTAATAGGTGGAATTATTGCCATAACAGATTTATTTTAGATACTTATAAATAAATGATGTTTAATATTAAATATAATTTAAGGTCTTCCTAATTCTTTAAGCATTTGAATATGAGAAACTAAGGCATTATAAAAACTTGGTTTTAAATTATAAGGATACCCATATTCCAATGCTAACTCCTCCACAATCGGGGCAATATTTTTATAATGTACATGACAAATATTTTGAAAAAGGTGATGCTCTATTTGATAATTCAAACCTCCAACATACCAACTAAGAAATGTGCTATTTCTAGCAAAATCAGCTGTAGTATTAAGTTGATGAACGTACCAATTAGTACTTTCAGCAACATCATTGGATGGTTGATCTACCCCTTCTACAACATGAGCCATTTGAAAAACAAAACTCAATATGATACTAGCAACCCAATGCATTAGAAAAAATCCAATCAATACTTGAATCCAAGTAAAATTACTCAGCCATATTGGTAAACCTATGATAATCAATAAGTAAACCAACTTTCTAATCACCATTTTAAAATATTCGTAGGATATATTATAATTTTGTCCTCTTACCAATCCTTCCTTATTATATCGAATTAATCTAGAAAAATCATTTGCCATCATGGTAAATGTCATTAATCCATAAAATAAAAAGCATAGATATATTGGTATTTATGGTAACTTTTTAATGGGGTACTTTTTGAAAGCCGAATAGGACCTTTTGCATTAATATCTTCATCTAATCCAGATACATTCGTAAATGAATGGTGTAAGACATTGTGCTGAATCTTCCAATTCAATACATTACTTCCTAAAAAATACAAACTTCCTGAAAGTAAATCATTTACCCATTTTTTATTGGAGTAAGCACCATGACAGGCATCATGCATCACTCCCATCCCAACTCCTGCCACACCAATACCCATGATTACACTCAGAACTAATCCGACTATATTGCTCATGGGGACTGTAAGAATTAATATAAAAGGAATAATATAAATAGCACTTAAGATAATAATTTTTAAATCCATTGAAAGGTTTGCCTTAACAGAAATATTATTATCTTGAAAATAGTTATTTACTCTTTTTTTTAATTTTGTTGCAAATTCATTTTCTAAAACATTACTACTATCGAATTTTATAGTATTCATTTATATTAATTTGTGATTTGGAACACTTTTAAAGTGTGCCTCTTCTTGCTTGTTCAGCTTCAATGCTTTCGAATAAAGCTTGAAAATTTCCTTTTCCGAAAGATTTTGCACCTTTTCTTTGAATGATTTCAAAAAACAAAGTAGGTCTATCTTCTACGGGCTTCGTAAATATTTGTAATAAATATCCTTCTTCATCTCTATCCACCATAATTCCTAATGATTTCAAGATTTGGATATCTTCAGCTATAACGCCAACTCTATTCAAAACTGTATCGTAATAAGAGCCAGGAACATGTAAAAATTCCACACCTCTTTTTCTCATCTCAGAAATAGTATGTACTATATCATCTGTAGCTACTGCAATATGCTGACAACCAGGACCTCCATAAAAATCTAAATATTCTTCAATTTGAGATTTTTTAAGTCCGGCAGCAGGTTCATTTAATGGAAATTTAATCCTTCCATTACCATTAGTCATTACCTTACTCATTAAGGCAGTGTATTTTGTTGAAATATCTTTATCATCAAAAGTAATCAAATTTGCGAAACCTAATACATTAGCATAAAATTCTGCCCATTTGTTCATCGCTCCTAACTCAACATTACCAACCATATGGTCTATAAATTTCAAACCAGTTGATGTTGGATTATATTCAGTTTCCCACTTTACAAATCCAGGAAGGAAAACACCTTTATAATTTTTTTCTTTCTACAAACATATGTATCGTATCTCCATATGTTTTAATTGCAGATTTTACTACCACACCATTTTCATCAGAAAATTCAGTGGGTTCCATTACAGCTTCAGCACCTCTTTTAGTTGTTTCTGCAAAAGCACTTCTTGCATCATCCACCCAAAGAGCAATAACTTTCACTCCATCTCCATGTAAACGAATATGATGTGATATTTCACTATCTGAATTAAATGGTGTAGTCAGCACTAACCTTATTTTATCTTGCACCAGAACATAAGAACAATACTCTCTATTTCCAGTCTCAAGACCACAATATGCCAACGACTGAAATCCAAATGCTGTTTTGTAGAAATGAGCAGCTTGCTTTGCATTCCCTACATATAACTCAACATAGTCTGTTCCATTTATTGGTAAAAAATCTTGAGCTTTATCGAATATTTTTTCAATACCGTAATTGAAATTTTCAACATTAGTTAAATTAGCCGTTGACATATTATTTATTTAATTTTATTAATTATTAGTTAAATAAGCTGCAATATCAATTGCAGTGGTTTTTAAACCTTCTTTTCCAGCATTCCAATTTGCAGGACAAACCTCTCCGAATTCTTCATGGAAATTTAATGCATCCACCATTCTCAAAGCTTCATCCACACTTCTTCCTAAAGGTAAGTCATTTATTATTTGATGACGAACAACTCCTTGTTTATCTATTAAAAATAATCCTCTGTATGCTACAGGATTTCCTTCAAATGAGATTTGTCCATCTTCAAAAGAATATTCTCCTGCTAAAACTCCATAGTTCATTGCAATCATTTTAGAACAATCTGCAACAATCGGATATTTCACACCTTTAATTCCACCATGGTTTTTTTCTGTATTCAACCATGACCAATGTGAATATTTTGAGTCAATCGAACAAGCTACAACAGCTGTTCCTCTTTTTTCAAATTCTGATAATTTTTCTTGAAAAGCGATCAATTCGGTTGGGCAAACAAATGTAAAATCTAATGGATAAAAGAAAAATACTACATTTTTCTTACCCAAATACTGATTAAGAGAAAAGTTTTCAACAAACTCAGCACCATCAACCACTGCTTCCTCACTAAAATGAGGAGCTTTTTTTCCTACTAAAACTTTCATTTTTATTAAATTTATTTATTTTAATACAAAATTACTATTCTAACCAAGATTTATAGTAATCTTTTACATCTATTTTCATAGCTTCTTCAGTTATCATTAATGGGTTAAATGGATCAATCATTACAGCTAGCTCTTCTGTCTCCTTTTTCCCAATACTTCTTTCGATAGCTCCTGGATGAGGCCCATGTGGAATTCCACCAGGATGTAATGTGATTTGACCTTTTTCAATATTATTTCTACTCATAAAATCACCGTCAACATAATATAATAATTCATCGCTATCTATATTGCTATGATGATATGGGGCAGGGATTGAATCAGGATGATAATCATATAACCTAGGAACAAAAGAACAAATCACAAAATTTGAATTTTCAAATGTTTGATGAATTGGAGGCGGCAAATGGATTCTACCAGTAATTGGTTCAAAATTAAAGATGGAGAAAATATAAGGGTAATGGTATCCATCCCATCCTGCCACATCAAATGGATGATTTGCATAAACATAAGGAAACATAAATCCTTTTTTCTTAATGTATATATCAAATTCACCGGTTTCATCATGAGTTTTCAGATTAGATGGTCTAACGATATCTCTTTCGCAAAAAGGTGAATGTTCTAATAATTGACCAAAATCATTCCTATATCTTCTTGGTGTGAAAATAGGAGAAAAACTTTCTACATACAATAATCTATTATCAGTGGTGTCAAAAATTATTTGATATACCGTTCCTCTTGGAATAATAATATAATCACCATATTTGAAGTTAAGCTCACCATACATGGTTAATACTTTTCCACTTCCTTTATGGACGAATAGCATCTCATCTGCATCCGCATTTTTGTAAAAATAATCAGTTGATTCTTGTGGTGCTGCTAAACCAATATGCATTGCATGATTGACAAATAAAGTTTTTCGACTTTTCATATAATCTTTTTCAGGACTAATTTGAAAGCCTTTAAAACTTAATGCATCCAATCCATTTTCAATTGCAATTTTAGGTTGTACGGAATAAGCTTTGTCTTTTTGTTTAACCCTTGTTGGTGGGTGTAAATGATAGACTAAGGATGACATTCCAGAAAATCCTTGTGTACCAACAAGTTCTTCTTGATAAAGATTTCCATTCGGTTGTCTGCTTACTGTATGTCTTTTCTTAGGTACAATACCTAATTGATGATATATTGGCATAGCTTTATATTTCTATTAATGACATTTAAAATAATCAAATGGTTCTTTGCAATCATTACAACTGTAAAATGATTTACAAGCTGTCGAACCAAATTGAGAAATTAATCTAGTATTTTTTGAAGCACATCTTGGGCAAGTAACAGTTATATCTGATGGTTTCATCCAATTCATACAAGAAGAATGCAAAGGTGCAGCAATCCCAAAGTTTCTTAGTTTTTCTTTAGTTGCATCAGACATCATATCTGTTGTCCATGCTGGTGAATAAACTAATTTTACCTTTGGATTTTGTACATCATGTTTTTGCAATAATGAAATAATATCTTGTTCGATAATTCCCATTGCAGGACATCCTGAATATGTGGGTGTTATAATTACTTCGCAAAAATCTTCACTAATATTTACTCCTCTTAAAATACCCATTTCCTGAATAGTAACAACAGGAATCTCAGGATCACAAATTTCAGATAGTAAATCAATAATAGAAGATTCTGTATATTTTATTTTACTATTTACCATTTTGCATTTGGATATGCTCTTTGTAAATATTGCATTTCAGTCAATAAATGTCCTAAGTATTCCGTATGTATTCCTTGTTTTCCACCACTTTGCATGTAATCAACATTTGGAATGTTAATTTCAGATTTTGTCAAAACTTCAGTAATGTTCTCTAACCATTTTGCTTTTAAACTATTTGTATTTACTGCGATACCTTTTGAATATAAATCATTATAAGTTTCATCGCTTTCGAACAATTCTCCAGTAAACATCCAAATTTCGTTGATTGCATTTTGCAATTTTGTATGACTTAATTCAGTGCCTAAACCTAAACGATAGCACCAATCTCTTGCATGTACAAAATGATATCTTACTTCTTTCAGTACTTTTGATGAAATACCAGCAATAGTTTCATCTTTTGAATTGGATAATTCAGTAAACAATAAAACATCATAAGTTGATAGAATCAATTGTTTAGCAATAGTATATGCAAAATCACCATTGGGCAACTCTGTAATTAAATGATTATAAAATTGTCGCTCCCCTCTTTTATATGCTAAATCATCTTCAGTTCTACCTTTTCCCTCTATCTCTCCAGCATATTTTAAGAATGACGAAGCTCTACCAATTTGATCCAGAGCAATGTTTGTTAATGCTAAATCTTCTTCCAGAAATGGTCCTCTACTACACAATTCTGATAACCGATAACTGTGAATTAATGCATTATCTCCTAAATGCAATAAATATTTAAATAAATCAGATTGATTTGTCATTTCAAAAAAGTTTATATTTGTTTAGCACCTTCTGGCATCACATAAAAAGTTGGGTGACGATAGATTTTATCATTTGCAGGCTCAAAGAACATTTCTGCATCATTAGTTGTAGATGCTACAACAAATTTAGAAGGAACCACCCATATACTACTTCCCTCATTTCTTCTTGTATAGGTATCTCTTGCATTTTGTAATGCCATTTGTGCATCAGAAGCATGTACACTGCCTGCATGTACATGATGTGCACCTATCTTGCTTTGAATAAAAACTTCCCAAAGATCTAATTGTGTATCCATAGTTTTAATATTGTTCTAATTTACTGATTTTATTAATGTTAAATAGCATTTGGTTGAATCTTTTGGCTATAAGCTAAAGCAGCTTCTCTAACCCATGCACCTTCATTGTGGTATTTTATATGATGATTGATCCTTTGTTTATTACATGGACCATTTCCACTTATAACTTTATTGAATTCGTCCCAATCAATTTCGCCATAGTCATAACATTGCTTTTCATCATTCCATTTTAAATCGGGATCTGGAACTGTCAAACCAATAACTTCAGCTTGTTGAACTGTTTTGTCAATAAATTTTTGACGCAATTCATCATTACCTTTCCTTTTGATTTTCCATTTGAATGCATTTCCTGAATTTGGTGAATCACTATCATGAGGTCCGAACATCATTAAAGAAGGCCACCACCATCTATTCATTGCATCTTGAGCCATTTCTTTCTGTTCAGCTGTGCCATTCATCATGTGAGCCATTATTTCATAACCCTGTCTTTGATGAAAGCTTTCTTCCTTGCAAATTCTAAACATTGCTCTAGCATAGGGACCATAAGAAGTTCTTTGTAAAGAAACTTGATTAACAATAGCTGCTCCGTCAACCAACCAACCAATTGCTCCAATATCAGCCCAAGTAAGTGCTGGATAATTAAAAATATTTGAATATTTGGCTTTGCCAGAATGCAATTGAGCTATTAATTCTTCTCTTGAAATATTTAAAGTTTCAGCTGCACTATAAAGATAAAGACCATGACCAGCTTCATCTTGAATCTTAGCTAACAAGATCTGTTTAGCTCTTAAGCTAGGTGCTCTATTTATCCAATTGCCTTCAGGTTGCATTCCAATCACCTCTGAATGAGCATGTTGGGAGATTTGACGGATGAGGTGCTCACGATATTTATCGGGCATAGCATCTTTAGGTTCTATAAATAAATCCTTATCAATTTTTTGTTGAAAATCATTTTCTATAGCCGCTACATTCATATATATAAAATTTTAACAAAGTTAATTAATATATAATCTATATTTTGTGATAAGCATCACAAAATATAGATTTGCCATTTTTATACAAAAAAAATAGCTTTCAGTTATGACTGAAAGCTATTAAACAAAATAAATCGATATATGTTAATTACAACCCATCTCTAATTTTGATCTTGTGTCATTATTTGGGAAACAATTACCTGACGTTACTGAACTTGGTTTGTATCTAATTAAATTTGGATCAAATAATCCGTTTTCAATAAGCTCAGTTAAATCATTCACTTCTTTCTCTGTCAATCCTAAAGGTTTGAAGAAAGGATCTAATCTTTCAGTAGTTACATTTGGATTTTCAGGTAAGGCATAATTAAAATATTGTACAACATCTTTTAAGTTATGTTTACTAGCTCCATGGAAATAAAAGTCATTTCCTTTCATATTGTAAAGTTCAGGTACTTTGAATTTGTATAAGTCATTGTTATCCAAAGTAAAACTAGCTCTACCTTTACTTCTACCATCATTAGTTTTAAATACTGTTTCTCCTATTTGATCAAGGTCTTTTACACCAACAGCAGCAAATCTTTGACCATTCAAAGAAGGACCATTATGGCAATTTACACATTTTGCTTTGCCAAAAAATAAAGCAGCACCATTCTTTTGCTCAATAGTCATTGCTGATTTATCACCCTTCAACCATTTTTGGAAAGGAGCTTGATTGGTATAAATTGATCTAAAATATGCAGCTAGGGCATGTGAAGCAGCTTGTGGAGAATATCTTTCTTGTTCATTTAAATCAGGAAATGCTTTATCAAACATAGCAGTATAACCTAATTTATCTAAAATATCTTTATTAATAACTTGTCTATGAACGATTAAAGCTCTAGTAATTACTGCTTCTAATCCTTCTCTGTTTTCAAGATTGATTTTAGTCAATGTATCTCCCACACCCCATACACTTTCAGTACCTTCATTCATGCCAAAGGATCCAAAAGCTCCATTCCATAAGGCATTTCTAACATAAGAAAGATTAATAACTGGCAATGGTCTTGCACCTTGAGCATCTACTTCAGTACCATCGTAAGTTGGATTTTTGAATCTGCCACTTCCAAGAACTCCATAGCCAATACCACCATCAGCTATACCTTGAAATCTACCTGCAGTAAAATTCTTTTCTGGAATGTGACAAGAGCTACAAGAATAAGTAGCAATTGAAACTGCTTTTTTAGGTGCAATACCGATACCAGTTTCAAAAAATAAAAGATTACCTAATTCTACCTTTTCTTTAGTGACTGGATTCTTTGGATCTTGATTTGGGAAATTGGCATAATCTGAACTTTCAGGCATGATAAACCAATTGATATTTCCTGTTTTACTGTGAGTTTTTATGGAACTTTCCAAATCTAAATCTTGCTGAGTATAAACTGGCTCATACTTACAAGATACTAAATAAATAAATAGACAACCTACCGTTGCAATTATTAATTTCTTCATGGCAATAATAATATGTTTTAAATATACCGTAATATTAAGCAAAAATATTGGAATTCATATATAGATAACGTGATTTCCATCACAAAAGCTGAAAATAAATCAATTATTAGAAAATTCTAATAATTGGATTAAAAGATGTTTTTATCCATATTTAACTTCTCAAAACTATATCTAAAACTGTATTTTTCAATAATAATTCAGTTATATTTTATTTAATAATATATAAAATGGTTAGATATAATTTGTTTCAAACTAATTTGATAATTGAAAATGGTTACAAATTTGATGAACAATCGATATTGTTAATATTTATTTACTATTTATGGAAAATATTGCCATTTATAAAATTTCAAAAAAATCTATAACTTTTTTAAGAATAAGCATTGGAATAATTTATTTTTGGTTCGGGGCATTGAAATTTTTTCATGGATATAGTCCAGCGGAGGATTTAGCAATCAATACAATTAATAAACTCACATTTGGTTTAGTACCAATGCCATATAATATAAATATTTTAGCATTTTGGGAATGTTTGGTTGGATTATTACTGATGTTTGGTTTTTACATCAAAATCGCATTAATCCTTTTATTCGTACATATGATTTGTACTTTTTTGCCTTTTTTCTTTTTTCCAGATTTATCGTTTAATATTATGCCGTATGGGTTTTCATTAGTTGGACAATATATTATGAAAAACATAATTATTATTTGTGCATCCTATATAATTTGGCAAACTGTGGAGGAGAAATCATAGATTATTTGCAATTTCTTTTAGTTTATTTATATCTAAGATTTTAATTTTCTTTTGGATAAGATCGATTATTTTATTTGATTTTAACTGGTAAAGTATTCTAGTAGCTGTTTCTCTGGTAGTTCCTGACAAACCTGCAATCTCTTGTCTTTTTACAACAATATTAATTGTTGAATTATCTTTTTCATAACCATAATTCTTTATTAAAACCAACAAACATTGAGCTACTCTGTCTTTTACAGGTTGTTGTGCTGTAATTGTAATTTTTCTTTCAGCTTGTTTTAATTCTTCCGATAATAAGTTGGCAATTTTCATTAATAATTTTGCATTATTTTTCACAAAATCATAAAATTGCGATTTTGGAATAAAACAAACTTTCGAATGCTCAATAGACATCGCTGAACAAGAATATTGGTCTTCACCAAATAAGGCTCTATATCCCAAAATATCGCCATCATGGGCTAAATGTACGATTTGCTCTTTACCATCAAAACCTATTTGAGATAGTTTGATTTTACCTTCATTCAAACAATATAACCCTTTTGGAAAAACGCCTTCTGTGAATAAAGACTCTCCTTTTTTTATCGAAAATCTATTTTTAATACTTTCTAATAATTTTAATTCCTCATTGTTGAGGCCCTCAAAAATGGATTGACTTCTTCCTTTACAATTTATGCAATTGATGTTTTCCAATGCAATCATGTATATATTTTATTATTTAACAAAAATAAGCATTTAATAGCAATTATACCCTTTTTAAATGATTTGAATCAAATTGATTTCACTCAAAAAAATATTTTATAAATGTTTGATTTTGTTTCAATTTTGGTTTGTTAAATGTTATCGAAATTAATTATGGTAAATTACCTTTATATAAATAAAAATAAGTATAATATTTTGCTAACTATCTAAAAAGATTTTATAAATTTTTTATCATTAAATGATTCATTTTTTACTCCAATTATAATTCATTAAAATTGAAATAATATTTATAATTTCTTTTATATATTTGATTTTTTTGATAAATATTGAAAATCAAAACGAAATAAGAAATATATGAATATTCGAATAACTGGATCAGGTTCTTACATACCAACTGAAAGAATTACAAATTTAGACTTTGCAAAACATGATTTCTTAAATGAAGATGGGACAAAATACCCATTTTCTAATGATGTTGTAGCAGAAAAATTTCTAGAAATTACAGGGATTCAAGAACGAAGATATGCTACAGATGATTTATTGACTTCTGATATTGCTTTTATAGCTGCAGATAGAGCAATAAAAGATGCAAAAATTGACCCTGAAACACTGGATTATATTATTCTTGCCCACAATTTTGGTAATGTAAAAAAAGGTGCTATTCAAAGTGATATCCTTCCTAGTTTAGCATCGAGAGTTAAACATAGTTTAAAGATAAAGAATCCAAAATGTGTTGCTTATGATATTCTTTTTGGCTGCCCAGGTTGGATAGAAGGTGTAATTCAGGCTTATGCATTTATAAAAGCTGGTATGGCTAAAAAATGTTTGGTGATTGGTGCTGAAACTTTATCCAGAGTTGTCGATGTACATGATAGAGATAGTATGATTTATTCTGATGGAGCTGGGGCGACTATAATAGAATCTACCAATGAAGCTGGAGGAATTTTAGCTCATGAATCTGCTACTTTTGCCTATGACGAAGCATATTATTTATATTTTGGAAACTCTTACAACAAATCACATGATGAAAATGTAAGATATATAAAGATGTATGGGAGAAAAATTTATGAGTTTGCTCTTAGTAATGTTCCAAAAGCAATGAAAAGTTGTTTGGATAAATCAGGATATGATATCAGCAATTTAAAGAAGGTTTTGATTCATCAGGCAAATGAAAAAATGGATGACGCAATAATTCAAAGATTTTTCAAATTATATAAAGAAAAAACTCCTGAAAATGTGATGCCCATGAGTATTCATAAATTAGGAAACTCAAGTGTTGCTACGATTCCAACTTTATATGATTTACTTTCAAAAAATAAAATTGATAATCAATTAATCAATAAAGGTGATTTAATTATGTTTGCATCAGTTGGAGCAGGCATGAATATCAATGCTTTTATCTATCAATATTAAAACATTAATAATACAATTTCCAAATTTTGTATTTTTCTGCTGTCGAAAGTACAAAATTTGGAAAATAATTTACTTTTTATTTGAAATTTTAAAATAATATTTTTTTCAAAAAAAAAGATGTTATAACATATATTGAAAGTGTGATTATTTAAAAAAGTTATTTTATAACGAATAAACACCTAATAATTAGAAAATTGCATCATTTTATTAGTTATAAAATACAAAATGCTTTAATAAATTGTGACACAATAATTTATAAAAACAATTATCTAAAATTTATGTATTAATAAAAATGTTTTAATTGGTATATACTTTGTTTATATTTGTATATGAATTGATATTTTAACTCAAATTAATATGAAATTTTATTAATATTTGATTTTAAAAATAATAATTAAATTTTTTGAAACTAATTAGATATGGATTTTCAAATCGAATATTGTTAGTTAATTTAATATTTAATTAATATTAATTTTATCATTTATTAATAAATTAATAATTTAACTCTATATTTTTACATTAAATAGAATTCCAATATTTATTCTATGAAAAATAGAATGAATAATATTTATAACTAAGAAAATTAATTATTTAAAATTTAAATCAGTACTAAATAATATGAACAAATTTAATTGGGGATCAGATCTAGAAATTACTATTTCTAATCTAAAAGCTTACGGTGTGAGCATTGAAGAAATTTCAAAAAAACTAAATATCTCTAGAAATAAGATTAACAATATTAGAAGACTAAATAATTTTGTTGAAAAAGAATGGTTGAATACTGAAATCCATACAAACTTTAAAGAAATGGTTCAGCTATCTGAAAGCCGTAGAGATAATTCAAATGAAGATACAGATAAATATATCAAATATTTAGAAGATGAAAATAAGAGATTGAAGGAGCAAGTTGACATGCTTTTGAAAAAATTGCTTGATTCGATTTAAGATTATTTCTTGTAATTTTCTAATATAATTTACCAATTGCAAAGTTCTAATTAGACATCATTGTGTCTATTTAGAACTTTTTTATTTTTAATCATTTTTATTGAATTTTAAAAATAGTTAATTTTCAATTAATTACAGAATATAAAGATATTTTTATCTTATTTTTCTAATTGACTGTTTGGACTTTATGTATATATTGTAGTATATTTACATTATAATTAAATATTTAAAATTTACAATATGAAAAAAATTCTTGTTCCTACAGACTTTAGTGATATCGCCAACAATGCTCTCGAATTTGCTGTTGAAATTGCCAGAAAAAATGGTGCTTCAATAGAGTTATTAAATGTAAGTGTATTCCCTGCTAGCGAAGTAGGTATTTACTATTCAGTTTATAGTATTAATAAATCTATGGATGAAGCTTGGGATGATATTTTGAAAGATAATGATTTGAAATTGAAAGCTTGCATTGATAAATATCCAGATGTTAAAATCACACCATTTTTAGCAGAAAGCGATAATGATTTCGTTAAAGAATTGTTGAATCATGAAGCAGACTTGATAGTTATTGGCTCACATGGTGCTGAAGGATTTAGAGAAATAATTTCTGGATCTAATAGTGAAGAAGTGGTTAGATTATCTAATTGCCCAGTTTTAGTAGTTAAAGATGAGACATCTGCATTTAATCCGAGTAAAGTTGTTTTTGCTGTAGATTTATCTAAACATACAAATTACATCAAAAAAGCAATAGATAATTTACCAATTGGCGCTTCTGAAAAGCATTTTATCTATATTGATAATGATATGAAGAAAATCAACTATGCAGATACTAAGGAACAAATGTCCAAATTGGTGGGTGATTTGAATATTTCGAATACAGTTTTTAATGTAGTAGAATCTAACACAATTGAAGAAGGTATTTTGGGATATGCAAAAGAAATTGAGGCAGGAATGATTATCATGTACACACATGGTAGAACTGGTATCAGTCATTTCTTTAATGGTAGTATAGCTGAGGATTTGGTGAATCATTCAAATATTCCAGTGTTTACTTTTGTAGAAAACTAATAACTTAATTTCAAACTGTATTTTTACAATTTCATTGTATATTTTGATATATTAACTACATTTTAATATATTATAATTATTATAAATGTAAATTGTAATTTTTCGTAAATTTAATTGATAACGTATTTATATTAAACTTAATTAGTTCAACCTTTAAACTAGTTAACAATCTACTTTCCATATTTTGGAAAACTAAAGCCATTCAAAAGTCGAATGGCTTTTTTATTAAATTTTTGGTTTTAAAGTCTAGTATTATTTTTAAAGAATATTCAAGTATGAGTTATTACAATCATATAGTATTGATTTTGGAAAAGCTAATAGTCCTGCAGTATTATTAAAATTGATTCAGCTAGTTTTTATCATCGTGGAAGGGACAGCATACCATTTTGTTGCGTTTGGGTTTGATGCCGTTGTGGTCTAAAACCGTTTGGATGCTTATTGCATATAATATCTATTGCATTTCCATTACCGAAAATTTGTGTTACAATTTTTTTACAATACAAAATTGCAAAATGAAACTTAATTGTTAAATTAATTTTACACTAAATTTTAAATATTGACTATTTCTGCTTTTATTGTAACTTTGCAGTATCAATATATAGATATATGGACATTGCAGAACAAATAAAAAGTATTAGAAAAAGGTCTTTCTCAACAGGAAGTTGCTGATAAACTTTTTATGAACAGTGTACTATACAACCGCATAGAAACAGGTAAAAGCGACCTACAATGAATATTTTACAGCGTATTGCTAATATGTTGGATATAAATGTGGTTGAGTTTTTTGAAGATAATAACAAAGGAACAGAATTACATACCGTAAATTAATCGCTTTTGCAAAAGGTACGTTTATTGGAAGAGCTGTACGAACTTCAAAAAAGTTCTATTTGTAATATGATTGATACCGCTATCAGTAATAAACGCCTTAAAGAAGCGTTAAGCAATGCAATGAGTATTTAAAAAAATAAAACAATGAAAGTATTAATAGACATACCTGATAATGAAGCAACTTTCGGAATGAAAGTATTAAAAAGCCTTTCCTTTGTGAAAAAAGCAAAACCTATGAGTGTGGCTTCAGTGGATTTATGGGAAGATTTAAAAGAAGCAGCTGAACAAGTACGCTTACACAAACAAGGAAAAATAAAGCTAAAAACGGCTCAAGATTTACTCAATGAGTTATAGCATTATTCCCACTCTTCGTTTTGAGAAAGAACTCAAACGACTGGCTAAAAAATTTCTATCACTCAAAAATGAGTTTGCCCAACTGATACAGGATATTTTAGAAAACCCTGAATGTGGTACTTTTATCGGCAACAACTGCTATAAAATTCGTTTGGCAATTGGTAGCAAAGGCAAGGGCAAAAGTGGTGGAGCAAGGATTATCACTTACCTTTACATTGAAACCGAAACGGTTTATCTCCTTACTATTTACGACAAAGGCGAAAAAGCTGACCTGAAACCCAATGAACTTGCTGATATGATTGAGAGTTTAGAATTGGATTAAAAATTAATTTTGCCTTTTGGGAAACTCCACTTTAATTGCTGTTTTGGAAAGCGAAAAAGCCCCGCATCTCAGCAAGGCTCTGATTACAATTTTACAAATACTTTATTAATTGGTTTAAATCTCCAAAACAATTTTTTAATGATTCTATGTTTTGGAAATCAGGCCAACCCATATTACTGTTTTATAAGCCAACAACACTATCTGTTATGACAATGGCAAAACGTAAAACTAATTTTTCTTCATTGTAAATGAGTATTTCATATATACTCAAGTCTGGAGACTTTCAACCATATAGTGTATTGATTTTGGAAAAGTTTACTAGCTTTTAGATTTAGTCCTAGCTGGAAGATTGAAAACGTGAAACTACTCAATGAGAGACTTTTCTTTTCTTACATTTTCTACCGAGTAATTTTATTTCCTTTTATCGTTAGTTAGTCTTGTTCGCCTACAAATATCAGTGTATAGAAAATTATTTATAGTTTCTCCTTGTTCATAATATTTACTTTCATAAGAACAATAGATAATGTACTCATTACCTATTTTAAATTCAAAACCACAATCGCCACCGCCAAGACCAGTAATTATTTTTATTAAGCTTTCTTTTATAATTCCTTTATAAACTTTCGTAATTTGAATTGTATATTCAGCCTGTTGTATTTTGATTAATGGCATTATAGAATCATTTATTGTAATAATTCTTTTTTCTAAAACTTTTCCAGTTACTACAACATTTGAACGCTTATATTCTTTTTGAATGTAGCTTCTCCAATACAAGTACAGCAATAGCTGTTACTATAAAATAATAGAACTACAATGAGTAATAAATTACTTTTCATTTTATTCACTTTTTACTCCTACTGGATTACTTCCATCACTTTTCCCTTTTTGTTCAATTAGTTTAACTTTTGCATCAGATTTACCAGTTTTACCGCCTAAAGCATCCTTAGCAAATTTTAAAATATCTTTTACATCATTATTACTAATAGGGTTTAAAATTTTTCCTTTGTATTTCATTATTCCATCACCTGAAAAATAAGTACCCCCTTCATCATCTAATCCAAATAAATGACCAACATCATGGGTTACTAAATCTGAGTATGCTCCCATATCACCAGACTCATCGTGAATGTTCATACTTATATGCTTACTGTTTTCAGTAACACCACCTAAATAAGTTTCGCCACTTACACTTTTAGAACGGTGTCCTAGTGAACCTGCATAAACATTACCATTATCATCAGAAGTAGCTTTATTAAATGCATCACTATTGATAATTTTATTTTTAAAGGTTTGTAATTTTTCATTATCTACTTTGCCTTTTTTGTTTACAATGCTTGGGATAATTTTTATTATTTCTTCATCTGTCCGTGACGACTTACATGCTTCCATAACCTTAACTTCAAATGTAACAGTATAGCCATCAACAGTTGCACTTTTAGCATTCCAAGTATTTGCAGATATTAATGCTTGGTCATATCCAGTTTTACTTGTAGTATATATATTAGCAACAACAATGATAGTTTTAGCATCGTGGTCTATTTTTACTCCAAAATCTTTACCGTCAAAATCAACAAACAATATAGGATTATTACCGCTGAAATGGTATGGGCTGAAATCAGGATATTTTTTTTGCAGTGGGTCCACACTCAAGAACCGCCCTACTCTAGGGTCATAAATCCGCATTCCATAGTCCTATTGGTTTCCTTCTCCCTTTACATCATTGTCATTTTCTTTGCCATTAAACCCAAACATATATGTCGAAGAACTCATTTTTCGGTCATCCAGCTGCATTCCAAATGGGTCATAATCGGATGCAGATAGAAATTCCGCTGTATAGTATTCTACGTGGTTACTTGTCGGATTGTTGCCCAACTTCCTGTCTGATGGCAGAGCCATGCTTACACGGCGTCGTAGTACATGCTACGCTGATCGGGGGACTTAAATTTTTTTAAAAATAATAACCGAAACTACCTCTTCTCCCTTTTTTGGAGTATTACTATTCATAATTAAACTTGGATTATTCTCTAGAATGACAGAAAATTGACAATCCATTATGTACCCATTATTTCTCCTATTAAAATACATCCAATTCCAATCTTCAAATTCATTTGTTCGGGCTATCCATGTTCCACTACTATCGAAAATGAAAGGAACGCTAAAATTCATTTTAAATGTCATATCTTCCTTGAGTTCAATTGTTAAATTTTTATAAAGTACAGAGTCTTTATTATAAACTCCGAGCTTCGTATTCTTCACATCTAATTGATATATACCACTTTGTTTTCTTGCATTATTTCTTCTTTCATTAATGTGTACCAATTTATAACAAACAATTGTGCTTAAAATAATAATTAATAAAAAAATAATTAGCTTTATATAGTCTTTCATAAGATTAGTTTCCTTTTAATTTTTCAGCTTCGCTTTTTGACATTTGCAAACTAATTGTTTAACTTATGTTTCCATACGGTACTGGAACTGTGTTTTCATTATTTCTAACATAAGATTTTTGGTAATTTTTTTCATAATTCCAATTTTTCCTTTGAGTTGCTCATATAGTTTATTATCAGTTTCTTTTTTTAGATATTTCTGACTGATTTGATGGACTTTTACCTAACATATTTGCATACTTTTTCCCTCTAAGTTAGGATTTCTTGCAATAAAAAAACAAGCTTTTTTATTCTTAATTTATTGATATTTACTTTGTTACATGTATTTTATGGAGCAACTAATGCTATTGCACTTAATGTAAATTGTAGCAATTGTTCTAGAAAACCAAATTTCATGACACAGCTTAATTTTTTATTTTATATTTATAAAAACCACTAGCAAAAGTGATTCTCTTTACATCTTATTTGCTTTATAAATTAGCTTTTTTCCCGCAAATACATAAAATGAGCAATCAGAGTAATCTTCTTCACTAATAATTAATTGGATATATTCTGGATACTTCCATTTAACCATTAAAGAAATATGTGATAAAAACGATTTAATATCTAGATGATTAATAGTAGCTGCATACAGATATCTAGGAAATACATCTGGAAATCTATTATAATCATTTAAATCAATTAATTTTATTTCGGAATTATTGTGTCTGTATGAATTGACTTCAATTAATCGTTGATTTCTGTCTTCAAATCCAGAAATATATAACAATACACTAGTAAATTTACTCGTTTCTTAAAATCTGTTTTTTAAATGTTTCTTCATACTCTTTCTCAAAAAGACTATTTTATTATTGTTTTAATGCACAATCTTTAACTTCTAAATTTTCTAAATTTTCCAAGGCTCTATATGAAATAAATTTTTTATTATGAAATATTTTTTCTACATGTTTTTTATTTCCATACCAAAAATAAGCCAAATTTCCGTTAAGTGTATAACACGAAATCGACTCGTTACAAGAATTACAACCACCTTCACTTTCAATAGTTACAAAATATCTTTTTCCATACTTTACTATGCATAAGTCATATATTCTATTGTCTAAAAATTCAATTTCCTGATTTAGATAATTCTTAGCTTTAATTTTCTTATATGGAATTGATAGTGTTCTAATAAGTTTATTATTTTATAAAAATAAATTTTATTACTCAAAGGTATCTGGTTAAAACAGTTAGGATAATTAAAATGAATACTATCATCTTTTCTTAACTCATTTAATTCAATCTTGTAATTATCTTTTTCAATCAATAATTTATAAGTATATTTTTCATTAATATTTTCTCTAATTGAAATATTAATATGCGTAGAATTAATCTTATTGAATTTAAAATCTTCACTTTTATTAAAATTAATAATTTCTGTAAAAACACAGAAAATTAAAAAAAATTTTTTCAAAACTTATATATCTTGTGTTAAATAAAAATTTATTTCAATGGCATTTAGCTAGTTATATGTAATTTTAGGAGCAACTAATTAAAAAGTTAGGCTAAGACTCTTGAATTTTTTTTGTCCATTATTTCCTAGTTTTAAGGTGGTATAAAAAGCATGAGCCACTCATTGAGTAGCTATTTCTTACTCCAAAATCTTTAATATATATGGTCTTCTTAAATATTGTCCTAATATAAAGGCAAGTATTGCCACTAAAAAACCCCATTGATTGTATTTAATAAGCCAATATATAAATGGAGAACTGATTATTATCCACTCCATATATAAATTATTATTTATGTAGACTGGCTCTTTTTTAAAGCTGAATAATAGTGTATCCAATATAGCAATTACTATAAAGAAACCTATCCAAAATATCATTCCGTAGCCCAATAAAGCAAAAAGAGTTTCTACTAAAGCATCACTGAAAGAAAAACCATCAATAAAGAGTGCACTTAAAAATCCAACTAAGTATAAAACAATAAAGATTACTAAAAAATTAACCCAATTTGTCAATACTATTTTCAGAGATAGTAGCATATTATCATGTTTGCAAATCAAAAAAATATTTAATTTATATTAAAATTTTCAATTTCAACATAATTAGTGCATCTAATTAATTTTTAAAAAACGGTTCCATTTCTATTTCTATATCTTTTCGCAATTGCATTAATTTTATGGCATACTGCTCTAGTTTGGTATCTTCCTCAGTTTTGGAATCCATTTTTTAACTGGTTTTGGTCGTCCATTTTCATCCGTTGATACAAAAACGATGATGCAATGTGTTGTTTTTTTAAACTTCTGTTTTAATGGATGCCTTGAGAAAACATCTACTGCAATATGCATACTCGTATTGCCAGTATAAATTATTTTTGATCTAACTTTTACGATTTCCCCAATTTGAATTGGTTCGAAAAAGCGGATTCCACCGACATAAACTGTTACACAATAAGCTTCTGCCCAACCACTTGCACAGGCATAGGCAGTTTGGTCAATCCACTTCATCACTACCCCACCATGTACTTTACCACCAAAATTCACATCTGAAGGTTCAGATATAAATTGAAATTCTAATTCATCTTTTTTCATAGTCATTAAATAAAAAAGGCAGCCCCCCGGGTTCGGAGGACTGCCAATATATAACCCCAAAAAACACTCAAATTTGTTATACAAATATATATCTACTTTTTAATATTAACAAATGTTAATGTAATTTTTTTTTATTTTTTTTTATTGATCTATTAATCTATACCCTATCGCTTTTAAAGTTAAGATTTGAATCATATGATCTTTTTTAAAATAGCTTCTTAATTTTGTAATATAAACATCTAAGTTTCTGGAATTGAAAAAATTATTATCTCCCCATAACTTATCTAAAATCAGCTTTCTTTCAACGATCTGATTCTTATTCTCCACCAATAACATTAATATTTCTGCTTCTCGATATGAAATTCTTTTGATTTCATTTTCGTGAACTAATTCTAATTTAGTTGGATAATAATGGTATTGTCCAATTTTTATAATATCGACATCATTTTTAACGATTTCCTGTTTTTGGCAAATAGTATATAAATTATTGATTCTTACAATTAATTCTTCAAGACTAAATGGCTTTTTCAAGTAATCATTTCCACCAGACTTAAAACCTTCTAAAATATCGTTAGTCTGGTTTTTGGCTGTCAAATATATAATCGGGACGTTGGGATCAATATTTCTGATTAATTTTCCAATTGAAAAACCATCTATAATTGGCAACATTACATCCAAAACACATACATCTGGTTGGAATCCAGTATATTCATTAACCACATTTGCCCCATTTTCTAGGTGCAAAACATCAAAGGACCTGCCTTGAAGTGATTCTTTGACGATTTTTGCCAATGAAAGCTCGTCTTCTATGTATAGAACTTTGATCTGCATTTTATTTAATAGGTAATTTTACAATAAAATAATTGCCTAATTCATTAGAAACCAATGAGATACTTCCATTCATTTTTTCGACAATCATTTTTACAATATATAATCCGAGTCCATGACCTTTCACGTTGTGTAAGTTGCCTTTAGAAACCCGATAGAATTTTTCGAATATTGATTTTGCTAAATCTTTTGGTATTTGTTTGCCGTTGTCAAATACAGTTATTGTTAAAAATGAATGATTTTCTTGAGCCGAAATTTCTACAATTCCACTTTGTTTTTGATTGTATTTCAATGCATTATCAACTAAGTTGAAAACTACAGTCTTTAAATTGTGCTTATCACCATAATAGTGAATATCCTTTTCAATAGCTTGGATTTTTAAATAAATATTATGCTGATTCGCCCTTAAATTAAATGAATTTTCAACTTCATTCATGAAGGCATTTATGCTAATTTCTTCCAAAGTCGGATGCTCACTTATCTGAATGAATGACAAAACTTTATCTACTAAATTATCCAACTTATTTATTTCATTTCTAGCTATTTGGATATATTCTGATTTCATAGTTTCATTTTCGCTAGCTTTGAAATTTTGAATTGCTTCTAAAGCAATACTCATCGTTGCAACTGGTGTTTTGAGTTCATGAGTCATATTTTGAATAAAATCATTCTTCATCTGAATGAGTTCATTTTGTTTTTTGTTGAATTTTAGGATTAGATAAAAAGCAAGTAGAACTGCAAAAAATAATAGAATCGAAATAGCAATTTGAGGTAGTATATTTTGAAAATCAATCCATTATTATTATTTAGTTGGATAAAAAATTTGTCGTTTGTCCCTATATCTGAATAAGTTGCAGAAATGGGTTTATTCGAATTACTTATGGAATCTTTGCCAATTATATAATTAACATTTACACCAGCTTTTTGAAGATTTGCAATAAATTCTTTTTCAATTACAGGAAAATAATTATTTGTTGAATCGTGAAAAGTCATTAAATTTTTCAGACAATTAGTATCATTTTCTAAATTTATCATCATCGAAACCATTCCATTTACATTATTAATTTCAGACTTTTTTGATGATACCGTAGATATTTGAATGGTATTTTGAATGGACTTTTTTCTGATTGTATCTATACTTTTATCCTGAATTATGGTGTCCTTTTCTTGTTTTAATATATTGATTTTTAATTCGTTATTGCCATTTCCTAAAAATTGTTTATTTAAGAAGAATTTATTATACATATTTCCTTCTACATTTTTTACAGCATTGACAAATATATAACCTACTTCTTTTGATAATCGCTCTTTCTCAATTTGATAACTGATATTAATAAAATATACAAGAAAACTTGCCAAAAGCAACATGCAGATGGAGATAATTATTTTTGTTTTATTATATTTTGAAGATGATTGCAATTTTAATTTTTTCAAAAATAGGTATAATTCATTCACATAAGCTACACTTTAACCTTTTTTAACCTTACATCAATGTTGATTAACCTACTATTTTGGAGCTATGATATATTTTTGCATCATAATTATTAAATAAAATAAATCTTAAATTATGAAAAATTATTTCTTATTGTTCTTTTCATTTGTAGCTTTTTTTGCTCATGCTCAACAGAAAAGTGGGATCATCCACTTCAAAGAAAATATTAAACTAAATATTGATTTTGGGGATAATCCAGAAATGGCTAAGATGATGCCTACCTCTCAAAGTGTGGATAAAGCCTTGTTTTTCAATCAAAATGAAAGTCTTTATAAAAATGAAGCTCCTCCAAAAGACCTTGAACTGAATCAAGAGAAAGATGGAAATACTACTCAGATAGTAATGAAAATGCCAGAAAGTGAAATTTATAATAATATTAAAGAGGATTTGTCACTTCAAACTCAAGACCTTATGGATAAGGACTTTTTGATAAAAGATAAAATCAAAAAGACTTCTTGGAAAATAACTGGTGAACAAATCAAAATTTTAGATTATGTATGCCAAAAAGCAGTTCCAAGTGATACCTCAAAACATCTTGTAGCTTGGTTTACCCCACAATTACCTATCAGTTTTGGACCAGATAATTTATCTGGTTTGCCCGGAATAATATTAGGGTTAGACTATGATAGTGGTCAAAGAACAGTTTTTGCAACAAAAATGGAGTCCTTACCCAATAATTATATATTTGAGATACCGACTAAAGGTAAAAAGGTAAATAGAGCAGAATTTGAAAAAATTAGAGATGAAAAAATGAAAGAAATGGGGATGGAAACGAATGGAGGAACTAGTGTGAAAATGATTATTCAAACTGAGGAGCATTAAAATGAGCAAATATTATATTTCGATAATTATTTTTCTGATCTTATATTCTATTGATATTCAGGGACAAACGATATCAGGAATAGTATTAGATGAAAAACAAAATCCATTGGAATTTGCATCCATATTATTATTAAATAAAAGTGATTCAACTATGATAAGTTTTGCGAATTCTAATGAAAAAGGAGAATTTTTATTAAATGCAGATCAAACTCAAAATGCGTTATTGCAAATTACATTTATGGGTTATGAGACATTTTGGATGGATATTCCGAAAGAAAAAAAATCTCTTAATGTCGGTAAACTTTCTTTGCAAATTAGTGATAAAGTGTTGAATACCATTGTGATAAAAGACAATCTAAATCCAATGATTATTGGCAAAGATACTGTTCAATATAGTGCAGCAGCCTTTAAATTGAAACCAGGTGATATGGTAGAAGATTTAATAAAAAAACTTCCAGGTATGGAAGTGGAAAGAGATGGTTCAATAAAAGCATTTGGTGAAAAAGTCGAAAATGTTTTGGTGGATGGAAAAACATTTTTTGGAAAAGACACCAAAGTTGCAACTA
Source organism: Saprospiraceae bacterium (assembly GCA_016710625.1). Taxonomy (GTDB): domain Bacteria; phylum Bacteroidota; class Bacteroidia; order Chitinophagales; family Saprospiraceae; genus JADJVK01. The sequence goes on from JADJVK010000009.1 coordinate 66,214, forward strand.
AAAATCTAGATGCAGATGCAGTTGAAAAAGTGCAGGTTTTTGATAAAAAATCTGAGAAAGCTGATTTTACTGGTGTTCAAGATGGAAGTAGAGAAAGATCCATAAATTTAAAGTTGAAAGAAGACAAGAAGAACGGATATTTTGGAACAACAGAAGTAGCTGGTGGCACAGATGAACGATTTAAAGCAAGAGCTAATATAAATCATTTCACTCCAACAACTAGAGCTTCATTTATTGGGATGGCAAACAATATTAATGAGCAAAATTTCTCAATATCTGATTATATAGATTTTATGGGTGGAATTGGGTCATTTATGTCTGGAGGAAGTGGTAGTTTTTCTATTGATTTGAGCCAAAATTCAGGTTTGCCGATTGGTTTAGCAAATAATCAAGGCATTCAAAAATCTTATGCTGGTGGTTTGAATTTGAATACAAATTTATTTAAATCTACAAGTTTGGATGGAAGTATTTTTATGAGTTCATTTCGTAATAATTTGGATATACATACTTTGCAGGAAAATCAATTTTCATCAACTTCGTTTACAAATGAGAATACGGATAATCAGTTATCAAATAATGGAAATGCTGCATTTAATATCAAAACGAAAACCAAAATTGATTCTATTCAGAATATAATTTTTAAATTAAATGGAAATATTGGCAATAATTCTTTAAAATCAATTTCCAATTCTTTTTCAACAGATTATTTGCAGAATAAATTGAATAGTAATCAAACTGTTTACCAATTAGCTGGTATCAATGCAAAAATTAAAACAGATTTAATTTGGCAAAGAAGGTTTGTAAAAAAAGGACGTTCCATATTTGCAAGTACTGTATTGAATTATTACAATAATGATAATTCTGGCATTTTGAGTGCTTTGAATACTTTTAATTTTCCTGATTTTTATAATTCATTAATCCATCAAAATCAAAATTATTTTTCTAATAATCTTGATTATCAATTCGAAGGATCGTTCACAGAACCTTTAGGTAAAAAGCAATATTTGGAACTGAATGGTTTGATTTCAAACCAAACTAGTACTTCATATATGGATTATTTAGATATTATCAACGAATCTCCAATTAAGAATTACTTGCTTTCTACAGTTTATCAAAGGGATTATTTAAGTAAAAACATAGGATTAACCTATAGCATAAATAGAGAAAAATACAATTTTTCAATTGGGTCGAAATACGAAATTGATAATTTGATAGGAAGTACAAAAGATTCATTGAGTAAAATTAAAGTTAATTATAGTGCTATTTTACCAAATCTCCATTTCAATTACCAATTTGGAATGGGTAATCAAATGAATTTCAATTATAGTGCTGCTTTAAATGCTCCAACTATCAGACAATTACAGCCGAATATTGACAACTCAAATCCTTTGAGTATTTATAAAGGGAATCCAAGTCTGAAGCCAGAATACGTTCATACTACAGATGCAAATTACATGAAATATAATTCTTTTAATTTCACCATGCTATACACAAGTCTAAGAATCAATTACATACAGAATAAAATAAATGAATCTATTCGTATTGATAGCTCTTTGGCAAGAACATTTATGCCTTTAAATACCAGAAATGAGTTGAATTTGAATGGTAGGATTGAATATAATTTTCCAATTCGTCCATTAAGATTATTGTCTAAAATAACTTTAAAAGGTGCCTATTCAAATGGTTATACTGTTGTAAATGAGTCAATTAATAATATCGTTCGCCCTGGATATGGTATCAATTTTTCTTTGGAAAATAGAAAAAAGACATTTTAGATATCGTTGTAGGAATAAAATATAATAAATCACTCATTTACTATTCAGAAAGTGAAAAGTTGAACCAAAGTTATCAAGATTATACTATCTTTAATGAATCAAATATTAATATAAATGATTGGATATCAGTAAATTCAAGAATAGATTATACAACTTATATTCAATCTTTTTCTAAGGATGCTGTAAGTTTTCCTTTATGGAATTTATCCATCACTTCATATGTGAATAAAGCTAAAAAATTGCGACTTTATTGTTCTGTTTTCGATTTGTTAAACCAAAATAAAGGAATTCAAAGGAATAGTAATTTGAACTATATTCAAGTTTCGAAGACAAATGTTTTAGGAAGATATTTCATGATTGGTTTATCTTACAATATTAAGGGATTCAAAAAAAATAGCGGATTAGAAATTAAAGTTGGGAGTTAAAAGTGATAATTTAGAAGAAATTACTAATTGATGCATTAGTAATTTCTTCTAAATCAATTATTTAAGCAGAAAATGAAGTGCCGCAACCACAAGTTTCTTTAGCGTTAGGGTTGATAAATGAAAAACCTCGATTATTTAAACCATCAGACCAATCTATTTTCATTCCAATCAAATATATAGCATGAGCTTTTTCCATGAAAACTCTCAATCCTCCAATTTCATATTCTTCGTCTTTTTCATTCTTTTCATCAAAGCCTAGAACATAGCTAAAGCCAGAACAACCACCACCTTTTACGCCAACTCTTAAACCATGATTTTCTGTTATATTTTCTTTTTCTTTAATTTTTATTAACTCCTTTATTGCACTTTCCGTGAAAGTTACTGGAGCTTCTACTGCCTTTTCAATTACTGACATATAAAATAAAATTTATTTAAATACGTTAAATCAATAAAAATGCAAAAATAAAAAATTGAAACCTTATTTTTGCTCGAATTTATTGAATTATGGAAACATTTCTTGAAATACTCAAAATTACATTACCTGCTATAACTGTTTTTTTAACGGTTTGGTTCATTTTAAAAGAATTTTTCAATGGACAATTGCAGCAGAAAAATCTGGAATTAAGACAAAATGCTGCAAATACGGCTGTACCATTGAAGTTGCAGGCCTATGAAAGACTCATATTATATTGCGAAAGAATTTTTCTTCCTAATTTGGTATTACGACTTAGAGATGATAAGATGACAAATGCTGATTTGAGATTAGCATTGTTAATTACGATTCAACAAGAATATGAATATAATATTACTCAACAATTATATACCACTGCTCAGCTTTGGGAAATTATCAAATTGAGTAGAGATAACACATTGAATATTATTAATTTAGCTTATGAAAAAGTGAACCCAAAAGACAATTGTCAGGAATTAATTAATGTTTTATTAGAGATTGCTCCGCAACAAGAAGCTTCAGGTTTGCAAATGGCAATTCAAGCAACAAAACAAGAAGCTGCATTGATTTTATAGAAATTTATGGGTCAACATTGATAGATATCTTAAATTGACTCATCCCTTTTTGTTTGAAAAGCTCAGTGGAAATTTCTTGAATTAAAGATTTTGTTTTTTGGTTAATTTGACCATTTTTCTCTATTTTAATGAGAATATCTCTAATGTAATAGTCTCTAATTTTTGAAATTCCTGGCTCTGCAGGACCTTTTACCCTTTCTTTAAGGTAAGATTTTAGATGATTAGCAAAGTAAGTCGATGCTTGATTAACTATATCTAAATTCTTGTGTTTTAATGTGATTTGAATCAACCTAACAAATGGTGGATAAAGAAATTGTTGCCTTTCCGCAATTTCTCTTTTATAAAATTCTAAATAATTATTGTCAATAATATCTTGAAAAACAGGATGTTTGCTTTGAATTGCTTGAATAATCACCTTTCCTCTTTTGTTTCTTCTTCCAGACCTTCCTGCTGCTTGCACCATGATTTGAAAGGATCGCTCAATTGCTCTAAAATCTGGAAAATACAATAGCTGATCTGCCCCTAAAATGCCGACAATAGATACATTTTCAAAATCCAATCCTTTGGTAACCATTTGAGTTCCGACCAAAATGGACGTTCTATTTTCCTCAAAATCTTTAATAATTTTCGAGTGAGCACCTTTTGCCCTCACAGTGTCTAAATCCATTCTGCTAATGGGAATATTTGGAAAATAAATGGACAACTCGTCTTCAATTTTTTCAGTACCAAACCCTTTGGTAATCAGTTGTTTATTTTTACAAGAAGGGCATTCTTTGGGCATTTGAATCTGGTAATTACAATAATGGCACCTCAAATGATTAAAATACTTATGATAGGTTAAGGTTACATCACAATGAGGACAACTTGCCACCCATTCACATAAATTACAAATTAAATTTGGTGCAAATCCTCTTCTGTTTTGAAAAAGAATAACTTGTTCATTTGATTCAATTGCTTTCTTTATTTCACCAATTAAAAAATCAGATAATATGACAGATTTATCTTTATGAGCAAATTCTTTTTTGATATCAACCAAAAATATTTCAGGCATTTTGATACCGCTATACCTTTCGAATAAATTAACTAATTCATATTTTTTGGTTTTTGCATGATAATAGGACTCCACAGATGGAGTAGCAGATCCTAAAATAACATTTGCCCCGAATTGATTAGCTAAATAAATGGCACAATCTCTTCCCTGATATTTTGGATTAGTATCGTCTTGCTTGAATGATCCATCGTGTTCTTCATCTACGATGATCAGATCTAAATCTTTGAAAGGTAAAAATAAGGCTGATCTAGCACCCAAAATGATGGGTTTTCCTTGCATGGATTGATACCAAATCTCTACTCTTTCAGAATTATTTAATTTGGAATGATAAACTAAAATATCATTTCCAAATACTTTCTGTAGCCTTGCAACAATTTGAGTTGTCAATGCAATTTCTGGCAAAAGATATAAAACCTGTTTCCCTTTTGCAATGGTTTCTTTTATGATGTCAACATAAATATTTGTTTTACCACTACCTGTTACACCATGTAATAAAACCGTTTTATTATTTTGAAAAGCAGCATAAATCTCTGTTTTAGCATTCAATTGAATACTACTCAACTCATCGAAATCAGCGATATCATCCTCATAAGTGCCTAATCTACTGATAGTTCTGTCATATAACTCGACTATTCCTTTCTTTATTAAAGCAGCTATTACAGAAGCATCTACATTTGTTGATTTTAAAATATCTTGTTTTTTTATAAAAGGAAGATTTCGATCACTTTGAACTAGTGATAAAATAACATCTTGTTGCTTCGATGATTTATTGGTAATTTCAAATGCTTCAGATAGGGATTCCTGATTTTCAAACTTTTTAGTAAATCGAATGCAAGTAATTGATTTTGGCTTATATTTTACTTTTAATTCTTCTTTCAAATATAAAACGCCTTTATCTAAAAGTCTTTTTATTAATGGAAAAACGGTTTTTTGTTGCAAAATGCCCCTTACTTCTTCAATTGTTAATTCAGATTGAATGGTGAGAGCTTCTGCCAAAATATATTCTTTATCATCCAAACCTTCAGTTTCTCCATTGTAGTTACTACTTAAAACGACTGTTGTCTCACTACTTAACCGAAGACTAATTGGCAATGCAGCAATCATAACTTCCCCTAAAGTGCAGCAATAGTAACTTGCAATCCAATCCCAAAATTTTAATTGTTCTAAAGTAATGATGGGTAAATCATCGATGATAGATACAATACTTTTTACTTCATATCCTTTTGGTAATTCATGATGGGTGCCTGCAATTAATGCAGCATATAATTTATTTTTGCCAAATGGGACTTCAACTCTGATGCCAATTTGAATTTTATGCAGTAAGTTTTCAGGAACTTCATATGTAAAATACCTTGGCAAAGCCAAAGGCAATATTACTTCAACAAATAAACGTTTTTGATTCATTAAGACCTCTATCTAATGACAAAGTTAATAAAATCCTGATGAGTTTATGAATGTAAATTATGATTACACAATAATCTAATTCGATTCATTCAATTTTCTTTTCAAATAATAATAAGTTTCAACTTGTGTTCGAATCGGAATATCTTTATGTTTTCGATATTCATTTTGCTTTTTATAATGTATCCTTCTTGCTTTTACAGTGTCATTTAATTGAATATCAATTAATTCTAAAATTGTTTTTTTGATAGACTCATCCAAAACTGGAAATGCAGTTTCAACTCTATAGGACAAATTTCTCGTCATCCAATCTGCTGAGGATAGATAAACTTTGGTATCGCCATTATTATTAAAAATAAATACTCGGCTATGTTCTAAAAATTTATCAACAATACTTATCGCTTCAATATTGGCACTTATTTCAGGAATTCCTGGAATCAAACAACAAATACCCCTAATGATTAATTTTATTTTAACACCAGCTTGACTAGCTTTATATAACAAATTTATCATAGAGATATCCTCTAAGCTATTCATTTTTAGAGTCATAGATGCTGGCAATCCCTCTTTGGCAAATTGAATCTCTTTTTGAATCATCTTTTCCAAACTCTCTCTAAGGTTGAATTGTCCCACCAACAACTGTTTAAATTCTTTCTGTGGAACTTTAACCGTTTCAAGGAATGAAAATACTTGTATTAATTCATCAATTAATAATGTTTTTGAAGTGAAAATACCTAAGTCAGTATAGATTTTGGAAGTATCTTCATGAAAATTACCAGTACTCAAATAAGCATAATACTTCGGCTTTTCATTCTCGATTCTTCTAACTAAAGCTAGTTTTGAATGGACTTTTACTCCAGGGAAACTATAGTGTACCTCTACCCCAGCCTTTTCCAATTGTTCCCCCCAAAAAAGATTGGATTCTTCATCAAATCTTGCTTTAATTTCAATAAAAGCAGAAACTTTTTTCCCATTTTTAGCTGCTCTCATCAAAGCGTTCATGATTCTTGACTGCTTTGCCACTCTATATTGGATAATTTTAATATGAGTCACAGTAGGATCATTCGCAGCTTGTTCGAAAAAATTAATAACAGAATCGAACGAATGATATGGTGGATGAATTAAGTAATCCTTATTTGCTATATTTTCAAAAATATTATTTGATTCTAAATCAGGTAATTGGAGTTGTTCTAAAGGTGCATATTTTAATTGAGAATTACCAAAAGAGGGAAATCCGAAAAAGTCAGAATTGTTATGGTATCTTCCTTCAGGAATTGCTTCATTTTTACTGATTTCAAAAGTTTCTAACAAAAAGTTCAGTAAATGATCAGGCATTTTCTTATCATATACGAATCTTGATGCTGGTCCAACATTTCTTTTAGTCAGGCTATTTTTTAATTTATTGACCAAATCACCAGAAAATTCATCATCAATATATAATTCTGCATCTCTTGATAGCTTTATAGAAAATGCATCTCGAATATCATAACCAGGAAATAATTTGTTGGCGGAAAAACGTACGATATCATCCAACATAATGATTTCTTTCTTTCCTGGTTTTGAAGGTGGCAACTGAATGAATCTCGGTAAATGATCAGAAGGTAATTTTATAATAGCATATTGATTATTAGTATTTTGTGAATTTTTATCTTTCATCCAAAGGCTAATATATAAAGAGCCATTATTCAAAAATGGCCTAATTTTATTTTTAATTAGAAGTACTGGCTGAACAAATGGTAAAAGATTATTGAGAAAATAGTTTTCTATAAAATTTTTTTGTTCTTCATTCAAATCCAATCTTCTTAAAATATAAATTTGGTTTAATTTTAGCTCAGGAATAATTACATTATTCAATAAATTTACAAATTCGCTTTGCTGATTTTTAATTATGGATATTATTTCTGCCAAAACTATTTTGGGTTCAAAATCCAATTCACGAATCGTTTTTTTTCCTAATCGTTCTAAACTTCTTAAATGAGCAACCCTAACTCTAAAAAATTCATCCAAATTTGATGAAAAAATAGCAAGAAATTTTATTCTTTCCATTAATGGAACAGATGGGTCTTTTGCTTCTTGTAAAACTCGATAATTAAAAGAAAGCCAGCTAATATCTCTATTCGTAATATGTTTACTCATCTTATACCATTAAAATAAACTTAATTGTTTACCATCATTTTCAAAAAACGTAGGTAAAGTTAGTTTGTTCGTTATCCATTTAGAATTGGAATGTTCTATCATGTATTGAACTAGTACAGGAACAAAATTACTATCAAAACTGTGCATAAAAAAATAAACATTTAATAATCCAACGCTATACCAATGATTTATTTTATCTATCCAATCATCTAATCTCTTAAAATCAATTTGTGGCTGGTTGGTGGCTACAAATCGAACCATTATCGTGTCATTGGGAATATACTGATGTAAAACATCTCTTCTTCCTGCAACATCAGTTATAACTAATCCCATTTTTCTTTGATTTAAAAAATTCAAAAAATCAGGATTGTTTTCAAATTGTTGAAACCAAGATGTATGACGAAACTCTAAAAGTAAAGGAAAATTTAGATTCAATTGATCTAACCATTTCATTAATTTCAATTGATTTTTTATTGAAAATTTATTAGGGAATTGTATGAAAATAACACCAATTTGGGATTCTAAATGTGAAATTGTACTTATGAATTGATCAAAAAGTGCTTCGGATTCCCCAAAATCATCAGCTCTGCTAATTCCTTGAAACACTTTGATACAGAATTTAAAATCAGCGGGTACAACAGATTTCCATTTATTTACAGTTTGAAAGTTAGGTATTTGATAAAAAGTAACATTGCATTCAATAGAATTAAATTGTTGGCTATATGCTTTTAAAAAATCCTTTGGTTTTGTATTTGAGGGATACCAAGATCCTACCCATTCTGGCATAGTCCAACCTGTACCACCAACATAAAGAGATTTAGTTTGATTTTTTTCTAGATTTTCAAGAAAATGTAATGAAATATTAGGTGTTGAGCCTAAATTAAAGTCTATTTCATCAAATTGTTCTATTCTGCCAAACTCCATCCATTTATTTTTGATTTGCAAAATAATTATTTATTATAATTTCCCAGTTATTCTTAGATTATTTTAAAATAAATAATCAGTATGCAAACAATTTTGTGAAAATATTATTTCTATTTTAATGAAAGTTATCAATATACATCATAGAATAATTAAACAGCCGATTGAGGAAATTGCAAAGCTATTCTCTACTTTGTCCTCAGAAAATGATAGGATTATGCCAACTAATTCTTGGCCTCCTATGAAATTAGATAATGGTTTACAAATTGGTTCCAAAGGAGGACATGGTCCAATAAAATATCAAGTTATTCAAAGTGTTCCTAATCAAAAAATACAATTTAAATTTTTAAAACCAGAAGGTTTTAATGGATTTCATCAATTTGAAATTAGCCCAATAGACCAAGGCACTTCTGAAATAAAACATACCATTGATATGCAAACATCGCCAATAGCATCCATTAAATGGTTATTTGCAATCCGTTGGTTGCATGATGCATTAATTGAAGATGGTTTTGACAAAGTTGAAAATTACTTTTTAATGGAAAATCAATATAAAAAGAGTGAATGGAATTTTTGGGTGAAATTTTTAAGAAAGGTAATGAAGCCAAAAAAAATTAGGTCAAAGAAACAACTATTATAATTCCGAAAAGACACTATTTTTTTTGAACTTTTCGATATGTTGACTGGAAACTGACTGGAAATTGCCTATTTCCCCAAAAAAGAAAAGCAAGAATTTCCGAAGAAACCCTTGCTATCTTTTGTCGGGGCACCAGGATTCGAACCTGGGACCCCCTGCTCCCAAAGCAGGTACGCTAACCGGACTGCGCTACGCCCCGAAACTATTTGACAACCAATAAAAGAAGCGGGAGAGAGGGATTCGAACCCTCGGTACAGTTTACCCGTACGTCAGTTTAGCAAACTGGTGGTTTCAGCCTCTCACCCATCCCTCCTTCTGACAATATATCTTGTGTCAAAAGCGATGCAAATATACAACCTTATAATTGATATATTCAAATTTTTTGAATACTTTTTTTATTTATTTTGTGAAATAAATCGAAGATTGTTCCTAATCAATTAGTTCTTAGAAAGTTGTATTTCGAAGATTTATTAAAATTATTTATGAGTTAATACTCATTTTAATATTTTTCTCGATAGTTTCTACGGTGTCTTTAAAAACCGGATCGATATGCATCATATCTACAATGGATTTGCAAGAATAAATAACTGTACTATGATCTTTTCCGCCAAATAATTGCCCAATAGACTTTAAAGAATTGCCTGTCAAATTTTTAGCTAGATACATAGTTAATTGACGTGCTTCAACATAATTTCTTTTTCTTGACTTACCCTGAATTTTATCCAAAGGTATATTCAAATGAGTTGAAACCATATTCAAAATATGGTCTATTGTCAATTCTTTTGTGGTGTTTCTAACGAATTTCTTAATAATATCTTTTACTATTGCTAAATCAATATTTTTCTTATTCAAAGACAATTCTGCAATGATAGATACCATCACACCTTCCAATTCTCTGATATTATTCGAAATATTATAGCAAATATATTCCATGATATGTTTATCCAATTTCACATTCTCCTTTTCCAATTTCTTTTCAAGGATAGCAATTCTGGTATTAATATCTGGCATGGTCAAATCAGCTGTTAATCCCCATTTGAATCTTGAGATCAATCGCTCTTCTATTCCCTCTAAATCTTTTGGCGGCTTATCCGAAGTAATGATTATCTGTTTTCCTGTTTGGTGCAATTGATTGAAAATATGAAAGAAAACTTCTTGTGTTGCCTTTTTATTTCCAAGAAATTGTATGTCATCCACGATGAGCAAATCAATCGTTTCATAAAAATTGGTTACATCAGTAATAGACTGATTTTTAATAGATTGAACTATTTGAGTAACAAATTTTTCAGATGAAATATACAAAACATTTTTGGTTGGAAACTTTTTAAGTGTTTCGTTTCCAATAGAATGTACTAGATGAGATTTGCCTAGTCCAGAATCTCCATAAATTACCAAAGGATTAAATGCTGTCAAGCCAGGTTTAGCAGCAATTTCTTTACCTGCTGATCTAGCTAGTCGATTACATTCCCCTTCAATAAAATTTTCAAAAGTATAATTTGAATTTAATTGAGAATCAACTTTTATTTTTCGAATTCCAGGAATGACAAATGGATTTTTTATCTGTTTGGAATCCATCAAGCCATTTGTTGATTCATGACTTTTTGAATTACCTTCTATTTTTGTAGGTTTTGTATCATTACTTTTGTTCATCAAGATTTGATACTCTAGCCTACCCTTTTCTCCCAGCTCCTGACGAATCGTAACTTTTAGTAAATTGATATAATGTTCTTCAAGCCACTCATAAAAGAATTTATTTGGAACTTGAATTGTAAGTGCAGCATCTTGTAATTTTACTGGACGTATCGGTTCAAACCAAGTTTTGAAACTTTGTTGATTTACGTTCTGCTTAATTGTTTTCAAACAATTTTCCCAGATTAATTTACAATCATGTATTTCTACACTATTCATTAAATTTATTTGTTTCCTGTTTTTAATAATAATATTGGAACTAGCAAAAGTCTAAAAAAAAATGATTATTCTATAACAAATTGAGAAATATTTTAATATTTATATTTTGTAAATATGATAATAAAATAATACATAATTGATTGATAGTCAATATAAAAAGTAAATTTAGAAATTATATAATCTTGTCAGTCAGTTGATTATTTATTTTGAATGGAATTATTGATTTCAATGTTTAAATCTCTTTGAACTTCATCAAATTTGGATCGTACATTTTTATGAGTATCCGAAATATTGTTTAATAATAATTCTTCATTTGCAAACAAAGCATCCAAATCTCTAAAATTAGAATTTATTTTTGTTTTGATATTTTTAACATAGGTTTTCAATTTTGTATCAAGCATTGTTTCTAATAATGATTGACCTTTATCTATTTCTTCTTGAAAAGCATTGATTACTTTACTTCTTTGAATTCCTACTGTGATACCTGCAAAAAGAATCCCAATAGTGGTTAATATTCCTCCAGTCACATCAAAAACAGTTGCTTTAGTCACAGCAGATAAAATGACACCAATAATTGCTAATCCACCACCAGTTGCCAAATTAGGAGAAAGAGATTTTGTCCCTTCCATGATAGTTTCATCCGTAAAACTTTCAGATTTCGACATGAATTTTGTAAAAGAATCTTGTAAATCTTTCAATACACCATTTCTTTTCTCCGTTATAGTTGAAAAAATATCATCATCGTTATTTTTTATCTCATAAGCACCAGTTTTTATTTTGAGCTCAATCATTCTTGCCATTTGCTGAATACTATCCACCAAATCCATCACCCCATCATTCAATTTCACTTTTAAAGATTCTTGTAGGTTTTTTTCCAAATCTGTTGTTAGATTGGATAACCAAACTTTTGAGGATGCATCTTGGTTAAATATTGAAGCAAATGATCTTTTAATTAATGAACCAAATGACAAACCTTTCTCTAACTCAAATTTTGTATTCGCTGTATTTTTTTATAAACATTTACTAAATTCTCAATTAAAATATCAACTTGGTTATATGATTTTTTTTCTTGATGATTTAATGTTTCATGAATATCATTTCTAAAAGATTTGTCTTGCTCGAATTGTTGTTTTCTATTTTCAATCTTAGTATGAATCTTATCTAAAATGTTATTTGCAGTATCTAAGTTGTTCTTTATCTTTTCAAATTTTGATTTACCTCCAGTTACATTATTCAAAATATACTGCCTAACTCCATAAAACCCACTTTGATCGGATAACCCTTCAAGTTCATTTTTAGCAGACACACAAAATATTTCTGGTTTTTCAATTCCTTTTCGCTGAGCCATATTGAATAAACCATTCACATTGACTACCAAATCTTCTGCATTCAAAAGATCTTTTTGTTGCAAAACAAAAATTATCTTTTTCCTCCAATCTTTGTGAATGAAATCGAAAAATTCCCATGCTGATTGTCTGTATGGGTTTTTTGCTTCAAAAACAAAAATAATTAAATCTGAAACTGGAATAAATTGCTCTGTAATTTCTTGATGATGAGCTACTATCGTATTTGTACCAGGAGTGTCAACTACAGCAATTTCTTTTAGAATTGGTTCATTGACAAATATTTTTTTCAAATATGGATTGACAATAATGGTTGATTCTTGTTCCCCATATAGAATTTGTTGAATCGTATCTGTCATTGGGGCTGGTGAAACAGCACAAATATCTTTCCCAGTCTTTAGCAAAGCATTGATGAAACTACTTTTGCCAGCCTTAACTTCACCGACAATTACAAACATGTAAGGTTCGAACAATCTACTTCTTAAATCACTAACAGTATTAGATAACTCTTGGTTTTGTATTTGTAGTGTTAAGTCGTGTAATTCTTTTATTGTCTGATCAGTTCTACCACGAAGAATTTGAAATTTCTCAGAAATTATGCTTTGATCCATATTCATTCATTATATCTATAATACAACAAAATTACAAATTAGTCACTATAAAAGATATATATTGAGTTAAATAATCTGAATTATAAATACAAGTTAGATTCTGGACCCATATTAAAGAGTAAATCAATTATAGATAAGTTCTCTTGAAACTCAAACCTTTCTGAGAAAACTTGATTATAAATTTTGAAAGTGTTTTTTTCTTTCTTGTCAAATAATTCTTTTTCAAATACTTGAGAGAATTTTAATTCATTTGGAATACATAAAGGAGTTTTTAAATTTTCAATTATATTCAAATTAAAATCAAATAAAAATTCATATTTTTTTAAAACCAATTTTTCAATTAAATTTTCATAATCTACAAAAAAAGAGGATTTTCCATAAGCTGATTTTATGGACATCCAATGGTGCTTTTGCCAATCATAATCATACGATATTTTAACATCTAATATATTTTGTTTAGAATTTTTACCTTTTTTTAATGGTATTGAAAGATTCATTAACCCATTGGCAGACAATATAGTACATTTATTTCTGAGCCCTCCTTTTTGATAATTTTCATGTTTTTCGATAATTAAATCCTCTGATTTTAAGGAACTAAAAAACGAAATATTTGGAAAATATTGGATTTCAAATTTCATGGATTTTACTTTTTTTTAGCACAATATTAATTTAATTTTTCAAAATTGATATTTATAAAATAAAAGATAATTTAGTATTTTATTTTTTTAATTTATGTAACTTATTTTTTCATTAATACGTATGAAAAAATATCTTAATAAAATGTTAAATTACAATGAAAAAACAAATTATTCTATCAAGCCTCTTGACTATTTTTATTGTTTTTATTTCCTGCAAAACTAAAAACATTAATTACCAAAAGGAAGCTGCAAATGCAGATTTATATAGAGCAGGCCTTGTTAAAATAGTAGATATAATTACACATGATATATTTGCTCCACCAGTAGCTAGTAGAATTTTCACCTATGCATCGATTGCTGGTTATGAAGCTCAATTACCAGGAAATCCAAAGTTCAAATCTTTTGCAAATCAATTAAATGGATTAAAGCCTGCTACACAACCTGAGGCAGGTGCTGAATATTGTTTTCCAGTTTGTGGAAGCATTGCAATGATGAAAGTAGGAAAAGCATTGACTTTTTCTGGAGATAGTATTGAAGTATATAGAACTGAATTAATCAAAAAGTTTGAAAAATTGGGAGTTCCAAATGATGTGATGTCTAGGTCAATTGCATATGGAGATGCAGTTGGCAATCATATTTTAACTTGGGCAGCAAATGATAATTATAAACAATTGAGAACAGCTCAGAAATATGCTGTAAATTTTGAAAAATTAGAAACCTGGAAACCAACTGGACCAATGTATAGTGATGCTCTTGAACCGCATTGGGGTGAAATGAGAACTTTAGTTCTTGATTCTGCTAGTCAATTCAGACCTGAAAGGCCAGCACCTTTTAGTAAAGAAAAAGGTAGTTTATTGTATAAGCAAGCAATGGAAGTTTATGATAGCGTTGCAAATAATAATGATTTTACAAGAGAAACTGCAAAATATTGGGATGATAATGCAATGGCAACAGAAGTTACTGGACATGTGATGATGACAAAGAAAAAAATATCTCCTGGTGGTCACTGGATTATGATTGCAGATAACGTAACAAGACAAAAAGGTTATGATGTGATGCAAACTGCTGAAACTTTTGCAATGGTTTCTATTGGATTATATGAAGCATTTATTTCTTGTTGGAAAGAAAAATATGAGTCAGAATATATCCGACCTGAAACTTATATCAATCAATTTATTAATAAAGAATGGACACTGTTTTTGCAAACCCCTCCATTTCCTGAATATACTTTGGGCACAGCGTAATTACAGGATCAGCAGCAACTATCCTAACAGAATATATTGGGGATAATTATACGTTTTCTGATAGTACAGAAATGTATTTAAATTTCAAACCTCGAACATATAAATCATTTATGGCTGCCTCAAATGAAGCTGCATTAAGTAGAATGTATGGTGGTATCCATTTTAGACCAGCTATTGAAAATGGTCAAACACAAGGTAAAGCTGTTGGTAAATATATTATTTCAAAAATTAAAACTAAAAATTAATAAAATTGAGTTAGTTTAAATTATTTTTGCCAAACTTAATTTTTAAATTTTAGTATTTTGTCATTAATTAAATCAATTTCCGGAATTAGAGGTACGATTGGAGGGGTATCCGGAGATAATTTAACTCCAATTGATGTAGTAAATTTTACCAGTTCGTATGGTAATTGGATTCTAAGTTTTCAAACTGAAAATCCTAAAGTCGTTATTGGTAGAGATGCAAGAATTTCTGGAGAAATAGTTCAATCTTTAGTAGTCAATACCTTAATTTCGATGGGTATTGATGTGATTGATGTAGGTTTGTCAACGACTCCTACAGTAGAAATGATGGTTCCGAAATTCAATGCAAATGGCGGAATTATTGTAACAGCTAGTCATAATCCATCACAATGGAATGCACTAAAATTTTTGAATGACAAAGGTGAATTCATTTCTGATGAAGTTGGTAAAGGCATTTTAACAACAGATCCAAATGAAATAAATTTTGTTACTGTAGATAAATTGGGTAAAATATCTTATTATCAAGATGCTATTCAAGATCATATTGATGCTATTTTGAAATTAGATTATTTGGTTGATTTACAGAAAATTAAAGATAGAAATTTCAAAGTTGTAATTGATGTAATCAATTCTACTGGTGCAATTTCAATGGTTCCATTGTTGAAACAATTGAATTGTGAGGTTTTGGTAATAAATGGAGATATGAATGGAAATTTTGCTCATAATCCTGAACCTTTACCAGAACATTTAAATGAAATAAAAAAAGCAGTTACGACAAGTAAATCAGATTTAGGAATTGTAGTTGACCCAGATGTGGATAGAATTGCCTTTGTTTGTGAAGATGGCGAATTTTTTGGTGAAGAATATTCTTTGGTTGCAATTTCAGATTTTGTTTTAAATCATAAAAAAGGAGCTACCGTATCAAACTTATCCTCTACAAAAGCATTGAAAGATGTTACAGAAAAGCATGGTTGTCAATATTTTGCGGCTGCCGTTGGAGAAGTTAACGTAGTTGAGAAAATGAAAGCAGTCAATGCTGTAATTGGCGGTGAAGGAAATGGAGGAATTATTTTTCCTGAATTACATTATGGTAGAGATGCATTACTTGGTGCTGCATTATTCTTATCTAGTTTAGCTCAATTTGGGAAAACGACTTCTTTTTATAGAAGTAAATTTCCAAATTACAATATGGTGAAAAGTAAAATTACTTTACCTGATGATGTAAATCTTGATCAAGTATTGATTGGATTGAAATCGAAATATCAAATGCAACCAATAAATACGATTGATGGGTTAAAAATTGAATTTGACAATGATTGGATTCATTTGAGAAAATCAAACACCGAACCGATCATAAGAGTATATGCTGAAAGTTATTCTGAAACAACTGCCAACAACTTAATTCAAAAAATTATTTCAGATATTAATTTGATTATCAAAGAATTAAATTAAATGAGTATTTATTTCGACAATGCAGCTACTACACCGATAAGTAAAGAAGTTTTGGATGAAATGTTACCTTATTTAACTGTAAATTTTGGTAATCCTTCTTCCATCCACCAAAATGGTCGTAAAGTAAAGACTGCTATCGAAACTGCAAGAAAAATTATTGCTAAAGTTGTAAATGCTTCAATTGGTGAAATATTTTTTACTTCAGGTGGTACTGAATCAAACAATACTGCTCTAAAATCAGCTGTTCAATCACTTGGTATAGAAAGAATTATCACATCTGTTACTGAGCATCCTTGTGTTTTAAATAGCATAAAACATATTCAAAAGTATCATAATATTGAAATTGTACATTTAGAGGTAGATCCTTTTGGGCGAATAGATTATGATAAACTTGACGAAACATTAAAACAAAATGATAAGCTCACATTGGTTTCTTTGATGCATGGAAATAATGAAATTGGAACCATGATTGATTTGGATATTGTAAGTAATATTTGTCAGCAAAATAAAGCTCTATTTCATACAGATGCCGTTCAAACCGTTGGTCATTTTAAAATTGATTTGCAAAAACAAAAATTCATTTCTTATCAGCTTCTGCACATAAATTTCATGGACCAAAAGGGATCGGATTTTTATATATTAACAATGATATAAAAATAGATCCATTCATTGATGGTGGTGGACAAGAAAGAAATATGAGAAGTGGAACAGAAAATGTTGCTAATATTGTTGGATTATCAAAAGCACTTGAACTTTATGATTTTGAAATAGTAGAGAGAACAAATCAAATATCACAAATAAAAGCATATTTCATTGAGCAACTTAAGCAAAATAAATTTGATTTCGAGATAAATGGAGCTATTGAAAAATCACTTTATACCGTTTTGAGTATCAGTTTGCCAAGAAATGAAAAATCTGATATGTTATTAATGTTGTTAGATATTGATGGAGTTTGTGTTTCTGGGGGATCAGCATGTAGCTCTGGAGCTGAGACCAAAAGTCATGTCATCGAAGCTCTCAATAATAAAGATGATAGAAGAACCATTAGATTTTCTTTTTCACATTATAATACTAAAATCGAGGTTGATAATGTCATAAATTTGTTAAAAAAATATATTTAACAAAAATTATTAAATAAAATCTTGAAATTCTGCAACAAACCTATAATTTTACAGAATATTATAAAATTTATGTTTAATTCCTAACTTTATTAAAATGAGAAATATTTTCTTTTCTTTATTACTTTTATTTGTAGGTAGTAACTTGATGGCACAGAGATGTGGAGTTACTCCTGAGGATAATATGAAAATCACTATTGATTTATTAAAAAATAAGGCTGATGTTGCTAAAGGCATTATTTATGAAAGAGGAACTGCATATGTTCCAATTAAATTTCATTTAGTTGCAAATGACGATGGTACTACAAAGGTTGCAGAGTCTAAAATATTTGATTTATTGTGTGGTTTAAATGCAAATTATTCAAATGTTGGTTTACAATTTTATATTAGTGATGGTTTTAATTATATAAATGACACAAGAATCAATACTACTCCTAAGGATGGATTTAGTGCTTTATTTATCAAAGCAAAAAAGGTTTCAAATGCAATCAATGTTTTTATTGTAACTGATATAGATGAAGCATCTGGTCAAAACGGTGAAATATTAGGTTTTGCTGATTATGATGGAGATTATTTAGTTGTTTTGAAAAAGGAGTGCAAAAAAGAAGCTTCAACTATTTCTCATGAATTGGGTCATTATTTTTCATTATTACATACTCATAATGGCTGGGATGGTCATCCTTATGATGTTGCTGTTGATGGGATGAAAGTTGGTTTGTATTCTCCTGTTCAAGGAGTTAAAAAAGGTTATTACCCTGGACAACAACCAACAACTTCATTGAAAAATGAATGTCAAAGTGGATTTGAGTGTGATATTAGAGGTGATTATATTTGTGATACTCCCCCTGATTATGCAATGGGAGAAGCTTGGTGGAATAATAATTGTTCTAAATGGACTCCAATTGTAATTTCTCCTTGTGGAGATACTGTTCACCCTCAAGAAATTAATTACATGGGTTATTTTTCAAATTGTACTAGTTATAAATTTACACCAATGCAAATTACTCAATTAGTTGCAAGTTATAATAGTACAAGAAGAAATTATATTAGAACTAATATTGCACCAGTTACAACCAATGGTAATGTTACAGATTTAGCTACAGATTTTTCTCCAGCTGCTAATACTACAACTCCTTTTAGTAATAAAGTTGATTTAGACTGGAGTGATGTTCCTAATGCAACTCATTATTATTTAGAAATTGCATTAATTGATTTCTTAGGAGACTATGAAAGAAAAGTGCTAACAAAATCTGATTTTACGTTTACAACCTATTTAGGAAATCCAATTGTTGCTAATAAATCATATGTTTGGAGAGTAAAAGCATTTAATAATTTATATACTTGTGCTAATATATCATCAAAAATAAAATTCACAACTGGTATATCAAATGCAAATTTAGATTTACCTGAAAATGTATCTGATTGGTCAGTTTATCCAAATCCTAGTAAGTTTGGAAATACAACACAATTGCAAATTGATGCGACTAAAAATTTAGAACCAGTTGTTGAGATTTATGATGCATTAGGAAGAAAACTTTTGACTAAAAATGTTCAAGTTCAAATTGGACCTAATAATATTAATTTAGAAACTGAGAATTTCAAATCAGGTTTGTATTTTGTAACGATAAAACTGGATAATAAAATATATAGTAAAAAGCTATATTTCGTAGATTAATTATCAAAAAGCTTTAAAAATTGAAGGATGAAACTTATATTTGAGTTTCATCCTTTTTTTATGCGAAAAATTATCATATTATCAATTATTGCTTTTTCTTTTATGAATATAGCAATTTCCCAAGAAGAAGTTCATCCATGTGGTACTCCTAATTATTTTTCAGATTGGGACCTTGAATATTCAGCACACCCAGAAAAATTCACTAGAGGTGGCGATTCTATTTTGTATATTCCATTATCGCTACATAATGTTGGCTCAGACCAAGGTTCAGGTTATTTGCAAAATTCAAGAATTTTAGAATCACTTTGTAGAATAAATGAAGATTTCAAACCAGCAAATATTCAGTTTTTTTTAGCAGGAAATATTACATATATAAATAATTCTGCATGGAATAATCATCAAGAAATATTAACTGGGGCTGATATGATGTTAAAAAATAATATTAAAAATTCAGTTAATATTTATTATAATAGTACAGCTGCTGGAAATGGTGGATATAATTTACCATATGCTGGTATATCTATGTTGAAAACTTTTGTAAATGCAACAGCTCATACATTAACTCATGAATTGGGTCATGCATTCTCAGTTCAACATACATTTTTAGGTTGGGAAGGCAAAGTATATGACAATAATTTTTACAAAACACCTGCTCCTCAGAAGGTTACATATGACTATACTCTTTTTAAAGATAGTTTAATAACAAATAAAACAATAATTGATACTGCATTTGTTGAATTAGTTGATGGATCTAATTGTGCAATTGCTGCAGATAAAACTTGTGATACGAAAGCGGATTATTTAGCTTATAGATGGCCATGTAATTCAGATGGTACATCTATGCAGTTGCAAAAAGACCCAAATGGTGCTGATTTTAGATCTGATGGTACACTTTATATGACTTATTCCAATGATGCCTGTCAAAATAGATTTTCAAATGATCAGATTGCAAGGATGAGGGCAAATATTTTAAACAAAAAGAAAGATATGTTGTATAATCAATCCCCTCCAATTGTTATTTCAACTAATCCAATTTTAATATTTCCGATTGATAGCCAAATAGTTCAATATGATAATGTAAAATTGAATTGGGATGCTACACCAAATGCAACTTCTTATTTGGTTCATTTAAGCAGATTTAAAGCAATGGATATTTTGGAAGTTGATACTATCGTTACTGCAAATAGTTTGAATGTAAAGAAATTAATTAAGGATAGAGTGTATTACTGGAGAGTAAAACCATTTAATGAAAAATATTTTTGTACGAATTATACAACTCAATTATTTAGAACGGTAGATTTTACAAATAATATAGACATTGAAGAAATTGGACTTGAATTATATCCAAATCCTATTAGTATGGGCAATGATATTCAAATCATTAATAATAATTTGAAGGAAGATACAAACTTGAAAATTTATAATACAAATGGAGAGTTAATTAATAATCAAACAATTGATGGCAATTCGACGATGATTCATATTCCTGAAAATTTAAGTACAGGGCTTTATTTATTACAATTCAATCAAAAAAATAAAGTAGTAGTTAAAAAAATAAATATAGTAAACTAAAAAACATTTGGATTGAAAATTTCACAGTTAAAACCAACTTACAAGAACATTCTATTAATTTCACTACCGATCATGTTGGGTAGTGCTGCACAAAATGTGATCGCATTAACAGATTCCATTTTACTTTATCATCTAAGTGAGCCTGATTTTGAAGCAATTGGCATATCAGGTGTATTTTATTTGACAATAGCAGCTATTGGTTATGGATTCTCCAAAGGTGGTCAAATAATAATTGCCCGAAGAATGGGTGAAAGTAATTATGAAGGAATAAGAAGAACCTTTTATGATATGCTAATTTTCGAGTTTATTTTAGCTATTATCATGTTTTGTTTTATTAAATTTTTATCACCAATCATATTTCAGTATTTTGTAGAATCACCAATTGTTTTGCAAAAATGCCAAGAATATTTAAGTTCAAGATCCTATGGGATTTTCTTTAGTTATCTAGGTGTAGCACTCATTTCAACCTATACAGGTATTGCAAAAACTTGGTTTGTGATGATTGATACGATATTTCTTGCAATTGTTAATTATTTTCTTTGTGTAGGACTAATTTTTGGTAAATGGGGATTACCGGCTTTGGGTATATCTGGTGCTGGTTATGCCAGTAGTATTGCAGAAATGTTGGCTTTATCTTATTTGTCATCTATATGTATTTTGATTCAAGTGCTAAAAAACTAAATCTATTTAAAGTAATAAAGCCAGAATTAAAGGAAACCAAAAATCTAATTGTTTTATCATTACCGATTGTAGCACAGTCTGTTGTAGGGCTAGGATGTTGGTTTGTTTTCTTCGGATTTATCGATAATCTCGGAGATAGAGCATTGTCTATAACAAATATTGTTAGAATGATCTATTTATGTTTATCTATTCCATGTTGGGGATTTTCTTCTGGAATTAATACCATAGTTAGTAATTTAATTGGACAAGATAAATATGATTTAGTAATTCCGAGTATTCATAAAACGATTCTTTTATGTTTATCCATCACAGCAATAATTTCAATTCCAATTATTCTTTTCCCAACAGCCATAATGCCTTATATTTTGGGAGATTCTGGAAATAGTTCGATTTTAGAATTTGCAATCCCTACGATTCATTTATTATCCATAATTTTATTATTCTTTGTAATTGGTGGAATATATTTTAATGGTATGGCAGGCACTGGGGCTACTATAAATGGTTTGTTTTTACAAATATTTTCAGCTGTAGCATATTTAGTAATTGCTTATTTAATTGTAAACAAAAAAAATAGTACAGTTGAATTAGCTTGGACTGCAGAAATATATTATTGGATAATTATGATTATTTTTACCCTGAAATATATGTACTCTAAAAAATGGATTCATTTAAAGGTATAAATAATGATACAACCAGAGATAATTTTTGAAGATAATGATTTGATTGTTGTGAATAAACCATCTGGCTGGTTGAGTATTCCCGATAGATTTGATCCATCCAAACCTAATTTAATTTCATTCTTTCAGAAATTAAATAAATCAGTTCTCATCGTTCATCGAATTGATAGAGAAACTAGTGGGTTAATCATCTTTGCCAAGAATGAAGATGCACATCGATCATTGAATCAACAAATGATGGATAAAACTGCAGAAAAATATTATTGGGCACTTACAGAAGGTGTTGGTAGTCCGCCAATCGGTGAAATTAATCAGCCTATTGCAGAAAGTATGACTAGGTCAGGAACGATGTTAATTGCTAATAGAGGAAAAGACTCATTGACAACCTATCAAACAATTGAAAATTTTAAGCATTTCACTTTATTAGAAGTTCGGATACATACAGGAAGAATGCACCAAGTTAGGGTACATCTGCAATCTATTGGTTACCCATTGGCTGTAGATAGCATTTATGGAAGAAGAGAAAGTATTGCTATAACTGATATTAAAACGAAAAAATTGCATTTGCCAAAATATCAAACAGAAGCCAAACCAATGATTGATAGAATTACATTACATGCAAAAAAACTAATAATTTCACATCCAGTTTCCAATGAAATAATGACGTTTGAAGCCCCTATTCATAAGGATTTTAAAGCTGTTTTGGATCAATTAAGAAAATGGGCTTCTTAATAAATACTTAAATTTATGTAATTTAAATGTTGTGACTTTTCCTTTGATTTCCTCCATTTTAATTATTTGTTCTTATGTTATTGATTTATAATTATTTATAAAAGTAGCGTTAAATCAATTAATTTTTTTATTTTTAAATTAATCTTATTAGCCTTATCTTTGTGACAAATTGAATTTGATATAATGTTATTAGGTTCAATAACAGGACTTTATAAAACTTTACCCAGCTAACTTTTTTTACCCTTATATGTAATGAATTTTTACTCAATGAATCGATTACTTTTATTGATTTATTTTATTATCGCACAATTTACTATATCAGCTCAGATAAAAGCTGATTTTGTGGCTAATCAAACCAGTGGATGCGGCTCGATACAAGTTTCTTTTACCAATAAGTCATCTTCTTCTTTTGGAAAAATTATTAGTTATTCATGGGATTTAGGTGGAGTAAAATCCACTTTGGAAAACCCTGGCAGAATATTTTCTACACCTGGTTTTTATGATATTTGTTTAACTGTTACTGACGAAAAGGGAAATACTAACACAGAATGTAAAAAACAATTCATACAAGTTTTTAAACTTCCAGCACCCGATTTTTCAATAGATAAAAAAAGTGGATGTGTTCCACTAAATGTATCGTTTTTTGATAAAACATTAATTGGTAGTAGTAACATTTATAAATGGATTTGGGATATTGGCGGAGAAAAAGGCGTTGTTATTGATACTATCGGTAATTTGAATTTGTCAAATACCTACCAAAATGCTGGTATTTACAAGGCAAGTTTGACTGTGATTGACAAAAATGGCTGTTCTCAGACAATTTCTAAAAATAATTTAATAACAGTATTTGAAAATCCTAATTTAGAATTAGTTCAGTCAGATTATTTTAGTTGTTTACCACCATTTTCACCAAAATTTGAAATCAAATATCCTTCAATTGATGTTGACTATAATTGGACTTTTTCAAATGGACAAAAATTGGTTGGAAATATTGTCCAACCATCTTTTGATCAAAATGGATCTTATTCAATTTCTATTTCAGCAAAAAATAGAATAACTGGTTGTGAAAATACCAAAGTTTATTCCAATAGTGTTAATGTTGGAAATGAGGTAGTTATTGATTTTCAAACTACAAGAAATTGTATAAATACTAATTTGTTGTTCTCTGATAAATCTAACATTAAAGCAGATTCGATAAAATGGGACTTTGATGATGGAACTTATTCTAACGAAAAAGAAGTGGCTCATTCCTATCTATCAGAGGGTTGTTATAAAATAAGTTTGACAAGATTTCTAAATGGATGTGAAACGAAAAAAACTTTAGATACTTGTGTTAAAATATTCAAACCAGCAAAAATTGATTTAAATATTTCCCCAAAGAATGATTGTACAATTCCTAAAACGATCAACTTTAAATATGTATCTCAAGATAGTATTTTGAATACAATTTGGAAATTAGATTCTCAAATTATTGGTACTACCCAAAATACTTCTTTTAACATAAACCAATATGGTCGCTATCCATTTACTTTATATGTTGAAGATTTAAATCATTGTGAATCTATTTTTATTGATACCATTAATATACAAAAATTAACTGCAAAATTATCAAAATCAAAAATAGAAGGATGTAAACCTTTAACTTTTACTTTAACAGATAGCTCACTTACAGATAGCCCAATTACAAATTGGTATTGGGAAGTAAATGGGAAAATTGATTCGAATTCTACACCTACTTTCACTATAACGGATACAGGAGTTTATAATATTAAACTAGCTGTAAAAAACTTATCGGGTTGTTCAGATACCATTTTGTTAAAAGATATTATTAAAGTAGGTCAACCACCTATTTTAGATATTTTGGTCACACCTAAAAAAAGTTGTTTAATTGATTCCCTTCAATTTATTTATAACGGAACTAACAATGCTAATAAATTTTATTGGCAATTTGGAGATAGTACAAATTCCATTTTAAAAAATCCTTGGCATACTTATAATAATTTTGGTTTCTTTGATGTGTCTTTAATTGCCTATCATTACAATTGTCCGAGTTCAATTTTTAAACCCAATTTTGTTGAATTATTTGCACCTTTAGCAGCATTTGATGTAATCAGGAGTTGCTCCAATCCATTAAATATTCAATTTGTTGACAAATCAATATTAGCTGATAGTATTTGGTGGGATTTTGGTATATCTAATTCATTTACTGATACTTCTACCCTATCTAATCCATCATTTATCTATCCCGATACCGGGTCATATACAGTTACTTTATTTGCAAAAAATGATAGTACAGGATGTACTCACATCAAAAAACAAGAGATAAGAATTTATCAACCTATTCCTAATTTTACGATTGATACTTTATTGGGATGTTCCCCATTAACGATAAAACTTCAGAATATTTCTAAATATACAGATACCATCAAATGGTTTTCCCTTACTGGTAAATTAGAGTCTGATATGCTGGATTCGACCAAAATTACATTTGAAAAACCAGGGGCTTATAACGATTTTGGAATAATTGTTAAAGACAAAAATGGTTGTATTGACTCTTTGTTTTCAAAAGATACTGTTAAAGCTAATAATATTATTCCCAAAATTTTTATCAACAATCATGAAGGTTGTTTGCCCCTAAACCTTAATATTAAGGATAGTTCATATACCTATTTCTCAAATATAACTAGCAGAAAATGGCTGATTGATAGTATTTTGTATAGTTTTAAAGATAGTAGTTTTATATTAAATGAAGCTAAATCAATTGCTATAGAATTGCAATTACTGGATGATTTTGGTTGTAAAGGTGTTTTATTTGACACTATTTCGGGATTTAGACCAATTCCGATTATGGAATTTGATACTATTTTTTGTTCCAACATTCCTATTGATTTCAAATGCAATAGTCAGGGTGAAAAGTTGAATTATTTCTGGGATTTTGGAAACGGGATGATTTCGGCTGAGCGGAATCCTTCAATAAAATTTTCTATTGAAGGTACATTTAAAGTTTGTTTGACAGTTTCTGAAAATAATATTTGTGATAGTACATTATGTAAAAATCTTACAATAAAAAACCCGAAAGCTGATTTTCTGGTGGATAAAAATTTCGGAGAATGTCCTCCATTATTTACAAATTTTACCAATTTATCTTTAAATTCAAATTCGTTTATTTGGAATTTCGGTGATAGTAGCGGTATATCAAATCTTAACATACCATCTCATGTTTTTACAGAACCTGGGAAATATACGATACAACTGATTTCAAAGTTAAATGATAAATGTGCTGATACACTTACAAAAATTGATTATATCCGATTAGAAGGTCCAATAGGAAATTTTACCTATAAAATTGATTCTTCGTGTGTTCCAGTAAAAGTAAATTTTGTTGCAAAATCAGACCAGCCTTATACATATATTTGGGATTTTGGAGATGGAAATATTGATTCTTCATCAACGAAGAATGTAATTGATTCATTTTCTTATACTTATAATGAAATTGGAAAATTTGTTCCCAAACTTACTCTAGTTAATGCAGCGAATTGTTCGAGAACTTATATAGGGAATGACACAATAATTGTTGCTGACTTGAAAATCAATTTCTCAGCAAAAGATTCTATTTTATGCGGCAATGCAGAATTGAAATTATTTAATCTAACCAGTAGTTTGTATCCAATTGATTCTTTAAAATGGATTGCAAATGGATCTAATGAGAATTATAGTTATGAAAATAACCCAATTTTCCATTTTATGAATGAAGGAATTTATAATATTGAACTTATCGCTAAAAGTGGTTATTGTGTAGATACTTTGGTTAAAAATAATTTTATTAAAATTGGATCTAATCCTAATGCAATAATAAAATTATCCTCTAAATTAGGCTGTGAACCTTTTAGAGTTAGTTTTACCGATCAATCTGTTCCCAATTCAGGCATTATCAGTGAAAGAATTTGGAATTATGGAAATGAATCAAATACTAAAATAAATTTTTTAGATACATTAATTAAAGGGGATTATATTGTAAAGCTTAAAGTGAAAAATAGTTTGGGTTGTGAATCAATCAGTTATGATACTATTAAAGTTCTCCCTGAAATTAAATTTGATTTAGCAACTACAAAATCTACTATTTGCAAAGGTGAATTATTGACTATCAGTGCTTTAATAAATTCAGATACATCTGGATTGAAATATTCTTGGTCACCTTTTTCACATATTAGTTGTTCCAACTGTTTGAGTCCTATCGTTTCTCCGAATGAAACTACGGCATATTATTTTACCGCAAGTAATCAGATTGGTTGTTTTAAAAAGATTCAGTAAAAATTAATGTGTTACCATTTAGTATTCCAACTATTCATATTTCAAATGATACATCCATTTGTGAAAATTCATACTCTAGAATAATTGTAAGTAGTAATGATGATAATGTAAGTTTCTATTGGGATAAAAGTAAGAAAGGGCTAAGTTGTTATGATTTGTGCAAAAATCCAATAGCTTCACCTGATTCGACAATCATTTACTCAGTTAAGGCTATTTCTAAAGAAGGTTGTGAAAATAAAGATTCAGTTAAAATTAAGGTAATCAAATCACCGATTTCAATTTTAGGTGCTGATTATATTATTTGTGAAGGAGATACGCTACAATTAAATTTAGATAAAAATTATACTTATGAATGGCTTAATTCGAAAAAAGTTAGTTGTATATTTTGTAACAATCCAAAAGTTTTTCCTGATTCCACATTTAATTTAATTGCAAAAATCAAATCTGATATTTGTTCATTTAATGATACAATAAAGATTAACCTTATTCCAAAATCTACAATAGATGCAGGAGTGGATTTAAGCTTATGTAGAGGTTCTGAAGTAATGTTGAATGCATCTTCAATTGGAAGTGTAATATGGACACCAAATTTAAATATTTCAAATGATACGATTAAAAACCCAATAATAAAACCCTCTGAAACAACCATTTATTATTTGAATTCTTTAGTTGGGAATTGCAATTTAAAAGACTCCATCAAAATAACTATAGTTGACAAGTCCGAAATAACAGGAAACCATTATGTTGGTTGTATCGGTGATACGATTCAGCTAAAATACACAGGAAATGTAGATAAAATCAAATGGAATAATTTTGATAATTTGATTTGGAAAGATTCATTATTTCCATATTTAGTCATAAAAGAAAATACAAATTTTATCGTCTCAGGAAATTTAAATGGATGTGCTGAGGATACAGCCTTAATCACTATTAAAGCTAAAACAATTCCTAATTTAGATATAACAGATAATCAATATTTCATAAAGGATAAAATTTCTATTTTTTCTATTTTAAACAAACAAAATTATCAAATAAAATGGTCGCCAAAAGATTTGATAGATTGTGATACTTGCAATACAATTCATTTCAAATCTGATTCTTCATTTTCACTACACCTTATAGCATTTGATTCAATACAAAGTTGCTATTTAAATAAAAAAATATATTTTCTGACACAAAGCAATTGCCTGAAAGACTTAGTTTATATTCCAAATATTTTTAGTCCAAATAATGATGGCGTTAATGATAAGTTACTAGTTTATACTCAATATCCAGAATATTTTAAATCAATGACAATTTATGATAGATGGGGTGAATTAATCTTTTCTTCGAAAAATATTAATGATGGTTGGGATGGATTATTTAATGGAAAATCAATGGATAATGGAATTTTTGTATATGTAATTGAAATGATTTGTCCTCAAACAAATTTGCCTACTATAATTAGTGCTGACGTCATGTTAGCAAAATGATATTTGCTATATTATATTTTTTTTTGTTTTTTTTGTTTCATAATTTCTAAATATTCACTAATATTGAGCGATATTATAATTACATAAACAATACAGCGGTTTACAATTTTAATGTATCTATATATATTTAGAACTAAACTTTTTCCAAAAATTTTGAATCTTATGAAGTTCAATTATTTCAAACCATTATGCATCAGCATATTATTTCTATTTTCATTACTCTTCAATAACTTATTAGCTCAAGGTGATGTTAGTAAGTGTGGAACAATGGATGTTCACAAAGAACATGATGGCAAATGATATTGAATATCGAAAAAATTTCGAAGAATTAGAAAAATCTTATGAAAAAAGATTGGATGATTATTTGCATAATCCAGAGTTTGCAAATTTTAGAATAGGCAATACACTTACAATTCCAGTTGTTTTTCATGTTTTACATTTAGGTGAACCTGAGGGAACTGATAGTAATGTTTCAAAATTAGAAATATTAGCTGCTTTAAAACAATTAAATGAACAATATAAAAATATCAATGGTAAAGGAGTAGATATTGAAGTTGATTTTTGTTTAGCACAACGTGACCCAATGGGAAACCCAACTGAAGGAATCAATAGAGTAGACTGTAGTACAGTTGCTCAATATGATACTGCAGGTATGCAATATAATATGACTGGAAGTGGGGCAAGTGAAGCACTTTTAAAAGCAAAAAGTAAATGGAATAATAAGTTATATTATAATATTTGGATTGTTAATAAAATTAAAGGAGGTTGGGCTGGATTTGCTTATTTCCCTGGTTCCAGTGCTTCTTTAGATGGTATGGTAATAACTTATACAAGTTTATTCGGAAATACATTAGCACATGAAATCGGTCATGCATTAAGCTTATATCATACATTTGAAGGTGATGGTGGAAATAAAATCTGTCCTCCAAATAGTAATTGTAATTCTGATGGAGACTTAATTTGTGATACTCCTCCTCATAAACAAAGTGATTGTGGAGGGACAAATCCATGTACTATAAATGGAATTTGGGAAAATTCCGTTTATAATTATATGAGTTATTGTCCTGGTACTGATAGATTTACTCAAGGTCAAAAAGATAGAATGAGGGTAGCTTTTTTAACCTCAAGAAAATCATTAATTACTTCTGAAGCTTGTTTAAGCACTGCGTTGCTAAATGACGTAGGTGTCCAAAAAATATTGAATCCCAACTCTGCACCATTATGTTCTAACGTAATATCACCTAAATTATTAATTAAGAATTATGGTAAAAATGATTTAGTTAGTACAAAAATTGTAATTTTAATTGATGGTGTTCCTGTTGATACATTTTTATATACTGATTTGCCTGGGAAAATAGTTCAAAATGATACTTTAACTATAACTTTTGACCCTTTAACTGTTACAAATGGTACTCATACGATTCGTTTTTCTGTATTAGATGTAAATAATTCAAATGATGAATATGATCTAAATAACTATGCTGAAACAGTATTTAATTATATTGGTGTTAGTACAACAAGTAATTTTTGCATAGATTTTAATAATTCAGTTTTATATGATGAAGTTAAATTAGTAACATTAGATAAGTTCGTTCCTGACACAGCAAGAGTTGTAGGATGTGACAATAATCCAAATAATGTTTGTTTAGCATTTAAATCTTTTGATTCTCCATATAAAGATTCTACTACATCAGATTTATATTTTAAATCGATTGATTTGAAAGGTACTCAATATGCTCATTTCACATTTGATATTTCAATGAGACAAGATAGTAACTGTGGCCATTGGTCATACATTGCAATTGATGTTTCAAAAGACTGTGGGGTGAATTGGAAAACTTTATATTACAAAAATGATGTACCTCCACCTTGTAATCCATTTAACAGTAAACCTGACTTATATCCAGATAATTAAAAACTTATACAAAAGCAATCACTTTTCTTCTACCTCCAAAAGGAAGCTTTTATCCTTCATCATGTGCTGATTGGAGAACTGATACTGTCAACTTGAGTGAGTTTGCAGGGTCAGATGTACAAGTTAGAATGAGAGTAGTTATGGATAGCCCCGGTGGGGAAAATATTTTTAGATAATTTTTGTTTTTATACTTGTAACATTGGAAATAAATTTTCTAAAGTTGGTTCAGAAACAGTATGTTTTGGAGAAATTCCAAACGTAGTTATGGAGGGCGATAATAATACTAATGGATTAAAATATACTTGGACAAAAAATGGAGTTGTAATTCCAACAGCAATTAGTAGTTCATATACTGCAAGTGGTATTGGCACTTATCAATTAAAAACATCAAATGGAACATGTTCTATTTTAAGTGAGCCAGTAGTAGTTAAGTTTCAAGATTCTTGTATTTATAGCCCTAGAGCAAATTGTTTGGAAGAACAATATTTTAAAAATAAAGGAAGATTTGATGTTCATTATGCTGATAATGAGTTTGGATATTTATGTTCAGATGCAGGTACAATTTTTAAATCACAATTAGTTTATAAATACAATACTAGTGAATATGTTGGAAATGAACAATGGGAACAAATGTCAACTACAACAAATAACCATTTGTATGGAATTCATGTAGTGGATACTTCCTATGGAATTGCTGTTGGTGAAGCAGGAACAATTTTGCAATTATCAAATGATAGTTGGAGTTCTTTAACGACTAACCCTGCAATCTTAGTTGATTTGAATGATGTATCTTTTGGAGACAAAACAAATGGTTGGATTGTTGGTAATAAAGGTAATGTATTTAAATTGACTAAAGCTGGCTCATTTTCTTCAAGATTGTTAGGAACAGATAATCTAATTGGAGTTAATTTTCTACTGCAAACAATGGTTGGATAGTTGGAAACAATGGTTCAACATATAAAACTATAGATGCAGGTACAAACTGGACTAAAGTAACAATTGCAAACTTGAATTGGAAATCTGTATATTTTGTTTCTGTAGATACAGGTTGGGTAGTAAGTGATCAAAACGTAACTTATAAAACAATAGATGCTGGTATAAATTGGACAATACAAAATCAAGGAATTTATAAAAGTTTAACTGAACACTTAATATTACAACCTAAAACGCCATCTGCATTAAGCACAAAAAATTATTATCTAAATTTTGGAGGATCAACACTTAATAATTATTCTTCAAATGGTAATAGTTATAGTCAATTTGTAGGATTTGAAAAATCTACTGCTGCAAAATTGATAGAGTTAAAAGGCTATGTTGGTTACAATGAATCTAGATTAGAGGTGACATCTGATTATATCTTTTCAAAAAGTGATTTAACTTATAGTGCAAAAGTTAATAATGAATTGGTTAGTGTTTTAATTGGTATTCAAGATATTGTTTTCACTGATTCATTAAAAGGATTTGCTGTTGGTTCGCCTGGACTATTTATGTCCACTGTTGATGGTGGAAAACTTGGAATAGACAAGTATTCTTTAACTTCATTATTATCATTAAATGTAATTAAATTTACTTCACAACAACTTGGTTTTATTGTTGGAAACTTTGGTACAATCTTTAGAACGACAAATGGAGGAGCAAATTGGAATTTGCTTGTTTCAAGTGGTGCATTTGATTTAAATGATATTGATGGATCAAGTGATAATTATATTCATGCCGTTGGAACAGACGGTTTGTAATAGAAAGTTTAAATGGTGGAGCTAATTGGACTGCAAAACAAATTGACCCAAAAGAAGAAATTACTAGTATTTCAAATCCAAAAGATAGTTTGATGTATGTTGTTGGTGTAAATGGGTATATTTATAAATTTGGCAATGGTGTTTGGAATAGTGGAAGAGTAAAATCTCATGTTACTTTGAAAGATGTATTTGTTTTAAATAATTTATATGGATATACTGTAGGTGATAAAGAAGCTTATAAAACTTTTGATGGAGGTACTAACTGGGTACCTATGTTAGGTTTTTTGGTTTTGAATTTAATAGTGTGAAATTTGTAAGTAGAGATACCGGTTTTGTAACTGGAAGTGAAGGTACTGGAAAAGCAAGATTATTAAAATCAACAAATTTTGGTGAAAATTGGAATATGTTAAATCCTGGAAATTCTCTTCCATTAAGAGGAGTTTATATTAATAAAGATAGAGATGGATGGGCTGGTGGTAATCAATTTGATATCATTAAAATTAATCGACCAGGATTTAGTTCAAGAATTGATACTATTTGTAAGGACAAACTTTTCATTAGGTACTGGTCATGGTGTATATTCAAAACTGGAATATATAGAGATACTTTTAATGATGTAAAAGGTTGTGATAGTTTAGTCATAACAAATCTTTATGTTCGTCCAAATAATACATTAAAGACTTCTAGACTCCCAACTATTTGTTTAGGTGATTCTTTAAATATTTTCTTGCCAAATAATCAAATATTACCCAACACAACATATAAATGGCTGTATAATGGAAATATTGTTCCAAATCAAACAGCTAATACAATAGTTGCAAAAAAACAAGGAGATTATCAATTACAAGTATATCATGGTGGATGTTATGTTTCTTCTGATACAATTAGAGTAGATACTTTAGCATTACCTAAACCAAAAATTCTTGGTAATCCTTTTACATGTCAAGGTAATTTTACTATATTGGAAATAAATACTACTTTTCCAAATCTTACATGGTCTAATGGCAAAAAAACCAATCAAATTGCAGTTAATACCCCTGGCTATTATTCAATAACAGTGACTGGTGATAATGGATGTTTGGGAAAGATAGTATAAATGTACAAGTTGGTACAAAACCAACTCCTAATATTTCAGGTGCTTTAGCAATATGTCAAGGAGTAGGTACTACATTAGATGCAGGAAATTTTGCAAAATTTGTTTGGTCAACTAGTGATACAACACAAAAGATAAATGTTACTACAGCTGGCAGTTATTCTGTAACTGTTACTAATAGCTCTGGATGTACTGGTGAAACTCAAGTTGAAGTCACAGAAGAAGGTACACCAGATCCTGATTTTGAAGGACTTACTACTTTTTGTGAAGGTAAATCAACATTATTAAAAACAATAAATGGTCCTTTTGCTTCTTATAAATGGTCTAATGGTCTAACTACTGCTGATATTAATGTAACAAATAAAGGAATTTATACCGTTACTGTTACTTCATCTAAAGGATGTATTGGTATAGATTCAATAGAAATGAATGAATTACCAGCACCTAAGCCAGAATTGGGAGATTCCATTCAACTTTGTGATGGAAAAACCATTAATTTAACTCCAGGCTCTGGATTTAATACTTATTTGTGGTCAACTGGTGAAAATACTGAATTAATTAGTGTCAATACATCTGATAATTATTCAGTTACAGTTACTAATGACTTTGGTTGTGATGCAGCTGATACTATTTCAGTTCAAGTTGGATTCAAGCCAAATCCAGATATAAAAGGTGTTTTAGCAATTTGTGAAGGTACACAAACCAAGTTAACAGCAAAATCTGGGTTTACGAATTATCAATGGAGCACTAGTTCAACTGAGGATTCTATAATTGTTACGACAAAAGGAAATTACTCCGTTACAGTAACCGATAAAAATGGTTGTATTGGTTCACAACAAGTTTCAGTTACAGAAAGTCCGAGTCCTAAACCCGCTATTACTGGTAATTTAAACATTTGTGAAGGAGCAAAAACAGATTTAAATGCCGGATTAGGATATTCTAAATATGAATGGAGTAATGGTTTCAAAAGTCAAATAAATCCAGTTTCTACTGGTGGAACATATGATGTTACTGTTACCAATACAGCAGGTTGTACTGGTACGAGTTCAGTAACAGTAAATTCTATTGCTTCACCGATACCACAAATCACTGGGGTACTGAAATTCTGTAATGGAAGTAATTCTACATTAGATGCTGGTTCTGGATTTACAACTTATAGTTGGTCAGGTGGTGGTTCATCACAGACACTTAATGTAACAAATTCTGGAACTTACATTGTAACAGTTTCTAATTCAAATAATTGTAAAGGATATGATACTGTTGATGTAGTTGCACAGCCATTACCAAATCCAAATATTAGTGGTGTTTTAGGAATTTGTGAAGGTCAACCTACTACTCTTAAGTCTGATACTGGATTTGTTAGCTATGTTTGGACAGGCTCATTTACAGGTAATTCATTGACAGTTACTAAAGGTGGAACTTATAGTGTTACAGTTGTAGATCAATTAGGTTGTAAGGGGAAGTGATACGGTTGTCATAAATGAAACATTAAATCCAAAACCTACAATCACTGGTTTAAAATCTTTCTGTGAAGGCACATCAACAACTTTAAATGCTGGAAACGGGTTTACAACTTATATATGGAGTGATGGAAAAAATGCTGCTCAAAATATTGTAACAACATCTGGAAAATATGTAGTAACTGTTAGTAATAGTGCAGGTTGTGTAGGAAAAGATAGTATTACAGTTTCAACCATTGCTGCACCTGTTCCTGATATTACTGGTAAGCTAAGTTTCTGTGAAGGCAATAATACAACATTAAATGTTGGTACATTTAATACTTATAAATGGTCAAATGGAAATTCATCAAATTCTATAACAGTTTCTAATGCTGGAAAATATAGTATTACTGTTACGAATATTGATGGTTGTTTAGGTTATGATACAGTGGATGTTGCTACTTTGAAGAACCCTTTACCAACAATTTCAGGACCAACTAGTTTATGTGCAGGTGATACTGCAAAACTTTCAGTTGAAACATTTACAACTTACAAATGGAATAATAATAGTACTACACAAAATATCAATGCTTTAACCTCTGGAACTTATACAGTTACTGTAACCAATTCAGATGGTTGTATAGGAACAGATGATATTACAATTAATTTTAATTCAAGTTTAAAACCTGTAATTACTGGTAATTTGAATATTTGTGAAGGACAAAGTACAATTTTGGATGCTGGTACTGGTTATTCATCTTATACTTGGTCCAATGGTGGAAATTTCCAAGTAAATCAAGTTAGTACATCTGGAACCTATAAAGTTACAGTTACTAGTGCATCAGGATGTAAAGGAGTTGATTCTGTTGTTTTAAATGTTCTTAGCAAACCATCACCTGCAATTTCTGGAAATCTAACGATCTGTAAAGGGGAATCTACGAATATCACCGTAAATAGTTCATTTGCTAAATATGAATGGATTGACGGAAGTGTAACTCCATCCATAAATGTTACAAAAGGTGGTGTATATTCTGTAACAGTGACGAATGCAGGAGGTTGTACTGGAACTGCACAAGTTAATGTAGTTGAAAATCCATTACCAACACCTACTATTTCAGGAAATTTAACAATTTGTGAAGGTGCAACTACAACATTATCTGCCAATTCTGGATTTGCTGGATATTCTTGGAATACAAATGAAACTACTGCTTCAATTGATGTAACTAAATCTGGAAATTATACTGTAACTGTTTCAGATGCAAATGGTTGTAGAAATACTAAATCTGTTGACGTTGTTGTAAATCCTAATCCTAAACCAACAGTTGGTGGTATTTTGAGTATTTGTGATGGCAATAGCACTACCCTATCTGTTGCTTCTACTTACCAGAATTACATTTGGTCTAGTGGCGAAAATACATTCCAAATTAATGTTACTAAAGCTGGAGATTATCTTGTAACTGTAACTGATTCAAAGGGTTGTAAAGGAACTTCAAGTGCTAAAGTTGATGTTGCAGATGCTCCAAAAGTTTCTATTAATGGAAGTACAATATTCTGTGAAGGTGCAAGTACTGATTTAGATGCTGGAACTGGTTTTAAATCTTATTTATGGTCAAATGGTTCGACTGAATCTAAAATATCAATAAGTAATGCTGGTCAATATTCAATTACTGTAACCAATGATGCTGGCTGTAAAGGGTTCTCAACAATTAGTACATCTACTATTAATAGACCAAGTGCCAAAATACTTGATGATGTAAATGAATATTGCCCTGGTGATACCATTTTATTATCTGGAATTGGCGGTGAGAAATTCAAGTGGATAACTGATATTGGAATTGTAGGTGCTCCTGATACTTCTGATACATATTTAATAACGAATGCTACATCAAATGTAACTCTTGCAGTTTCTAATATTTGTGGCTCGGATACTGCACATGCAACATTTACTATTTTATCATCAGCAATCGGTGGAATTGCTGAAGATACGATTTCCTTATTAAAAGGTGCAAATGTTACTTTAGCTGCAACTGGTGGAGGAACTTATTCTTGGATCAGTCCTTATACTTTGAGTTGTAAAAATTGTTCGAAACCATTACTAACGCCAACTGAATCATCAAATATTTATGTGATTGTTACAGATAAAAATGGTTGTAAAATTAAGGATTCTGTTTATCTAAATGTTGAATTGAATATTGAAGACATAATTGAAGTTGTGAATACCATTACACCAAATGGAGATGGCAAAAATGATAAACTGATTCTAAAAGGATTGGAAGTCTTTGAAAATGCTACTTTAACAGTTTATAATAGATGGGGTGATGTAGTTTATAATAATAAATTTTCAAAAGATAAAACTAAAATAATTGAAGATGCTTTTGATGGCACCAAAAATGGATTACCATTACCAGCTGGTACTTATTACTATGTCTTAAAAGTTTTAGATACTGGAAAAGAATTCAAGAGTGTTTTAATTATTGTAAGAGATTAGAAAATCAATTATTAATTAATGATTTAAAAAAGTTAAAATGAAAAAATTATTATTATATATTTTATTATTAAGTCCATTTTTTGCTTTTGCTCAGCAATATCCGATTACCAATTCATTAAGACAAACTGAATTCATTTGGAATCCAGCAATGACTGGAATAAATGAAAGAGCTGAAATTGGAGTGAGCTATAGACAACAATGGTTAGGTTTTGCTGGTGCTCCAGTAACTGGCATATTATCTGGCCAGAAAACTTTGTCAAGAATGAATATGGGTTTTGGTGGTGCATTGATGTTTGATAGAACAGGACCACTTACTTTTATTGGTATAAATGGTGCTTACAACTACAAATTTTCATTACAATTTAATGATGATGATCAATTGAGTATTGGAGTTTTAGCTTCAGCTGGTCAATATCGCTATGATGGAAATCTTGCAAAAGTTGCTGATTCTGGTGATGAATTAGTCATTGGTGCACAAAGTTCTCAGTTTAATTTTAATGCAGGTGTAGGCGTCTTTTATTCTTCCGTTCCAGATTCGAAGCAAAATGAAAGTAACTTCTATTTTGGCGTTGCGGCACCTCAATTATTGCCTTCGAAGCTTAGTTTTACAGGAAATAGTAATGAGGTTAAATTGAAAAGATCATTACATGGAAATATTGTTGGTGGATTTAAAATAGCAAATGAATCATATTATACTGAGCATACTGGTTGGTTAAATTATGCAGATGCAAAATTGTATAATTTAAGCTACCAATTCAAGTTTGAGCAAATTGATCAATTCTGGGGTGCTTTGTATATCAATACGAACTTTACTGCTGGATTGAATTGTGGATTTATTTGGAAAAATGATATGTTTGGTGAAAATGGACAATTAAGAGTTGGTATCGCTGGTT
Organism: Saprospiraceae bacterium; assembly: GCA_016710625.1. GTDB lineage: Bacteria > Bacteroidota > Bacteroidia > Chitinophagales > Saprospiraceae > JADJVK01. Next base: position 104,826 of record JADJVK010000009.1, read on the forward strand.
TATATAACTTAAGCACCAATGGTCAATATCAAGGATTTAGTTATGAATTAATGACAGCCGCTAGATTTTAAATTAAAATATTGTTTTAAGCAGCATAAAATCATGATTATTCGTTATATACGGGTAGTCATGATTTTTTTAATTTAAGTAGCTTGAGTAAATTTCAAACATTAAATATAAAAAATAATCTAAATCATTTTAAATCATTTAATGGTTTAAGAATTTTACAAATTTGTAAAAAATTTCCTTACCCACTTAAGGACGGTGAATCTATTGCTGTTAAATTTTTGAGTAAAGCGATGTATGAACTTGGTTGTCAAATCACTTTACTTGCCATGAATACATCTAAACATTATATAAATGTAGAAAATCACTATAATGATTTGACACATTATAAGGACATTTATACAGTTGAAATTGATAACCAAATCAATCCAATTGATGCTTTTTTCAACCTTTTTTCCAAGGATTCTTACCATATCAGTAGATATGTTTCCAAAGAATTTGAATTGCAATTGATTGATATTTTAAATAAAAATCAATTTGATATTATCCAATTAGAAACTTTGTATTTAGCTCCATATATATCCATTATCAAAGCACATTCTAATGCAAAAATAGTGATGCGATCTCATAACGTTGAGTTCGAAATTTGGGATAGAATTGTATTGAATTCAAATCATTTAATTAAAAAATATTATATCAAATATCTTGCAAAAAAACTAAAAACTTTTGAGTTAGATCAGCTAAATAAATGGGATTATTGCCTTGGAATTACTGCAAGGGATTTAGAGAAATATAAAACCTTAGGGATGAGAAAACCATCAATGGTATGCCCTATTGGCTTGGATATTTCTGATTATATGGCAAATGGTGAATGTTTTAAAAAGCCATTGGAAATAAGTTTTATTGGCTCATTAGATTGGATGCCCAACTTAGAAGCTTTGGATTGGTTTCTAAATGAGGTTTGGGAAAAATTGATACTAAAATTGCCCAATATTAGATTTCATATTGCTGGTAGAAACACTCCAGACAAAATCAAAAAATTAAATAGTGAGTCGATAATCATTCATGGAGAGGTTGATTCAGCAATTGATTTCATCAATTCATACCCGATTATGATGGTGCCAATTTTATCCGGTGGTGGAATGAGGGCTAAAATTTTGGAAGGCATGGCTTTAGGAAAAGTTGTAATCACTACTTCTATTGGATTAGAAGGTATTGATGCAACTGATTTTGAACATGTTTTAATTGCTAATTCACCAAATGAATTTGTTCAAAAAATGGAATGGGCAGAAAATAATTTGACAGAACTATTGTCTATCGGTCAAAGAGCACAAGTATTTGTAGCAAAACATTTTGACAATTATTCAATTGCAAATAGTGTTATAAATCAATACTTTATGTTGGTTGGCAAAGAAAATCATAAGTTAGAAGCATCATTTTCATTGTAAAAAGTGGCAATTAATTCCTTTCTTTTTTATAAATTGCAAGAAAATTAGTAAGTGAAAATACTTATTGTATCTTCAAGATTTCCATATCCTCTCGAAAAAGGGGACAAATTAAGACTTTATCATCAAATTGAATATTTATCAAAGGTTCATGAAATTGTTTTATGTTCGTTAACTGAAGAGGATATAAATCAAAATGATTTAGATGCAATTGCTCCATTTTGTTCAAATATTTATGTTTTCAAATTAAGTAAGTTTCGTTTAATTATAAGATTGTTAAGATCAATAATAAAACGTTTGCCTTTTTCTATTGGATATTTTTATAGTGTTTCCATTCAAAGAAAAATTAATAATGTCATTAAAGAAGAGTTGCCAGATCATATTTATTGCAATTTGATAAGAACCTCAGAATATATAAAAGATGTGCAAATCAAGAAAAGTATAGATTACATGGATGCTTTTTCATCCATTATGCAAAAGAGATATACTGTTGCTAATATTTTCATGAAGGGTATTTTAAAAAGAGAATATATTTTATTAAACAATTACGAACAAAAAATATTTTATTCTTTTGATAATCATTGTATTATTTCTGAACAAGATAGAAATGCTATACCTTTCAAAAATGTACAAAATATTGAAGTTATTCCAAATGGAATTGATATAGATTATTTTAAACCAAACGATGAAATCAAGAAAGAGTTTGATTTGGTTTTTGTTGGAAATCTAGGATATCATCCAAATGTTATCGCTGTTAAGTATTTTATGGGCGAAATATTGCCATCAATTATTTTAAAATACCCAAATATTAAAATTTTGATTGCTGGAGCAAGACCAGATAATCAAATATTAAAAATGGCAAATCAAAACATTACCATTGAGGGTTGGTTGTCAGATATTCGAATGGCATATTGGAGGTCTAAAATTATGGTTGCTCCAATTTTTCAAGGAGCTGGTCAACAAAATAAAATTTTGGAGTCAATGGCTTGTGGAGTGCCTTGTATTACAACTAATTTGGTTAATAACCCTTACAATGCTGAAAATAATAATGCAATTTTATTGGCAAATAATGCGAATGAATTTGCTGCTCAAATAGAAAGATTAATAGAGAACAAGTTGTTGTACAATGACTTAGTTCAAAATAGTTTACAATTTTCAAAAAAATTTAGTTGGGAAGCTTTTGGGGATAAATTGGCAAAATTGCTTGAAAAAGACAATTGGTAAATTATTTTTTATTCAAAAGCAAATTATTAAAATAGTTGCTTACAAATTCAATTTGATCCAGTGTTGAAACTTTCCAATATGCCCAATTATGATCTCCAGGTCTTTCAGTATAGGTATGGTCAATATTCAAACTTAATAGTTTTAGATGCAATTTTCTATTAACATCAATCATAAAGTCTTTCACCCCACAATCAATTAATAAAGGTGTATTTTTGGGCCAATTTTCACATAATTCTATTACAGTATGACTGTTCCAAACTTGTTTATTTGTATCATATTTACCTAGCCTCTTTTTTATATCCCAAGAATCTGGAAATTCCCTAAAATCTACTCCACCACTCATACTCCCAGCAATACCAAATATATCTGGATGTTTTATTGTTAAATATAATGCTCCATGACCTCCCATACTTAAACCTACAATTCCTCTAAATTCCCGTTTTTTAATAGTTCTATAATGAATGTCTATAAAATCAACAACTTCATTTGCAATATGGGTTTCATATTTGAACTTTTCATCTATTGGACTATCGAAATACCAACTTCCATATCCCCCATCAGGGCAAACAAAAATCACTTTGTTCGTATTTGCTAATTCTCTTATATTCAACATATGATCAATGTAACCTTTATAATTTCCGCTATAGCCATGAAGTAGATAAATTACTGGGAATGTTGATGTTGTATCTTCAAAATAACTATTTGGAAGCACAATTGCTGCAGGAATATTCTTATTCATTGATTTGCTAAAAATATTTAGCGAATCAATCTGCTTACTTGCAAATGACAATATTGAATATATTAGCCCCATAAAAGTGAATATTGTTTTTAATAACGATTTCATTTTCTTAGAAATTTTCAGATGAAATTTTACCTTGAAGTCTCAATAATTCAATTTCAGCAATTTTTGCATTATACAATAAAAGTACTTGCCTACTTTTTGAATCCTCATAAGTTTTCTGAACTTCTTTCATTTCAAGATAATTGGCACTTTGATTTACTCTAAATCGTTCATTTGTAATAGTTAACAATTCCTCAATGGTTTTCAGTGTTTTATTTTCATTTTGATATAACAACACAGCTGTATTATAATCATTTAAGGATTTCAAATACAATGTGTTTAAATTTTCATTCAATTTATTCAATTGTGATTGAGACGTTATAGCACTTAATTTGGCAACTTCTACCAATCTTTTATTATTTCCAGCATCATAAATAGGCATTGTAGCATTGATACCAATGCCAAGTCCATGAGTTAGATTGAATAAAGAAAATCCAGCCTGACTTTGAGCAAAAGCAAGATTATAACCTGTAGAAAGTCCTATTTGGGGTTTTGAAAGTGACTTTGATTCGTTGATCTGTTGTTCTGCAATTAATTTTTGATATTCAAAAATAGAAACTTGTTGGTTATTGGAGAGATTTAAATTACTGGGATATTGATTAAAAACTGAATTGACAGATAATGAATCTGTTATTTCATATTCATAATTTATACTTTGACCAATTAATTGATTAAGTGCAATTTTAGAATTTTGAATTAGACTTTTCTGAGTCAATAAATTGTTTTCTTGATTCAAAAGTTCTATTTGTGTTTGCAAATAATCCATTTTGGATGCTGTTCCAACTTCAAATCTCGTTTTTGCAAGAAGTAAACGATCATTTATTAATCGAATCAAAACTTCAATATTTCTATATTGCAATTTATTTTTAGCAATATCATAATAAGCTTTTATCAAATTGGATATGCTATTTTCAACAGTTAATTTAAAATTGGCTTCTCCTTGTTTTTCGATCAATTCAAGTCTTCTTTTTGTGGCACTCATTTTATATCCATCAAAAATGGTCCAATTCAAAAGAATTCCAGCATTTAAATTATTTCCAAATACAAAATCCTTTTGATCTCTGTTCCATTTGTAAATTTCTGAAACAAATTATTATTACTCAAATTATCCGATAAATTGATATTAACTCTTGGCAACATCCCAGCATTTGCCTTTGTATTGTTCATTGATGCAATGCTCCAATCATTTTTAGAAATTGAAATATCAAAATTATTAGCCAACATTTTAGTAATAGCATCCTTTAAACTCAGATTATTTTGAGCATTTAATGAAGAAAACAAACAACAAAAAATAAAATATATAAAGAACGAATCATGATTGATTAATTTTGTCTCAAATTTAGCACAATGAAGAATATAGTTATTAAAAATGCTACTATTATTAATGAATATCAAAAAATTCAAGCAGATATCTTGATTAAGAATGGTCGTTTTGAAAGAATAGATAAGAATATCGAAGTAAATTATAAAGTTGAGGAAATAGATGCAAAGGAAAATTATCTTTTTCCTGGAATAATTGATGACCAAGTTCATTTTAGAGAACCAGGTCTTACTCATAAAGCAAATATATTTACCGAATCAAGAGCTGCCGTAGCTGGTGGAGTGACTAGTTTTATGGAAATGCCAAATACGAATCCTCCAGCATTTACTCAAGATTTATTGCAACAAAAATATGAAATAGCATCAAAAAGCAGTTTGGCAAATTACTCCTTTTTCATGGGTACTTCAAATGATAATTATGATGAAGTAATGAGGACTAATGGAGCAGATGTTTGTGGTGTAAAAATATTTATGGGCTCAAGTACTGGAAATCTATTGGTGGATGATCCAAAATTATTAGAGAAAATTTTTGCCAATTGTCCTTTACTTGTCGCAACACATTGCGAAGATGAAAATACGATTATTTCAAATACTAAAAAGTACAAGGCACAATATGGCGATGAAGCCAAAGCTAATCTTCATCCACTAATCCGAAATGAAGAAGCTTGTTATTTATCCTCTTCTTTAGCGGTTCATCTTGCAAAAAAACATAACACTAGACTTCATATTTTGCATATTTCTACTCAAAAGGAGTTAGATTTATTTGTTAATGACATACCACTAAAAGATAAGAGGATTACTTCAGAGGGTTGTGTTCATCATATTAATTTTAGTGATGAAGATTACGAACAATTGGGCAATTTAATCAAATGTAATCCTGCTATAAAAACTATTGAAGATAGAAATGCAATAAGACAAGCAATTTTGGATAACAGAATTGATATTATTGCTACTGATCATGCTCCACATACATTTGAAGAAAAGCAACAAAAATATTTTGCTGCACCTAGCGGACTTCCATTGGTTCAACATTCTTTTGACTTAATGTATAAAGGAGTGTTAGAGGGTTGGATAACAATTGAAAAAGTAATTGATAAAATGTGTCATGCTCCATCTATTTGTTATAATATAAAAGAAAGAGGTTTTATAAGAGAAGGATATTTTGCTGATTTTTTCCTTTTTAATCCAAATATTATTTGGGAAATAAATAAAGGAAATATCTTTTATAAATGTAATTGGTCACCTCTGGAAGGGCAAAAGTTGAATGGAAGAGTAGAAAAAACATTTGTAAATGGGAATTTAGCTTATTCTCTTGATCATGGTTTTGGAGATTTTAATGGAATGAGATTGAATTTCAATAAAAAATAATATTTTAAAAAATAAAACAATTTGACTTGTTTAAAGAATAATATTTTGTTTTATCTTTGTCCAAAATTAATAAATTAAGTGGAAGCATTATTTATTTCAAAAGAAAATGATGTTGAATGGGCTAATGTGCTTACTCATTTTATTGGAATATTATTTTCATTTTATACTTTCTTAATTTTTAGACCCTATTTTTATATTAATTTTGGCTTATTTTTCTTCATTTTAGGCTTGTTTTTAGTTTATACCTCTTCAACTTTATATCACCTAATCAATAGAAAGTCAATTAAATATATTTTTAGATTATTTGATCATCTAGCTATTTTTTTATTGATTGGTGGTACACATGCACCTTTTATTATCGGCTTTACGGAAGGAAAGACTCAAAATATGTTAGTTTTAACAATAGTATTACTTGTACTATTAGGTTTTGTCTATAAGATTTTCTTTTTTGAAACTCTAAAAAGATTTTCATTATTTTATTATTTAGCTTTAGGTTGGTTTGCAGTTATTGATATCCCATTAATGTGGGCAAAAATGCCGATAAATACTTTTTACTGGATTATAATTGGTGGAATCAGTTATACAATTGGAACCATTTTCTATAAAATGGTAAAATTAAAATATCACCATGCAATTTGGCATATATTTGTTATTTTTGGAAGTTATTTTCATTATTTAGCCATTTGCGAAATGCTTAAAATTTACAATTAAAAAATATAATATGGAATATTCTAATTTAATCATAGAAATTCAAAATAATATTTTATTTGTCACTATCAATAGACCAACTGCTTTAAATGCATTGAATAAAGTGACGATGTCTGAAATCAATCACCTTTTTTCGGATTTTGTAACCAATTATCCAAATGTAACTGGTGTCATCATTACAGGTGCTGGAGAAAAATCCTTTATAGCTGGTGCTGATATAAAAGAATTTATTGGATTGGATGCTAATCAAGGAATTGAATTAGCTCAGTTTGGACATGATACATTTAATTTGATCGAAAATCTAACTATTCCTGTAGTTGCTGCGGTCAATGGTTTTGCACTTGGTGGTGGTTGTGAATTGGCAATGGCTTGTCATATGAGAGTTGCAAGTGAAAAAGCTAAATTTGGACAACCGGAAGTAAATCTTGGCTTGATTCCAGGATATGGTGGAACTCAAAGATTGGTTCAATATATTGGCAAAACTAAGGCTTTGGAACTAATGATGACTGCAGAAATTATTTCTGCTCAAGTTGCTTTAGAACTAGGTTTGGTTAATTATGTTGTTCCAGCTGGGATGGAGATTGAAAAATCAATTGAGTTAATTGAAACTATTTCTAAAAAAGGTCCAATAGCTATTGCTTCCATAATTAAAACTGTAAATGCATTTTTTGATAAGAATAAAAATGGATTTTTGGAAGAAGTTACTAATTTTGGGGCGCTAACTAAAACAGCAGATTTCATTGAAGGAGCTACTGCTTTTGCTGAAAAAAAGAATGGCTATTTTTAAAAATAAGTAGAAATGTTTGAAACGGATATAATTATAATTGGAGCAGGTCCAACTGGACTATTTACAGTTTTCGAAGCAGGGTTATTAAAATTAAGATGCCATTTAGTGGATTATTTACCACAACCTGGAGGTCAATTGACTGAAATTTATCCGAAGAAGCCAATTTATGATATACCTGGTTATCCAACGGTTTTAGCTGGTGAGTTGGTGGATAATTTGATGAAACAAATAGAACCATTCAAACCACAATTCACCCTTGGGGAAAGAGCTGAAACAATAACAAAGCAAGAAGATGGTAAATTTATCCTAGAAACAGATAAAGGAACTAAAATAATTGCTCCAGTTATTGCAATTGCAGGAGGTTTAGGCGTTTTCGAGCCAAGGAAACCACCTTTGGATAATATTGAAAAATATGAGGATAAAGGAATCGAATATATTATCAAAGACCCAGAATTTTATAGAAATAAAAATGTAATCATTGCTGGAGGTGGCGATTCTGCACTAGATTGGACTATATTTTTGGCAAATGTTGCGAAAAAAGTAACATTAGTTCACAGAAGGAATGAATTTAGAGGAGCTTTAGATTCAGTAGAAAAAGTGCAAGAATTATTTGAATCTGGTAAAATTGATTTAATTAAAGAGTCTCAAATTATTGGATTAAACGGAGATGATAAATTAGAATCTGTTGAAATCCAGCATGATACAAAAGGTAATTTTTTAGTTGACACAGATCATTTTATACCGTTGTTTGGTCTGTCACCAAAATTGGGTCCAATTGGTAATTGGAATTTAGAAATTGATAAGAATGCAATTGTTGTAAATACATTTGATTATCAAACCAATATTCCAGGTATTTATGCTATCGGTGATATCAATACTTATCCTGGAAAGTTAAAATTAATTCTTTGTGGTTTTCATGAAGCAACTTTGATGTGCCAATCTGCTTTCAAAATTGTTCATCCTGACAAAAAATTATCTTTTAAATATACCACTGTAAGTGGAATTGATGGACTATAAAATTTCAAACTAATAGAATATTTTTTTAATCTATTCATTTCTAAATAGATAAGTTTCTTATAATTCTATTTTTTTTCAAATTTATTTTTTTGATACAATAAATTATCATTCAATAATGTTATGTATTGGAGAAATAATTAATATAAGTATTTGGCATACCATTTGGAATTTAATATATTACTAAAGGATTAAATATCAATAAATTGTCAAACTAGCAAACCAAATTAATCATGAAAAAAGTATTCTATAACCCAGTATTTAGAAATTTAACGCTACTTAGTTTAGTAGTTGTTTTATTTTTTACAACTATTGCTGCAAGGTATAGTAATTACAATAAAATTACTTTTCATACAGGCGACATAGCCTCTGCACAAAAATTAGCTAAAGAGCAAAGAAAATTATATTTCGTTGATTTTGTTGCTTCATGGTGTACACCTTGTAAGTTTATGGAAGAAACAACCTATAAAAATGCTGTTCTTGCTAATTATATTAACGATAACTATATTCCAGTAAAAGTAGATATTGATGATTTTGATGGTTTCGTCTATAAAAAGAAATACAATATTAAGGTTTTGCCAACAATAATGATTTTTAACGAAAAAGGAGAAGTTGTGGGTAGAAAGGAAGAATCCATGTCTGCTACAGATATGATGGCTTTTCTAAAATCAAAAAGAGGAATTTCAAGACCTCCACTTCCAAGAGTTAGTGAAGCACCAAAAGTGTTAGTTACCAATACAGTTGTAAAACCAATCAAAGTTGTAACACCAGCTACAAATCCAGTTGTAAAATCTAGTTTTAGATATTACGACCCAAAGGCTGATAGTAAATATTTTGGTGTGCAAATTTCTGTTGTAAGCAAACTGGAATCTGTTGATAATGAAGTAAAAAGGATTAAAAGATTAAAAGTAAATGAGCAAGTGATTATCTATAAAAAGTGGAAAGAAGGTATTCCTTTATATCACGTATTAGTCGGAAAATTTGCTGATAAACAAAAAGCAGAAGCATACAAAGCTACTTTGAAAAGTAAAGATATTGTTGCCGGAATGGTAAAAATGTATAGTCAGATTTAGAAAAATATTGAAACATATCCTATTCAAAGAGGTAACTATCCAGTTATCTCTTTTTTTTATTTACTATTTTCCTTTTCCTTAATTTTTTCCATTAACCATTTATCGGAAGCAATATTTTTTTCTTGAAGTATTTCTGATTTTAGCTTTTCTATTGATTTAAAATCGCCATCAATTATTCTACTTAGTTGTTTGGTGAATTTAATTAGATTTACATAACTCAATTTTCTCGTATCAGATAATGTTTTATTTCTATTTAAATAGGCTCTAAAACTATCAAATAACGAATATAAAGGCTCAATATAATCCATTTCATAATAAACAGCTAATAACATAGATTTGCTACTCAAGTTGTATGCATCATCTTCATATTCTACATTTTGTAGTTGATATATAACTTTATCATAACTTCTTTGATAAAAATACAATAATGCTAAATTAAATGTAACTGCATTTTCTCTAAAATCAGGATGTAAATTTTTCTTATATTTTTCTATAAAATTCTCAGTCCATTCAAACTTGTTAATTCTTAATGCTATTTGTACAATGTTTTTAAATCTCCATGGAGATAAATAACCATCAGTAAAAATTAATCCATTTGAAATTAAATTTTCATTAATATCAATATAGTGTTCATGGTATTCCAAATCACCTTTGTTTACATGGCTAACACAAAAATTTAAAAGATGATTAAACATTCTAAATTGCTCATTTTGAGTAAATTTTGAAGAATTTATTTCTATAGTTTTTAATAATTCATTAAAATTTGATTTTTCATATGGAAACTTATATAGTTTAACAATTAAATTATATATATTTATAAAATCATTTTCTATTTTATTTGAATTAATATATTCTAAAATTTCATTAATAAATTTTAAATCATAAATATTTGAAGTATTTAATAACCTTGGTAAAATTGTACAATACCATTTAAGTTTCTCTGAAAAGTAGAAATTATCTAAATTATTTAAGATAACTTCTAGATTTGCTTTTTCAGATCTATTGGTTTCATAATCTTCTAATTCGAAAAAATTTTGCTCCATTTCATATAAATAAAAATAATGTGATGGTTCAATTTTTTCAATTTTGGTTGATATATTTCTAGCATTTTTGATTGTTGAACTATATAAAGAAGTAATTTTCTTTTTACCAATAGAGTCCATTAAATAATTAGATTGTCTCATAGGATTATTATTGTACTCTTCTTGTGCTAAAAACTCTTCAGTTAGTTTCAACAATTCTGAATTTAACTTTCTGTAGCGTACATCATCATATGGTTTGTTTTTATATAATAATTTCCATATGGATTCTTTGGGCAATTCTTTTCTTTTATCTTTTTCTAATTCCTTTCTTAAAATATCGAATAATTGAACTAATATTTCATTAGAATTAAAATATGGAGATTGAATAAATTTTCTTAATTTATTTAATTCATATACATCAAAATAGGTTAATAAAAAAGAAACTTTATTTTTCATAAAATTAAAATTTATACAAATATTAGTTTTTTTTATATAATATCAAAATTTATAAAACTTAACATATTATGATTATTTTGTATATAAAATTCAAATTTTTCTTAAATTTATAAAATAATTTAAAAAAATATTTTGCCAAACCATTTATAATTAGTATTTTAGCGGTTCAAATACACGAATCATGACTAAATTTTTATCAAAGCTATTGTTTGCCTTTGTAATGGCAATCATTTTTACCCTATTGTTTCAAATGGGCAGTCGTCTTTATATCAAAATCAAAGGATTTATCAAGGAGACTCTCTGGTTTTCCAGTTGAATGGATTCTTTGCTGGAAATGTAATTACACCTAAAAATGGAACTTTAACAAGAGTTCCTATTTCAGGAGGTTCTATATTTAAGTATAAACCAAATGCAAGTTTTGAAGGTAGAGATACGATTTTGATAAATATGTTTAATTCTCTATCAACCTATATTGGTTATATTGTTTCCACTTCTAATTCTTATGTTGATTCTAAAAATGATTATCGTTTTAGTTCGATGAATTCAAATTTAGACATTGATGCTTTAGCAAATGATTCGAGTACAACTGGTTCAAAAACATTAACTAAAGTTAGCATATCAAATGGAGGAACTGCATCTATCAATAATAACTTGATACATTTTGAACCTTTCGATAACTTCACTGGAATAGCTAGAATCTATTATACGGTTTGTAATGAAGTGGGAGTTTGTAACGAAAGTCAAGTTTTTATATATGTTAGTTCGAGTATAGATTCTGATACCAATCAGATATATCTAAACAAAAACAAAAGTTCAATTATCATCTTGCCAGATGATAATTTTGTATTAACTTCAAGTCCAAATAAAGGAGGTCAATTAACATTTATTGAGAATAATGCATACAATTATAAACCTGCTGTAAATTTTAATGGAATTGAAAAATTTACTTTTACAAATTCAAATGGAAAATTATTTCATGTTAGTAGTAAAATATTTAATACTAATAATCCAACTTTCTTTGTAAAAGATGATATAGCTTATACTCCAGAAGCAACACCAATTACCATAAATGTTCAAAGTAACGATATCGAAAAGTCTAAATTTGTAATCAATAGTTTTACAAATTCAGGTGATGCATTGTCAATAACACAAAACGGTGCTTTATTTACTGTTGTACCAAAAAATAATTTTAAAGGAACAATTCATTTTACATACAATGCAAAATATATTGGAAGTCCCTCTAATAATGTGCCTGCAAATGAAACTGGAAATGTGGCAATTGTAGTAAGTAACCAAAAACCGATTCAACAAGTATATTCAATAAATGCAATTAAAAATACACCTACAATTTTAAAGAATAAGTCTAATTTAAATGCCTATAATATCAATATTATAGATAACCCATATCATGGTACTGTTAATTACTATCCAGGTTATAATTCAATTGTTTTAAATGGAGAAAATGTATCTGGATATAATATGTTGATTTATACTCCAAATAATAATTACATTGGTCCTGATTCTTTATTAATTGAGCATTGTATCAATGGGAATTGTAGTAATGTATTAATTAATACAAATGTAATTGATAAAAATACAACTTGTTTTAATGATTGTGTTTGGCCCGGTGATGCAAATAAAGATGGTATAGTAGATTTTACAGATGCCTTGGTATTAGGTTCACAAATGGGTAAAGTAGGAGAAGAAAGAGTAGATCCTGAGAATGACTATTATCCACAAGCTGCTTCTAACTGGAATAATCCTTTTTCTGAAAATATTATTAATAATAAGCACTTAGATGCAAATGGCGATGGAATAATCAGTATAGAAGATACAGTTGCTATAAATAATTTCTATTTACAAACGAATAATATTACAAATGAAAATTTTTCAATTTTCAAGCAAAGTCCTTTAGATATTATTGATGCAAACCCTGGATATCATTATAAAGGAGATAAAGTTAAATTTTATATTGTTTTAGGTATAGATACAACCCCAGCTATTAATTTTAATGGAATTAATTTTTCATTAACTTTTAGTCCTACTAAAGTTAACCCTGATAGTACAAGAGTTAAATTTTATAGTGATAGTTGGTTAACTTATACTTCTTCTTATTTTGATATGATTAAGAAGCCAATTGTAGGTAGAACTGATATGATTATTTCAAGAGTAGGCAATAAACCAACCAGCGGAATTGGTATTATTGGAGAAATTAATATAGTTGTCGAAGTTGATGTTAATGGTTTTCAATTATCAGATGATGCATTCAATTATCATATAACAAATATTAGAGTTACGGGAAATGATGGAGAAATATATGCACTTCCAGATATTACCAAAAGATTCAAACTGCTAAAAGAAAAAGCACCTTTAGATAATTCTCAATTATTATTATCGCCAAATCCAACAAATGGTGTTGTTGAATTATATATGAATGGTGGTTATGTAATAAATGGAATATCAGTACATAACACTTCTGGTCAATTAGTTGAAAATATTACCAACTTGAATACTAAGAATTATAAACTTGATTTAAGCAATCTAGCAAGTGGTTTATATTTTGTAAGTGTTCAAACTCCAGATGGTATTGTGAATAAAAAAGTAGAAGTAATTAAGTAGAATTTTTACTTAGTCAACGACTAAGTTTTAAGATATTTTTTATTGATTCGTGATGAATAACCCGTTCTGTAAAGTCAGGCGGGTTTTTTCTATTTTATGGAGATATATAATATAATAAAAAAAGCGATAATACCTTTTTCAGATATTATCGCTTTAATGTTTTGGGTTTCTCAACTCTAATTACTCAAAGCTGGATTTGAAGCTTTCTTTCTCTCATGTTCTTTCAAGAAAATCTTTCTTAATCTGATAGACTTTGGAGTTACTTCAACATACTCATCAGATTGAATATATTCTAAAGCTTCTTCTAATGTAAAGATAGTTGGTGGTATTAACCTCATTTTATCATCAGATCCTGATGCTCTCATGTTAGTTAATTTCTTAGTAACCGTTACGTTAACTATCATATCACCTGGACGATTGTTTTCGCCAATTACTTCACCTTCATACACATCTTCATTTGGCTCCACAAAGAAAGTACCTCTATCTTGTAGATTATTGATACTATAAGGAATTGCAGATCCAGTTTCTTTAGAAATTAATGAACCATTTTGTCTTCCTGGAATATCACCTTTGTGCTCTTGGTATTCAAGAAAACGATGTGTCATAATTGCTTCACCTTGAGTTTGAGTTAACATATTGCTTCTCAACCCAATAATTCCTCTAGAAGGGATTTCAAATTTTACAATTATTCGTTCACCTTTAGTAATCATATCTGTCATCATTCCTTTTCTTCTAGTAACCATATCAATAACAGTACCAGATGAATATTCAGGAACATCGACAGTTAATTCTTCTATCGGTTCATGTTTTTTTCCGTTAATTGTTTTGATAATTACTTGTGGTTGGCCAATTTGAAGTTCATAACCCTCTCTTCTCATAGTTTCTATCAGTACAGATAAGTGTAATACTCCCCTACCATATACTTGAAATGAATCACTACTTCCTGTTTCTTCCACTCTTAGAGCTAAGTTTTTCTCCATTTCTTTCTCTAGCCTTTCTCTAATATGTCTTGAAGTAACATATTTTCCCTCTTTACCAAAAAATGGTGAATCATTGATAGTGAATAACATACTCATTGTTGGCTCATCAATGGAAATTGTTTCCATTTGCTCTGGATTTTCAAAATCAGCAATAGTATCACCAATTTCAAATCCATCAACACCAACAACTGCACAAATTTCTCCAGCTTTAACTTCTTCAACTTTTAGCTTACCAAAGCCTTCAAAAACATAAAGTTCCTTAATTCTACTTTTTGTAATGGATCCATCCTTTTTAACTAAAGAAACATTTTGACCAGTAGATAATGAACCTCTATTCAATCTTCCAATGGCAATCCTTCCAATATATTTGCTATAATCTAAAGACGTAATCAATAATTGCAAATTACCTTCTGTTACAACTGGCGGTGGAATATGTTTTACAATTGTTTCTAACAATGGAATAATATCTGTAGTTGGTTTTTTCCAATCCAAACTCATCCATCCTTGCTTCGCTGAACCATAAACACATGGGAAATCTAATTGCTCTTCCGTTGCATCCAATTGGAACATCAAATCAAAAACTTGTTCATGAACGCCATCCGGATCACAATTTTCTTTATCCACTTTATTTACTACCACAATTGGTTTCAATCCAAGTTCCAAAGCTTTTTGTAATACAAATCTTGTTTGAGGCATTGGACCTTCAAATGCATCCACTAGCAAAAGAACACCATCCGCCATATTCAAAACCCTTTCTACTTCACCACCGAAGTCACTGTGACCGGGAGTATCTATCGTATTGATTTTGTATTCACCGAATCTAACAGATACGTTTTTAGCAAGGATAGTAATACCTCGTTCTCTTTCAAGATCGTTATTATCTAAAATTAATTCACCAGGAATCTCATGTTCCTTAAATAATTTTCCTGCCAAAAGCATTTTGTCAACAAGGGTAGTTTTACCGTGGTCAACGTGAGCAATAATCGCTATATTGCGAATTTTTTGATTCATAAAAGTTTGAATTTTCTAGAGAATTGATTTCTGAAAAATTTTATTTTGTTATAATCTATTGATTATTAATGGAAATCAAAACAAAAACTAGATTTTTATATTAAATTTCCGCAAAATTAGAATAATATTTGGTAATAAAAAAATTATTCTACGTTCATCTAATAAATATTATGTAACTTAATCGTATTATTGATGATATTTTACATATCTTATGAAGAAAAGAGCAATTGTTTGGTTTAGACAAGACTTAAGATTACATGATAATGAAGCTATTGAACAAGCAATAAGATTAGCTGATGAAATAATATACGTTTATATTTTTGACGAAAGAGTATTTTTAGGCAATACAAAATTTGGTTTTCCAAAGACAAACAGTATCAGAGCAAACTTTATTAAAGAAAGTATAGATGATTTAAAACAATCTTTGAATACAAATGGTGCTCAATTGCAATTATTTTTAGGAAAACCTGAAGAAATCATCTTTGAATTAGCAAAAAAATACAAAACAAGTTGGGTGTTTTGCAATCGAGAAAGGACTTTTGAAGAACTAAATGTTCAAGATAAATTAGAAAAAAATCTGTGGAGCATTGGGCAAGAAATCATATATTCAAGAGGAAAACTACTTTATCATACCCAAGACCTACCCTTTCCTATAGCTCATGTTCCTGATTCTTTTACAACTTTTAGAAAGGAAGTTGAGAAAATTGTATCAATTAGAGAACCTATTCCTCACCCCATAAACTACAAACCATTAGAAATTGCTGATTATCAAGAATTTGATTATCAATTATTGAATTTAACACAAAATAACTATTCGACTTTTAAGGGTGGTGAAAGTAATGGGATTTTGAAATTAAAGGAAATTTTATTAGATATCAGTAAACTAGGAAGAAAACAATTTAGCCAAATAGAAAATATTGGAGACTTTTTTACAAAATTATCACCTTGGTTGGCTCAAGGATGTATTTCGCCAAAATTGATTTATAAAGAACTTAAGGATTTTGAATCAGAATTTGGAAGTAACGATATTACCTATCAATTATTTATTAAATTATTATGGAGAGATTATTATAGGTTGATAGGAAAAAAATATGAGCAGAAAATATTTTTAAACACAAAAATATTTTCCAATAATTCAAAAATTGGAAATATTGATTTTGTAGTTTTTGAAAAGTGGCAATCAGGGAAAACAGGTATTCCAATCATAGATGCTATAATGTCGGAACTGAATCAAACTGGCTATATCAATAAAAAATGTAGAGAGATCGTATCTAGTTTTTTAATATTTGAGTTAGAGATAAATTGGCAAATGGGTGCAGAATATTTTGAATCACAATTAATTGATTATGATGTTTGTAGCAATTGGTGTAATTGGAATTTCATAGCTCATCATCCGAAAGAATATCATTTGAATGTATTTCGTCAGGCAAAATCTATTGATTCTGAAGGAAAATATGTAAAATTGTGGTTAGAAAATTTTGATAATGTGCCTATAGAGAAGATTCAAACACCGTTTGAATTATCAAAGGAAGAAATTAAAAAATATAACATTAATTTGGATAAGATTTATTTAAATCCAATGATTAAAATTAATAACTAAAATGACTTTAATACTGATAATATTTATTTCATTAATTTCAATTGCTGGTTTTAGTAATAGAGAAATTATTGATAAATTGATGCACTATCCTTATTTGGAATTTAAAAATAAAGAGTGGTTTCGATTGGTTAGTGGTGGTTTTGTTCATGCAGATTGGGCACATTTACTGATTAATATGTTTGTACTATACAGTTTTGGAGATACCATTGAAAAAATTTATCAGATTAATTTAAATTCAGCCTTTAGTAATCTTGCTTATATTTTGTTGTTTTTATTTTGCATTGTTGTTGGAAATCTTCCATCCTATTTTAAAAATAAATTAAATCCTTATTATTCAGGAGTTGGAGCATCAGGAGCAACTTCAGGTTTGGTTTTTGTATTTATACTTTTTAACCCATTTCAAAAAATATATGTTTTCTTTTTTCCTATGCCAGGAATTGTCTTTGCAATTTTGTATTTAATTTATTCCAATTATGCTGCACGTCAACAAAAAGATAATATTGGGCATGATGCACATATTGCTGGGGCTATCGCTGGATTAGTTTATACCATAATTCTAATTCCAGAGTCACTTCAAATGTTTTTACAAGAAATTAGATATCTACTTCACTAAATTTAGATCCTTGTTTTACATTTTATCTAAAATATTAGCATTTCTAATCATTCCATTTAATTGGATAGTGATTCTTTTATTGATTGCACTCAAAGCAAAAAATAAATGGATTCGATTGAAATATTTGAAATACGCTATTTTCTTATTACTATTTTTCACAAATCCTTTAATTCATCATTTTATTTTCAATTGGTATGAAGTAAAAACAGTTGAAATTAACAACATTCCCCAAAACGAAGTTGGAATATTGTTGGGTGGATATGCAGATACTGATATAGAAGATTCTGATTCCTTACTCCAGATTGATCAAGCAGGAAATCGACTCGTTGCTGCAATTGAATTATATAAACAAAAGAAAATCAATAAGATATTGATATCAGGTGGAAATGGAAGTTTGTTTGAGAATAATAAAAATGAAGCTACTTTAGTTCGAAGATTTCTTTTGAGAATGTCAATTGATTCAAATGATATTTTGACTGATAGTTTATCTAGAAATACCTATGAAAATGCAGTTTATTCGAAGCAACTTTTAATAGAAAAATATAGTAAAATTCCATCTACAACCTTAATTACTTCAGCTTTCCATATGAATCGTGCAGAAAAAGTATTTAATAAAATTGGTGTAAATTGTATTCCTTTCAGCTGTGATAAAAAGATAAATGATATAGATTTTAACTTAAATGAAACAATCAATCCAGACCCATTATTATTAAAAGATTGGCAATATCTAATAAAAGAATGGTTTGGATTGATTGCTTATTCCTTAAATGGTTATCTCTAAACTTTCTTCATATTATTGTTACTTGGTGAAACATAAGCTTTTATAGGAGCTTTTCTTTTCCCCTTTGTGACTGAAGCCAATTTTATTGCCTCATATGCATTGATTGTGCCGCCTGTTACTGAAATATCACTCAATGAAACTAATTTACCATCTCCAGGTTTCTTTACTAATTGAGACTTTTTATTAATAGATTTCAAAATGATATCTTTTACTTGTACAGCAGTAAGTTCAGGATAATAAGATCTAATCAAGGCTGCTACTCCTGCTACTACTGGTGAAGCCATAGAAGTGCCATCAAAACTAGCATATTTATTATTGGGTACTGAAGAAGTTATATCCATTCCTGGAGAAAACAAGTCAACTTGCCCCTTCCCATAATTGGAAAATGGTGCCACTAAATCTTCCCCACCTTGCCAACTTATTGCACCAACTTCAATCCAATTTTTGAAATTTTTGGCAGAAAACCAACCTCTTTTTTCTTTTCTATCATTTGGAAAATTATTAGACTCGTCATTGTTTTCATTACTATTTCCAGCGGCATGTACCAATAACACATCATTATCTTGAGCATATTTTACAGCTTTATCCACTGCTTCTTTATCCCAAGAATAACCTTTTCCAAAACTCATATTAATAACAGAAGCTCCATTATCCACTGCATAAATGATGGAATTTGCAACGTCTTTATCTCTCTCATCTCCATCTGGAACACAACGAACTGTCATAATTCTAACATTATCAGCCACTCCCGAAACTCCAATAGAATTGTTTCTTGAAGCAGCAATGATACCGGCAACATGAGTTCCATGACCATTTAAGTCCTTCGTATTATTGTTTCCATAATTTCTTTCGTAAGAATTATTGGGATCATCCCCCACAATATCTTTTCTTACTGTAGAATTGGGGTTCATTTCATTATTCAATTTTTCATTCAAATTGGATAATTCTTCTTCAATGGATTGATTTACAGCAATTTTGAAAGAATCCAAATGTTCGATATTTTCACCACTTTCGATAACTTTAGTTAAATATTGTTTTCCAATATTCAAATTCATATCACCCTCATCTTTGATAGCTTCAATATTTTCTTTTGTTGCTAATTTTCCGTTTAAGCTTTTTAATACAGCATCTAAAGAATTGGTTAAGAAAGTCTTTGTGAAAGACAATTCATCGAATTGTGCTTTGACACTAGCTCTTTCTTCATCAATTTCTTTTTTAATTTTTGAATAGAAAGCAAAATCTTTTTTATCTTTTCCAGATAATTTCAAAGTGTCTTTATTCTTAAAATAATTTTCGTATTTAGCATACAATCTAGTTTTTTCAGATGTTTCTTTATTAATTACTCTACCATCTTTTCCTCCAATATAATTCCATCCATAGACATCATCGACATAGCCATTATTGTCATCATCGATTTTATTTCCAGGAATTTCTTTTGGATTTTTCCACATCACATCTTTTAAATCCTCATGATCGTAATCAACTCCTGAATCAATTACTGCAACCACAACAGTTGTTGACTTTTTGCCTTTCAATAACGATTTATAAGCTTTTTCAGTTGAAACACCATCTACTTTATCTTGTGTTGGGTCCAAATTGAACCAATTATTTGGAGCCTGAGCAAACAAATTCAAACTATAAAAACAGAAAAAATATATTATAATTTTCTTAAACATAAAAAAAGGTTTTTTTGATAAAACGATAAAAAATACGATTTGTTATTTTTCAGCTTTTTCATTATAAATACAAAGAATAAAATCGGCAATTTGTTGATGATTCTCTTCAAGTTTACTCACATTTGTTTGATGGACACAACTAATGGATTTTATAGATTTTCTATCCACTTTTTTACTCAAATAATAGATAATTCCTTCTTTATTATCAGAATGATAGGAGCCATTAAAGTGTAAAAAATGATTTCCTTTCTTGTAATTTTGAAGGATAAAATAAGACATAGTTGCATCTTTCACAGCTTGAGCTTTTGGCAAATTCTCATTAACATGATCCAAATCCATGTCCATCATTTTTTTATAGCAATTTACATTGATATCAATGGGAATGGGCAACGGAGGAAGGAATGTTTTAGCGGTTGCAGATAATCCATCCAAACTTTCAATTCCATTTCTGAAAACCATTTTTGCATAACGATTAGGGGTGTTTGTGGCAATAAATTTCAATTTATTTTCTCTAGCAAAAGTCATTAATGGTTTATAATCTTTTTTATAATTATTCCATAACCTACATTCTTTTTCGAAAATACCATTGTCAAAATATCCTGCTAAAAATTCATCTACAATCATTTGATTATCTGTTTCGAACATTTCAGCTCCAAGGATTAAATTTTGTTTGTGTTTTTTATATAATTGTTGTGTTAGTTCCAATTCCCACCAATGGGCAATGGAGTCTGTGTGTAGCTCCCCAAAGAATACAAAATCTGCATTTTCAAGAGCAGGAATGCTATCGTAAATAGAAATTTTATTGCCATTTTTGTCATACCATTGATAAACAGTATTTTGAGAAAAAGCAATATTTGAAAAGCTGATTAAAAAGAAAATTTGAACAAAAAATTTCATGCAATTTATTTTAATGGATATAATTTTAAAAATTTAGCAATTTTTATGGGGTAAATATAAGAAAATCGTATCGGTAATTGCTTCAAAAAACCAACAATTCCCCATTTTCTTGACCTTCACTCATAGGTGTCAACTATTGAGCTAACATCAAATTTTACATTTGATAAATCTTCAGATTTTTTGGGAATAAAAGTTACTTTGTATTGTTTTCCAGGAATAATATCAAAAAAATTATCCGTAAAATGACCATCTAAACTTGATTTGAAGTAGGCATTTTTGGCAAATTTGTTGGTGCTTACTTGTAAAACAATTTTATTATCGTCAACATTTTTAATGATTTCTATATTAGGTTTTTCAAGATTCAGCGATTTTGGTTTTTCTGTTTGAATACTTGAAGAAGCAATTATTTCACCATTGTATTCCAATCCAACCCAAATTGTAGTTGACTTTGAATCTAGATTTTTATCTTTGAAAACTTGTTCTGGATTGCCTTCATAAAGCAATTTCGAAGCATTTTTATCCAAAACAACAGCAACCGTATCTGTAAATCTTACATTTCCATTAAAATCAATATAATTAACGATCAATGAAGCATTTGCATCTGATAATTTGTCATTTATACCGAATATTTTCAGTTGTTTTTCCTTTGTAATGGTTGGTAAAACTGTCAAAGGCTCGAAACTCTTTTTAGCATAATATTGCAGTGCTTTCCAATTTCCATAGTAATCCATACTACTCCATGAAATTACGGCCAACAATCATTTAATTGCCAATATAATGTACCCATACAATAAGGTCGATTTCTTCTGTGAGCATCTATCCCCTTTTTCATCCCTTCAGCTTGTAATACTTGACTTACATAAACAAAAGACTCAAAATCTTTAGGTTTATTGTAATCTCTCATCATATATTCTGTAACTAGAGCATTTCCTCTTGGATGTTTTTGATGATTGAGCATCGCTTCAGAATCTATTTTTCGGTCCTCTGGTTTGGTAAAAGTGGCGATGGTCTTCATTTCTGGGAAGGATTGAAATCCAAATTCACTCATAAACCGAGGTACTTTCTCTTCAAACATTTCAAAAGGTTCCACATCATGCCAAACACCCCAATAATGGGCATCTCCTTCAAAAACTGACCTTGGATTTCCTCTTCCAAATTTTGGTGAAGACTCCCAATAACTGACATCATTGCCATATCGCTCCACTAAATTGGGCAATGTTTTCTGAAAAATTTGTTGGTAATCACCATATATTTTTTCAGCATTTTTACTGCTGAAACTTTGTTTCCATCCCCAGTGATTCCATGCTTCTGCAATTTCGTTATTGCCACACCACAAAGCAATCGAAGGGTGATTTCTTAATCTTTTCAATTGTTCAATCGATTCTATTTCAATGTTTTCCAACATTTCTTTATTGGCAGGATACATGGCACAGGCATACATAAAATCTTGCCAAACCAAAATTCCTAGTTCATCGCAAATATCATAGAATTTATCTTTTTCGTACAAACCGCCGCCCCAAACTCTCAACATATTCATATTTGCCATCTTGGCTTGAGTCAAAAGATATCTATTATAAAAACTTTCTTGTGGAATATAATTTGCTCCCTTCATGAAAACAGGAACTCCATTCAATTCAAAATAAAATGCTTCGCCAATTGAATCTCTTTTAGAAATCAATTTGATAGTTCGAATTCCAAAATTTTTAGATTTATAATCGATCAATTCATCTTCTAACACTAATTTAGCCTCCACCTTGTACTGAATTTGATCACCTAAATCATGTGTCCACCAAAGTTTTGGATTTTTAATAAAGACTTCGAAATTCAAATAATTTGTTCCATTAGAAACAAAAAATTCTTTTTTAATGATTTGATTGTCAATATTTATCGAAACAATTGCATCTTTTGCAATAGCTGAATTAATTTCAAGAAAAACATTTAGTTTTGCTAAACTATCGGTAACAGA
This sequence comes from Saprospiraceae bacterium, assembly GCA_016710625.1. Classification (GTDB taxonomy): domain Bacteria; phylum Bacteroidota; class Bacteroidia; order Chitinophagales; family Saprospiraceae; genus JADJVK01. The sequence continues at coordinate 128,233 of JADJVK010000009.1, forward strand.
GATTTGCTTTACCCATAAATCTTCTATAGTTGGATTATTGATTGCTTCCAGAAATACTTTTCCTTGAATACCAGATGTAACATATCTAGGACCCCAATCCCAGCCATAATGATATTGTGCTTTTCTATGAAATGCCCTTTTTCCTCCGGGCAGTTCTATCCCATTATATGCCTTTATTTTTTGATCTTCAATAGGCTCAGGTGCTAAAAATATAATTTTCAATTCGTTATTGGCAGGATTTGCCAGTTGTTTTATGTCAACTGTCCATTTCCGAAACATGTTATCTGCTTTCAAAATCAACTTACCATTCAAATATACCTCTGCATAAGTATCTAAACAATCGAAATTTAGTATCCATTTCTTGAAATTCAAAATCGAAGAATCAATATTAAAAGTAGTTTTATATTCCCAATTTTCTTTTTCAATCCATTGCAGCTTTTTCTCATTATCTCCCAAAAAGGGTCTGCAATCAACTTGTTCTCCAATAAACTAAGGTGAGTACACCCAGGCACAACGGCTTTCCTCCATATATCCGTTCCTTGTTGTCTAAATTCCCAATTATTGATATCAAATATTATGGGTAAATTTTTATTTTCCAAAGCAAAAATATTTGTTAGATAAATTGAACATAAAAAAATAATAAAATAGTTTTTTATATACCTCATAAATATTTATTTATCAGATGATTACGAAAAGTTAGGTTATCTAACTCTTGTTGTTGCTAACATTCTTTTAATACTGTACCTACCACTTCCATTTGCAAATACCATGAATAATCCGCCAGCAATAGCCATGTTTTTCATAAATTCAATTGATTCTATTCTTTGAGTGAAATCTCCTGAATAATTCCAAAATGGGTGCACAATAAATGTGAAAGGAATCCAATAAATCAATAATAAGACGGAAGCAAGCCCTGTTCGGTAACCAATTAATAAGAGAATGCCGCCAAGAGCAACAAAAATTATTGTGCTATATAATAAAAAATCTTGATTCCAAGTCACACCAAATTCTGCCATTTTTACTTTTGTGGATTCGAAGTGTCGAATTCTGTCAAAGGCATCCCAAATAAAAATCGCCGACAATAATACTCTTCCTAATAAATCTATTAAATCCTTCATTATTAATTAATTAAATACATTTTAACTGCCTTTGCCACATTTTGTCCGTCCAAAGCAGCAGAAATAATTCCACCTGCATAACCAGCTCCTTCCCCACAAGGAAAAAGTCCTGCCATGTCTGGATGCATCAAATGCTCTTTATCTCTAGGGATTCTGATGGGTGCTGAAGTTCTACTTTCTGTTCCAACTACATTTGCTTCTTCCGTAAAATATCCCTTCATCATTTTCCCAAACTGAACAACTCCCAATTTTAATCTTTCGTACACAAAAGTAGGTAAAATTTGATGTAAAGGAGCAGAAAATAGCCCAGGAATATAACTGGAATCACTTAAATTATTAGATATCTTTCGATTGACAAAGTCTGTTAATCGCTGTGCAGGTGCTTTTTGGCTGCCATCTCCAGCATTAAAGCAGTCTTGTTCTACTTTTTTTTGAAAATCAAGACAAGAAAATGGATTCAAATTGTCTTTAAAATCCTCCAATTCGATAGCAGTTACAGTTCCAGAATTGGCATATTTGGAGTCCCTTCTGGACATAGACATTCCATTGACTACTATTTCTCCTGGAGCAGTAGCAGCTGGAACGATTAATCCACCAGGGCACATACAAAAGGAAAAAACGCCCCTATCTTGCACCTGAGTAACTAAACTATAACTGGAAGCAGGAAGGTTGGGGTCTCTTGGAGATTGATGATATTGAACAGCATCCACCAAATCTTGTGGGTGTTCGATTCTAACTCCCAAAGCAAATGGTTTTGGCTCTATTTTGATATTATTTTTATCCAACAAATAATAAATATCTCTTGCAGAATGTCCCGTTGCAACAATCACAGCATCCGCAAAATGTTCCTCTTTTTCGTTGACAATTACCCCTGAAATTTTAGATTTTTCAAGAATCAAACCTGTAACTAAGGCATCAAAATGGATTTCACCACCAAATTCTATAATAGTTTCTCTAATATTGGCAACGACTTGAGGTAGTTTATTAGAACCAATATGTGGATGAGCATCAATTAATATATCTGTGGGAGCACCATGTTCTACTAGCAATTGCAACACTTTTTCGATCTTTCCTCTTTTATGAGAACGGGTATAGAGCTTTCCATCAGAATATGTGCCTGCTCCTCCTTCTCCAAAGCAATAATTAGAATTTGGATTTACGACGCCAAATTGTTGAATGGCTTTTAAATCTCTTCTTCTGGATTGGACATCTTTTCCTCTTTCAAAAATTATGGGTTTTATGCCTAATTCCAATAACTCTAGAGCAGCAAAATATCCAGCAGGACCAGCACCAATGATGATTACTTTTTGCTGATTTGTAACTGGAGCTAGTTTTTTCTTGTATTCTTGATTGGGTTCTGGTAATTCACCAACATATAATTCTACTTTCAACCGATACACCACAACCCTACTCCTTGCATCGATGGATCTTTTCAGTATTTTGAAATGAGAAATGGAATTAATATCCAAAAAAAGCTGATTACAAGCTTCTTTTAAAATAAAGTTTTCATTTTCAATATCTTTTGGTAGAATAGCTATTTCTACAATATATTGCATAAAAAAAAGGAATGTTTGCAACAAAAATAGAGCAATCCTTACATTAAATATAATTTTTGGATATTTAAAAATATATTACCTAAAATCAACTCTTAAATAATAATATTATATAGTTTATCCTTGATAGCATTATCATAGATTTCTAAGGTAAGCCCATTGCCTAAATTCAAAGTTGTACTAATGGAACGTAAAGCTGCACTTCTTCCAATTGCTTCATCATAATGGGAATTGATTTTTTCAATCGGGCCATAATAATTATTTTAAAAAGTTATTTGATAACTCAATAACACCATTTTTATTTACTTATTATTTCAATTATTTATCTTATTGACAAAATGAACCTAAAATTGAGTGGGAGGTACTATCAATTAAGTGTATAGTAACTATAACTTAATGAGAGGTTCTGTCAACTAAGTTGATAATACCTATAACTTAATAAGAGGTTCTATCAAATAAGTTTATAATACAACTAACTTAATTAGAGGTATTATTTACAAAGATTATAGTATTATGCACTCAATTAGCCGTATTATGGATTGAGTTAATAAAACCTAAAACTAAATAATTGGTTGATAGAATTAAGTTGTAGGATGTACCGTCCTAAAATTATTGGACAGTTTATTTAAATTTTAATCTTAAAAGCGGCTTAACATAAATTAATATATATCGATTTTAAAAATAATT
>JADJVK010000010.1 GCA_016710625.1 Saprospiraceae bacterium
TTTTTAAACTTTATGTAATAAACACCAAAAACCAAAGCCATTATAAAAACCATCGGTAACTTTGCCCAACCCTGATAGGAGTGATAGGAAGCTCTTATTATAAAGCTGAAAATAATAATTACTACAGGATGATATTTTTCAAATCTTTTGAAAAAATATCCAGTCAAAAGAACCTCCTCATAGATTGAATTAACAATAACAATCAGTCCTGTACTAAAAATATTTGACATTGAATTAAAATTAATGATTTATCTAATGTTTTATTATATATGCTTAATGAATATAATATTTGCAAAAAAAATTGCTCCAATCATTTCTCGTAATACAACTAAAAGGATAGCTACTCCAATCATTTTTAGCTTAAAATCAAGATTAAAGTCTTTAAGTGTCCAATTTCTTTTTTTTAAAAAGCTGGCAATTATTGTCATAGTAATAATCTCATAAATAATAATAAAAATGAAATCAAAACTATTATATGTCTGAGTTGATACAGATATTTTATTAATAATAATGACAGAAGTTGAGTTATAAATGAATAATGCCAAATCAAGTCCCAACACAATGAAAACTTCTGCCGTTTTTGCTGAAATGTTGCTTCAAAAGTTATCTTAATATTTTCAATCAATGTCATAATTCAATGTCATGTTCTGTAAAGTTATTAATGATTTATAAAGAATTGTGAACGATTACAATCTTCAGATGTGTTTTCAAAATCGTCAGGAATTATAACATTTTTTACTGTACCTTATCCAATTCTTTCTCTTACTTGTATATTTTTTAAAAAGTTGATTTTATTAATATTGAATGAGATGTTTTCTATTGATGGTAATTTGTTTGACTATATACGTTTATATTTTTGTATTTAATTATTTCTCACATATTTCTTTCAACTTATTAAGTGCAATTGGGTAATTTTGATTCATATAAACAACAAAGTCAGCTGTGGTGTCTAAGTCAACAGTAACATTTGTAATCTGATTGGTTGCTTCAAATGTATAATTTTCAAAACCATTTGCCCATTTTTCTACATCTGGACCTTCAGTAATTTCTTTGTCAGCCTTAACTAAGCCATAATGTTGGATGGATACAAATTGGTTGGGAATATTTTCAATAATCCTTGAAACCATTCCTCCCTTTTCTCCTTTTTCATCTACACCAATGAATAGAATTTTGTTTCCCTTTTCCCAACTACCTTCATAAGTTGATGTAGGATTAAAGAAAGAAGTCCATTGCTCATAAGTTGATTTATTGTTGATTCCCAACATGAAATCATAAACTTTAGCCACTGGTGCATTGATGTTAACTTTGTATTGTAATTTTTCCATAATATTTTATAATTGTTTAAAATAATCTTTCAAGTTGTCCTTTTCTTTTCACAATGTTTTTATAATCCCATTGAATTTCTTTAGATTTTATCAGCCATCGATTCAAGTCATTTGTATCAATTTCTGAAATTTGATTGTAGAAAATAGAAGCATCTTTAAATTTTTCACCTTTAACGTTTAAATTAGCTTCTTCAAAATCAACTCCACTCCAAAACATGAGTCTTATTCCCTTTTTCTGTTTGCTGTAACCAACAATAGGATTGCCATCCAAAAACCAAACTGGATGTGCATGCCAAATTTTACTTTCAGCTTCTTTCAAATTGTTATTTATTGTGTTTGCAAGTAAGTTGCAAATTTCCTCATCTTCTTTAATCTGTTTTTCGTTATAAGTTTTAATTTCTTCAATCATTTTGATTTTGGTTGTTGTCGACAAATATATCTTATTTTTAAAATTTGGACAAATCTTAATATTGAACTAATTAGAAAAGCTTTAAAACTATTTATTTATTTGAAAGTATCTAATTATAAATAAAGAATAAAAATATGTTAAAGATTAGAGATTTTCAAAATAAAAGATAATATGTATTAAATTTAATAGATATTATCAACCAAAAAATCATATGGAAAATTTTATAAAATAAAAACCTTTATAATACTCGAAGTATCTATTTGGCTTTCTGCTATGTTTATTACTCTCTTTCTTTACTTTAATAAGAAGTTTTTTATATTAATTATTTTCGGGTTGGGTCTAGCCAAGACTAAAATTTTGTTATAAGTTGTGGTAATGAAATTCTTGTCGTATAGTTCTACCAATTTGAGTAATTGAATATTGTTTTGCATATTTATCTATCGTCCTACTATTTTCATTTTTATTTATTACCTTTGTCCGTAAATTAAATGATAATAAATTTGCAAAATTAAATTCATTAATAAATATAGGAATTAAATCATGATTGCTAATATGAATTTCAATTTCATCATCTGCCTTAGTTAAAAATGATTGAAAATCTTGATAAGAAAGACGTTGTATACATTTTGTACCCCTAATAAATTCATCATAAGTTATTCTCCTTTGAAATAGACTTTTTGACCATTTACCAATAATCTTTGCTGTTTCGATATCATCAGACTTTTCAATCAAAAATAAAAGTTTTTCACCAACTTTACTTTTATATTTTCGCTATTCTCTATATCATTAATAACTCTAATTCTTTCATCTGTATCTACATCTTTAAGTTCTATAATTAACCCAATTAGTTTTTAAAAAAAATAATCACTAATGCTAGTAAATGTTTTGTAACTATTAATAATTGTTGAAAAAAAATTGGTACATCTTTTAATATTCCAGATTCAATATTACTATCTAACAATATTTCTGCTGCATCATTACTTATTTTACTTAAATCTGATTTATATAAAGTAGATTGAAATGAATCTGCTAATTTATTTATTTCCATTTTAAAAAATTGTTTTTTGTTTAAAATATTCTCATCTAATATTTATGAAAATTAATATTAATCTTACCCAAAAAAGTAATCATACCCTTTTGTTGAAAGCATTCATCAACTTTATAAGTTGAACGTATCCTTCTGCCAGACAATTGGGAAATGCTATCTTCAAAATTTCTATTGTGAAAATAGAAAAATATCAATAAAGTATAAAAATAAGAATTTGATTAGAAATAATAAAGTTTAGAAGTAAACAGTTTAAATTATTAAAATTAGAATTGAAAATAGTACTTTTTTATGTGTCAATATTAAAGAATATAAACGACTAATATACTTCTACAAAACCTCTTTTACTAGTACTAGTTATGTCTGTACAGTTATTTTTTTTGCTTTATAATAATACAAATATACTAGAAATCAGTAATCAATTATTGCATAATAATCAGATTGTCAATGTAATGTGATTTATTTTTGTTCAACAGGTTAGTGAATGAACAGTGGCAAAATCGGACTAAAGGCGGAATCAGAAGTTGTGAAGAATAAAGCCGGGGACTTAGCTTGATCTTACTTTATCAAACGCCTATGCTAATAATCTTTGTAAGCAGCTATCTTTATTAATAAATAAGTTATCAGAACCATATTGAAAAATTTATTGAAAATCTTTGGTCGTAAAAAGTAAATCCCTTGTCTTCATCTTGAGTGTAACTTGTATTTGAATTTGCTGGTGTCAAATTGTCAATTGAAACTGTAGTTGTTTTACCAGAAAGTTTTGCATAAAGTAATGAAGGTGAAAATTCTGCACCTAATGAAAACCAATTAGCAGGAAAATAATTGAACCCCATAATAGCACCAATTCCGAATGAATTTCCTTTAGGAAGTGTGGTCTTGATTTGTCTGTCACTAATTATATTTCCGGTAGAGTCCTTGCTAATAGAAATATTATCAAAAGTAAACTCTCCGTGTAAGTTAATAGGTAGTTCAAAGCCTCCAAAAAGATTTAGTTTATTCATATGCATATTCCAAATTATTCCTGGAGCAAAATGAATCTTATTTTGTTTTCCTTTAGCTGATATTGAATATAGAATTCCATTAAGATTGATGTCACCATACTCATCAATGAAATATTTCGTTATCCCAAATCTAAGACGTAATGTTGTCTCATTATTGATATTATAGTTTGCCAAAAAACCGCCAGCAAATGATCTATGTTTCAAATTATAACCGTCTTTTGATTCTTGGTCTATATTAAACCATCCGAGTTTAACGTTATCATCGCTAGGACTACTCACTTGTAATGTAATGCCAAATTTTTTGCCTTGACCGTAAGTGAATATACTAAGGAGCAAAATAATAATTGTTAATGTAGATTTTTTCATTGTATTTAATTATTTAGGTTACTATTTATATGAATTACATTCTTTGTAACTCAAGATTGCTGGTAAAACAAAAGAAAGTTGAAAATTGCCCTTGCCAAAAGATGTATGAAATCATAAATCAAAATTTATGAGTCTAGCAGCTTTTTTTAATATATATATTTGTAGAAGAATAATAATTTGTTAAAATTATGATGTAATATTTTAAAATATTACATCAATTTTTTTTTCAATAAATTATAAAGAGAATCATTCTTCTTTTTTTTCATTATCTTTAATAAACATACCAATTAGTGTAAACAGGCCAAATACACCCCAACCTATACCCCAATATAAGTTCTTATTAGACGAGTTTTTCTCTTTTTCATTACTTAATTGTTCATTTGGATCAACACAATTGAAATTTGGGTCGTCTTTCAAATAGAAAACATCTAAACTATTTGACTTTGGCAATTCAGTTAGAAAACTATGTTGTCCTTCATATTTAATACCGTTAATATCAAAATGATATCTAAATTGATAAGTTTTCATAGGTATTTTCATTACTTTGATTGTAATTTCTTTATAATTAGGATAAAGTTGAGCTGTAATTTTAGAATTTTCAAAAATCATTTTCTCATAATTTGATATTGCCTTATTATCACCTCCTTTTAAATAATCACTAGTACATGTTTTACATAATGTAATGCATATAATGACTACTATAATGCCTAAGATTTTGTCTATAAATTTACTCATAATTATTGAAATTTATTAGAAAGTTTTAATTTGAAATAGGATACTTTAAATAAAATTAAAAACTTATAAAACTACTTTTTTATTCATCAAAAAATCCAATTTTCCACCTAACTTTTTATATTAAAACCTCATCGGCTCTTTTGTGAGCTAAGTTTTCTTTCATTTCATTCCACTTAGTGCCCAAAAGTTTATTCATACCTTTGTCCACTATATAATGTTTGGCGATGTTGATAGCTCCTTTTGCTCTCCTAACTAAGGATTCATTTGCCCTCAAAGCGATGGAATATCCACCATCCAGATATTCAATATAATGCCAATAGCCACTTGGTATAAATAAAGTTTCCCCAGGATAAATAATGGTCTCAAATCCATTTACTTTTGATAAAGCAGGGTAGTGATCATAGTCTGGATTGTTGATGTCAATATAGCTAGCTACGGTATAGGGATGTTGATATAAATTAATGGATTGGTCATGTGCAAATAATACTACTCTTTTTCTGCCATGTAATTGATTTAGAAAGACATGTGATAAATCAATATCATAATGCATCGCTGTAACTGAGCCCTCTCCACCGAAAAACATAAATGGATAATCATTGATAAATCCGTCCATGATGGTATGGATGGAAAAATCTTGGATAAGCTCAGGAGCTAATTTGAATATATTCCACAAGAAAATACGATAGGGTATAGGACCTTTTTCCATTAAATCCAAATATTCTCTGAAGGACATAGTCATATCAGGTTCCATGTAATTTTTCCCTGGCTTCGAATAGTTTGGAGTAGTAACAGGGACTTCTAAATGACCATATTCTTTTTTAAAGAAGTCAATAGTCCATTTTGATAATCCTTTCCAGTTTTTTGTCAAATCTGTAAAAACAACTGGTTTTAAGGGCTGAAGATAATTTTTAGCAAAACTTTCATTTGTTAGATTTGCTATTTTTTCAACTTGTGTTATTTTTAACATATCAATAATATTTTGAAATTATTAATACACTTTTTCAACAATTCTTTTTATCGTGTCAACGTCACCCATTGTGTAGTAATGCAAACAAGGTACGCCTAATTTCTTTAATTCTATGCTTTGTTGGATACACCATTCAATACCAATCTCTTTCACTGCATTATCATCTTTTGCTTTTGTCACCTCAGATACTAAATCATGAGGTAAATTTATGAAAAAATTTCTAGGAATGGAAGCTAATTGATACTTTTTTGTCAATGGTTTTAGTCCTGGAACAATGGGAACATTTATTCCAATGCTTTTACAATTCTCATAATATGTTTTATAATGTTGATTGTCATAAAACATCTGAGTGACAATATATTGTGCTCCAGCATCTATCTTTTGTTTGGTGAAATATAAATCGCTGTCCATATTAGGAGCTTCAAAATGTTTCTCTGGATAACCTGCTATGCCAATGCAAAAGTTCGTCTTTTCACCATTGATAATTTCACCGTCTAAATATTTGCCATTATTCATATCTGCTATCTGGCGAACTAGATTCAAGGCGTATTCATGCCCATCCGGTTCTGCTATGAATTTACCATCAAATTTTTGTGCATCCCCACGAAGAGCTAAGACATTATTTACATTTAAGAAATTTAAATCAATTAGAGCATTTTCAGTATCTTCTTTGGTGAAACCACCACAAATCAGATGAGGAACGGCATCCACACCATATCTATTCATAATAGAAGCACAAATACCAACGGTACCCGGTCTTTTTCTAATGGAAGTCTTTTCGTAATAACCACTAGGTCTTTTTTTGTAAATATATTCCTCACGGTGATAAGTAACATCAATAAAAGGTGGTTTGAACTCCATTAAAGGGTCCAAAGTGTCAAAAATTGCTTTCATACCACCGCCTTTAAGTGGAGGCAATACCTCAAATGAAATCAATGTTTTATTATTCGCCGCTTTAAAATATTCTATAACATTCATATTTTTCATCTCTCTAAATTACAAAAATAATCAATTTGTATTAATTCTTTTTAATATAAACTCCCTTTACTTTAATCTAAAATTTTAACCAAGTTCAATAAACAAAAATTAAAATGGATAGTTTACTGCAAGATTTAAAACTAAATCAGTTATACTAAATTTTCTAATCGGATTTTTTTCTTTAATCCAAATATATGCTTCTGGATTTGGGTCATACAATTTCAAACCCAAGTCAAATCGAATCAAGAAAATATTAAGATCAAATCTAGCTCCGAAACCTGTTCCTACTGCAATTTGTTTCCAGAAGTCAGAACTTATCTCTGCATTTTCCCTATCTGGATCCTTATTTAATAACCACACATTACCAGCATCTAAGAAAAAAGCACCTTCCATTTTGTACTTACTAAACCTTAACATCGTAAACCTATATTCGCCATTCAATTCCAATTTTAAATCACCGGTTTGATAATTAGCTATATAAGAAAAAATATCTCTGTATGCTCCAGGTCCAAGTGCTTTGATTTTCCATGCCCTGATACTATTGGGTCCTCCAACAAAAAACTGTTTATTATAGGGGACCGCATCAGAAGTGCCAAATGGTTTGGCAATTCCGAGTAAAGCCCTGAAGGCTAAGGAGTTGTTTTTATTTAATATTCGATTGTACCGATATTCTAATTCGACTTTCAAGAATCTAGAAACTTCCATTTTATCTAAACTATCAGAAGCCGTACTTAAATATTTAAGAGGAAACCAATTGTTTAAGATTTCAGCTTCCACGCCACATATTTCAGTGCTAACTTTAAAAAAGTTGACTTCACCAAAAGCATTTTGAGGAGAAGTATGATAGAATTCCAAATTTCTTAAAAACAATCCAGAATAAAATTGTCGACCAAAACTTCTTTTTAAGACTTCGTTATAATCAATCAAAGTTTTGAATGTGTCAGAAAAAGCTGGATAAATCAAATCAATTCCAAAATGATTGAAAACCAATTTATTCTGTTTGCCTAAGTTTACATTATATCCATATTGTAGGTTCAATTGATGATTTTTGTATAAACCAATATTTAATTGATCAACATAATCGTAACTGACATTTAATTGAGTGTAAGATTGATCTCTCAATTTGGTATAAAAGTTTTTGAAAAAAGGCAATTTTTTTAAACCACTCCACAAATAAAAATAATCTGTAAAATTTGGATTTGTAAATTGATTCGAAATTTTAAAATTTGATGAAAACTTTAAATCATTGTAAATTTCACCACCCCCTTCTACGATACCACTTAAAATAGCAGCTGTTTTATTAATATTTCGAATTCGATAATTGAGTGATAATAGACTTCCAAATTGAAAAGTAGTTGTATTATTATTCCCTAAAAATATATTAGAATTGAGTTCGTACTCATATTTTTTATTCGATTTCAAAATGATATCTACATCCACTTTATCTTCTCCGATGATTTTTGTACGAATATTGGTTATTTTGTAAATATCTAATGTATTAAATTTTGCTGCTGTTTTATCTATTTTTGATTTATCATATTTTTCTCCAGATTTGAAATAGATGTTTTTCAATAAAGAGCTCGATTTAATACCCAATTTGTTATCACTTGTTATGAAATGATAATCATCAATTATCGAATCTTTTTCATTTTTGAAGCTTCCTTGAGTGTAATTCGGATAGATTTTTATGTTTGAAATATAGTGAATTCTATGATGTCCATTATTGTCAACGGGAGCTTCAACGGTTATTTTCCCGATTGTTTTATTTTTAAAAGTATCTAGTTCGATGGGTAAAATATAATTCGTATTAAAAGCTGCATAGCCGAGTTTTATCATTTTCTGATAAATAATATTTACAGATTCATCATATAATTTCGAATCAACTGGACTTCCTTTTTTAAGTGTAATTTCTGATTTTAGGTCATTTAAAATGGGTAAAATAATTGAATCTTCCGATTGAAAATAGATCGAATCCAAGATAAATCTTCTTCCTGGTTTGATATCGTAATATACTTTTGTGAATTTTTGAGATTTATCCAAAATGTCTTCATATGAGACTTCTACATGAAAAAAACCTTTTTTCACGAAGTAATTTTTAATCAGTTCTAAGGATTGGTTAGCTTGTTGTTCATCGAAAATCGCTGGATCTTCTTTTAAAGATTTTGACCAAGCCCACCAATTATTGTAAAAATACCATCTTTTATTTATGCCAAATTGTGTCTTTTTATTGGGTTTTTGCTTGATTAAATTTCCCAATTCTAGTTTAACTAAAAAATTGTCTTCAATTTTAAAATCTTTTGGAAATTTTATAATATTTTGACTTAGAAAAGATTCCTCTTTTTTAAGGTATTTTGTTGAAGAACAACTATTTAGAAAAAGTATAAAAAGTGCAAAAAAAACAATATAAATAGGCTTACTCATCCCTGAAAAGGAATTGTAATCAATCCTATTTAAAATTAATTTCTTTGACATTTGAATATTTTTGCTATTTTGTGCTTATTATTTTAAACGTAATTATGCTTTCAAATAATTTAAAATCCTATATAAATTCTCTTAAACAGAAAAAATTCAGGCAAAAATACCAAAAATTTATCATTGAAGGTGATAAGATGGTATATGAATTAATGAATGAAGCTCCAGATTTAATACAATACATTGTATATAAAGAAAATATAGATATAAATAATTTTTCGAAACGGATTGAAAATAGCAAACTACTCCCTTGTAAACCTGCTGATTTTGACCAAATTTCTTCTTTACAATCACCACAAAACCTTTTGGCAGTTTGTTCGATTCCCGAAAATGATGAAATAGTTTATTTCAATTGGGCTTTTTATTTGGATGGCATACAAGATCCTGGAAATTTGGGAACAATTTTACGAATTTGTGATTGGTTTGGTTTGAATACACTTTTGATAAGCTCTGATACAGTTGATCCATTTAATCCAAAAGTCGTTCAAGCTTCCATGGGTTCCATTTGGAGAATCAATATTAAAGTTGTAAATTTGGAAAATGTCATTTCTCAATATGAAAATCATCCGATTTTTGGTGCAGATATGAATGGTAGCGATATAAAATCATTGGATTTACCAGAAAAAGGAATTATGGTTTTGGGCAATGAAGGAAATGGCATTCGAGCAGAAACTAAATTTTTGATCAAAAATTATATTAAAATTCCTAAACATAAACAAAGTTTATCGGAATCATTGAATGTGGCAATTAGTGCAGGAATTATTGCCAGTAATTTGTCTTAATCGATTAGATATGAAGGTATTGATTTTTATACTTACTTATTTTTCATTAAATATTTTGAATGCTCAAAATATTCAAAGATGGAACATTGATTTTATTGAAAATGGAAAACTATTGAAATATCCTACAGCTGGAGGACTCAATTCCCCTCAATTCAATGAAGCAGATTTGAATCATGATGGAATTCAAGATTTGGTTGTTTTTGATAGAGCTGGTGATCTTTTGCGAACTTTTATTAATCATGGTTCACCAAATAAAATAGATTATACATTTGAGCCACAATATATTGATAATTTCCCAACTAACTTAAAATTTTGGTTTTTACTGAAAGACTATAATAAAGATGGTGCTGCTGACATTTTTGCTTATTCTGATATTCCAGGCATCTCAGGGATTATAGTTTATAAAGGATTTTACGACAATAATCAATTGAAATTCAAAAGAGTATTGTTGAATCAAGATACATATAATGTTTTATATTTTCCAACTAATGATAATAAGAAAGGTCAAGTTCATGTAAGTTCAGAAGATTATCCTGATATTAATGATATAGATAATGATGGAGATTTAGATATAGTAACATTTGCTAGTCAAGGAGGTTATGTTTATCTGTATTCAAATCAATCGGTTGAAAGTGGCTTCGGTAGTGATACATTATTATATAAGCTTACTGATTATTGTTGGGGTAAATTTTATGAAAAAGGAGAAAATGAATATGTTTCATTGAGTGCTAATAACACAGATTGTAGTAAAGGTTTTACAGCAGATACAATCAGTAGAGATGGGAAACATGTTGGATCGACTTTATTGACTTTGGATATGGACAACGATGGTGACAAAGAAATTATTTTAGGAGATATTTCTTTTCCATCTATTGGGATGCTAACAAATGGTGGCACAAAAGATTTAGCTTGGATGACTGCTCAGGAACCTTTTTTTCCAACAAAACATGTTTCTGCAATTGTTTATACCTTTCCAGCCACCTTTTATTTGGATGTGAATAATGACCAAAAGAAAGATTTAATTGTTGCACCAAATGCCATAAATGCTTCAGATGATGTCGATTGTAATTGGTTGTATTTGAATTCTGGTATTACAAATAAACCTGTTTTCAAACTGAATTCCAAAACTTTTCTAAATGAAGAAATGGTGGATTGGGGCTCAGGTGCTTACATGACTTTTGGAGATATTAATGCTGATGGATTGCAAGATTTATTGATTGGTACTGAAGGTAGTTATTTGAAAAATGAAGGTTTCCGTGATATAAGAATGGTATATTATAAAAATATTGGAACATTAAGTAACCCAAAATTTGAGCTTGCTGATAGTAATTACTTAAATATTATTGGATTTAAAAGAGTCTATTTTAGCTGTTTACCCAACATTTGGGGATTTAGATAGTGATGGTGATTTGGATTTAATAGTCGGAAAAAATAGTGGGAAATTATTGTATTATGAAAATATTGTAGGTTTTGGAAGTATAATGAAATTCAAACCATTTGTTCCAGACTATTATTCAATAGATGTTGGAAATCATAGCAAACCGCAAATTATTGATATAAATGATGATGGATTGTCAGATTTGTTAATTGGAGAACAAAATGGAAATTTAAATTATTATAAAAATATTGGGGTAAAAGGTAATCCTTTGTTTTCAAAAGATTCATCTATAACTAATTATGGAAAAATTAGAATCCTTAATCCGTATCCAATGACCAGTCCAGATGGTTATTCTGCACCGTTTTTAGTAAAGGGAAAAAATAAAAAAAATTTGCTATATGTTGGCACAATAACTGGAGCAATATATCAATATGAACAAGTAAGTAAGGACAGTTTTGCACTAATAAATTCTTTCTTTGGAAAAATTAAAGAAGGCTGGAATACTTCAATATTTGTAAATGATCTGAATAATGATAATAGATATGATTTTTTTATTGGGAATTATCGTGGAGGTATATCGAGTTTTACCTCCGATATTTTGATAGGAAACTCAGAACTTGAAGTCAATAAGTCACTAAATTTCACCATAAATCCAAATCCAAGCAAAGGATTATTTAAGATCCAATTTACTGAAAATAATAATGCTAAATTAAAAGTAATAGATTTATATGGTAAAATACTAATGAATAAAAATATCTTTGATGACAATCTAGAATTAGATTTGAGTACTTATCCCAACGGAATTTACTTTATTCAAGTTGAAAATAAAGAAGGAATAAGTACTCAAAAAGTTGTGCTTCAAAAGTAATTATTGAAAATTCAAAGACTTCGTTACTGACCCATATTTCAAGGAATCTAAGGTTTGAGTTTTAACAGTTATACCATATTTGTTCAGATTGTTTTACTTCCGAACAAGCCTAAACCATTAGCAATATTGGTATAATTTGGCACTACTTCTGCTGCTGTAATCCCAGTATTAACTGTTGATGCATTTAGATAAACATAAACATCGTTATTAACTGCGGTGATTTCTAAATCAAGATTTCTGAAATATTTTTTTGTACTTCCGCTATCTTTAAAATAATTCTTGATGACAGTGAAAAAATCATCAACAGAATATTTAATATTCACTTTTGAGTTTATAACAAAAGTGTTAGATATATCAAAATCAGGAACAATTTGCCATGGAATTCTTCTACTAATAAGTTTTGTAGGGTTATTTACATCTGTTTCATCAATGTTTAAATACATTTTAACATTGAAAAACTTTGTTGTATTTTGATCGAATCCCCAATATAGACTATTTAGTGAATTGGGTAAAGTTGAAGCGAAATTTATTTCACCAGGAATAGCTGGTGAAATTTCACTCATATTTTTTGTAATAGTAGTTTCAGATGAAGCAATTACAACATTTGTTTTTTTATCTAAAACTGATATTTTTACTTTTTCTCCTCCTGCCAATTTCAAGGAATCTCCTTTGATTTTATATAAATAATTTGGATTATCCACAAAAACACCAGATTCTCTTTTATATCCTTCTAAATTTCCGTCAACTCTTCTTAATGTCCATGTTTTCAAGTTTTTATCTACTAATTGCACAATGATATCATCCTCTTTGTAATAGACAGAATCAATGTTTTTAGCATAAGCTGTTGCATCACCAGAAGGATTTGTAAATACTTTTTGAATTCTTATATAATGTGAAGTATCTTTCACAGACAAAACACCGTATATAACAGGAATATTTTTATAAGGAGCATTCAAATCAAGTTCATTCGAACATGAAGCAAAAAGTGATAATAGAAATATTCCTAAACTAAAGTATTTTATAAATTTCATTTTTAAATTTAATTTGATTGCAAAAATAATATTTTAATATCAATAAATGTTAATAAAGAGATAATTTACTTTTTTTTGAAATAATATATTATAAAAACATATAATTTTAGGATTTTATTGTTTGGTAATTACAAATAGTCGTGAATGTTAGAAAACATAGAGAACAATAATTATGTAGGAAAATATAAATTTAGGGAGCTAAAAGTATATAGTTCAACTGAATGGTTAGCTGATAATAACAAGAAATATCGTCAGGTTTTTGACAGATATGAAACTAGTTATATATATGCTGAATTTTCTTTTTATAATAAATATTTTGATATCGATGATTGGGAGATTGATATCGAACTAAAATGTTTCAGTGTTAAAAAAGGGAAAAAGGAAATTTGCTCTTTACCATTAAAAAGAAAAGTATCCAAATTTGACAATATTTCTTATATCCGAGAAGGTTGGGGAAATAAAAGAGAAGGAACTTTCTGGAAAAAAGGAAATTACTATTGGGAAGTTTGGGTAGATGGTGAAAAGATTTCTACTAAATATTTTTATATAGAAGAAGCTGATTATAATGGTATAGCAGGAGAAAATAAGTATATGGATATTCTCTATGCAAAGCTTTATGAAGGACCTTATGATGATATTCCAGAAGCAGATAGGGTATATTACAAATGTTTTAGTGGTGATGAAACTAGATATATCTATTGTGAAATTTTACTGAAAAACTTAAATATATCTAAAAGTTGGCAATGTGAATTGTTTATAAAATTTTATAACAATGCCAAAGAATTAAAAGGGCAAGTGATCAGACTTCAAAAAATCGATAAAAAAGATGATGAAGTGAAAATCACTGCTGGCTGGGGTTCTAATGTGAAAGGATCTTGGAGAAATGATAAATACACTGCCGAAATTATCTTCATGGACAAACAGGTTGCTGTTTTACCATTCGAAGTTGATGACGACTTTGTAGAAGGGATAAATCCATTAACAATTGCAAATAGCCCTAATCCAAAATTGTATAATCCTGAGATTGACAATTATACTTTGGATGATGTGATGGATAAACTCAATAGTTTGATTGGGTTGAATCACATCAAGCAAAAAGTAAAAGACCATGCAAAATATATCCAATTTCTTCAACTTAGAAAAGATAAAGGCTTTGATGAAAGTGATGAAATAAATATCCACTCTGTATTCATAGGTAATCCTGGAACTGGTAATACTACAGTAGCAGGAATGATGGGGATGTTATATAAGAAAATGGGTTTGTTGAGCAAAGGGCATGTTCACGAAGTGGATAGGGTTGATTTAGTTGGGGAATATATAGGACAAACTGCTCCTAAAGTCAAAGAAGCTATAGAAAAAGCTAGAGGTGGCGTTTTATTTATTGATGAAGCATATGCATTAGCAAGAAGTAATGATGATACCAAAGACTTTGGAAGAGAAGTTATTGAGATTTTGGTAAAAGAAATGTCGAATGGAAAAGGGGATATGGCAGTGATTGTTGCTGGATATCCAAAAGAAATGAAACATTTTCTGGATTCAAACCCTGGTTTAAAATCAAGATTTAGAATTAATTATGAATTTCCTGATTATTTGCCGCAAGAATTAATTCAAATAGGCGAAAAGGCTTGCTCTGAAAAAGGGATTTCTATGACAGAGGCTGCTCAAGGAAAAATTAATAATTATATTGTTGAAGCTTATCGAAATAGAGATAAGAGTTTTGGAAATGCTCGATTTATTCATAATTTAATAGAGGAAGCCAAAGTAAATCTTGGCTTAAGAATTATGAACAAAAAAGCACAGAAAACTTACACAAAAGAAGAATTATCCGTAGTTGAAATTGATGATGTTCTTAATATCAAAATCATACCTAACAAAACGATTCCTCATATTCCAATTGATGAAAATCTATTAAAAGAATCGCTGTTGGAATTGGATAAATTGATTGGGATGAATAAGGTGAAAACACAAATTCATGAAATGGTGAATTTGGTACGTTATTACCGAATTACCAACAAAAATGTCTTACACAGTTTTTATTTGCATACGATATTTATCGGAAATCCTGGAACTGGAAAAACAACAGTTGCAAGGATTTTAGCCAAAATATATAAAGCATTGGGCATCCTTGAAAAAGGGCATATGGTAGAAACTGATAGACAAGGTCTTGTTGCAGGTTTTGTCGGTCAAACAGCCATTAAAACTGCTGAAAAAATTGATGAAGCCATTGGAGGTGTTTTATTTATTGATGAAGCTTACTCCCTTTCCAACCATACTGGTGGAGCTCACGGCGATTTTGGAGATGAAGCCATTCAGATTTTATTGAAAAGGATGGAAGACCAAAGAGGCAAATTTTTCGTTTTTGTCGCTGGGTATACAGATAACATGGAAGTTTTCATAAAAGCAAATCCGGGCTTAGCCTCTAGGTTCGATAAAACTTTGAAATTCGAAGATTATAACCCAGAGGATTTGAATCAGATTGCATTGCAGATGGTGCATGAAGAAAATTATGTTTTGGAAGATGAGGCAAAAGAACATTTAGCGAAGTATCTGGAGTTTATTTACCAATTTAGAGATAAATATTTTGGAAATGCAAGATCTGTTCGTCAGGTAGTTCAAGAGATTATCAAAAATCAAAACCTAAGATTAGCAGCTTTACCAACAGAAGAGTTATTAAATCAGATTTCGAATATCATTGAATATAAAGATGTAGAAACATTAAAATTAGATAAAAATGCTTTTGTATTCAATCGAAAAACAATTGGATTCAAAAATAATTAAAGAAATACATTCCCGATAAATTAAATTAATCTTGAAAGTTATTCATTTGACTTTCAAGATTTTTTTTGCTCAAAATTTAATATCTTAGCCAATCAATTTATATTATGGATTTATATTTTATTGAAATTCAATTTGCAACTCCTGAATATGATGAGTTGGTTCAGTTAAGGACAAAGATTTTAAGGAAACCTTTGGGCTTAGAGTTTACGATTGATCAATTATCCAATGAATACAATGATTTTCATTTTGGTATTTACAACCAAGAATTGAAATTATTAGGTGGAATGATATTCAATAATATTGGAAATAATACATTGAAAATGAGACAGGTAGCAGTTGATGATGTTTGTCAAAATAAAGGAATCGGTAAATTCATGGTGAAGCAATCGGAAAAATGGGCAAAAGAAAAAGGATTTAATATGATTGAACTAAATGCAAGAGATACAGCCATTCCGTTTTACCAATCTTTAGGATATGTTGGTGAAGGTGAAATTTTTATTGAAGTCTCTATCCCTCATTTAAAAATGGTTAAAAATCTTTAATATTCAACTAAATTTGTTTAGCTTTATAAATTCTTTAACCTCAAAAAAATAATATTAAAACCAATAATACAATGATCACATTAAGCAATAAAATCACTATTTTTTGTATATCATTATTCCTTTTATAGCTTGTTTTTACAGTAAACATTATTGGAAAGAAACTAGAGAAGGTGGTGATGGATTGGGATATTATGTGTACTTGCCAGCCCTTTTTATTCATCACGATGTTGGAATATATGACAAATCGCTAGCTGCACTCAGAAAATACAATCCAGATGCTCCCGATTTTCAGACTGATATTTATGGTTTTAGAAAAACAAAAATTGGGCTTTTAGCAAATAAATACCCAATAGGTGTTGCAATATTACAAAGCCCATTTTTCTTTTTAGGTCATGCCTATGCAAAATATGATCCCAATTATGATGCTGATGGCTTTAGCAGACCCTATCAGATTTCCACTTTTTTTTCCACCTTATTTTATGTAATAATTGGATTATGGTTTTTAATGAAGTTGTTAAATAAATATTATACTCCAAAAGTCACTAACCTTACAATCTTTATATTAGCTATTGGAACCAATCTATTGTATTTTGCATACTTCGGAACAGCCATGTCTCATGGATATCAATTTGCAATGGTATGTTTATATCTATATTTTAATGATAAGTATTTGGAACAAAATACGCTGAAAAATGGAATATTACTAGGGATTTCATTTGGTTTTGTCGTAATAGTCCGTCAACAAGATATAATATTTATTTTGATTTCTCTATTTTGGAATATAAATAGTATAGCAAGTTTAAAAGAAAGATTTAGGTTTTATTTTATCAATTTCAAGAATTTTTTGATACCATTTTTAAGCTCATTAATTATAATATCCTTCCAATTATATTATTATAAATTTGTTAGTGGTCAATTCTACTACTACAGTTATGTTGGAGAAACTTTTAACTGGCTTAATCCAAAAATATTAAAAGGAATTTTTGATACTCAAAATGGTTGGTTACTTTATACTCCAATAATGAGTTTTGCCATACTTAGTATTTTTTTCAAAAATGAACAAAAAAAAATATGGCTAATTTCCTTCATTTTTGTGATGGCAATTCATATTTATATCTCTTATAGTTGGTGGTGTTGGTCATATATTGCAGGATTTGGGTCAAGACCCATGGTTGATATTTACCCTTTGTGCTCCTTTGCTTTAGCAAGTTTCTTGATATGGTGGCTTTCTTCTAATAAGGTTTTACAGTTTTTTATCGGATTATTGTTGTTGTTTTTCACATTTCAAAACTTGAAATTTACCTACCAACAGCATAATGGAATTATTCATTCACAAAATAATAACAAAGCTTATTACAGGTCGATGTTTTATAAAATTTTTCCAAATAAGAAAGATATTGTAGCTTATAATACAAATTGTATCCAACCTGATGAATCTAATATAGGATTTGTTAAAAATTTATATCAAAATGATTTCGAATCTGATTCAATAAATATTGATACAATTAATAAAGTATCTGGTTTAAAATCATTAAACTTAGATAAAGAACATATTGTCCTTACCTCTATAAATTTAAATAATTTAGGTGTAAGAAAGGGTGATTGGATAAAAGTTACTATGGATGTTTGCTTATTTTCAGATAATATAAGTTATTATAATTTGCCAAAATTTATTTTATTATATAAGAAAAATGGGGAAGGGATTGGTACTTGGAAAGACAGTAAACCTATTGCATTTGTTGAAAATAATGAAAATTCAATTTGGTATGCTGGGAAGCCAAGATCATGGGGAAATGTCTATTATTTTGTGAAAGTGCCATTTAATGTTAATGAGAATATTGAAATTGAGGTATCTACTTTTAATCCAGAAAAAGTAAAATGGAACATTGATAATCTTAAAATTGATTGGTTTAAGAAAAATTAAATCTATTATACACTATTAATAAAAATCTTTAGTACTTTTATTTCAAATAATAATATTTCATGAATAAGAATTTATCCATTTTAGGTTTAATTATTGTACTAATCGTATGTATCTTAAACACCTTGACTTCGCTTAATGTATTGACTATCAATAATGAATATTTGGTGTGTAGCAGGTGGGTAGCAATTTTGATCGTTTCTTTTTTTGCGATAAAAAATGGATATGGGCTAACTTTTTGGATACTTTTTTCGATGTTGATCGGTGCGGAAATTGGATTGGACTTCCCAATATTAGGGAATAATCTAAATGTATTGAGCAAGATTTTCATGAAATTAATAAAATGTGTGATTGCTCCTTTGATTTTCGGCACACTGGTTGTCGGAATTGCCGGTCACTCAGACATGAAGCAAGTGGGTAGAATGGGCTGGAAAGCTCTTTTGTATTTTGAAGTGGTGACGACTGTTGCATTAGCAATTGGATTATTGTTTATTAATATTACTAAGGTTGGTGTTGGTATTGTTCAACCAGAAAATATGAAAGCAGCTATGCCTGATCACAAACCACAGAATTGGCAAGAAATTCTATTACATACTTTCCCTGAAAATATTGCAAAATCAATTGCAGATGGACAAGTTCTGCAAATCGTAGTTTTTACGATAATTTTTGCAATGGGCTTGACTATGATTTCTGCTGATAAGAGAAAACCGATACTCGAATTTTGTGATTCTTTATCAGAAGTTATGTTCAAATTTACTAAAATCATTATGTATGTAGCTCCATTTGGTGTTGGAGGAGCGATGGCTTACACCATTTCAAATATGGGTTTGGATATTTTCAAAAACTTAATTGGGTTGGTAGCGACATTATATTTATCATTGATTGCATTTATTTTATTGGTACTGTTACCAATCGCATTATATATTAAATTACCAATTAGAAAATTTATAAAAGCCATCACTGAGCCAGTTTCTTTGGCTTTTGCAACTGCAAGCTCAGAAGCAGCTTTGCCAAGTGCTCTAAATAATATGAAAAAATTTGGGGTACCTCAAAAAATTGTTTCTTTTGTTTTACCCACTGGTTATACTTTCAATTTGGATGGAACAACTTTATATCTTTCTTTGGCTTCTGTTTTTGTAGCCCAAGCTGCTGGAATCAATATGTCAATTTCGAATCAAATGTTAATGGTATTTACATTGATGTTGACGAGTAAAGGTGTTGCTGGAGTTGCAAGAGCTTCGCTGGTTATTTTAGCTGGCACAGCTGCATCATTTGGTTTGCCTGAATGGCCTATTGCTGCAATATTAGGAGTAGATGCCTTGATGGATATGGCTCGAACTTCCGTTAATGTAATTGGTAATTCTTTGGCTGCTGTCTTTATTTCATGGTGGGAGGGCGATACAACTTATCAAAATCCAGATTTAGAAGACTAGGGCTTAATTGCCCTTACCATTTCTCTTTTTCCAGGAGGGCCTGGTAAATTTTCTATTATGAAACCACAACTTTTCAATATTCTCTTGAAAGCCCCCTTTGCACAATAAGTAACCAATACTCCTTTGTTTTTCAGAGAGTTATAGAGTTTATGGAAGATAGCATCATCCCAAAGTTCTGGTTGTTCATTAGGTGCAAAAGCATCAAAGTATATTAAGTCAAATATATTAGATTTGAAATTCGTATTTTCTAATAAGTTATTTTTCTTCAATAAAGGAAAATTATTATGGAGCTGAATATTCGTATTCCAATCAGATTGGTGTATCTCCAAAAAATATTGCTGTAAATTCGGTTTGTCTAAGAGATTTGTATAATTTAATTCATTTACAATTTTCAATGAAATAGGATATGCTTCAATAGCACAATATTCAACGATAATATCCAGATATAATGCAAAATCTATTGTCAATAGTGCATTTAATCCAGTACCCAAACCAACTTCTAGAATGGATATATTTTTAGACTGTTGACAAATATATTTTAAACCAGCCTCAATAAATATATGATTACTTTCTTGTATTGCACCGTGAATGGAATGATAAGTGACCCCGAATTTTTCTGAAGAAAGGGTATGTGATCCATCCTCAGTTACTATCAATTGATGCATCACAGTTTTACAAACTTTCTGATTGTCTTTTTATCAATAACTAAAAGATAAACGCCACTTGTTAATGTTGGTAAAATATCCGATAGATTTAAAGTGGAATTGCCAACAGCAATATGACTACTTTTAGCAGTAATCAATCTTCCGTCTAAAGTAAATAACTCAATTTGAGCAATCCTATTTTCTTTTGAACTAATTGGTATGAATAAATTATTGGAACAGGGATTTGGAAACAAATTACCAATATTATTCACTTTCTCAATCCATTGGATTTGAATATTTTCTGTCGAATTAGATGAATATAATTCTGGGGAAAAATATTGTGAGCTTAAAGAAAAAGATTGCTTTAATGTTGAATTATTAATTGCTTCACAATCAATAAAAAACAAAGGATTATCACTAGATTCAATATCTTCGAACCAATTGATAATTAGTTGGTTATCAATTATATTGTAGTTGCTTTTTTCAATTTCTAAAGAAACTGGAACAATTGATTTAAATGCTAAATTTTCAAATTTAAACCCAAACTGAAAACCATTTATATTTTCAATATCTTTAAAATAGATAGGGATTCTGATGGTTTCTCCCTTTTTGAAAGTAAAATTCTCGATGGATAATGGAGCAATAGAACGATCCACAAAATCAGATGCAAAATTCAATTTTACACTATTATTTACATCTCCAGTTTTAATACCTATGAAATTAAGGTTAGCCGTTTTGTTAAAATCATTAATGGATAAAAATTCTGGAATGGTATCTAACAAAGGATTATCTGTATTTTTGAAAACATAATTAGCTGGAACAAATCGCCAAATTTTATTTTTGCTAAAAGTAGAATCAATTCTCAAAATAATTTTATTCAACAATACCAAATCAGCAGTACTTACTTTTCTATCATTATTTGCATCCGCTGCAATATATTTATAAGGGCTCGTCATCATTTCTATCTGAAGTATATGTTTTCTGATAATGATCATATCAGCAGTCGAAATTCCATTATAAATAGAATCATCTTTATACGGAAACAAGATACTTTTTAATGATGCAGGAATGGATGAAATGGTAAATTCTCCATTTGTATTTGTGGCAGTCGTATCAAATTTTTCTAAAACTATATTCGTATTCAATAGCTTTGTCCCATTATCGGTACTAATATTTCCATTGATTTCTACTAAATGAATATCCGTTTTTTCGATAGAATCAACTGGAAATGAATAGATAGATCTAGCAAATGTACCAGCGACGATTTCTCGATTAATTACATTATAACTTAGGTCAAAACAGGAATAATGGGCATTCCAGTACCAAGCTTTTTCCAGCTAGTTCCTAAATTCTGTGTTAAATAGACTCCTCCATCCGTTGCGACCACAATGGAAGAATCATTTGTATTGGGTAGTATTTCCAAATCATTAATTGCTAAATTTGTAAGGTTTCCAGAGATATTAATCCATTGATCTCCAGCTGTTTTTGAATAATAGATATGTGGCAAATTACTATTGTCTTTATAACCCGATAAGGTTACAAAAAACTTGCTTTTATCTTGTTCTGAAATTTTAATGGAAGTTATATATTGATTGGGCAAACCAAATAATTGTACCCAATTTTTTCCACCATCCTTCGTTCTCCAAAAATTAGCATCGCTAGTTCCTGCAATTATTAAATTTGAATCTTGCTTCGATTCATCAATAGCGGTGATATAATGAAATCTTTCCTCATTTCCTGGATTCTTGTCTGTCAAATCAGGACTGATTGCTTGCCATGTATTTGTTTGAAAAAATGGATTGCTATTTTTTAAATAATTCAGCTTGTAAACTAAATAGGTACCACAAAATAATTTTTCATCATTGTGATTACTCAAAATATAGGGCATAAACCAACCTCTTTTGGAAGTTGCATCCAAACCATTTGATAGTTTTTGTGAAAAAACTTTATTTACATCATTCCCATTAAATGTCGTAAATATTCCTCCATATTGTACCTCAACATAATATCTATTGCTATCTCTAGGATGGAAAATAGTTTGAAAACCATCCCCATCAAAAAGTTTTTCCCAATTATTTATATTGGATGAATTACCGCCGATGGTGCCATTGTCTTGAGCTCCACCATAATAATTGTTGGGCTTAAATGGATTGTAAGCCGTTTTGTAAAATTGTGTTGTTGGGATATTTTCAAAATCAGACCACGATCCAGTCAGATTACTACAAAAGTAGGCACCGCCATCCGTTCCTAAATATTTATTTCCAAGATTATCGAACTCTAAAGCATGATTGTCAACATGGATGGATGTTTCAATTGTGTTTGGAGCTGTATTGTTCCAAAACTGACCGTCATTGTTAGTATAATAAGATTCTACCCCAGAATATAAACTTCTTTTGTATTATTTGGATTTAGAACGATTTTGCCAAAATACCAACCAAATCCTGGACTACCCATCAAATCTGACGGTAATCCATTTACTTCTCCTGTAGGTATTGGAAACCAACTAGTTCCATTATTTACCGTTTTAAATACGCCACCCAAATTGAAATTTGTATCTATTAAAATGGTATATAAGATTTTCGGATTGGTTGGGTCTATTGTCAATCCAATTCTTGAAATATTGGTGGTTGGTAACCCTGTATCTAAAGTTTCCCAAGTAGCACCACCATTCACGGTTTTCAAAATCTTACAATTAGGTCCAAAAGTGGTAGATTCGAAGTTAGTTCTTATTCTATCCCATCCAGAAACATAAATGATATTTGGATCTAATGGATTCATCACCATATCAATTATCCCTGCTTGGTTGCTCAAGAAAAGCACATTGACCCAAGTTTTTCCACCATCAGTTGATTTGTAAAGTCCTCTATTCGAATCTCTTACAAAAGGGGAACCCATAGTGGCAACATATATAATATTTGTATTCAGTGGATTTATAGCTATTTTCGAAATGATTCCTACGTTACTTAATCCAAGGGATTCCCAAGTGTTTCCGCCATCTTTACTTCTGAAAATACCATTTCCAACAAAAGGATTTGATGAGATATTTGGGTCACCTGTGCCGACATATAAAGTGTCGGGATGTTGAGGATCTAATGTAATATCTCCAATGGAAAGATAACTATTTTCATCAAAGATAGGTTTCCAGTTTTTTCCTCCATCTTGTGTTTTGAAAATGCCTCCACAGGAAAAACCGATATATGCTATTTGATTATTTTTGGGATGAATGGCGATGTCATTTACCCTTGCACCAATATTTCCTGGTCCTTGTAATTTCCAAGAAGTGGTTGAAATATTATCTAATCCTCTTTCTGAAATTGGAGTAGCTGCAACGTCCATTGCTGCCTTATAAGCATTGACTGCAAAAGTTTTATTTGGATAACTTCTTTGGTAATAAAAAAAGTCATTTGGTTCGTCCTTGCTATCAGAAGATTCGGTTGGATTGTTTTCACCAAAAGATTCATTTACAACTTTTTGGTTGAAAATAAGAAAAGAAATAAATATTAAACTTACTAAAAATAATCTTAGCATGGGACTGATTATAGCAACGAAATTTCTAAAGCGGAGCAAAGTTAAAATATAAATATTAGCATTGCAAGGAATTTTAGGAAATTAACTAAAAAAAGGAATTAATATTTTACTATTAATTCCTTTTAATCAAGTTGAAATATATTAAATTAATTATTAATTAATAAATTCCTACAAATGTATCACTTCTCCATAAGCAGCAGCAGTTGCTTCCATAACTGCCTCACTCATTGTTGGATGCGGATGAATTGCTTTTAGAATTTGGTGACCAGTTGTTTCTAATTTTCTAGCAACCACTATTTCTGCAATCATTTCAGTTACATTAGCACCGATGAAATGAGCACCCAATAATTCACCATATTTTGCATCAAAAATAACTTTCACAAAACCATCTTTTACGCCACCAGCACTTGCTTTTCCAGAAGCAGAAAATGGAAATTTGCCCACTTTCAATTCATATCCAGCTTCCTTAGCTTGCAATTCTGTCATACCAACAGATGCAACTTCTGGGCTGCAATAAGTACATCCTGGCACATTATTATAATCAATTGGCTCAGGATGATGCCCTGCAATTTGCTCTACACAAGTTATTCCTTCTGCGGATGCAACATGAGCTAATGCTTGACCCGGCGTAATATCGCCAATAGCATAGATGCCTGCCACATTCGTTCTATAATATTCATCTACTTTGACCAACCCTTTCTCAACTACGATTCCTAAGTCTTCTAATCCAATATTTTCCAAATTTGGCGTAACACCAGCTGCTGACAATACCACATCACATTCAATCACTTCTTCCTTGCCTGTTGCTCTGTTTTTGGTCATCACAACACATCCATTTCCAGCAGTATCTACTTTCTCAACAGAAGTGTTTGCCAACACTTTCATCCCTTTTTTCTTGTAGATTTTAGTTAATTCTTTAGAAATATCTGCATCTTCTCTAGGAACTAAACCTTGATCCATAAATTCAACAATCGTCACTTCTGTACCTAACGAATGATAAAAATATGCAAATTCAACTCCGATTGCTCCTGCACCTACCACCACCATTTTCTTCGGAAGACTTTCTAAACTCATCGCTTTTCTATATTCGATGATTTTCTTTCCATCAATTGGTAAATTAGGCAATTGTTTTGCTCTACCACCAGTCGCTAAAATAATATGGGGAGCGGAATAAACTGATTTTGTCCCATTAGCATCTGTTACTTCTACATTTCCACCTTTTTGTAATTTGCCGAAGCCATTAATAACTGTGATATTATTTTTTCGCATTAAAAAAGATACGCCTTTACTCATACCATCCGCAACGCCACGACTTCTATTTATGATTTTTTCAAAATCTGCAGAAGCACCATTTACCGTAATACCATAGTCAGCTGCATGATTGATATATTCGAAAACCTGAGCACTTTTCAATAAAGCTTTAGTAGGAATACAGCCCCAATTTAGACAAATACCACCTAAAGATTCTTTTTCAATCACTGCTACTTTCATATTTAGTTGTGAAGCTCGAATAGCAGCTACATAACCACCAGGTCCACTACCAACAACTATTAAATCAAAATTACTCATTGTGAAAAATTTTTGCAAAGATAAATCGAATCTTGTTGAAATTTATTTGATTTGCTAAAAATTCAACTTTACCTAATAAAAAAATCCAAACACATAATGAAATGTATCTGGATTCTTAAAGTATTAGAATTTTATTTAAATTTTTATTGTAGAAATTGAATGGGGCAATAAGTCAACTTTTACAGCATTTCCATCCATCCAAATATAGGTAGATGCCATTTCATTGCTGGTATTTAAAGCTATTACTACAATTTTTCCATCTGTATTTTGAAAAGCTGTAGATGATATTTGACTTCTACTGGAAGTGCAACCTATTCTTTTAGCTCCTTGCTGAATGAATTTTGAAAAATGACCAATATAATAATATGCATTCGTGAAAATCAATTCCCCTTTTGCTACATCTGCATGAACTGGTGCAAAACAGAAGTTTTGTACATGGTTGGGACCACCAAACTGATCTAATAATACATTCCAGTCCGTAAATCCTTCCATTCCATTATTGAAATCATGAATCATGGATTTTGCATATTCTTCCCCTAATCCCCAATTGTTATATTTTTCAGGATTGAAACTTTCTGCACATCCTTCTGTGAAAAAAATGTGTTTGTCAGGATATGCTTCATGGACACTTTTGATATTGTCATACATGGGTTGCCCACCGCTCCAATCTTGATACCAGTGGAAACCTATTCCCCAAATATATTTAGAAGCGATTGGATCATTAAAATAGGTACTAGCTCTTTGGTAAATAAAATCTCTATTGTGATCCCAAACAATTATCTTCTTATCTTTATAACCAGCTGCTAACATTTGAGGTCCTAAATGATTTTTAAGAAAATCCATTTCTTCATCAGCTGAGTAAATACAACTTTCCCATTTTTGCTTTGCAAGTGGTTCATTTTGAATGGTTAATCCCCAAATAGGTAAACCATTTTTTTCGTATTCTTTGATAAATTTAGTGAAATAAGTTGCCCAAGTAGGGTAGTGCTCTTTCAATAATTTTCCACCATGAAGCATATCATTATTGTCCTTCATCCAAGCTGGAGGACTCCAAGGACTAACAAATAATTTCAGTTTTCCATTACTCGTTTTTAAGGCTTCTTTAATGAATGGAATTTTATATTGTTTGTCATGTTTTATATCAAATGAGTTTAGACTTTTGTCGTTATCCTCCACATAGGTGTACATGTCACTACTAAAATCACAACTATTGATATTTGTTCTTGCAATCGTATATCCGATACCATTTTTAGGTTCGTAATAAGCTTTTAATAGTGCTTCTTGCTTTTCTTTTGGTAATTTGTAAAATGTTTCTGCAGAAGCATCAGTGATAGCCCCTCCAATTCCTTCGTATGACTGAAATTTAGCCTTTGCATTAAGGAAAATACATGTTTGAGTTTCTAATGGTTGATTAAGTGGTTCGAAATTATATCTCCCATTTGGTGAAAGTTTTAAATCCGTATTTTGAGCAGTTGTGATAACCTCTGCTGTTTTGTAAATCATTGCTTTTTTTTGTCCAAAGCAAATATTAATTAAACATAAGTTTATAAATATCAGATATTTATACATCGAAATAAGTTTTACCAAACAAATGTAGCTACAGAACCTGGAGATATAGAATAGCTAAATTTATTACTATTATTTGAAATATTAATTTTTTTTGAAGATGTTGTTTCATTGAGTAATAGTAGGACTTTTTTCTTGTCAGGTGTTTCAAATGCTACATTAGAAAAACCTGTTTCTGTACTACTATATATTACTTTAGAACCTGTTGGAACAAATTTAGAAGCTTGACCAATAATATAGTAACTCACATTTCTAGTAATAGTATTATTATCAATAGTTATGGCACCCTTACATTGAGAGCAACCACCAGGAGTATGTGGATTGTAGAATGGGTCACTTGCAAGATTCCATTCCAAAGCATTTTTACTCCAGTTTCTCATACTTCCAATGATTACATTTTTTGTATGCCATTTCAAATCTCCTCCAAAATCACCATTTGAGCCTGTCCATTGTTCTGTAAAATATAGATTTTTATTGGGATAAGCATCATGAACGGCTGAAAGTGCTGCAATATCACCTGCATATAAATGAAATGCTGATCCATCTATAAAGGAATTTGCATTGGCGTCATTCAAGATATTTATAGGATAAGTCGGATTGTCACAATTATGATCCCAAATAATAATCTTTGTTGAAAAATTAGCATTTTTCAATGCAGGACCAAGGTTGTTTTTAACAAAAGTAGCTTGCTCTGTCGATGACATGACCATACTTGGGTTATTGCCCCCATGTTGAGGTTCATTTTGTACAGTTATAGCATCAATAGGAATTCCATTGGAATTCATAGCCTTAATATATTTCACAAAATATCTTGAATAGGCATCATAATACTCTGGTAATAAGTAACCACCAACTGAACTTTTATTGCTTTTCATCCAAACTGGTGCTGTCCAAGGCGATGCCAATAATTTGATACTTGGATTTATTTTTAAAATCTCTTTTAACAAGGGAATTAAATAAACGGTATCCGCAGAAAGATTGAATTTGTCCAAATTTAAGTCAGTATTTCCTGAAGGTAAATCGTTGTAGGTGAATACACTTTCACTTAAATCAGATGCACCAAGACTTATCCTTAAATAACTGATTCCTATGGAATGCTCACTTTTTCCGAAAAGTTCATTTAAAAGTGAATCTTTCACAGATTTTTCTAATTTACCAATTAAGGAAGCACTTCCACCAGTCAATGTAAATCCAAACCCATCAACAGACTGATAATTTTTGGTTTCATCAACAACGATTGTTGGTAAATTCGTGTTTAATTCAGTCTCTACTGTGGCAGTTGTCTGCCACAGTAGAGCTGATTTACTTGGGTTTGTTACATAAACTGGAATAGTTGAATTATTTGATTCTACTTTATTCTTTTCACAAAATGTAAAAAAAATTACGCCGATTAAAACGAAAGTTATCAATAGGTAATTTTTATACATTTTAGTAACCTGGATTTTGAACTAATTTTTGATTTTTGTCCAATTCTGCTTGAGGGATTGGCCAAACTAATCTATTGGTATTCAGTGTGTAACCTAAGGAAACATTATTTTCACCTTTAGCATTATTCATTACATCAATTGCTCTATTCGTTCTTTTCAAATCAAACCATCTATGTCCTTCAAATGCTAGTTCTAGTCTTCTTTCTTTTTCAATAGCTAATCTCATATCAGCTTGGTTACTTGCAGTTGTGTTTGGCAATTTCACTCTTGTTCTGATTTGATTTACTAATGTTGAAGCACCAGCTAAATCGCCTAATTCGTTGATTGCCTGAGCTTTCAATAATAATATATCTGCTAATCTTATGAAAATATAATTTTGATTACTTCCAGAAGTGAAAATATGGTATTTATTAATGAATGGATAACTTTTTTGGGGCCAATGACTATCTGACCATTTCCCAGAAACATCTAAAAAAGTGATGGATGCTGCTTTTCTTATTGCATCATTTTCATCATCAAAAGCCTTTACTAAATCGTTGGAAGGTAAATTAAATTTTTTCCAATCTAAGCCTCTAAATATTGTTACTCCCCAGTTTCCATCTGAACTTCCTCCTGAGTAATTTATCTCAAAAATTGATTCATTTGAATTTTCGTTTGCATTGTCCCACAATGAGTTGTAGTCAGAAAGTAATGTGTAACCACCAGCAATGACATCATCGCAATATTTTTTTACAACTGTCCAATCTGGAGTAGGTTGAGTAGCAGCAACTTTAGCTAACATTGCATTCACAGCTCCAGTTGTCACATAACCTTTATTTATGTTTGTTGGTTTTACATTTGCTAAAGCATATTTTAAATCCTCATTAATTTGTTTGTAAACCTCAACTTGAGATTTTCGTGCAGGGAATAATAATGGGTAAATTTCACTAAGCTTCTCTGCACTAATTGTTTGTACATCTTTCAATTGCAAAGGCACATCTCCCCACAATTGAACTAATTGGAAGTACATAAATGCTCTAATAAAAGATGCTTCCCCTTTAATTTCAGCTCTTCTTGCATTTGTTAAGGTTGCATCAACTACTGAATCAGCATTATTTATTACTTTATTACATTTTCCAATAGTTTGGTATAAATATCTCCAATCTCTACTAACATTTGAGTTAGTAGCATCTAATTTTAAATTGTCAATTTGAAAATTTGCTGGATTGTCTCCACCAGCATAAGCATCATCTGATTGTGCATCACCATTTACGAAATAATCCAATTGATAATACTCATTTTTAAAATCACTATAAGCTCCAGCTAATGCAGCTTCTAATTCTGAGGCATTTTTGAAAACAACTGTACTTGAGTTGTTTCCAACTGCTATTCCATTAGAAACTGGCTCAGTATCTAAGAATTTTGTGCAAGAAGACAAAATTAAAAGAGTAAATATTACTATATAATTTATTTGTTTCATTTTAAAATTAATTTAGAATATGAAGGATTAAAATTCAATGTTAGCACCAAAAATCATAGATATAGACTGAGGATATGTTCCATAATCAATTCCTAATTCTGTAGCACTTCTTCCAAAAGCATTTACTTCAGGATCAAACCCTGAATATTTAGTAATGGTTAATAAATTTTGAGCAGTTGCATAGACAGATAATTTTTTAATGGCTTTTATTTTTTGCATATTGAAATCATATGATAATGTAACTGCTTTTAATCTCAAATATGAACCATCTTCTACAAATCTGCTTGAATTATACACATTATATAAATTTCCATCGGTAATTATTTTTGGGATATCAGTATTTCTATTATTAATTGTCCATCTTCTTAATACTGCAGTAGATTGATTTTTGCTATCAAACATTCCTTCTAAGTCAATTCTAGTTGCATTATAGATGTCATTTCCATAACTACCTTGGAAAAATACATCTAAGCTGAATCTTTTATATGAAAAATTATTGGTAAACCCAAATGTAAATAATGGTTGTCCATTGCCAATTGTAGTTCTATCTCCTGGATCAAAAATGCCATTTTATTTACATCTTTATATTTCATATTTCCTGTTTCAAGATCCACACCTTCAGAAACGTAACCAATGAAAGTTCCTAAAGGATAACCTTTTTTCACTAAACTTACATCTTGATTATTACTATATATTACTCCATAATAATAAATATCTGTATATTTTAAAGACTTAACTTCATTTTTATTGAATGAAATATTGAAATCACTATTCCATTTGAAATCACCAACAAAATTTGCAGTAGATAAATTGATATCAATACCTTTATTGTTTATTTCACCAGCATTCGTTTGAATTTATTTATTGGTAAAGAGCTTGGTAATTGAACATTTAATAAAACATCTTTTGTATTTTTATTATATAAATCAACTGCTAATTGCATTCTTGATTTGAACATAGTTAAATCAAAACCAATATTAGTCTGTGAGGTAGTTTCCCACTTCAAATCTGGATTTCCATAGCTCGTTTGGGCAAATCCAGGTCCAGATGGTGGATTTGTAGGTGTTCTAGGAAAGTAAGTCACAAGACCTAACTTAGCATAAGGTGATATTCCTTCTTGATTACCATTAATTCCCCATCCAATTCTTACTTTTAAGTCATCTAAGTTTTTAACATTTTTCAAGAACTTCTCTTCAGAAATTCTCCATCCAGCTGAAACTGCTGGCATTGTTCCCCAAGGATTGGATAATTTAGAGGAGCCATCTCTTCTGAAACTGGCAGTAAATAAATAGGTACTTTTATAATCGTATGTAAATCTTCCAAAAAAAGAGGCTAAAGCCCATTCAGTTCTAAAAGAAGTACCATCTGTTACATTTGCAGCATTTAAAGTTTTAACTTTTGTATCTTTAGGAAAGTCATAGCCAAATGCATAAGTATCATTATAATTATTCTTTTGTAAACTTGAACCGGCTAATAATGAATAATTGTGATTCCCTCTACTTTCTTTGTATAATAATGTGTTTTCCCAAAGCCATGTTTTGTTAGTATTTTTATCAGATCTACCAATTCCATTTTGACTTCTTCCATAAGTAGTTCTAATTGGATCTAAATAGTAATCCCACTCATGATTATTTAGATCTATTCCAATTGTAGATTTTGCAGTTAAATTTTCAATTATGTTTGCTTCGGCACTAATATTTCCAAATACTCTTGTATCTGTAACTAATTGATCAGCACCTTGCATATAGGCAATAGGGTTTTCCCAAGATGGCTGGAATGGATTTGGGTCAAACCAACCACTTCCATCTGATTTATATACTCGAAGGAATGGTGGTGTATTTAAAGCACTCATAATTACACCACCTCTTCCTGAACTTGCATTGTCAGGTGTGTCTTTTGTTTTGGATTGTAATAAATTTACATTTGTTGTCAATTTCAACCAAGTGTTTAATTGATTATCTAAATTCATTCTAATAGAATATCTATTGAATTTGGAGGGTTTTATAATTCCATTATTATCTAAATATCCACCAGATACAAAATATCTTGATTTTTCGGTACCGCCTGAAAAAGATAATTGATAATTTTGGATATTTCCTTGTCCAAATACTTGGCTACTCCAATCTGAATTATTGGATGTAATAACATCTATATTATTTGGGTTCAATTCTACCATCAATTCTCTGTATTTTTTGGTAGTCAATACATCAATCGTTTTTCTTAAATATGAAACACCATAATATGTATTAAATCTTGCAACTGGTGCATCTGCTTTTCCTCTTTTTGTACTGATTAAAACAACGCCATTTGCTGCCCTAGCTCCATAAATTGCAGAGGAAGAGGCATCTTTTAAAACAGTCATCGTTAAAATGTCTATTGGATTTAATCCTCTAATATCAGTAGTGGGTACGCCATCCACCACATATAGTGGTTCGTTTCCTGCTAATACAGAGGTAGCTCCTCTTACTCTAACTGCTATGTCCCCTCCTGGTTTTCCAGAGGGTTGAGTAACTTGTACTCCAGCTGCTTTACCTTGTAATGCTTCAGCAGCAGAGACCATTGGTCTATCTTTTAATGCTTTTTCATCAATTACAACTACTGAAGAGGTTATCTCCTTTTTCTTCTGAAGATCGTATCCAACTACGACAAGTGTATTTAACACTTTGTTATCTTCTTCTAATTGAACATTTAGATCTTGTTTGCCAGAAATATTAATTTCTTGAGTGATATATCCTATATATGAAAAAACCAAAACTCCACTTTTTGCATCAATACTAAAATTACCATCTAAATCAGTAACAGTTCCAGTATTTGTACCTTTTAATAATATGGATACTCCTATTAGTGGAGATTTTGTTGCATCAGTTACTGTACCTTTTATGTTTTGAGCAATAATTATAAAAGGTAAGCAAGTAATGAAAAATAGAAATGTAAATTTTATTTTCATAACTAAAATTATTTAATTGAATATTTAGCAAAAAGACAGGTTGGATTTCAATAGTTGATAGGCAACCAAAAGAAGTGGAAATTGGAGAAAAATGAGGTTGTTTAATTCACAATGGAATAAACAACCTCATCATCAAATTACTAATTATCTGTATAATACAGTTGACCAAGCAGCTGAACCATCATTTTTAGCTGATATATCAACAGAAACTACTAAATATTCTTTAGTACCATTCTTAGCATATCCAATAACTTCATATTTGTTGGTAGCATTACCACCATTAGGAGCTTTAGTTCCATCAGAGTTCTCACCTCCATAGTAACCTTTATAGAAACCAATAAAAGCTGCACCCTTTGCACCATTAGTTAAAGTAATAGTTGCTCTATTATTACCAGATGGAGCAGTAAATGCATATGCATGAACTCCAGAATTGAATGCAGCAGCATTTCCTGTTAAATCAGCTTCATTCTTACAGCCATTTGTTGTACCCATATAGCCATCATTTCTAACATCACCATTAGCTTTGTATTCATAAACACCACCTGCTTTGAAAATAAATTCATCATTAGCCATACATGACCAATTATCAGGACCAGTAGCTGTTCCATCTAAATTAGCTTTTGGACATGACCACCATGAACCATCACCTAAAGCTGGTCCAACGAAAATAGAATTATTATCAACTCTTACTTTCCAAGAAGCACCTTGTAAAATTGCATCAGTTACAACTTGATTTGTAATGAAAATTTCTTTTGTTACAACTGATTCTCCACCAGCATTTTTAGCTGTCATTTTCACTGTATAGAATCCACCAGCTGCATAAGTATGAGATTCTTCTTTAACTGTTGATGTTTTTCCATCACCATAATCCCATGCATAAGATGTTGCTCCAGTTGTTGTATTAGTGAAAGCTACTGTTAAGCCAGAAACTGCATAAGAATAAGCACCTTTAGGAGCTGCACTAGGAATTGCAGGTTCTTTAGTTGGATCATCATAATGAACTAAGATCATTTTCCAAGTTCCTCCAGGATTAGCATCAGCTGCAGCAAATTTGTAGTGAACTTCTAACATCAAAGTATCAACATCGCCATCAGTTAATTTTATAATATTATAAGTTACCGAAGCTTGAGGTACTTTGTTTTCTACATCAGTTCCAACTTTTGAAAGACCAACCCAAGCTCCTAAACCAGTAACAGTTAATTTTGTACCAGAGATTGAGAATTTATTTGTTGCAGATCCCCATTTAGTTAAATCTTCTCCATTAACACCTTTCATATTAGCAGCTGTTGCTGCTGCACAGATATTATCTGGTTTAGCATAAACATTTCCTTCAACCCAAAAGTCACCTTTATCATCGAATTTGTAATCTCCATTTCTGTAGAAAGTAAATTCATCATTCATACGACAAGGTCTATTAGCAATTTCGTCATTATGTTTTCCCATTGCCCACCAAACTGTAGATTTGTCAATTTTTCCAACTTCAGCAGCATTATATGGACCAACTTCAAGTGGCCATCTGTTTGGAGCTACTTTTCTTAATAATTTCCAAGTTTTGCTATCAGTTCCAGCCAATGCTGTTAAATCTTTATTAGCATCTTTGATTATTAATGTTTGAGTAGAAACATCGTCTCCACCACTACCAGTAGCAGTTAATTGTACTTGATAAGTTCCTTCAGTACTAAATGTATGTACTGGGTTCGCTTCAGTAGATGTTTGACCATCACCAAAATTCCATTTGTAAGTTGTAGCATTTTGAGACGCATTAGTAAATGTTATTTTACGAAAATCATTAGCGTCAACACTATAAGTATATCCCGCTAATACCTCTAATACAGTTTTTTTACATGCATTAGTCATAATTAACAATGTTGCAATAAAAATTGCAGATCCAAGTTGTAAAAACCTTTTTTTCATAATTTTTTAAAATTTAACTTTCAATAAAAGTCCTTTAATTAAAATAATATTTTTAGATGAATAAAAATGTCGAAACGAAATTATGAAATGCAAATGAATTTAAAGTAATAAATTACTACAACAATACCACTACAATAGAAAATTATGTCTATATTTGCACTACTACATTACCACTACAAAAAAATATAATTTTTGTATTCTCTTGTTTTAGTGCATGTAAATTGATGAAAAACTTAATTGAATTAAATTAAAGAATTATTTTATTTGAAATCAAATATCTTATTTAAACATATTATATTTTTTTTAATATTGTTTTATTGTAATATACAATTACTTAGCCAATCTGCTAACTTAGGTAATCCATCTTGTATTAATTTTAAAAAAAATCAATATAAAGGTGGGACTCAAACTTGGGATATTGTTGAAAGCAAAAATGGAATTGTCTGGTTTGCAAATAATTATGGATTATTAGAGTATAATGGATCAAGTTGGGTTACCTATCCAATTACTAATGGTACTATCATCCGATCTGTTGCATTAAGTAACGATGATAATAAAGTATATGTCGGTGGGCAAGGTGATTTTGGATATTTCGAGCCAGATTTTAATGGAAATCTTACCTATCAATCGATAAAAAAACTACTACAACCAAGTGATCAAAACTTTGGAGATATATGGGATATCAAAGTTTTAGATAATAAGGTATATTATCGATCTGACAATCAAATATTTTGTTACTTTGACAACAAAATCCAAAAGATTTTAAATCACAATTATACCATTTTATACTTTGGAGTCTTGAATAACTATACTGTTTTTCAAGATGACCATTACAATTTCTATAAAATCGACCATAATGAAATTATCAAATTGGAATATTTGAATAATATAAAAGGTCAGGTTTCCTCAATAATTAATTTTGCAAAAGATACCGTATTAATTACAACTTATAAAAATGGAATTTTTAGTTTAGTAAACAATAATTTATCAAATTGGAAAACTTCTGATGATGAATTTTTGAAAAAGAATATAATTTTTTCAGCTGAATATATTCAAAACAAAAAGATTGCTTTAGGAACTGTACTGAATGGAATCGTTATCATTGACGAAAATAA
Organism: Saprospiraceae bacterium; assembly: GCA_016710625.1. Taxonomy (GTDB): domain Bacteria; phylum Bacteroidota; class Bacteroidia; order Chitinophagales; family Saprospiraceae; genus JADJVK01. The sequence continues at coordinate 36,204 of JADJVK010000010.1, forward strand.
GAAAATTCTACAACATATTAATAAAAAAAGTGGACTTCAAAATAATACAATACTCAGTTTATATTTAAGTTCTTCGAATGTACTTTGGGCTGGTACCGATAATGGAATAGACTTAATAAATATTAACTCCCCATTTACAACTTTTTATCCTGACGGAGATTTGCAAGGAACTGGATATACAATTGGTGTCAACAAAAATAAAATATATTTTGGAACCAATACTGGATTGTATTATACTGATTGGAAAAACTATTATTCGCCATTAAATGCTCAGAAATTTTCAATTGTAAAAAATTCTGAAGGTCAAGTTTGGAGTTTAAATAATGTAGGAAACCAATTTTTGATGGGTCACCATGAAGGTGCATTTCAAATTGAAAATAATACTGCTACTAAAATTGCTGATCTTAAAGGAGTCTGGAAATTCATAAATATTAATCCAACAACAGCTCTTGCAGGTCATTATAATGGATTGGCATTGTTCGATTTACATAATAATCAATGGGCATTAAAATCTAGATTAGGCGGTTTTTCTGAAAGTAGTAGAATACTTATGAAGAACTTAGATGGTACATTTTGGATGGCACATCCGTATCACGGATTATTCAATATTCAAATTAACACTGAAAACAACACTATAAATAGTAAATATTATAATGGACTTAATGGCTTACCGAATTCTTTAAATAATAATATTTTCTCTTTAAATAAGAAACTGGTTTTCGGCACAAATTCGAATTTATTTGATTATTCAACTAAATCTGATAGCTTTTTAACTAATAAAGAATTTGAAAAATATATCGATAAAGATGAAATTCTAAAATATTTATATCAAGATAAGAATGATAATATTTGGTATGTAACTAATAAAAATGTTGGTTGCTTAAAGGTTGATAATCAGCCATTTGAAAAGAAAATAAACAAACAAGTCATTCCAGAATTAACTAATAAACTAACTGAAGGATTTCAATTTATTCTTCCTGTTGATAGCCAAAATGTCTTTTTTGCTACTGAAAAAGGATTCATCAATTTTGACCAAAGTAAATATGATTTAAGAAACAAAAAAATAAGAGTTTTAATCAATAATATTTCATTAAAAGGTGAAAAAGACTCTATATTATATGGTGGACATTTAATGAATAATTTATCACCAATCGTTTTATCTTGTAATCAAAACTCTTTAAAAATCAGTTATTCATCGCCAGATTATCCAGAAAATGAATTGATTCAATACACCCATTTTTTAGAAGGTGCAGACTTGAAATGGTCTGAGTGGAGCAATGATAACAGTTTGCAATTGAGTAATTTACCATTTGGGAATTATACATTTATATTAAAAGCAAGAAATCATTATGGCGAAATCAGTGATGAAATTAGGTATAAATTTAAAATATTAGCACCTTGGTATAGAACGAATTATGCTTACTTTATTTACTTTATATTGTTTTTTTCTTGCATGTATTATATTTTGAAAAGACAACAGCGAAAATTTTCAACAGAGAAAAAATCAATTGTTCAATTACATGAACAACGTGAAGCTGTGCATTTGAAAAATGTAAGCCAAAGTGAAGAAAACCTTCATAAACTTCAAAGAGAATATTTAGAAGCTGAGATTCGACATAAAAATCAAGAATTAGTTTCAGCCACCTTACATATTACACAAAAAAATGAAATGATGAATACCATTCGTTTAGCTTTGAATAAGTTAAATCAGAAGAGTAGTAAGAATACTGAAATACATCAAGAGATAGAGAACATATTAAAAATGGTGCAGCATGATGCAAAAATTGACTCAGATTGGGACAATTTTATCCAAAGTTTTGATAATATTCATAATGATTTCTTCAAAAGACTAAAAGAAAAACACCCTCAATTGAGTTCAAATGAATATAAACTTTGTGCTTATTTAAGAATTAATCTAACCAGCAAGGAAATATCTAAGTTGATGAACATTTCAACACGAAGTGTAGAAACTAATAGATATAGACTTAGGAAAAAATTGGACTTGGCAAATGAGATAAATTTGAATGACTACTTTAGTAATTTTTAATAATTCAATTTTATTTTTAAAAATTTGATTTAATATTATTCAGTAGATATTAGTATATATTCAATTTAGTACTTTTTTGTTAAATAATTCAAACATAGACCTATTGTAGTAGTAATGTAATAGTGATGTAGTAGTTTTGACGTAGTAAAAAATATACGTTTTTTAGTTCCCATCTTTTATTTTCGTTCCACTTAAATTAAAATTATATTTTAAAATATACCAAAATCAATCTATGATATTAGGCGGAATTTTGATTTTTAAAAATTAATTGTATTTTCGGCTTTTATTAGAAATATTTTAATATTGAAATTATTTCTAATCTCTTGTAGAAGAAAAATTAAACTAAATTCTAGATATGCTAAATCAAATACAAATCTTTAAACTATTAAAACCCAAGGCACTTTCGTTCCTTTCAATATTTTTTATGATATTGATATTTTCTAATGATGGCTATTCAAATAGTAATTTTTTTGACTTTACCGTTAAAGGAAATGTCAAAGATAGTAAAACAGGAGAAGCACTTATTGGTGCTACATTACTTGAGAAAAATACTAAAAATGGAACTATAACTGATTATAATGGAGACTTCTCCATTACTGTATCGAATGAAAATGCAGTTTTGGTTGTAAGCTACATTGGTTATGAAAGTCTAGAAGTTCCAGTCAATAATTCATCAAATTTGGAAATAAAATTAAATAGTGATGCTAAAGTTTTAGAACAAGTTGTGGTGATTGGTTATGGAACTCAAAAAGTTACTAGAGTTTCTGGTGCAATTTCTTCAGTAAAAGAATCTGAAGTACAAAGGTTGAAACCTGTAAGGTTAGAAGAATCAATTCAGGGTAGAGCTTCTGGGGTAAATGTAGTACAAGGCGGTTCTCCGGGAAGTAAACCTACTGTTTTGATTCGAGGTATTCCTTCATATACAGGTACTGAGCCTGTAGTTGTAGTAGATGGAGTTATCCAATCTATTGATGATTTAAGTGCAATTAATTCTGCTGATATCGAATCTATTAACGTACTAAAAGATGCAGCAACAACTGCAATATATGGTGTTAAAGGTGGTAATGGAGTAATTGTAGTAACCACTAAGTCAGGAAAAAAGGGAAAAGATGCCGAAATTTCTTTAAATACTTATTATGGTATTCAAGAAGTTCAAAGAACAATATCTATGTTGAATGCTACTGAATATGGTATCATTATGAATGAAGGAAGCACTTCTTCTGGTGGTGAATTAGTTTTTAAAGATATCAATAGCTTGGGTACTGGCACAAATTGGCAAAATGAAGTATTTAAAAAAGCTGCTATTCAATCTTATAATTTATCTGCAAGTGGCTCAAGTGACAAAATTAATTATTTTGTTTCTGGAGGCTACTTGGGTCAAGGTGGTATCGTTGGCGGAACCGACAAATCTAATTTTAATCGTTTGAATGGAACGGTTAATTTAGGGATTGATTTAACTTCTAAATTAAAGTTAATTGTAAATACGAGTTACACCAATATTAAAAACAAAGGAATTCAAGAAAATTCTTTCAATTCTATCTTAGGTAGTGCTTTGAATTATGACCCAACCGTTCCAGTTTTAAATACTGATACTTCTGTAGTTAGTAAATATGGATATAGTAAAAAATTGCTTTCAGAAATATTGAATCCGCTTACAAAATTAGCAAATACTTATAATGTTAATGATGGAGACAAATTGTATGGAAAAGTAGAATTGCAATATGAAATTTTGAAGGATTTAAGATTTACGAGTAGATTAGGATATACCAATTTTAATCAAATAGGTAAAAGTTTTACTCCTTTAGTATTTTGGGGTGTGAATAATGTAGAAAATTCATTAGACAGTAAAGGAAACCAAGTAGATGGAAGACATAATAGTGTAAATGAATATAAAAATTCAGCATCAAATTATAATTTTGAAAACTTCTTCAATTACAATTTTGATGCAGATACCAAAAACCATTTTGAAACTGTTCTAGGTATGTCGATTTCTAAAGTTTTAGGAGATGGATTTAGTGAATCAAGACAAGATGTTCCTTTTAATTCTTGGGAATTTGCAGATATTACTAGTGCAACTGGAGTTAATACTGCTACGAATACAAGTGCTTTTACAGCAAGTAATTATCAATATTTTAGAAAAAATTTATCCTATTTTGGAAGATTGATATATGAGTATGATAATAAATATTTAGCATCATTGTCAACAAGAAGAGATGGTTCATTTGCTTTTGGTACAAAAAATAAGTTTGGTAATTTCCTTTCAGGATCTTTAGGATGGATTGTATCGAGTGAAGATTTTTTCAAGAATAATTTTGTGGATTATTTAAAGATTAGAGGTAGTTATGGTATAACTGGAAATGAAAATGTGAGTCCTCAGTTTGTAAGTATTGTATCGGGAGGACCAAATTATTCTGATGTTAATAATAATGGTTATACTTTCGGTTCAACATTTTTCTTAGGTTCTACTGTAGGGTCTTTCAATAATGATGGTTTGAAATGGGAAAGACAAAAACAAGCAAATATTGGTTTTGATATGTATTTCTGGAAGAGTAAATTCAATTTAACAGCTGATTACTTTCAAAGAAGTGTGGATGGATTGCTTTTCCAATCTGCTTTATCTCTATATTTAGGAACTGCAAGAACGCCAGATGCAAATATCGGATCTACTAAAACTAGTGGAGTTGATTTAACTTTAGGTTATAATGATAATTTTGGTAAAGATTTTAAATTTAATACTTCAATTACATTTACAAAAGCAAATAATTTAGTAACTAAAACCAATGAAGATAGTACTTCAATAATTTTTGGTGGTGGTTATTTTAATGGAGCTTCTCAAAATGTTACTAGATTTCAAGCTGGTTACGAACCAGGTTATTTTTTCGGGTATAAAACTGATGGATTATTTCAATATGATGGTGAAGTGCTTTCAGCTCCAACACAAAATGGTGCTAGAGCAGGAGATATCAAATATGTTGATATGAATAAAGATGGAGTTATTAATGATAGAGATAAAACAAAAATTGGAAGTCCATTTCCTGACTTCACGATGGGTTGGAATCTAGGATTACAATACAAAAATTTTGACTTCAGCGTTTATACATATTTATCATATGGAAATGAAGTGTTCAAAGCTTTTGACAGAAATTCAAATTTCACTAATAAAGAGAGAGCAATTTTGAATAGATGGACAGAGCCATTATCAACAAATGATGCAAAAAATCCTAGATATTCATTTTTGGATCCAAATAGCAATAATAGAGTTTCTGATAGATATGTGGAGGATGGTTCATTTGTGAAAATCAAAAATATTCAATTAGGTTATTCTCTTTCACCAGATATTTTCAAAAATAAGATTATCAAAAATTTAAGAGTTTATTTCCAAGTTAAAAATGCCTTCACATTCACTAAATATACTGGATTTGATCCAGAAATTCCTGGTGGAATATTTGATACAGGTGTAGATAGAGGTGCTTATCCTCAGGCAAGAACTTGGGCTATTGGATTAGATGCAAAATTTTAATTGATTATTTAATTTTTTAAAATAAATTAAGTTATGAAAAATTTAAAATATATATTTTTAATAATAACTATCATTGTAATTAACACAAGCTGTACAAAATGGATTGATTATAATCCTCATGATGATTATAAAATAACAGATTTGGACTATTTGAAGACAGCTTCAGATTATCAAACGATGGTGGTAAGTACTTATACACCAATGCAATGGCTCAATCAAGCCTATGTAATTGCTGATATTGCTTCTGATAATGCTGTTTCGGGTGGTGAAAGTGCATCAGATGTTTTAGGATTGCAACAAATTGATGACTTTACACATACCCCAATCAATGATTATTTAACAGAAATTTGGAAAGCAAGCTATGAAGGAATTAATAGAGCTAATTATCTTACACAATTCAAAGATGCTAATCCAGCTGGTGAAGCAATCAATTTTTCTGGTAAAGAGCCTCTTTATGGCGAAGTTTACTTCTTAAGAGCTTATTACTATTTCACTTTAGTGAAGTTTTTTGGTGATGTTCCTTTATTTACTGACAAAAGATTGGGTGTAACTGACTCAAAATCATTAAGTAGAAAAAGTAAAACGGAAGTTTATGCTCAAATAGAAGCTGATTTGAACAAAGCAATTGCAGTTTTACCAAATACTGCTAGTGATCCAGGAAGAATTACAAAATATGCTGCTCAAGCTCTTTTAGGAAAAGTGATGATGTATGAAAATAAATTTGATGCAGCAGCAGCAGTTTTGGAAAATGTAATTAATGGACCATATACATTAGTTCAAAATTTTGCAAGTATGTTTCTTGCAACAGGAGAAAATGGTCCTGAATCAATTTTTGAAGTACAATATTCTAATTTAACTCCATATTGGAATTGGGGTGGAGCGACAAGAGGTCAAGGAAATTATGCGGTTCAACAATGTGGAATTAGAGGTTTATCTGGAGACAGCCCTTATGCACCAGGATGGAGTACATTATTACCTACACAAGAATTAAATGCAAAATATGTTTCTGGTGATCAACGTAAAGATGCTACAATTTTAGATATTGATGCATATAAAGCAGCTCATCCTAATTATAATATAGCTTATCAAGTTGCTCCTTATAAGAATACAGGATTATACAGCCAAAAGTATCATCCAAGAAAGGGTGAAACAAGTGGCCAAGTTGAAATTAACTATTTGAATAATCATAGAATTCTTCGATTGGCAGACGTTTTATTATTAGCTGCTGAAGCAAATAATAGAGGTACTGGTGGAGATGCTAAAGCTTTGATTTATTTAAACAAAGTGAGAGAAAGAGCTTTTGGTGATAAAAATCATAATATTAATCTATCAGGTACAGCACTTACTCAAGCAATTTGGGATGAAAGAAGATTGGAGCTGGCTATGGAAGGGGATCGATTTTTCGACTTAGTTAGAACTGGTCAGGCAGAAAAAGTATTGAAAGGTTTTGTGAAGGGCAAACATGAATTATTCCCAATTCCTCAGAAGGAAGTGGATATTTCAAGCTTACCACAAAATCCTAATTATTAATCAATTTGGAATTTTTAGAATAAAGTAAATAAATTGAAATAGAGGGATTTTTCCTCTATTTCTTTTGTTTTTTGTTTTGATTATCAATTTTTTATAAAATATTGGAATATGTTAAAATGGGGATTGATTATTAGTAGTTTAATTATATTAATTGTAGCATGTACTAAAACAAAAGATACTGGACCTGCTGCATATGTTCCAAAAGTTGGAATTCAGGATGTACAATCGGAAAGAAGTGAGCAGAAAACAAATCTAAAGTTTTTTGTATATATTGATAAAATTACAACTGTCCCAGTTTCAGTAGATTACAGTCTGACATATGGAACTGCACTTGCCAATAAAGATTATACAAATAAAACAGGAACTGTTACAATTCCAATTGGAGAAACCTTTGCCACTTTTGATGCTGAACTTCTTGGAGATGTGGAAAAATTAAGACAACCCAATCTCTATTTTAATGTAAAGCTTTCAAATCCAAAAGATTGTACAATTGATATTGCTGATGCTAAAGGAATTATTTTAACTGAAAATGCACCAAATATTAAAACTGATAATACTGGATATACAACTCCGAATTCTTATTCTGGTTACAATTTAGTTTGGAGTGATGAATTCAATGGAAATGCTTTGGATTTAAACACTTGGAATCAAGAATTAGGAAATGGATCAGGTGGCTGGGGAAATAATGAATTAGAATATTATACCAATAAGCCAACCAACACTTTTGTATCAAATGGTAATTTAATTATAGAAGCTAGAAAGGAATATGTTAATGGTTTTGGCTATACTTCAGGGAGAATGACTACTCAAAATAAAAAAACATTTAAGTATGGTAGGATTGATATTCGAGCAAAATTACCAGTTGGTCAAGGTATTTGGCCTGCTCTTTGGATGCTTGGTTCAAATATTTCCTCCATTGGTTGGCCAGCATGTGGTGAAATAGATATTATGGAATTAGTAGGGAGTCATCCAAGTACTACATATGGAACTGCACATTGGAAACAAGCAACTGGTGGTACAAAATCATTTGGCTCAGAATACAATCTTGCAAGTGGTGATTTTTCTTCAAAATTTCATGTGTTTTCTTTAATTTGGCAAGAGGATAGTATGAAATGGTATGTGGATGATGAATATTTTTGTACCGTTTCAAAAGCAACAGTTGGTACGGCTAATTATCCATTTAATGACAATTTCTTCTTTATTTTCAATGTTGCAGTTGGCGGTAAATGGCCTGGAACTCCACCTTCAACTACCGTATTCCCACAGAGAATGTTTGTTGACTATGTGAGAGTATTTCAATAAATAAAATGAAAATGAAATATTTCTTTTGGATAAATGTTGTTTTTTTTATTGCCTGTTCAAGTGCATATAAAAAGAAGGATATAAATAATAATATTGATATTGCTCTTAAACGGATTATTGCTCATCGTGGTGCTTGGAAGAAAAATAGTTTTCCTGAAAATTCAATTGCATCACTACATCAAGCTATTATTTCAAAATATGTAGGTTCAGAGTTTGATGTGAGAATGACTTTAGATGATTCTTTGATAATCAATCATGACCCAAAATTTCATGATTTAGAAATTGAAAAAACCAAATATAATGAATTGATTCACTATAAGTTGAGTAATGGAGAAAAGTTGCCTACTCTTAGAGAATATCTGACTTATGGAACTCATAACAATCAAATCACAAAACTAATTTGTGAAATAAAACCTTCAGAAATAAGCAAAGAAAGAGGATTGAAAATAGTAAATAAAGTACTTGATTTAGTTAATCAAATGAAAGTAAATCAATATTTAGAATTTATTAGTTTTGATTATAATATGCTAAATGAAATTGCTAAAAAAGATAAAAAAGCAATAACCTATTATTTAGCTGGAGACAAATCGCCCAAACAATTGAAAGCAGATGGAATAAAAGGAGCAGACTATCATTATGAAGCCTATAATTATCACCCGAATTGGTTAAAGGAAGCAAGAGAAAATGGAATACTTCTAAATGTCTGGACTGTCAATGACCAAAAGGAAATGGAATGGGCGGTTGCCAATAATTTTGATTTTATTACCACCAATGAACCAGAATTATTAGCTGATGTGGAGAAAAATTCTTTAATTCATCAAGGTTGGAAACTTGTTTATAGCGACGAATTTAATTATGCTGGGTTGCCAGACTCTTCTCTATGGAGTTATGATGTTGGTGGGCATGGTTGGGGAAATAATGAAGCTCAATTCTATACTTATGCAGATTCCAATAATGTGAAAGTAAAGGATGGAACACTAAAAATAATTGCATTGCAGCATAAAATGGAGCAATCAAATTATACTTCGGCAAAATTGACCACCTATGAAAAGTTTTCCATGCAATATGGAAAAATAGAATGTAGGGCTAAACTTCCAAGTGGAAAAGGCTCTTGGCCCGCTATATGGATGCTTCCAAATTCTATTCGTACGAATACCGAGGACTGGCCCCTTTGTGGTGAAATAGATATAATGGAACACGTTGGAAAAGATCCAAATACCATTCACAATTCATTGCATACTTTTTTATACAATCATATTAAACATACTCAAATTACTCATTTTGGTAAAGTAGCAGAAGTCTCGAATCAATTTCATGTTTATGGAATTGAATGGGATGAGCAATCCATACAATTTTTTATTGATAATAAAATGGTGTATGAATCTAAAAAAGGGGAAAATGGTCGCAAAACAAATAATGAGGGTTGGCCATTTGATAAGCCATACTATTTCATTTTAAATTTAGCAATTGGAGGAAATTGGGGAGGAGAAATTGATAATACTATTTTCCCAAATATTTTCGAAATTGATTATGTAAGAATCTATCAGAAATAATTTTCAAAAATGACTAAAATATATTTAGCAATAATTTTTTGTATTTTATCAACCAATATCTTTTCTCAAAATCTAACGATAGAAAAGAAAGTGAATGAGTTATTAAAAAAAATGACTCTTGAAGAAAAAATTGGACAACTGAATCAATACAATGATGATAATACAGCGACGGGTCCACCTACTATTGATAATAATAAAGCAGATCAAATCAAAAAAGGTCAAGTTGGCTCATTATTGAATTGTTTAGGAGTTGAAAGGACAAGGAGTTGGCAGGAATTAGCAATGCAATCTAGGTTAAAAATTCCTTTACTTTTTGGTCAAGATGTAATTCATGGTTACAAAACCACCTTCCCAATTCCACTTGCAGAATCTTGCAGTTGGGATTTGGAAGCAATGGAACAATCTGCTAGAATTGCTGCAATTGAAGCTAGTGCAAGCGGCATTCATTGGACATTTGCACCGATGGTGGATATCGCTAGAGATCCTCGATGGGGTAGAGTGATGGAAGGAGCTGGAGAGGACACTTATTTAGGTGCTTTGATTGCAAAAGTTAGAGTTAAAGGATTTCAAGGCAATAAGTTGGGTGAAACAAATTCAATAATGGCTTGTGCGAAACACTTTGCTGCCTATGGCGCAGCAATGGGTGGTAGAGATTACAATTCTGTTGATATGAGTGATAGGATGTTATACGAAACCTATTTGCCACCCTTTAAAGCAGCTGTGGATGCTGGAGTTGCCACTTTGATGAATTCGTTTAACGATATCAATGGAATTCCTGCAACAGGTAACAAAAAATTGCAAAGAGAAATATTGAAAGGAAAATGGAATTTCAAGGGATTTGTGGTGAGTGATTGGGGATCCATAGGTGAAATGATTAATCATGGTACCGTAAAAAATGAATATGAAGCTGCATTGAGTGCCATTACAGCTGGAAGTGATATGGATATGGAAAGCAGATGTTATAAAAACAATTTGGCGCAGTTAGTGAAAGAAAAAAAAGTGGATATTCAGTTGGTGGATGATGCAGTTAAAAGAATTTTAACAAAGAAATTTGAGTTAGGATTGTTTGATGATCCTTTCAAATATTGTTCGAAAGATAGAGAAATTAAAGAATTGAATAATCCTGAACATGCTAAAATAGCAAGAAATATCAGCTCAAAAAGTATTGTATTGCTCAAAAATGAAAATAACACTTTACCACTTTCTAAAAATACAAAATCTATTGCTTTTATCGGTCCATTAGTGAAACCTTTATTGCAAAACAAAGGTTTTTGGGATGTCGAACTACCCGGTGTGGATTCTAATTTTATTGTTTCTCAATGGGAAGGTTTGCAAAATAAAGTAGGGAATAGCTGTAAAATATTGTATGCCAAAGGTTGCGAAATAGAAGGAACAGATAAGTCAGGATTTGATGAAGCAATTAAAATTGCAAATGAATCCGAAATTATTATTTTAAGTATTGGGGAAAGAAGAGACCTTAGTGGAGAAGCGAAAAGTAGGAGTAATATTGTAATTCCTGGTGTTCAAGTAGAATTATTTGTTGCTTTGAAAAAGTTGGGAAAACCAATTGTTGTTCTTATTAATGCTGGCAGACCTTTGATATTCAATGAAATAGCGGATAATGCAGATGCGATTTTATATACTTGGTGGCTAGGTTCTGAGGCGGGAAATGCTATTGCAGATGTTCTTTTTGGTGATTACAATCCTTCTGCAAAATTGACGATTACTTTTCCTAGAAGTGTCGGTCAAATTCCTATTTATTATAATCATTTGAATACTGGAAGACCAGCCAATTCTGATGATAATCACATTTATAATTCGTCCTATTTGGATTTGTCGATTTATCCAAAATATGAATTTGGTTTTGGAAAAAGTTACACAACCTTTGATTATAGCCAACTAAAGTTGTCAAAACATAAAATCAAAAAACAAGAAGAATTGGAAGTATCCATGTGGATAAAAAATACTGGAAATTATGATGGTGAAGAGATTGTTCAGTTGTATATTAGAGACAAAGTTGCATCTGTCTCTCGACCTGTTTTAGAACTGAAAGATTTTCAAAAGGTTTTTCTGAAAAAAGGAGAAAGTAAATTGCTTAAATTTAAAATTGATAAAGAAAAATTATCTTTTTTCAACAGTGATTTGAAGTGGGTAACAGAACCAGGAGAATTTGAAATTATGATGGGTGCATCTTCGAAAGATATTCGATTAAAAGACAATTTTGAATTAATGGATTGAAATGAATAGATTTTTTTTAATACTATTTCTATTTTACGGAACACTTGCAAATGCAACAGTAAGTTTACCCAATTTCTTTTCTGATAATATGGTCTTGCAGCGAAACACAAAAATACCTATTTGGGGTTGGGCTGCAGCCAATGAATCGATACAAATAAATTTTTACAACCAATCCAAATCTACCATTGCGGACAGCTTGGGAAACTGGAAAATACTTTTGGATTCTGTTTCTGTATTTGGTCCATTCACTTTGGAAGTAATTGGCACTAATAAAATTGTGATTTCTAATATATTGGTTGGCGATGTTTGGCTTTGTAGTGGTCAATCCAATATGGAATGGACAGTAGGGCAATCAAATAATGCCAAAATTGAAATTCAAAATGCGGCAAATGACCAAATCAGACATGTCAAATTCGAACACCAAATCAGTTCTGTACCATTAAATAATTGCAAAACAGGCAATTGGGAAATTTGTAGCCCAAAAACAGTTGGAAATTTCACTGCAGCAGGATATTTTTTTGCAAAGAATTTATATGAAAAAATAAAAGTTCCAATTGGATTAATCAATAGTTCTTGGGGAGGAACTAATATTGAGACTTGGATTAGCCGATCTGGATTTGAGTCAAGCCCTGAATTTAAAGAAATGATTCAAAAAATGCCTATCGTGAATTTAGATTCATTTGCAAAAATAAATTTACAAAAGTGGGCACCCAGAATCGAAGCCATTCAGGGCAATCGTTTGAATAATTTGAAAACGAATGAATTTCAATTGCTTCACTTTGATGATTTTAGTTGGCCATTTATGAAATTACCCAATCAATGGGAGTCTCAGAAGATTGGAGACCTGGATGGAATAGTTTGGTTCAGAAAAACAATTAATTTGACTGAACAAGACATTGAAAATGAAGCTGTTTTGGAGTTGGCAATGATTGATGATGAAGATATTACCTATGTGAATGGGTTGAAAATCGGAGAAACAAAAGTTTGGAATGAACCTAGGAAATATAAAATTCCGAAAGGTATCCTAATGAAGGGCGAAAATTGCATAGCTGTAAAAGTGACTGATAATGGCGGCGGCGGAGGCATTTATGGTGATACTTCCACTTTGCAGCTCAATTTTGGAAAATATACAAAATCACTTTCTGGAAATTGGAAATTTCAAATAGAATCTATTAAGCAATCTGTTAGTGAAAACTCCTTTCCATCCCTTTGTTATAATGCAATGATCGAACCCATTATTCCCTTTGCTATCAAAGGAGTTTTATGGTATCAAGGGGGAATCAAATGCAGGTAGAGCGGCTCAATACAACCTTTCTTTTCCACTATTAATTGAAGATTGGCGAAAAAAATGGCAAAATGATTTTCCTTTTTATTTTGTTCAATTAGCAACTTTTTATGCTTCAGGAAATAGTAATGATGGCTGTAGTTGGGCAGAACTAAGAGAAGCTCAAACCAATACCTTAAAAGTACCCAACACAGGAATGGTTGTAACCACTGATATTGGGATTCCCAATGATATTCATCCAACCAATAAGCAAGATGTAGGTAAAAGATTGGCTGCATTGGCTTTAAATAAGACCTATAATTATTCGGTAGTTGCCTCAGGTCCAACTTTCAAATCAATGCAAATTATTGACAATCAGATTGAAATTTCATTTGATAATATTGGTTCAGGGTTAATGACAATAGATAAGTATGGATACATCAAAGGTTTTGAAATAGCTGGAGCTGACCAAAAAGTTTTATTTTGCTAAAGCTTATATCAAAAACAATAAAGTTGTAATTCAATGTGATCAAGTTTCTAAACCAATTGCTGTTAATTTTGGATGGATGGGTGATGCCACGGATTGCAACCTCTTTAATATGGAAGGATTTCCTGCAGTACCTTTTAGGACTCATGATTGGCATTCGATCACAAAGATGGAAAAATATAAAATCGATTAAATTTAAGGTGATGAAAAAAAATCTATATTTATTTTTATTTGTTATAACATCGAGTTTTCTTACTGCTCAAATAGAAACTAAAGGAACAATTTCTAAAGAAATAATTAATAAATTCGAACTGAATTATATTTTGGTTAAACCTATAACCGAAAATATCAGGAAACCTTTGATTATTTTTCTACATGGCTCGGGTGAAAGAGGAAATGATCTAGAAAAATTAAAAGTTCATGGACCACTTAAATATATAAAATCCAACCCATTAGATGCCTATATTCTGGCTCCACAATGTCCTGAAAACAAATATTGGGATGCTGAAGAATTGTTTTTGTTGATAAATAAAGTAGTCACAGATAACAATATTGACACTAATAGAATTTATCTTACTGGATTAAGTATGGGAGCATGGGGGGCTTGGAACCTAGCTTATGCTCATCCAGAGATGTTTGCTGCTTTAGTTCCCATAGCTGGTTTTGTTGATCGAGTTCCGATGATAGAAGGTTGTAAAATTGCAAAATTACCTATCCGTATGTTTCATGGACTACTTGATAATGTAGTGGATGTCCAATATTCAGTTAGTATTTATAAGAAATTGAAAGATTGCAATAAAGATATACAATTAGAGATATTTGATAATGCCTTTCATGACAGCTGGTCAAGGGTTTATGACAATTCTGAAATATATAATTGGATGTTAAGTAAATCAAAGTAAGCTATTATCATTGGTTTTCTTATTTTGAATTTGTCCAAATTACTTTTTTTTCGAATAAAAAGCATCTTTTATATGTAACAAATTGGTTCATTTTATATATTTTTGGACTTTAAGTTTCGACATCTTTCACACAAAAAATTGACATTAATAAAATGGACAAATTAAGAAGTTATATATCTTCCTTAGTGGATATATCCCAAACTGATTTAGATAGTATTTGTTCTAACTTTAAGAAAGTCAAATTAAAGAAATCTGATTTTTTCTTAAAACAAGGTGATGTAAGTGATTACATTATTTTTGTAAATTCAGGTTTACTTAGAAAATTTGCCATTAATGATAAAGGGCAAGAAGTTACTTATTTTTTTCCTGAAGTCGGTACATTAGTATCTTCCTTATCTATTTTTCAACCGATAAGTATTTCCGAAGTGAGCATTCAAGCTGTAATTGATTCAGAATTATTGATTATACATCGAAATGACTTGAATAATATTTACCAAAAAGCTACCCAAATTCAATATCTTCGGTAGAAAAGCTTTAGAAACAATTGTAGTGCTTCTCGAAAAAAGAATATTTTTATTGATGAATTACACAGCAGAAGATAGATATAATATTTTTAGAGAAGAAAATCCATTGGTAATGCAACATGTACATTTAAAATGTCTTTCCACCTATTTAAGTATTACACCACAACATTTAAGTAGAATTAGAAAATATAAATAATTACATATTAATATTGAGAATCTAATCTCAAATTTATAGATATGTAGCTGTTCCTTGAATTACGTATAACAAACTAAATTTCAATTTAAATAAGATAACTAAAGTAAGTATGTTATTTATAAAAAGTTATCATTATTTAGATGGATAATGGCTATTTTTACAATATCAATTAAATTTAAACTGCTCAAATATTCATTATTTCAACTTTGTTGAAGGAAAACAGTAATAAAGTGAAAAGTAATATCGATAATTGCCACCCTTAAATGGATGTGGTATGTAAAATAGTATATATCATAAAACTCTAATCTTGTGAAAATTAATTTTAAACGTTAATTTAAGATCAAAATAATTTTTTAAAAACAGATGTAGGTTTTATAGCTTAATCCAGCGGACTACGCTTTAAAAGGTAGTTTACAGAATCCATCCAGCTATCTTTCATCGAGAAAAATGGTTTTCGACTTTTAGTGTAAACTTTTTGATTGTTCTTGTATAAATCAAAATAAACAGTAAATTCATACATTTTATCGTCGTCAGTAGTAATCAATGCAAAATCATCTATATCTTCTTGTCCGATGACAATTGTACTCTGACTTTGAATAATTGTATAGGACACTTTGATTGCTAATATATTATCAACTCCCAAAATTTTTTGTAAATCGCTGATAGGAATTTCATCCACATTTTTGTAACTGATATTGGCTTTACGAAGTAAAGCATTTGTGGTTCTTAAATCTTGAACTTCATAACGATTAATATTTGATAACTTTAAAATATTGCTATAAACATCGTTTTGTGCAAACTTAGCCATCGATTCAGAACTCGAATGTGATTCTTGATTGTCAAATGGTATAGGTAATATTGCCAATGTGTTGGGTTTAATTGCAATTTCTTCGAAATTGCCTTGATATACTGAATTTTCAGAATTTACATTTTGTTGTTGTGCTCCATTTTGACCGATAAAACTCTGAGATTTTCCATTTGCAAAATCTATTCTTGCAATCTTGGATATATCTAAATTGTAAATCAAAGTTTCGTTGGGCAATTTATATTCTATAAATTTATCAGCAATTTTGGTAACTGTAGCTTCAATGATTTGGTAATCTTTTTTTGATAATTTTGTCTTGTGTTGTTTGTGCAAAAGCTAAATTCGTAAAAATAAATGCAATTAAAGTTAATAATAAGTATGACTTTTTCATTTTTATCATTGCTAGTTTTGAATTATTTATAGTTTAAAATAAAATGTTTAAGTTTTAAATATTTATCCGCAAAAGTAAAAAAAATAATTTTAAGGCATTATTTTTAATGAAATATATTATTTCGATATCAATTTAATTAACTAGAGTATTTTACTTATAATCAAAATATGAATTTCCTGATAAAATAATAATCTATTACAAAACTATATAATCGAATAATTATTCCTTACCTTTGCATCCCGTAACATCGTTATCCATTATCATGACTAAATATATTTTTGTTACGGGGGGCGTAACTTCTTCATTAGGAAAAGGAATTATAGCCGCTTCATTGGCTAAGTTATTGCAAGCTAGAGGGTTCAAAGTGACTATACAAAAATTTGACCCTTATCTCAATATAGATCCAGGTACTTTAAATCCATACGAACATGGGGAATGCTTCGTCACAGATGACGGTGCTGAGACGGATTTGGATTTGGGCCATTATGAAAGGTTTTTAAATACGCCGACTTCACAAGCCAACAATGTAACTACTGGAAGAATCTACCAAACCATCATCGAACAAGAACGTGCTGGGGTATATTTAGGGAAGACTGTTCAGGTGATTCCTCATGTTACAGATGAAATTAAAAGGAGAATTCAGCTTTTAGGCAATACCAACAAATACGACATTGTTATCACCGAATTAGGCGGGACAGTTGGAGATATTGAATCACTACCATATTTGGAAAGCCTTCGTCAGATGCGGTGGGAGCTAGGTGCTGATAACTGTTTGGTGATTCACTTGACATTGATTCCTTACCTAAAAGCGGCTAAAGAACTCAAGACAAAACCGACACAACACTCTGTGAAAGAGTTGCTAACAACAGGAATACAGCCGGATATTTTGGTTTGTAGGACGGAACATCCAATCAATATGGAGATTCGCCGTAAGTTGGCTTTGTTTTGTAATGTAGAAGTAGCTTCAGTTATTGAAGCCATTGATGCAGAAACCATTTACGATGTTCCAATTTTAATGATGAAAGAAAATTTAGATTCTGTTGTCATTAATAAAATGCGATTGAAAGACAAAAAAGAACCCGATTTGAAGATTTGGAAGACTTTTTTGGGTAAATTAAAGAATCCTTTAAATGAAGTAAGAATTGGGTTGATTGGCAAATACAATGAATTGCAAGATGCCTATAAGTCTATATATGAAGCCTTTATACATGCTGGCTCAGTTAATGAATGTAAGGTGAAAGTAGTTCCTATCCATTCTGAAGATTTAGAGAAATCAGAAGTAGACTTTAATAAGCAGTTTCAAAATTTAGATGGCGTTTTGGTGGCTCCAGGATTTGGTGAAAGGGGAATTGAAGGAAAATTGAGAGCAATTAAATATGTTAGAGAAAATAAAATTCCTTTCTTTGGTATTTGTTTAGGTATGCAATGTGCTGTTGTTGAGTTTGCTAACAATGTATTGAATATAAAAGAAGCCGCTTCTACAGAAGTAAGTCCAAATACGAAACATCCGATTATAGATTTGATGCAAGAACAGAAGACGATAACTCAAAAAGGAGGAACAATGCGGTTAGGTGCATATGCCTGTGAAATTCCAAAAGGAACAAAAGCCTATCAAATCTATCACAATACTACAATTTCTGAACGTCATCGTCACAGATATGAGTTTAATAATCAATATTTGGAACAAATAGAAAAGGGCGGATTGAAAGTTTCTGGAAAAAACAAAGCTACCAATCTAGTTGAAATTGTTGAGCTAGAAAATCACCCTTGGTTTGTCGGCGTTCAATTTCATCCTGAGCTAAAAAGTACGGTAGAAAATCCACATCCATTGTTTGTACATTTCGTAAAAGCATGTATGGATAATAAGAAATAATGCAAGAAAGTTATAGAACGATAGAAGCACCAGCAATTACTGAATTCAGAGAAAAGGCAAGTAAATTTTTAGGATTTGCCTTTCCTGTGAAGGATGAAGCCGAAATTGTGTTTCATTTGAATGAAGTCAGAAAAATCCATCCAAAAGCAACCCATCATTGTTATGCTTGGCGTCTTGGTTTTGATATGAATTTGTATCGAGCAAATGATGATGGAGAACCCTCAGGTACTGCTGGCAAACCCATTTTAGGACAAATAGATAGTAAAGGAGTTACCAATACCTTAATAATTGTCGTTCGTTATTTTGGAGGAACCTTGTTAGGTACCAGCGGATTGATTGCTGCATATAAAGAATCAGCTAAAATTACATTAGAGGAATGCACCATTATTGAACACAAAATCACTAAAGAATATCAGCTTATTGTTGATTATTCCATCATGAATGATGTAATAGAAGCCATCAAAAAATGCAAGATTGATTTAGCAAGTCAAGTTTATAATGATTCAAATGCTATTATCAATATATCGGTAGATATTGCTAAAACGGCAGTTTTCAAGCATGAACTATTTGCTAGAATCAACAAGATATCAATGGATGAAGCTATGTTAATCAAAGAATTGAGTGGGCTGAAAATAAGTGAAATTTAAATAAACTTAATTTTTTTAACATTAGTTATTCTTCCTCAATTTCATCGCATCCACATACATCTTATATTCTCTACTCATATCGCCACTAACAGCAGAATTTTCTTGAGCTCGGCGGATTAGGTATGGAATCACTTCTTTCACTGCGCCGTATACCATATATTTTGAAGCATTAAAACCACTATTAGCCAAATTAAAGGTGATGTTATCACTCATGCCATAAAGCTGACAAAATAAGGTATGTGGATGATTAAGAGGGATGTTTTTTTCAATCATCCAATTTGCTAACAACATGCTGCTATTCGCATTGTGAGTTGCATTACAAACAGCTATCGTATCTAAATGATCGAAACAATATTTTAGGCATTTATTATACATGGCATCCGTAGCTGCTTTATCGGCATTAATCGGTGATGGTAATTCAAGTGAGGCTGCTCTTTCTCTCTCTTTTTCCATATAAGCTCCTCTCACTAATTTTGCACCTAATAGATAATTATTTTGTTTTGCTAATTCGTGAGATGCTACTAAAAAGTCAAATCTATCTTTTCTATAACACTGAAAAGTATTGTAAACGGTTACTTTTTCTTTGTTATATTTTTGCATCATTTCATTGACTAAATTATCCACTGCATCTTGAATCCAAGTTTCCTCGGCATCAATAAACACCCCTAAATGATGATCAAAAGCTTTTTTGCAAACGGCATCCACTCTTTCTTTTACTTTCTGCCATTCCTGTTGCTCTTTTTCTGATAGAACCCTGTTTGCACTTACTTTTTCTAATAATTCAAATCTTGAAAGACCTGTAACTTTGATACTTATCAAAGGAACAGAAGATTGTTTGGAGGCAAAATCTATTGCATTTAAAAACTCATTTTTGGTTTTTTCCCAATCAGCTTCTGTTTCTTTTCCTTCAGCTCCATAGTCCAAAACGGTTTGTATATGGTATTTTTTTAATTTATTAATGCTTTCAATAGAAGACTCGAAGGTAGTGCCGCCGCAGAAATGTTCGAAAATAGTTTTTTTAACAATCGTTTCAGTAAATGGAATACTATTCTCAACAGCCCACAAACCCAGCATGGAACCATACTTAACTAAAGAAGGGTTATTCATCATTTTAAACAACCAAATTGCTTTCTTTAACTCTTGGTCAGATTTATTTTCAAAAGAAATCTTTAAATTATTGAAATCTGGTAGGTGCTGTTCCATTGTTTAAAATTTTTCACAAAATTAACAAATTAGGAAATCAAATAATAGTGAAAATGAAATTATTCTAGCCTAAAACCACCATCCTGATATTTCAAAATTTGAATAGATTTATTCTCAAATCTTTGTATTCCTTTTTGGTTAGTAGATTCTATCGGATTGTCATTAATTTTTTCAAAAATATACTTTGAAGTAAATCCCATTAAATTCTTTTCTCCCAAATGGGTCGTAAATTCTTTACCATATTTTTTAGCATCTGAATCATCAAATAGGTAACATCAAAACCTACAATAGACTCATCTGTAGCAATAGTATGGTATTTCTCAAAAAATAATTTTTTGAATTCTTTTGTTTGTGGTGATGCTATATCGAAAGGGTTTGAGGTAGTGATTCTTGTATTTAATTTTGTCAGTAAATCATGGCTCAATAGGTCGAAACTAGACCATTGTGGCATTCCATACACATTAATTGGAGTACCTTTTCTATTTGCTTCTATTCTTTGCAATAATGCTGCAACGAATGGCTCGTTGGACCAAGAGGGGATAATGATTACATTTTGTCTATTTTCACTGAAACAAACGTCCAAATCTGTTTTAGAAATTCCATTCGTTTCCTCATCAATCGTTAATTTATGGATTGGGATAATATTAGAATAAATACTATTGATATGATTGATAAAATAGTTATACGTCGCAGTTTCAGTAGGTTTATTTCTTGAAATTATCGTAATATTCGGTGTTTTGTAATGTGCATAAATATCTTCTACAATTGCTACACAATGAGATTTTAAGGAGGGGTTGATTTGAATATAATTAGGATTATTTGTGGTGATATCATCTGCAGGATTGTAGGGTGAAACTAATGGAATTCCTTTTGTTTTTGCAAAATTTGCGGCAATCTTCAAATTACTTTTACCAGCTGGACCAATAATTAGGTCTGCATTTTTTACATCTTCATACAATAATATTTTGTTCAACTCAGCTTCGGAAGCTTTATCATCAAATACTCTAATGTCAATTGAAATTCCTTTTTTCACTAAAGAATCTAAAGCGATTTTCATGCCTCCATAAAAGTTAGTTGCCCAAGTAGATTTAGCAAATATTGGCTCTCCATCATGATTCTGATCTGCATAAAATGGTAAGATCACAGCTACTTTAATAGCTCGATTCAATCCTTTTACGGTAGCTTCTTTGGTATTTTTAGTATTGTCAATAGGAGTTGTATTGGTTTTGATAGTGTCTATAACTTTGGCTGGATCTTCACTAACCCATTCATATTGACCAGTTTGTGGGTTATATTTTTTGTAACCCTTTATCGCATTGGTGTCTTCTTTTTGCTTAACAATAGTTTTGGTAGTATTGCAAGCAAATAGAAATAGACTGGTTAAAATGATTAAATATTTCATATGATGTATAATAAAATAAATTAATTGGTTTATTCCCATTCTATTGTAGACGGCGGTTTTGTGCTAATGTCATATACCACTCTGTTAATTCCTCTTACATTATTAATAATTTCACTTGAAATATTTGCTAAAAACTCATAAGGCAGCTTACTCCATTCAGCTGTCATACCATCGACTGAATTGACTGCTCTTAAAGCTAATGCTTGCTCATAAGTTCTTTCATCACCCATCACCCCAACAGAATAGACTGGTAGTAAAATGGCAGCCGCCTGCCAAACTTCATGATATAAACCTGTTTTCTTAAGACCATTGATGAATATAGCATCAGCTTCTTGAAGGATATGAACTTTCTCAGGTGTGATTTCACCTAAAACTCTTATACCTAAGCCTGGTCCAGGGAAAGGATGCCTATTTAATATATTTGGATCAATATGTAGTTCTCTACCAGCTTTTCTCACTTCGTCTTTGAAAAGATTTCTCAATGGCTCTACAATTTTAAGCCCCATAATGTCTGGTAATCCACCAACATTGTGATGAGATTTTATAGTTACAGATGGTCCATGAACGGATACGGATTCTATTACATCAGGATAGATTGTCCCTTGTCCCAACCATTTTACATTCTGATATTTCTTTGCTTCTCTTTCGAAAACATCAATAAATACTTTTCCAATCGCTTTCCGCTTATCTTCTGGGTTGGAAAGTCCCTTTAATGCAGATAGAAATTCGTTGGAGGCGTCCACACCAATTATATTCAAACCAATGTCTTGATAAGAATGAAGTACATCATCAAACTCATTTTTTCGCATCAAACCATTGTCAACAAAAATACATATTAGTTGTTTGCCAATCGCTTTATGCAACATCATTGCAGCAACTGAGGAGTCAACTCCACCAGAAAGCCCCATTATTACTTGGTCGCTCCCAATTTTTCTTTGATGGTTTGAATACTTTCTTCAACAAAAGATGCAGGTGTCCAATCTGGAACACAATGAGCAATTTTGAACAAAAAGTTCGCAATCAATTTCGGTCCATCAATACTATGTGTCACTTCTGGATGAAACTGCAAACAATAAGTTGGAGCTGCATAAGTTGCAGATTTCGAACGAAATGCAGCAACTTTCACATCATCTGTACTTGCTATTAATTCAAAATCTGTAGGTATATCTGTGATAGTGTCTCCATGAGACATCCAAACTTGGGTATTGGATTGAATATAATCGAAAAGGGGATCGTTTTCAGAAATAATTTCTGACAACATCGCTTTTCCATATTCTCTTTTGTCTGATCTTGAAACTGCACCACCTAAATTTAAGGCAACTAATTGAGCTCCATAACAGATGGCTAAAACAGGAAGTTTTCCAATAAATTGGTTTAAATCAATCTGTAAAGCATCTGGTTGGCGAACAGAAAATGGGGAACCTGATAATATTATCGCTTTTACTGTGTCATCGACACCATTATATTTATTAAATGGTAAGACTTCGCAATAAACGTTTTGTTCACGTACTCTTCTGGCAATCAATTGAGTATATTGAGAACCAAAATCTAATATTAAAATTTTTTGTTTCATTGTGCAAAGATAATAAAAGTCAGCAATGCAATATCTTCCAAGTTAATTCTTTCAATAAAGCACTATCATTTGTATTTACTTGATTTACGCCTTTGCTTTTCAAATCGTATTCACAAAGGAATTGTAAAATCATTTTAGTTTTAGTTACAGGATAATTTGTCAAAGCATTGCTGTAGTCTTTTAAGAAAAATTCTCTTATTCCTAATTCTTTGCAAATTTCCTGATTGCTTTTTCCAGATGTGTATGCCAACATATATACCCTGCTAAAAAAGTTATACAAGGTGATGATTGCTGGAATTATGGAAAATTGTTTAGGTTGAGCATCAAAATAGCTGATGATGTTATATATTTTTTCTTTATCTCTTGTAGCAATTGCTTTTTGTAGCTCAAAGAAATTATAATCTTTACTGATTCCAATATATTTTTCAATCAGAGCAGAAGTTATCGTTTCATTTACCGCTAAGTTCAATGCAAGTTTATCAATCTCATTGCTAATTTTGGTTAAATCATTCCCTAAATACTCCGTCAACAACTGCAATGCATCTGGTTGATATGTAGTTTTTTGGCTGCAAATAATTTAGTAACCCAATCTAATAAGTGGTAATCTGGTATTTTATTGGATTCGAAAATGGTGGCTTTTTCTTTTAGTGCTTTAAAAAAGGTAGTTCTAGCATCCATTTTCCCTTGCTTATGGCATAGCAAAAGAAGGGTAGTGGCAGTTGGATTTTTTGCATAACTCACCAAATTACTGTATTCTTTAAAGTCTTGTGCTTCTTTTATGATAATAATTTGATGACTGGCTATCACAGGATATCTTCCAGCTAAATCCGTAATATCTCTTGCCGTTATATCTTTTCCATAATAAACTGACAAATCAAAAGATTGCTCACTTTCATCTAAGATATGATGCTCAACATAATCAGTAATTTGATCTATAAAATATGGCTCCTCCCCATGTAGTACCAAGATGGGTGGAATCTTTTTATTTTTTAAATCTTTTATTATTGAAGAATTAGGCATCTTAGTTTAGTAAACTCCTATAATCTGGTAATTCTGACAATACTGAATATACGTTTCCTTTATTATTCAGCACTTGTTTCCACAAAATTTCATCTTTAGAATTAAATATATAATTCAAATTGATATCTTCCACTATCCAATTCTTATTATTCATTTCTTCTTTGAATTGCTTTAAATCCCAACCGCTATAACCTACAAAAAATTTAATATCTTTATTCGACACCAAACCTTCCTTAATCAAAGCTTTTAGTTGGTTGTAATTACCTCCCCAATACAATCCTTTTGCAATCTGATGGCAGTCATCCAGAACATCTCCTATAGTATGAATGAAATGCAAAGTGTCGTTTTGTACAGGACCGCCAAAATATAAATCTCCATCGAATTCAGGGAAATTCATCACTAATTCATTGATTTTGATATCTAATCGCTTATTTAAGATGAATCCAAAAGTGCTGTGTTTACTATTCTCACAAAGTAGAACTACACTTCTTTTGAAATATACATCTTGCATGAAAGGTTCTGCAATTAATAATTTTCCACCTGAAAGTTTTTCTTTCATTTAAAAGAAATATTAATTAAAAATTATTTAGCTAAAATGTAGAATTGAATGCTCAATAATTGAAATGGCTTCCATCATTTGTGCTTCTTCGATAATCAATGGTGGAGCAAAACGAATGATATTCCCATGTGTCGGTTTGGCAAGTAAGCCTAAATCTTTCATTTTCATGCAAATATTCCAAGCTGTTTTACTATTCTCATTTTCATCAATGATAACGGCATTCAAAAGCCCTTTTCCTCTAACTAATTTTATTAATGCTGTTTTTTGTTGCACTTTCATTAATTCGCTTCTAAAAAGTACACCCATTTTATAAGCATTTGCAGCAAGATTTTCATCTTCTACTACCTTTAGTGCCTCCATCGCCACTGCACAGCCTAATGGGTTTCCGCCAAAAGTGGATCCATGTTGACCAGGTTTTAAGGTATCCATTACTTCCTTATTCGTCAAAACAGCGGATACGGGAAGAACACCTCCAGATAATGCTTTGCCTAATATTAAAATATCTGGTTTCACACCTGCATAATCACAACACAACCTTTTACCAGTTCTAGCAATACCTGTTTGGACTTCATCTGCAATAAATAATACTTTATTTTTTGTACAAAGCTCAGATACTCCCTTCAAATAATGCTCATCTGGAACAACAACACCAGCCTCACCTTGAATAGGCTCTACCATAAATCCTGCAACATTAGGATTTTGTAATGCAGTCTCTAAAGCAGCTAAATCATTGTAGGGAATCAATTGATAACCAGGCATGAAAGGACCAAAATTGTTTCGGCTATCTGGATCAACAGAGGAGGATATTGCAGCTAAGGTTCTTCCCCAAAAATTGCCAGTTGCAAAAATGATTATTGCGGCATTTTGTGGAACTCCCTTTACTTCATAAGCCCATTTTCTGCAAAGCTTTACAGCAGTTTCACCGCCTTCGACGCCAGTATTCATCGGTAAAACCTTATCGTACCCAAAATACTTTGTAATATATGCTTCGTAAATGCCTAATTGGTCATTATGAAATGCTCTTGAAGTTAATGTCAATTGTTGAGCCTGCTCAATTAGTGCTTGAATGATTCGAGGATGGCAATGCCCTTGATTTACAGCGGAATAAGCAGAAAGGAAATCAAAATATTCTTTTCCTTCCACATCCCACAACTTTATACCACTACCTTTAGAAAGTACTACTGGTAAAGGATGATAGTTATGAGCACCATATTGATTCTCTAATGCAATTAATTCACTAGCAGAGATAGATTCAACAATTGACATAATATTGTATTAGTTTAAAACTTCAGAAACGTCATGATAAGGAAGACCAAAAGCATCTGAAACGCCTTTATATACAACCTTTCCATTTACAACGTTTAAACCTAGTTTTAGTTCTTGATTTTCTTGACAAGCTTTCTTCCAGCCTTTGTTTGCTAACTGAAGAGCATAAGGTAATGTCGCATTCGTTAACGCCAATGTTGAAGTGTAAGGTACTGCACCTGGCATATTTGCAACACAATAGTGAACCACATCATCTATGATGAAAGTTGGGTTGTCATGTGTCGTTGGTTTACAAGTTTCTATACAACCACCTTGATCTACTGCTACATCCACCACCACAGTTCCTGGTCGCATCATTTTCAACATATCTTTAGTAATCAAGTTTGGTGCTTTTGCTCCTGGGATTAATACTGCACCAACGATTAAATCGTGAGTACCTATTAATCTTCTGATATTATATTCATTTGAATACAAAGTCGTTACGTTAGCTGGCATTACATCCGATAAATATCTTAATCTATTCAAATTTATATCTAAAATAGTTACTTGAGCACCAAGTCCAGCAGCCATTTTTGCAGCTTGTGTTCCTACGATTCCACCACCTAAAACTAACACTCTTCCTGGCTCAACTCCCGGTACACCACCTAAAAGGACACCTCTTCCTCTTACTGGTTTCTCTAAATATTTAGCACCTTCTTGTATTGCCATTCTACCAGCCACTTCACTCATCGGAACTAATAAAGGTAAAACTCTATCAGTAGTTTCAACAGTTTCGTAAGCCAAACAAACAGCGCCACTCTCAATCATTGCATTAGTTAATGGCTCATAAGAAGCAAAGTGGAAATAAGTAAACACTAATTGATCTTTTCGGATCATTTTATATTCTGATTCAATCGGTTCCTTTACTTTCATAATCATGTCAGAAACCTTAAATATTTCTTGTGGAGAAGTCATGATTTGTGCTCCAGCTGCCATATATTCTTCATCAGAAAATCCACTTCCAGTTCCAGCCGCCGTTTCTACATAAACTGTATGTCCTTTTTTAGTAAATTCGTAAGCTCCTGCTGGTGTTAGAGCTACTCTGTTTTCGTTACTTTTAATTTCTTTAGGAACGCCAATTATCATATCAATAATTTATTTGGTTTGAATAATATTGCAAAGGTAATATTCCTATTTGGGTTGTCATAAAAATTGAGGATTAAAAAAAATGATTAGTTGTTGAAGGTGTTAAGTTGTGGAGTTGTTGAGTTGTTGGAGGTGTTGATCCCGAATTATCGGGAGTGGAGTTGTGGGAGATGGTATATTTGGTGGAATTGGTGAATTTGGAGTATTTGGTGTATTTGGTGGATTTGTGAAAATTCGGAATTTCGGTAGTGGGGTGAATATTTGGGGAATATTATGAACGATTATGTTAATTTGGAAGCTGGTGAATTGGTTTAAAATTAATCATTAATGAGATAACGATTAGTATTTTAAAATAAAAAGCATAATAATATCAATAATAAACAAGAAAGGAATTAATTAAAATTAAGCTCTTTTTGAATTTGTAGCTATCTTTTCTAATTGATGATTATCATTTTTTTTATCAAAATTTTCATTTAAATAATCATTAATTGTGCTAAAAGAGCCAATAGTACTAAGATAAGAAATTATATTCTCAAATCTGTTTAATTGCTCTTTTCCTGAAACTGATTTTATTAAATTTGGAATTTTATATTTTGATAAATCTACAAATTCCCAAGGATGAATATAGATTAACAAATAGCCATTTTTTTTCAATACTTTCTTACATAAAAATTGGTAATAAGATATTGGAAATACTTTAATAGATAACCAAAAAAGTGGAATTCGAAGTAAATTGCTAACAGATGTTGGCACCTGTATTACACCATTTGCAACATGAATATTTTTGTTTTTGAAGAAATGATTATATTTTCCAATTATATAAGTCGGGTTTAAAGAAGAATTGTATTTATATCCAGCTTCCATCAATTTTGAGTTATCTACCTCCATCATCCTTGGCATTCTAAATCCTGCTACTTCTTTTTTTATGATGCTTTCAATTTCTTGTTTTGATGATTGTATAAATTCTTGAGAAAAATCAGAATGAAAATAGGCATGTGACCCAATTTCGTGATTTTCAGACAATTGCTTTATATATTCTTTGTTCTCATTTGCCCAAAAAGCAGTTGTAAAAATTGTTGATTTAATATTATATTTATTTAAAATATGCTCTAAGTTCTTCATCCCTTCCTTACTAATCCTAATCTGTTCGTCTTTATCTATATAAGTTGAGTATTCTAAAGGTAAATCAAACTCCTCTAAATCAATGCTCAATAAGATTTTATTTTCCATTTTATCTATTAATTAATATTTTAAAAAGTTGAATTAATTCGTTAAAAATTACACTTTTCTTGAAATTCGAAAAATGTATGCTTGGGTTGCATGAAACATGTATTTCACTAATTTTTAGTTTCATTTTTTTTGCGAATAGCATTATTTCTATGTCGAAAACAAAACTATTTGACTTTATAAACTCGAAAACCTTTTTTCCATTATTATTAAAGCCTTTCAATCCAGATTGTGTGTCGTAATATTTAAAAGAAAAGTAATACATATTTAAAATTCGTATGAATTTACTCAATAACCTTCTTTTAAATGGCAATAATTTGAGATATTCATCGCCTCTATTAGTCACTATAATATCATTTCCTAATTGTAATTGCTTATAAATTTCAGAAATACAATTCAATCCAAATGGAAAGTCAATATCATAATAAATATAATAATCTGCGGTATAAAGTTGTATCCCATTTTTTATAGCAGCTCCTTTACCCATGTTATTCTCTAAATGAATTATTTCTATATTTTGAATACTTTTTCTTAAGGATTGTGCTACTGTAGTATCGAAATTAATTGTAGAACCATCATTTACCAGAATAAAGGTTAGCTGAGCATCTGTAATTAAGTTTTCAAGTTCAATAGCTTTAATTGAAAAATCCATTTCCCAATTTTTAATTGGATTATAACAAGGCACAATAATATTAAGCTTCGATTGTAATTTCATTAATTTCTGTTTTTTTACTTAGAATCGAAATAATTACTATAATTGCAAAAAATAGAACTGCAAATGCTTTTGAAAAATATTCATATTTTAAAGTATCTACAAAACTTATGACTCCTACAGGAAAGAATGTACAAATGCTCATTGCAATCCAATATCCTATAGAAATATATTTGTTTTTTAAATATAAAAAGAGCAAAGTCATCCCAACTACTGCAAAAATATAGGTTGGTGATTCAGCACTTTGGTTAAATAATACGACAATAATCATTAGCCATGAAGTAAGGAATAAAGTATTTTTAAAATATAATTTCTGTATGTAAAATCCTATCAATAAGAAAATCAATGCAATGATATATATTACATTATCAGTTAATTGTAAATTCAATACTTGATTGATGCCAAAAAATGAATATTGTTCACGAATCGTACTACTAGAAATCACCTCTATCCATTCTTTATAATTTTTAACCAAAAGAGGAATGGACTTTGTGACTAATAAAGGAATAGAATGAATGATTATGAACCAAAAAAGTCCATAAATAAAACTCTTTTTTATATTTTTAATACTGGTGAATAGAAATATTAATCCTATAATTCCAGCATACCCTTTAATAGCAAATGCCATAACTGTGAAAAAAGTAGCTAATAAAAAGTTTTCTTTTTCAAAATATACCCAACATAATAACATGCAAGCTACGGAAGGTATATTCCCTTGCATATGTGTTAAATTGTTGAAAAAATCAAAAAAAACTAATAGTAAAAAATAGAATTTGTAATTTATTTTTAGTGGCAATTTACTTAATGTATATTCAAATATTATGGTTAAAAAGATTATCCAAAAAAACCTTGAAATAGATACTGGAAACAAAGTAAATGGTCCCATTAATGTAGCAAAAACGGGATTGTAAAAGAAATAATCAAAATGTTCATTAGGGTACAAAATATAAAGTGGTAAATTATTACTCAAATGAATATAAGAATAGTAAAATATTGAGAAATTATTTTCATTCGGTGGGAAAGTAGAGATATATCCAAAGATGGATAGTATAACCAAAAATAAGAAGTTAAATCTTCTATTGTTTACAAAATAGGCATAATGATCTATTACTTCAATATACTTAGTATTTGATTTCAAGTTGAGATACAATTAGATTTTTTTAATTAGATTTTTTCAGAAGCAAATATATTATTCTGTATTGTAATAATCTAAATAACTGCTAATTTTAACACTTTTTTAACTAGTAAGCTGTGAAAATTATAAAAAAAACCCTCTTAAACTTGAAATCTAAGAGGGAATATTAAATAACTTTAAAAAACACAATATGACAAGTATCTTAATATCAATTACTCACTGGTAGGTTCTTTCTGGGAGCTCGATGACTACTTTTTTTGTGCCACCAGCATTAATTATTAATTTTTTTATAAATTGATTTTGAAGAGGTTTTAAATGTTTTGTTGTATATTTTAAAAACTAATTAGATATGATTTTATTGTATATTAAAATAATATTAATAAATTTTTAACACTTTCTAGTCATAAACATAATGTAAATAGGTAAATTGAAATCTATAAATTAAAAAGTGATTTTATTTAACTATAAGATATTGATTATTAATGAAATAATTATTATTTTGGATATAAAATATTTTTAAAATTTATAATGAATTGGTTGGGAATTAGGATTTCAAACCGAAGAAAAGGGTAATTTTGAATTTTTAAGAATTAATAGATTACAAAACAGATATTAGCGGAGAGACAGGGATTCGAACCCTATAATATGGCTTAAGAACTTTGAAATAATTATATTTAAAATAACATTCGTGCATCCCGAAATTTCGGGAGTGGCATTATTTTAACCACTAGTGTTTTCATAAGAACTTTTTGATAATGATATTTTAAAAAAGGTAGCCACGAATTCACGAAAAATTACTTATTTTGATTTGTTTAAAAAACTTTAAAATAATAATATTTGCAAAATCTTTACTTCGGGATCAACAACTCCACAACTCCACAATTAAACAAATAAACAACTCCCACAACTAAAACACCTCATCAATTTTTCCAATCTTTTCCCTATCTTCGCCCCAAGAATGAAAAGGGAATCTTGTGAAAATCAAGGACTGTCCCCGCAGCTGTAAGAGGCGATGAATAATCGTAAGCAATTGAATGCCACTGTCGTAGATGGGAAGGTGCTATCCTCAAGTCAGAATACCTGCCAATTTCTGAATACTTTATTTTAGCTTTCGGGTGAAAGGCTGAGATATAAATGGGGCAAGCTTTGTCCTACTTATATTTCTTTTCATTTTCTCGGAAGCAGTCATCTTTAACTTATTTTTATGAAAAAAATGATTTTAAGTGTGGCTGCTTTGGTAGGCAGTCATTTCTTATGGAGTCAGAGTAGCACTCCCACCGACTTGAACGAAGTCACGATTACCGCAAACAAAATTGATCAAAAACAGATGGAAACTGGAAAGGTGGTTTCTGTTATTGATCAAGCAATGATTCAG
This sequence comes from Saprospiraceae bacterium, assembly GCA_016710625.1. GTDB lineage: Bacteria > Bacteroidota > Bacteroidia > Chitinophagales > Saprospiraceae > JADJVK01. The sequence goes on from JADJVK010000010.1 coordinate 68,080, forward strand.
CGAAACATGGGTAAATCCATTGCCGAATTGCTCAATCAAGCTTCCGGTATCTTTATGAATGGCGCCAACAATCCTTTAGGAACGAATCTGGAGTTGTATTTCCGAGGAGCCAACACAGGGAACATATTGATTTTGATGGACGGAAATCCTATCAACGATGCCTCATTTATTAACAATAGTTTCGATTTGAACCATATTTCTTTGGCTCAAATTGAAAAAATTGAAATCATTAAAGGGGCACAAAGCACTATTTGGGGCAGCGATGCGATGGCTGGAGTAATCAATATTATCACCAAAAAGCCGAGTTTGGATAAGGTGAATATATTCGCTAATTTGAATTATGGTTCTTATAATACCATCAAAGCTGATGTTGGGGTTAATGGAAATTGGAAAAAAATCGACTATTTATTAAATGCAGATTTTGTTAAAAGTGATGGCTTTACAGCTGCAAGGGACACGAACGACAATACAACCAATTTTACCAAATCTAGTTTTGATAAAGATGGATTTCAACAGATGAATGTTCAGGCAAAGTTGGGTTATCGAATAAATGAACATCTGAAAGTCTCGGGTCAATTTTTGGTAACAAACTATAAAACTAGTTTAGATGCTGGTCCATTTACCGATGATAAGGATAATACTGCGGATAATTTCAACAATATCAACAATCTAACATTCAAGTCTAATAAAGATAAATGGTCAGTTGTATTTACAAATACCTACATTCATGCTAAAAGAAAATATCTTGATGATAGCACAGATATTAGTAGTTTTTACAGTAAATTCAATTCAACGGACTACAAAGGCAATACCTTGACCAATGAATTGTATGCAAATTATCGTTTTTCAAAAAATACCAATCTATTGTTGGGTGTTCAGAATAATTTTATTCAATCCACTTATAACTATTTGTCTGTGAGTGATTTTGGAAATTTTGTTGCAGGAATAGGGGATAGTGCAAAAGTTAATAACACTGCCTTGTATAGCTCATTTTTGTTTTCTCCATACAAACAATTTAATATTGATGCTGGTTTTCGATTGAATCGAAATAGTCAATATGGAAATAATGCAACTTTTACATTTAATCCTTCTTATTTATTAGATAATGAAAATAAGTTGTTTGTGAATGTATCTTCTGCTTACAAAATTCCAACGATTTATCAACTTTACAGCGAAGCAGGAAACAAAGATTTGAAGCCAGAAGAATCCATCAACTACGAGATTGGATATCAATACAATACAATTGACTTTAACTTTGGAGTAGTTGGTTTCAAGAGAGATATCAAAAATTTAATTGTGTATGTTTTTGATCCAAATACATTTCAAGGTAAATATTTTAACAAAAATGAGCAACATGATTATGGTGTTGAAATAGAATGCAAAGTAAATCTTTCAAAGCATATTCAATATTTTGGCAATATGACTTATACGGAAGGTAAAGGAATTTCTGATGGCGTTTCCGTCAATAATTATTACAGAAGACCGAATTTCGTTTCTAATAATTCTATTATTTTCAATTACAAAAATTTTTCTATTAATCCATTGGTGAAGATTGTTGGAGAAAGAAAGAAAGGGGAGTATGATTTAGGAGATGATATTTTAAAAAGTTATTTGTTGGTTGATTGTAGATTAGGTTATGCAATAAATAAACATTTAAATACCTTTATCGACTTAAGAAATATTACAAATACCTATTATATTGATGCTCCTGGATATAACAACAGAAGATTTAACTTCAATATAGGTTTGAGTGGAAATTTTTAATATCAAACTTAGCGACTTAGGTAGAAACTTAACTTAGCGTCTTAGCGTCTTTGCGAGAAATTAGCTTTTTAATCTAGCAGAGACGCAGAGTCGCAAAGTAAAAAAAGAAAAAGAAATCTTTGCGTCTTAGCATCTTTGCGAGAAATTATTTTTTTTTAAAATCTTGCAGAGACGCAAAGTCGCAAGTAAAAAGAAAAAAAATCTTAGTGTCTTAGCATCTTGGCGAGAAATTATTTTTTTTAAAAATCTCGCAGAGACGCAGAGTCGCAAAGGAAAATAAGAAATTTTTTTGCGTCTTAGCGTCTTGGCGAGAAATTATTTTTTAAAATCTCGCAGAGACGCAGAGTCGCAAAGTAAAATCAGAAAAAGAAATCTAAGTGTCTTGGTGAGAAATTCTTAATCTTTTAATAAATCCGGTCTGCGTTCCTTAGTTCTCAATAAAGATTGTTCATATCTCCAATCATCAATGTTTTTGTCGTGACCAGATAGCAAAACTTCTGGCACCTTCCATCCATTATATATTTCTGGGCGAGTATAAACTGGAGGAGCCAATAAATCATCTTGAAAAGAATCGAATAAAGCGGAAGTCTCATCATTTAAAACTCCGGGAATCAGCCTTCCCACAGTATCCACTACTACTGCAGCAGCCAATTCGCCACCAGAAAGCACATAATCACCTATAGAAATCTCCATTGTAATAATATGCTCTCTTATTCTTTCATCAATACCTTTGTAATGACCACAGAGAATGATGACATTTTGGAGTAATGATAATTGATTCGCTATTTTTTGGTTTAAAGTTTTCCCATCAGGCGTCATATAGATGACAGCATCATAATCCCTTTCGCTTTTCAATTGATTAATACAATTCAAAATGGGCTCTATCATCATCACCATTCCAGCACCACCACCATATTGATAGTCGTCCACCTGTTTGTTTTTGCCCAAGCCATAGTCCCGCAAAGGATGTAAGACCACTTCCAATAGCTGTTTTTGTTGAGCCCTCTTCATGATAGAGTGATTCAAAGGACTTTCTAACAATTCAGGTAATACAGAAATTATGTCAATTCTCATGAAAATTTGTAATTCGTCTAAAATAAACTTTAAAATTATACGTATGATAAAATGAGTAGTTTAAGTAAAGTGTATATTTGTGGCAGAAAAGAAAATTAATGACATTAATTAAATATATCACATTACTATTTATTCTATTTAATGGTTGTGCAATGGAAGCTCAATCCATCATGTTGAAGAATCCTTCTTTTGAGGGAGATCCTAGTTTGCCAATTACTATTTTGGGTTGGTCGCCATGTCAGAGAGGCTCGACACCAGATTTATTGCCAGGTCTATGGAATGTATATTTGCCTGCAAAAGATGGTAGTAATTACTTAGGGCTAATCACTAGAGATGATGGAACATATGAAGAAGTGGTGCAAGAATTACCTATAACATTAAAACAAAATGAATGTTACAAAATAAATATGTGGTTGGCTCATTCTGATACTTATGTAGGGTATAATTTACCAATAAGATTAAGAATTTGGAGTTGTGATAAGAATTGTAATAAAATTCAACTATTGGCTTCTTCTAAATTGATAACCAACACTTTTTGGGAACTAAATGAGCTATTTATGGATACAAAAGCTGATGTGAAATACATCATGTTCGAAGCATTTTATGGACCAGGCATTTTTGTACCTTACAAAGGAAATATACTAATTGATAATATAGGTTATATTGAGAAATGTAAAAGAGCCTAATTGGGCTTAAGCTTTTTATCTTTGGAAATTTTGTATATAATATTTATTATCAAATAATACTTTACAATACTCCAAAGACAAAAAACTAATATCCATTTAATTAAACAGCTTGAATTAATATCCCAAGATCTTCAACATAGAATCTACATCTTGCTCAGATTTTACCTGCCAATCTAAAAGTTCTCCTTTAAAGTTTCTGTCAACCAATATTTGTCGAGGCGAAGGAATTAAACAATGTTTGATGCCACCAAATCCACTTAAAGCATCTTGATAGGCACCTGTATGAAAGAATCCTAAGTATAAAGGCTCGTCGGTTGCATTTAATTTAGGAAGAAATACTTGGTTATGATGGGCTTCAGAGTTGTAATAATCTGCATTATCACAAGTTAATCCTCCTATATTTACCCTTTGATATTCTTTGTCCCAATGATTGATAGGTAAAAGAATGAATCGTTCACTGATTCCCCATGAATCTGGAATGGTATTCATCAAAGAATTGTCAATCATATACCACAACTCCGCATCATTTTGTTGCTTCTGCCCAATGACTTGAAAGATTGTTGCTCGGATCTGGAATGCCTTCTGTTTCACAAGCATCATTAATCAATCGGACAATTTCGTTGATCATGTATTGATAATCATAATCGTAACTCATTGAGTTCCTAATCGGTAATCCACCACCAATATTAATAGCATTGAGTTCGGGGCAAAGTTTTTTAGTTGGCAATAGATTTTTAGCCCTTTCTTCAACTCACTCCAATAATAGATGGTATCTTTTATTCCAGTGTCAACAAAGAAATGTAACATTTTTACTTTGAACTTCGGATTGTTCGCCAATCTTTCTTTGTAGAAATCCAACACTTCTGATGGACGAATTCCCAATCTTGAAGTATAAAACTCAAAATTTGGTTCTTCCTCTGTTGCGATACGAATACCAATATTGATCACATCTTTATTGATCAGCTCTTCATAGTAGGAAAGTTCATCTTTATTATCTAATACTGGGATAATATTTTTAAAACCACCGTTGATTAATTTAGCGATTTTAGTAGCATAATCTCTTGTTTTATAGCCATTATTGATGACTAAAGTATCTTTATTGAGCCTACCAGTATTGTATAATTTATTGATTAAATCAATATCAAAAGAAGACGAAGTCTCCAATTGAGCAATATTTTTCAACACCTCATCCAAAACGAATTTGAAATGGGAACTTTTTGTACAATAAGAATAATGGTATTTCCCTTTATAATTATGTGTTTTAATCGCTTCATCAAAAAGCATCTGTGCCTTCTGAATTTGAGAGCTGATTTTGGGAAGATAGAATAATTTTAATGGCGTCCCATATTTATTGATGATATCATATAATGGTATTCCATTGAATAATAGCTTATTATCCTCCAAGCTAAATCCTTCTTGTGGCCAATAAAAGGTTTGGTCCACCAAATCGAAATACGTATTATTCATTTAAAATTATCTAAAATATTATAAAAAAATTTATTAATCGCTACACATTGAATCTGAAATGCATGATATCGCCATCCTGAACTACATAATCTTTTCCTTCCACACTCATTTTCCCTGCTTCTTTTATGGCTGCTTCAGATTTATATTTCAAGTAATCCTCAAATTTAATCACTTCTGCTCTAATAAAACCTTTTTCAAAATCGGAGTGAATCACACCAGCAGCACCAGGAGCTTTTGTCCCTTTGATAATTGTCCAAGCTCTGATTTCTTTAACACCAGCTGTAATGTAAGTGATGAGATTCAATAATTTATAACAAGAATGAATCACTTTATTTACTCCAGCCTCATCCAATCCCATTGCTTCTATAAATTCTTGTCTTTCTTCTTTAGATTCTAGTTCTGCAATTTCAGCTTCGATGCCAGCACAAATCAAAATGATTTCAGCATTTTCATCTTTTACTGCTTCTGCAAAAGCTTTGGTATGTTCGTTCCCACTAATTGCCGCAGATTCGTCCACATTACAAACATAAATAACAGACTTAGCAGTCAATAGCATTAAATCAGCTATAATTTCTTTCTCATTTTCATCTAAAGCAAGTGAACGAACTGGAAGTGCTTTTTCCAAATGTGCTTTTACTTTTTCAAACACTTCCAAAGCATGTTGATCTTCTTTATTACCGTTTTTTGCAGATTTTCTTACTTTATCAATTCTTTTTTCTAAAGTTTCTAAGTCTTTGAAAGATAATTCTAGGTCTATAATTTCTTTATCTCTCACTGGATTCACACTGCCATCGACATGGATAACATTGTCATCTTCGAAGCAACGAACCACATGAACAATAGCATCTACTTCTCTAATATTTGCAAGGAATTGATTTCCAAGACCTTCTCCTTTACTTGCTCCTTTTATCAAACCAGCAATGTCCACGATTTCGACCATTGTTGGTAAAATCTTTTGAGGAATAATAAATACCGCTAAATCATCCAATCTTTTGTCTGGAACAGTTATCATCCCAACGTTAGGATCTTTTGTTGCAAAAGGGTAATTTGCAGCCAAAGCCTTTGCTGATGTTAATGCATTAAATAAAGTTGATTTTCCCACATTGGGTAATCCTACAATCCCACACTTTAATCCCATTAGATTTTCTTTTATTTCAATAATTAAAAAACGGGTGCAAAGATAACTAATAAAAATGAATGACAGGGAAAAAAAGAAAAAGATGTTGTTTTATTAAATCTTGCTTTGAAATTTTAATGAATTATTAAATTTATATGTAAAATATTATAATTAAAACAATCATATTAATTTGGTAGTTAAGTTTTTAATATGGTTTTATCTTATTATGAGAAAACAAATTTTTTTTCATTTTTTATTTATAATACATATTTTTTCATTTTAAAATATTTTGTTTTTACATTAAAATATGATAAAAAAGAAAAGAAAAAAAAAACGAATCTAATGCTCTATATAATCTAAATCTTTGCCAAAAGTATCTTTGAGATATACAATCCCAATCATTGCCAAAACAGAACAGATAAGACATACATAAATAGCTGCATTCAATCCTGAACTGGTTTCTTTTTCAAAATACCTAAACAGTAAAGTGATCGGGACAACAGCTCCTCTAACAAAATTAGGAACCGTATTGGTCACTGTACTTCTAATATTTGTTCCAAATTGTTCGGAGCTCATGGTTACTGCAATTACCCAATAACCATTAAATAAGCCTAGAAGAAAAATATAAATATAAAATTGAGTGTCAGTAATATCGTGAGAAGAACAAATAAGGATTGAAATAATGGTACTTGCAATTATATATGCCGAGATAACATATTTTCTACTTTTCACCCACTGGCTAATTGCACCACTTAAAAAGTCGCCTAAGGACAATCCCAAATAGCAAAAAACGATGGCTGTAGGTACTTTCATCATTGGGTTAACACCGATATTTTTTGAAAATTCAACACTTAATAAGACGATTACTCCAATAGCAAACCAAATGGGTAATGCTAATGAAATACAAGCTATATATTTTTTAAAATTTGAAAAATTATTGAAAATCAATTTCAAATTACCTTTGAAAACCTGTTTGTCATTTTTGTATTTCTCGAACATACCTGATTCGAAAGTAGCCATTCTAAGAAATAACAAAAGAATGCCTAAACCACCACCAATGAAGTAAGATAGTTTCCAATCATTGAAATAATTTCCAATTAATCCAGCTGCTACCGCACCTAATGCACCCACTCCAGCAATGATGGAAGTGCCCCAACCTCTGTTTTCTTTGGTCATCGTTTCATTCACTAAAGTAACTCCTGCACCAAATTCACCTGCAAGACCAACACCAGCTATAAATCGGAGCAAGGCATATCCGCCAATTTGAAGATTGCTAGGAAATAAATCAACCATTCCATTGGCAATATTTGCGATAGAATACATGATAATTGAACCAAACAGTACATTTAATCTACCTTTCTTGTCGCCAAGTATTCCCCACAACAAGCCACCCACCAACATGCCAATCATTTGGCTATTTAATAGGAAATCACCAATATGCTTTTGTTGATCACCTATCACACCTAATGCTTCCAATGATGGTTTTCTTACTATTCCAAACAGGATTAAATCATAAATATCTACAAAATAACCTAGAGCTGAAACGATTACAGTTGTATTTAAAATTTTGTCTTGTAGCTTCATGAACAAATTTAATTGTTTGCAATGTTAAGAAATTAATTTAAATATAAATTATTTTAATTTAAAATATTAAATTTCAATCATACCCTATTGGTTATTTTATTATTTTTACCATGATAAAACATAAATAGGATGGTATTTTTGATTGGTTTAATTTTGTCAACAATTTTTTTACTAATTGCTTTCATTCATTTTAATTGGGGATTTGGTGGAAGATGGGGTTATGATCAAAGCATACCTACTAATCTAAACAATGAAAAGATATTTAACCCAAAGACTTTAGAATGCTTTGTTGTTGGTTTTGGATTACTTTTTTTTGTTTTCATCATTAATATTCGAATAAATAATATCGCAAATCCTTTTCCCAATTGGGTTGTCAATACAATGATGTACATCATTGCTTTTATTTTTATTCTAAGAAGTGTTGGGGATTTTAAATATGTAGGCTTATTTAAAAAGGTTAAACATTCCGTTTTCGCAAAATTTGATAATAAATATTATACACCTCTTTGTATTTTAATATCTACACTAACCATAATATTGATAATAAATACTAAATCAATTAGTTAATGAAATATTTTTTACTGTTTTTATTTATTGGAAATTATTGTTTTGCACAAACGGATAATGAGTTAGCCTATATCCAGAAGCAAAATAAAATAAAATTTGTAAACCCAATGGTGGGTACCCATAAGATGGGACATACCTATCCTGGGGCAACTGTTCCCTTTGGCATGGTTCAGTTGAGTCCAGAAACCAACTATATGAATATGTTCATCAATGGAAAATACAATCCAGATGTTTACAAATATTGCTCTGGTTATCAATATGCTGATACATCAATATATGGTTTTGCTCACACCCATTTTAGTGGAACAGGGCATTCTGATTTAGGGGATTTGTTAGTGATGCCTACTGTAGGTGAGCTGAATTTGAATGAACCAATCAAATCTACTTTTTCACACCAAAATGAGACAGCTCAGCCTGCTTATTACAAAGTATTGTTGAATGATCATAACATATTAGCAGAATTAACCGCTACTGAAAGAGTTGGTGTACATCAATATACCTTTCCAAAAGCTGATTCTGCAAGAATTGTTTTGGATTTAATGTATAACATTTACAACCATGATGAAAAAGACGTTTGGTCTTTTTTGAGAGTGGAAAATGATTCTACCATTACTGGATATCGACAAACTAATGGCTGGGGAAGAACGAGAACAGTTTATTTTGTAATGCAATTTTCTAAAAAATTTCATTCTTATGGACAATATAAAGTAAGTAAACAATTATATGCAGGATTCTATGGCAGATTCAATGAAAAATTGAATTTTCCAGAGATGGCGGGAAAAAACATCAAAGCTTATTTTAATTTTAATACAAATAGCCAAGAAAAATTGTTGTTAAAATGGCAATTTCATCCGTAAGTACGGAAGGTGCCAAGAAAAACCTCCAAGCCGAAATGCCACATTGGGACTTTGATAGAGTAGTGGCAAATAGTCAAGAAAAATGGAATAGAGAATTGTCAAAAGTTTCTATTGAAGCAAATTCCAAGGCTGATGAAGAAACATTTTATACTGCATTATATCATAGTATGCTGAGCCCAACACTATATGAAGATGTGGATGGAAATTATAGAGGACTAGATCAAATTGTACATTCTTCAATTGGTTTTACAAATTATACTACGTTTTCTCTTTGGGATACATATCGAGCTTTGCACCCTCTTTTTAATTTCCTTCAGCCAAAGAGAAATAATGATATGGTGAAATCAATGCTTGCACATCAAGAACAAAGTGTTCATAAAATGTTGCCCATTTGGAGTCATTATGGCAACGAAAATTGGTGTATGATTGGTTATCATGCTGTTTCCGTGCTATCAGATGCAGTTACAAAAGGGACGACGGATGCAGATATCCACAAAATACTAAATGCCTGTATCAGTACTTCAAATGTTGATTATTTTGATGGGATTGGTTATTATAAAAAATTGGGTTATGTGCCTGAGGACAAAAGTGGTAACTCAGTTTCCAAAACTTTAGAGTATGCCTACAATGATTGGTGTATTGCCCAATTGGCTTTAAAAGCAAAGGATACTGTAACTTATAACAATTACTTGATGCGGTCTAAAAACTATAAAAATGTTTTTGACCCAACTATTAATTCTATGAGACCTAAACTATCTGATGGAAAATTTAGAACAAATTTTGACCCAAAAGATACTCATGGACAAGGATTTATTGAAGGAAATGCACTCAATTATGGCTTGTATGTACCACATGAAATACCCCAGATGATAGAAATGATGGGCGGGAAAGACAAATTCGAATCTTTTTTGGATAGTATATTTTTACAAAAATTGGAAGATAAATATATTGAGAAAAACGAGGATATTACAAGAGATGGTATTATCGGAAGTTATGTTCATGGCAATGAGCCTGGGCATCATATAGCTTATTTGTACAACTGGACAAATCATCCCAGTAAAACACAAGAAAGAGTTCGGATGATACAAAAAACGATGTACACAAATACAAAAGATGGATTATGTGGCAACGATGATGCAGGACAAATGAGTGCTTGGTATATATTTTCAGCTTTTGGTTTTTATCCTGTCTTGCCAGGATCCGATAGATATGAATTAGGTAGCCCTTCTATTCAATCAGCAAATATTTTTTTAGAAAATGGTTATACTTTTAAAATAAAAACGGTCAATCAAAGTCCTGAAAATGTCTATGTTCAGAAGGTGACTTTAAATAAAAGAGATCTTAATAGAAATTATATTTTACATTCAGAAATTGTAAATGGGGGTGAAATTGTATTTTATATGGGTAAAAATAAATTGAAATAAATGGAAAATATCTCTAAATATACATTGTTTTTTTGTTATGCATTGATGATTTATGTTGCTTTGTTTTTCTATCCGAAATGGAATCAAACCAAGACCGAAGCAACATTGTCATGGGATGTTTCTGGATATTATATGTACTTGCCAGCAATGTTCATTTATAAAGATTTGAAACATTGTGGATTTAGAGATAAAATTATTGAAAATTATACTCCATCTTATGTTTTTGATCAAGCATTTATTCATCCAAAATCACAGAATTATGTGATGAAGTATGCTATTGGACAATCCATATTAATGTCACCCTACTTTTTTATAGCTCATATATGGGCTTCAAATTCAAGCAGTTACCCACCAGATGGCTTTTCATATCCATATCAAGTTTGTATCGGACTGGGGATGTTTTTGTATGCACTGATTGGGTTATTTTTTTTGAGGAAAATTCTAAAAATATATTTTAAAGATTCGACAGTTGCTATTTTATTAGTTGCCTATGTTTTTGGCTCCAATTATTTGAATTACACTTCAGTTGAGCAGTGTATGACACATAATACCATCTTTGCTCTTTATGTATTTTTAATATATTTTACGATTTTGTTTTATAGGAATAATCAATTTAAATATGCAATTTTAATAGGTATATGTTCTGGTTTGGCAACACTTATCCGTCCTACAGAAATCATATCTTTAATCATACCTTTAGCATGGAATATTAAATCATTTACTGATATTAAAAATCGGTTTTCATTTATTCTGGAAAATATAAAGTACTATTTATTAGCTGCTTTTGTTTTTGGATTGATTGTTTTTATCCAATTATTTTATTGGAAATATGTTTCTGGAGAGTGGATTGTTTATAGTTATCAAGACCAAGGATTTGATTGGAAAAGTCCACATACTTTTGATTATATGTTTAGTTATAAATGTGGATGGCTCATCTTTACGCCGATGATGATATTAGCATTAATCAGCTTGTTTTTCTATCCAAAATCTGACAAATTCCAACTTGGCATATTGGCATTTATAATTTTAAATATTTATATCGTAACGGCTTGGAGTATTTGGGATTATGGTGGGACAGCAGGAAGGGCAATGATACAGAGCTATCCAATTTTAGCATTTCCGTTTGCCAATTTGATTGAGAAAGTCAATCAAAAGATATGGAAGAAGGTGATATTTTATATCTTTTTTATATTATTCCTATATGTCAATTTGTGGTGGACATATAATGCTCACCGAGATAATATTCAGGTTTCGAATATTACTAAAAGATACTTTTGGAGTGTTATTTGGAAAACCAAAGCAGATGATTTCGATAAAAAATATCTTGATAACAAACATTCTTATAGAGGGTATCCAACGAAATTCTCGACAATTTATGAAAATAATTTTGAACAAGATTCTTCAAAAAATAGCATTGAATTTGCTGGAAGTAAGCAAATTAAATTGAGTAAAGATTTACAATTTACACAAGAATATTTTATACCGAATTCTGGACATTTAGAAAAATGGATTAGGACTTCAGCTGACATTCATTGTACTGAAAAGGAATGGGATATTTGGAGCCAAGCCCAATTTATTGTTCGTTTTTATAAAAGCGATAAGGAAGTGCAGACAAATTACATTAGAATCCAACGTTTTATAGAAGGTAATGAGACAAAAAATATATTTTTAGATGCTAGACCACCGAAAGATTTCGATAAAATAGGTATTTCAATTTGGAATGCAAATAGTAATAAAGAATTGTTTATTGATAATTTAAAAGTGATTACCTTTAATGAATAAAAATATGGGGGATTAGCTCAGTTGGCTAGAGTATTTGCCTGGCAGGCAAGGGGTCACCGGTTCGAGCCCGGTATCCTCCACAATTTAAAAACTTGGGCAACCTTTTTTATTCTTATAGCTATTTTTGACTTTAAAATTGGAACTGCTTCCAGTAATATTATATGAAATTTGAACACCAAAAGTAATATACCAATCTTTTAATCGTGGATTGCCTCTTTGTGCTCCAGCAGGCAATATTTCAGGTTTGGTGCCATATAGTTCACCAGCTCTATTTCCTAAGGCAGCAGCTAAAGGTCCATTTCCGTTCAATAATTTATAATAATTTACATATGAGCCACTTACATCATCTAAATAATCTGTGAATGTTTTTCTGAAATTAATTTCAAAACCAACATTTATTTCATCGGATAAAGCATACTTCAATCCTCCTCCAAATGGAACACAAATCTGATATAAACTATATTTGTTTCCGAAACCAGGCATTCCTTGTCCTTCTGTTCCAACTGATTGTAAATTAATGGTTTGTCCATTATAGTTTGTTGTGGGATTAAAATAATAACCCCCAATGCCAATATGAAGATATGGAGAAATCTGTTTTACTAGATTGGTAGGGATATAGCCCAATAAATTATAATCAAGTCCAATCGCAATTTCATAAATATTAGATGAAAAGTTTAGATTTCTTTTCTTCTGAACTAGATCCGTAACTAAAGCATCGTCTCCTGAAATTTTACAATATGTAAAGGATCCTCTTGCATCAAAATATTGATTTAATTTATATTTCAAAAAGGGGGTAATCGTAAAATGAGAATGTCGTAAAGCTTCAGAGCTTTTCTTGGGAATCAAATCACCATTATAATTTGATATTCCGCCGTTTAATCCTATCTCAATAGATTGAGAATACAAGACTTTACAAACAAATAAATTTACAACAATTAATATTTTAATCAGCCACTTCATCATAATTAAATTTATTCCAAAATCCACCTTTTGGCTTTGCTTCTATAACGATCTTTTCCTTTTTTATTGGGTGTATCATTTCCATTTTTCTACAATGCAAATACAAATTTCCGTCATGACCTTTAAGCTTCGAACCATATCTCATATCACCTACAATCGGGCAACCAATATTTGCTAATTGAACTCTAATTTGATGTGGTCTTCCCGTTTTCGGTTTTACTAATAGTAAATAATGACCATCAATATAAGATATTAAATCATAACTCAATTCACACCTTTTAGCATCAGGGTGTCTTCTACTAACACCTTCCAAAACTTTCGAAGTATTTTTGTCTTTATCTTTGACGAGAAAATTAATTAAAGTATTGCTTAACGGCTCAGGTCTTTCTTTAACAATTGCTAAATAATGTTTATCAATTTCTTGAGTTTGAAACATTTCATTCAATCTTGTCAGAGCTTTACTAGTTCTAGCAAAAATCATTACGCCACTTACAGGTCTATCTAATCTATGCGGAATCCCCAACCAAGCTTCTCCTGGTTTGTTGTATTTAATCTTTATATAATCCTTTACATAATCAAAAAGTGGCTTATCTCCAGTCTCATCTCCTTGAACAAGTAACCCAGCAGGTTTGTTTACAGCAACTATATGATTATCTTCATATATTATTTGTAAATTTGTATAATCAAATTTCATAATATTAATTTTTGCAAAAATATGAAACTTAGCTTAGGTTTTTCTACTTGTCCAAATGATACTTTTATTTTCGATGCAATGGTAAATGGTAAAATTGACACCTATGGCATTGAATTTGAAGTAATTATGACAGATGTAGAGGAGTTAAATCATTTAGTAATAAATCAAAAAATAGACATTAGTAAACTAAGTTTTCATACATTTGGGTACGTAATGGATAAATATAAGTTGCTCAATGCTGGAAGTGCACTGGGATTTGGTTGTGGCCCATTGCTTATTTCAAATGATATTTTGCCAGATTTTAATGAAAATCCCAATTATTCAATAGGTATACCAGGTAAAAATACTACTGCCAACTTTTTGTTTAATATTTTTTACCCTAACCATACAAATAAGAAAATTCTAGTTTTCCACGAAATAGAAAATCAATTATTAGAAAATTCAATTGATGCTGGTGTAATAATCCACGAAAATAGATTTACTTATCAATCAAAGGGTTTACACAAAATAGCAGATTTGGGTGAAAAATGGGAAACGAGTACTAGTTTTCCGATTCCATTAGGTGGAATAGCAATTAACAGACAACTTGATATTGAAATTCAACAAAAAATTGATTTGATTATGAAAAATAGCGTTTCATATGCCTTTGAGAATCAAGATAATGTCATGGGATTTGTTGAAAAATATGCACAAGAAATGGATAAGCATATTATGAAACAACATATTGATTTATATGTAAATGATTTCACAAAAGAATTAGGGGAAAAGGGTAGAGCAGCAATAAACTACTTCATTGATAAAGGTATAGCCTTAAATATATTTGAAAAAACGGAGAAAGATTTATTTGTTTAAATGCTTACTTTTCATCCTCATTTTCTTCATCTATTTTATTTTTTTGCTTTTGAATTTTTAGTTTTCCTCCTTTCAAAGCTTTAATAAAATCGTTCCATGCTGCTGGACTCAATATATTCATAGGTTGAAATTGCCCTTGATAGTATTGTTTCTGAGCTATATCATTAAAATACAACCTACTATTTTCTTTACCATCATAGGATGTTCCTCTTTCAGCCCTAACTAAAGCTTCTTTGGCAAGATTTCTCTGAGCGATTTCCTGTAATTTAGGATTTACATTCATAGCCAAAAATTCAATATTGAAATGTTCTCGACTGGGCCAAGGGTATATAAATACTTCTGGCAATCTTAATGTATCTCTATATAATAACTGTATGAAAGTATATTTATCATCTTTTAGGGAATCTGGAATAGTAAATTCTCTTTTTTTAAACCCAACTGCTGAAAATGTAACTTTATCACCTTTCTCTGCAACAAAACTATAATATCCCTTCAAATCAGAATAAGTTCCTCTTTTTTTTCCTTTCACAAAAATATCTGCATAAGGTATTGGTAGTGGATTTCCATTACTTTCAGTTAAAACTAATCCTGAAAATTGGACTACTTTATTACTTGTATCTGTTGTAATTGCATTATTCTGACTATAAAGATTGCTAAATCCAAGTATTATAAGCAAAATTGTAAGTAATCGAAACATTATTCTTTTTTTTAATTATATAACGTTACAAAATGTAATTATGTGGGTTTTTAAATGAAAAAAGCCTCTAAAAAGAGGCTTTTTTATTATCTTAGTAAAGTAACATCCCCTCTGTAGAGCAATTTGACATTGTCAATAAATAATACTTCTACAACATAAACATAAACACCTGGGTTCATTTTTCTTCCATTTACTGAACCATCCCATTCTGGTTTGTTGCTAGTATCAGAATATACTAAATTGCCCCAACGATCAAATATTTTTGTGTAATTTATTTTTTCAACTCCAGGTCCAATAAATACCCTGAAATTTTTATTTAAATCTCCTTCATTTGCATGAAAAACATTAGGAATATAAACATTTCTATTTCTATCAATATTTATTTTAATATCATCCTCTCCTGGACAACCATTTGAATCATAAACTAACAATTTATAAGTTGTAGTTTCAGCTGGTCTAACATAAGGCGCCAATAATCCATCTCTATCACTTGGATTTAGATTAGTTAATGGTGACCAAATTAAGGTATCAATTGGTAAAACACTAATTATTTGAGGTGTTAATAAAAGGCTATCACCTAAATTGATAACAGTATCTTTTCCAAGATATACAATAACATTTGGAGGATCTACCACAGTTATCGTATCAACTTTGTAACAACCATTTATATCAAATATTTTAACTATATGTTTGCCAGCATAAACATCATATAACTCAGTTACAGGTCTTGTTGGACCATCATCCAAAGAAAATCTATATGGTCCTCCACTTCCGCCATAAGCAGTATCTATTTCCACAACTGTTTGATAGCCATAGCATTGTGGTGGCTCAGGGAAAGGAATAGAACCAATAATTGGAGGAGGAATTGTTAAATTAATTCTTGCAGTGTCTGTACATCCTTTTTCATCAGTAACTGTAATTACATATAATCCAGGAGCTAAGTTACTAGCACTATTACTATTTGGTGCAGCTTCATTATTAGGCCAAAGATATGTGGCTACACCTTGACAATTATTACAAACCACTGTAATTACACCATTGTTATCGCCATTACATTTAACTGTATTTGTATTTGAAGGGTCAATCGAAGCAACTAATTTTGCAGGTTCTTTAATTGTAATATTTTGTGTTGCTTTACAACCATTTGCATCTGTAATGACAACGCCATATGTGCCAGCAACTATTTTATCAATTGTATTCCCTTGTAGATTTCCAAAAAATGGCCATACAAATGAATAAGGTTGTATTCCCCCTTTTGCTTGAGCTACGATTCTACCATCTTTTGAACCGAAACAACTAACATCAGTTGCAATTACACTTGCTGTGTCTAATGTCAAAACATCTGGTGATTTTATTAATACTGAATCTACAATATTACAATACCCGTCAGTGATCGTTACTGTTTGCCAACCTTGGCATAATTTAACTGCTTTTGATTCAGGAGTATTATTACTTACCTCTCCACTTGACCAAACAAATTTATATAAAGTACTATTTCCACCAAATGGAGTCACTAAAGCTTGACCATCACAAGGCTTTCCATTGAAACATTTAACATTTATATTATTAGCTGGTGGGAAAGTCATATTAAAATCAGGTGCTTTTGACATCTTCATATTGGTTTGATTGTTCGTACAACCATTTTGGTCTTTAACAATTACACTATAGATTGCAGGTGGTAAATTTACTTGTAAAGGGAAATTTGTAGTATCAGCAAATAATAATGAACTAGACCAGTAATAAGTATAAGAACCTGTACCTCCCGTTGCAAAAACTGTCAATTGACCTTTATTCAATGGTGCAGTATTACATTTTGGAATTATAATATTGAAACTATCAATCGAAATTTTTGATGGTTCAGTAATTATTTTTTGAGCCGTTGATGTACATCCATCTATTCCAGTTACAGTAACTGTATAAGTACCAGCAATCAATGATTTTATATTATTTAAGGTTGCACCACTTTGACTGTTTGACCAACTATAATTTCCAATTGCAGAACCTCCTGGTTGGGCATATACAGTAATTGAGCCAGTATTTGCACCAAAACATTTTTCATCAATTCCGACAATAGAATCAATTTTTGGTTTGTTTGGTGGAAGAATTATGGTTGAAATAGTATCTGTACATTTATTTGCATCTGTAACAGTCACTTTCGCTAAGCCAGCAGATAGATTTATTGCAGTAGCATTTGTTTGATTATCATTCCATTTATAGCTATAGTTTGGAGTACCCCCTGAAACAGAAACTCCAGCTTGACCAGCATTGGTTAAACATGAAACATCTTGTTTGTTTATTTTCAAGGATATTGGTTGAGGTTCAGTAATGGTTCCAGATGCTCTAGCAGTATCAATACATCCATTAATATTTCTAAATACAAAAACCTCAATAAATCCTGCCTTCAAACCTCCAACAGTATCGTTTGTAGATCCATTTGACCATGCAAATGTATATAATGGTGGTGTTGGGTTGTTTACTACTGTATTGTTTAATAGTACTTCTACGTAAACTTGACCATCATTTTTACCAGCACATGATGGTTTTTTGATAAACATTAAATTTGCTCCAATGTTACTTGCAGGTTGAATTTCAACACTTTGTATTTCAGGAATACCAGAACCATCAGTAACAGTAATAGAGTATGTACCAGCAGCTAATCCATTAATAGTAGAGCTTCCACCATTTACGGTAATATTGGATGCATTATTAACTGGTCCAAGTGGAACTAGTTGCCATTTAATTGTATAAGGAGTAATACCACCCGTTGCTGTAACTTTAATACTACCATCAGTTGAATTTTTACAAGAAGTATTCTTAGGTGTAATATCTACTGTAAATAAAGGACCTGTTGTAATATTAATTTTTCCATCATTTTTTTGAAATGTTAAATTACCGTCCTTATTTTCAAACATAATATTTGTTTTCGAACCATCAAATGAAACTGGAGAACTTTGACCAGTAGTTGCATAGGAATTAATCAAAAAACAAATTTTAGCAAAAACTGACCCATCTGCAGCTGTAATACCATTTGGAAGACTTGCTCCAGGTGCATCATAAGCAACAGTAATTTTTCCAGCATCTACTAAACTTGGGACTGTTCCAAAAGTTCCTTGGCTTACACCAGGTATTGTTCCAACTTGAATAGAAGAATATTTCATAATACTAGTATCAAAAGAAATTGTAAATTGACCACTAGTTATATTGATAAAATCCTTAACTGTAATATCTATACAAATGATTTGTCCAGGTTTAGCACTAACTGTAGGTGCTGAAAATTGAACAGGTTGAGCACTAAAAGTTTGACTAAATGTAGTACCACAGCTTTTGCCATCTTCAATTGTGATATTGTATGTACCAGGTTCTGGAACTGTATATTTTACAACTGAACCATGTTTTGCAAGACCAGATGTAATAGTTCCTTTTTTAGTAGCATCTGTAGATTTTTCAATATTTATCGTATAATTAGTAACACCATTATCAAATTCAGATAAACCTCCAGAAATTGTAAAAGTACCTGGAATAGTGGCTGCACTTTGTTTGATTGCATTTAAATAGACAACTTGGAATGCACTAGCTGTATTTTGATTCACACAATCACCGATTACCCTCCCACATCAGTTTTGGATTTAATCTATCATCAATAGTTACTGGTGCAAAATAGAATGAAACTGGTTTTGCCTTTATTCCAAGCATTTTGAGGAAATCCATCATTATAGGTTCTCCATCAATTCTTGTTGGACTGTTATCATCTCCCTAAAATCCACATACCATTTGAAGGGCTTGTTGGATTTCCATTTAAAATAATTGAGTCTTTATTTATACATGGATCCAATTTGATATCATCTACCTTAGGTCCTGTAATAGTTGGAGGACAATTGTAATAAATATAAACAATTCCTGGTAATGTAGAATGATCAGGATCACCTGCATAAAGAACTGTATCCCTATTATGAATAATATCTAATGTATCTCCAAAACACAAATAAACTTTGTCATTAGATTGGGCAGGTGGAACTAATTGAGTTGTTACAGAACCTGCTTTGTAATCACATGCCATTCGTGTATTATTAACTCTGGTTTGGGAAAAACCAACATTTTTGGGTATTTGGGCATTCACTAATGGCAAAATAAATGCGATAAATAATAGAACTAATAAATTTTTTGTCATTGTATCGATACGATTAAAATAAAATAAATTTTGGATATATCCACAATTAGCAACAAAAATAATGAAACTTTGTATAATCGAGTACTTTTTTAACGAATTTACGTCATTTCATATTGTGAATATTTTTTTGAAATTATAAATTATTGTTTTTAAAGGGTTTGCCATTTATCCAGACTTCATCAATAATATTCATTCCTATGGAATATGGAATAAAATTAAGGTTTTGGACATCTTTTAATACAATAAAGTTGGCAAATTTGTTTTCTGAAATGCTTCCAACTATATTTGACACATTCATTGCATATGCACTATTTATAGTAGCTGCATTTATAGCTTCATTGGGAGTTATTTTATATTGAACACAAGCAATACTTGTCATAAGATGCATATTACCTGTTGGACTGCTGCCTGGGTTGAAATCAGAAGCAATAGAAATTCCCAAACCATAGTCTATCATTTTCCTAACAGGAGGATTGGGTAAGCCTAAAAAATAAGCGGCTCCTGGTAAAATATTTGGAATTGTGCTTGAGTTTTTTAGAAATTCAAAATCAGAAAGATTTGCAAATTCAACATGATCCACACTGATGGCACTTACTTTGACACCTGCTTCTATTCCATTGCTATGTGATAATTGTTCTGCATGAACCTTTGGAATTATTCCATATCTTTTAGCTTCTGTCATAATATTAATAACATCATCATAATCGAAATAATCTTTTTCACAAAAAATATCACAAAAGTCAGCATAATTATTTTTTGCAACTTCAGGCAATATTTCGTTGATTATTAGATGAATATAACCTTTTTTGTCATCTTTAAATTCTTTTGGAATTGCATGAGCACCTAGGAATGTAGATTTAATAGGAATTGGTGAAATATCTTTTAATCTATTTATGACTTTTAATAATTTTAATTCAGATTCGAGATTCAAACCATATCCACTTTTAATTTCTACTGCACCTGTTCCTAAAGAAATAATATTGTTTAGCCTTACTAAAGATTTTTCAAACAACTCATCTTCAGACATTTGTCTAGTATGTTCTACAGAATTTAAAATTCCACCACCTCTTGAAGCGATTTCTTGATAACTTAATCCATGAATTCTATCAACAAATTCTTGCTCTCTGCTTTTGGCAAAAACCAAATGAGTATGACTATCAACCCAAGTTGGCATGATAGCTCTATTTTTCATATCTATAATTTCTGCTTGATGGTTTGGGATTTCATCCATTTTACCCAAGCTAATTATTTTACCAGAAATATTATCCATTAACATCCAAGCATTATCAATGCTGGAAATAGAATCCATCTCAGATCCCCTTTTAAAAAAATTATCAGTTTGATAGATAGTTTTTATATTTGTTAATAATATTTCACTCACTATATTTCCTTGATTATGTTAAAGATATAATTTAAAATTTCTTCTTTTCCAGTTCTTCTTTCTGCCGATGATATAAAAGTAGGTGGTAACTCATCCCAATTTTCTAACATTTTATTTTTGAATAATTGAATATTACCATCTATACTTACTCCCTTTTTATTTTTATCAGTTTTTGTAAAAATTATTGAAAATGGAATTCCCCATTCCCCAATTTTTTCTACAAAATCTAAATCAATCTTTTGTGGAGGTACATTACTATCTATAAGTATGAATAAATTGGTTAATTGCTCTCTTTTACTAATATAAAAATTAATCAATTTATCAAATTCTGCCTTAAATGTTTTAGATACTTTTGCATATCCATAGCCTGGTAAATCCACCAAATGCCATTTGTCATCAATGATAAAATAGTTTAGCATCCTTGTCTTTCCAGGTGTTTGTGATACAAGAGCTAAGTTTTTTTCACTACAAAGCATATTAATCAAGGAGGATTTTCCAACATTTGATCTTCCAATAAATGCGAACTCTGGCAAATCCCCTTGTGGGCATAATTTTACCATTGGGAAACTTCCAACAAATTTTGCTTTAATATGCATATTAAATTATTATAATTAAATTTATTAAGGTTTTATAAACCTTCATATGAAGGCAATTCATTCAAAAAGGTATATGTTTTGGAGTCAATATCAATTTTGGAACACACAGCGAAATTACCATTAATAATTAAAGTATAAGGTGCATTTATTTCAGAATTATATAAAGATACTTGATTAGATTGATTTTGTTGTATCGGAATTTTATAAGATTTGCATTCAATAATCATAAAAGGTTTAATATCAGTATTGTAAACCAATATATCAAATCTTTTTTCCATATTATTTACCTTGATTGATTTTTCAACTTGAATTTTTGATTTTGGATAATTCAATTTTTCTGTTAAATAATGAATCATTAATTGCCTAACTAGCTCTTCAGGCGTCATAGCTACGTACTTATTTCTAATTTTATCGCCAATAAAATATTTTCCAAATTCAGTTTTAATCTGTAATTTATTTTGAAATTGCAATAAATCTAGTTCTATAAGCATTAAGAATTATATTATAAATAAATTTAATAAGTACAAATGTATAATGTTAATCTTTAATATCAAAATTTTTAAAAAAAACCATAATATTAATTGTTGTTTTTAAAAATAATCGTACTTTTATGTTAACAATTAATAAATCTTTAAAATAATATTAACTATTATGAAAAAAAATTTACTCTTTTTATCTTTGATTTTTATAAGTTTTGGAGTATTTGGTCAAAATTATTCGGATGATTTCGAATCATTTGCAGCAGGTGATTTTATCGCATTAAAAAATAATAAATGGTCAACTTGGTCTGCAGCTCCTGGAACAGCTGAAGATACAAAAGTCACCGATGAAAAAGCAAAAAGTGGTACAAAATCTTTAAAATTTGTTTCAACTACTGCAAGTGGAGGACCTACAGATTTGATCTTGCCTTTTAATACAACTGCATATGATAAAGGTATATTCGAATTGGATATGCAAATATATGTTGAAGCAAGTTCAGCTGCTTATTTTAATTTTCAAGCCGTAGCTCCTGTTGGTAAAACTTGGGCTTTAGATTGTTATTTTACAGCTGCTGGTGATTTGAATGTTACAAAAGGAAGTGTAGGTGGTTTGGCTGCAACAGCTAAATATCAACAAGGAACTTGGAATAAAATTGCTTTCAAATTGGATTTAACATTGAATATTTGGGAAGTTTTACTGAATGATGTTTCTGTAGGTAAATATGATAATCCAAACAACTCAGTTTATGCTATGGACATTTTTCCATTAAATCAAACTGCTCCAAATTTAGCAACATTTTATATTGATGATGTGAATTATAAATACACTGCACCAGTTCAAAAAGATGTGGATGTTGCAGTTTTATCACTAAATGTAAATCAAAAAGTGTTAAATGGAAAAGCTTATCCTGTTGGTGGCGTTATTAGAAATATTGGATTAACTACAATTGATTCATTAGATTTTACATGGAATGATGGTACTAATAATGTTACTCAAAAATTAAAAGGTTTAGCTTTAGCACCTTTCAAATCTTATACATATACTGCTAGTCAAAAATATACAGCTGATAAATTGAATAATAATATTAAATTTTCAGTATCAAATCCTAATAATTTAGTGGATTTAGACTTAAGCAATAATTCTAAATCAAAATCATTGACTGTTGTGGTTCCTGCTGTTAATAAACATGTTCTTGCAGAGGAAATTACTGGAACTTGGTGCCAATGGTGTCCTAGAGGTGCAGTATTCATGAATTATATGACTGCTGAATATCCAAATTATTTTATTGGAATTGCAGCTCATGGTGGTAGTGCTAATGAACCTATGTTATTAAAAGAGTATGTTGATGGAGTATTAACATTCCCTGGAGTAACTGGATATCCTGGAATTGTTACTGATAGAACTTTTGAAGGTGACCCTTCAGGTTTGGAGGAAATGTTTTTCACTCAAATAGAAAAAGCTCCAGTTTCATTTCCTAAAAATAAAGTTACATATGATGCAACTTCAGGAGTAATGAATATTAATGTGACTACTAAATTTACTCAAAATTTAACTGGTGATTATAAAGTAGTTATCGCTATTGTTGAAGATAGTGTTAAAGGAACTACAACAGCATACAATCAATCAAATGCATATGCTGGTGGAACTAATGGAGTTATGGGAGGCTATGAAAAGTTAACTAATCCAGTTCCAGCAGCTAAAATGGTATATATGCATGTTGCAAGAGCATTAATAGGAACTTATGCTGGTGATGGTAATGCTTTACCTGATAATTTAGTTGCAAATACTGATTATCCATTTGATGCTACATATACTATACCAGCTACTTGGAAAGCTAAAAATTTGAAAGTAGTTAGTATGATAGTTAGCCCAACAGGAGAAATTGATAATGCAACTGAATTGGATTTTGTTGATTTCACAAGTGGTACTTCTATTATTTCAGAGCATCCTGCTTTTGGTGGAATTTATCCAAATCCAAGTAATGATTTGTCAAATGTTGAATTAAACTTAACTGAAAATACAGAAGTTGCTATTAAAGTTACAAATATTAGTGGCCAGTTAGTGGCATCTAAAGCTTATGGTACACTTAATGGTGATGTTATGTTGCCAATTAATACAGCTGCTTTTGATGCTGGATTGTATTTAGTTCAAATTCAATTAGGAAATTCAATTTTGACTAAAAAATTAGTTGTAAATAAATAACAAAACAAAGTATAAAATCGTATTGAGGGAAATATGTTGATTCATATTTCCCTTTTTTATTATGGCAAAAAAAGTAGGCATAACAGGCGGAATTGGCTCAGGAAAAACCACAGTCTGCAAAATATTTGAATTTCTTGGCGTACCTATATTCTATTCAGATGAGGTTGCAAAAAATATTTTAGTTACCAATCAGAATGTTATTCGTCAAATACAAGAAGTTTTTGGAGAGGAGGCTTATAATTTAGATAGCACATATAATAAGCAATTTGTAGCATCAAAAATATTCAATGATAAAAGTTTATTGTTGAAATTGAATAGCATAATACATCCAATTGTCATTGAAGAAAATTTTCTATGGAATGACAAATATAAAGACTCACCTTATATTATAAATGAATCTGCTTTAATATTCGAAAGTAATAAATACAAGTTATTTGATAAAATAATAGTTGTTTACTGTCCTGAATATATAAAGATAGATAGAGTAATGAAAAGAGATAATTTAAATAAGGACCAAGTTCAAGAAAGAATAAAAAATCAACTTGCTGATATTGAAAAAATTAGACTTTCTGACATGGTAATAATTAATAATAACGAAATTTCCTTATTGTCTCAGATTCATTACATTCATAATAAATTAACGAATTAAATTTGTTTATTTAAGATTAAAAGCTTTATATTTGTCCCAACATCTATACTTAAGTATCTACTCTACACTTCAATTCATCGATTAAAAATTAGATTTTTTATAAAAACTTACAGTATGAAGTATTCTTTACGAATCTTATTACCCTATTTATTGTTTTTTGTTTTAGCCATATTTTCAAACATTGAACAATCTTTTGCAGGAAAAAGTCCTACTTGCGATGTATGTAATAATGTGACTTATGGAGGTAAAATTCAAGGTAACGAAACGGGTTGTGGAAGTCCTGGCTGGGATCCATCAATTATCACTAACCTCGAATTTCCAACTGGTGGATCAGGGATGATGGAATATATGTGGTTATTTACCACTGAAGATCCTACAAAACCTTTTGCACAATGGACTCCAATTCCTAATGTAAACACTCCTGATTATGATCCTGGAGTGATTTATAAGACAACTTATTATACTAGATGTTCAAGGAGAATGGGTTGTACTGAGTTTCCTGGAGAATCAAATATTGTAACTAAAACTTTTAATTGTTGTAATAATATTACATCGGCTGGAAAAATTGGAAGTAACCAAATTGGTTGTTTACCAAGTTTTGATCCTTTTACTTTGACAAATATAACATTACCTTCTGGAGGTTCTGGAACTTTAGTATATCAATGGTATAAGAGTACTCAAAATATTTCATTCGATATTAATAATCCAGCTTGGGTATTAATTACTGGAGCAACGGATAGTATTTATAATCCTACACCAATTTCTGTAAATTCTTATTATGTTAGATTGGCAAAAAGATCAGGTTGTACTGATTATTTTCCATCTAATATTGTAGCTATTACTTTATTTTCACCACCAACAGTTATGTCTTCCACAACACCTGTGAAATGTTATGGTGAATCAAATGGAGCAATTTCATTAGTAATTTTAGGAGGAAAAGCTCCATTTACATTTAATTGGAATCCAAATACAATCGGAAATCAACAAAATCCAATAAATTTAGCTGCTGGAAATTATAGTGTTACAGTCACCGATGCAAATGGCTGTTCAGTTTCAAAATCAATTAATTTAACTCAACCTCAACCTTTAAACATAACTTTTTCAAATATAGTAAATAATGCATGTTACGGATCATCTAATGGATCTGCAAATGCAAATGTTACAGGAGGAACTGCTACTTATAGTTATTTGTGGAGTAATGGAGAAACATCCCAGAATTTAACAAATTTAGCTTCAGGAACTTATTCATTAACAGTTACTGATAAAAATGGATGTAAAGTATCAAATTCTTTGACAATTACTAGTCCTCCATCAATACAAATCTCAATAACTAAATTTGATAACAAATGTTATGGAGATTCAAAAGGTCAAGCAACTGCAACTGGTTTTGGAGGAAGTTTCCCTTTTACTTATTTATGGAGTACAGGTTCTACTTCAAATACAATATCTAATTTAGTTTCTGGTACATATTCAGTTACAGCAACAGATGCTAATAATTGTACAAAATCAACTTCATTTACAATCACTCAACCAGATGAGTTGAATCTGAATTTGACAAAAAATGATGTTAAATGTTTTGGTGGAAATAATGGAAGTATCAATAGCTCAGTTTCAAATGGAACTGCACCATATACTTATATTTGGTCGAATGGATCAATTACTGCTAATATTGGTAATTTAACTATCGGAACCTATTCTGTAACTGTAACTGATGCAAATGGTTGTAAAAAAACTTCATCAATTACAATTTCTCAACCAACAGAATTAACAGTGATTACCTCTAAGACAGATGTAAAATGTAATGGAGATAATACTGGAATTGCGAATGTAAGTGCTTCAGGTGGAAGTTTACCATATATATATAAATGGAGTAATGGAGGTACAACTTCATCAATTAGCAATTTATCTGCAGGTATTTATACTGTTACTGTTACAGATGCTAATTTATGTTCTAAAATATCATCAGTTACAATTTCAAGTCCAACCTCTTTAGATTTACAATTTTCACATACAGATGTAAAATGTCATTCTGGAAATGATGGTACTGCTTCTGTTTCTGTTTCTGGAGGAACTGTAAATTATACATACCTTTGGTCAAATGGCGGAACAACTGCTTCTATCAATAATTTAGTTGCTGGTACATATTCTGTAACTGTAACAGATGCAAATGGCTGTAAAAAAACAGGCTCAGTAGTAGTTAATCAACCAACTGAATTAGTGGTTACAACATCAAAGTCTGATGTAAAATGTCATGCTGGAAATGATGGTACTGCTTCTGTTTCTGTTTCTGGAGGAACTGTAAATTATACATACCTTTGGTCAAATGGCGGAACAACTGCTTCTATCAATAATTTAACAGCTGGTACATATTCTGTAACAGTAACAGATGCAAATGGGTGTAAGAAAACAAGTTCAGTTGTAGTAAATCAACCAACTGAATTAGTGGTTTCAACATCAAAGACTGATGTGAAATGTCATGCAGGAAATGATGGATCGGCAAGTGTTTCTGTTTCTGGAGGAACTGTAAACTATACATACCTTTGGTCAAATGGCGGAACAACAGCTTCAATCAACAATTTAGCGGCTGGAACTTATTCTGTAACAGTTACAGATGCAAACGGATGTAAAAAAACAGGCACTGTAGTTATAAATCAACCAACTGAATTAATGGTTTCTACATCTAAAACTGATGTTAAATGTCATGCTGGAAATGATGGATCAGCAAGTGTCTCTGTTTCAGGTGGTACTGTAAACTATACTTACCTTTGGTCAAATGGCGGAACAACTGCTTCTATTAATAATTTAGTTGCTGGAAATTATACAGTTACAGTAACAGATGCAAATGGCTGTAAAAAAACAAGTTCGGTAGTTGTAAACCAACCTTCAGAATTAGTTCTATCAACATCAAAGACTGATGTAAAATGTTATTCAGGAAATGATGGATCAGCAAGTGTTTCTGTTTCAGGTGGAACAGTAAATTATACATACCTTTGGTCAAATGGCGGAACAACTGCTTCAATCAATAATTTAATAGCTGGAACATATACCGTTACCGTTACAGATGCAAATGGCTGTAAAAAAATAAGTTCAGTAGTTGTAAATCAACCTACTGATTTAGTAGTTTCAACATCAAAGACTGATGTAAAATGTTATTCAGGAAATGATGGATCAGCAAGTGTTTCTGTTTCTGGAGGAACTGTAAATTATACATACCTTTGGTCAAATGGCGGAACAACTCCTTCGATAAATAATTTAGTAGCTGGAACATTTTCTGTAACTGTAACTGATGCAAATGGCTGTAAAAAAACAAGTTCAGTAGTTGTTAACCAACCAACTGAATTAGTAATTTCTACATCTAAGACAGATGTAAAATGTTATTCAGGAAATGATGGATCAGCTAGTGTTTCTGTTTCTGGAGGTACTGTAAATTATACATACCTTTGGTCAAATGGCGGAACAACAGCTTCGATCAATAATTTAGCAGCTGGAACATATACCGTTACTGTAACAGATGCAAATGGCTGTAAAAAAACAAGTTCAGTAGTTGTTAACCAACCAACTGAATTAGTAATTTCTACATCTAAGACGGATGTAAAATGTTATACTGGAAATGATGGATCAGCTAGTGTTTCTGTTTCAGGTGGTACAGTAAATTATACTTACAATTGGTCAAACGGAGGAACAACTGCTTCAATCAATAATTTAGCTGCTGGAACTATATTCTGTAACAGTTTCTGATGCAACGATTTGTAAAAAATAAGTTCAGTAGTTGTAAATCAACCTACAGAGTTAGTTATTTCTACAACTAAAACAGATGTAAAATGTAATAGTGGCAATGATGGATCTGCAAGTGTTAATGTTTCTGGTGGATCTACTGGTTATTCTTATCTTTGGTCAAACGGCGGGACAAGTGCTTCGATAAATAATTTAGCTGCAGGAACATATTCTGTTACTGTAACTGATGCAAATGGCTGTAAGAAATCTGTATCAATAATTATTAATGAATCTTCTGAATTAGTTGTAACATCAACAAAAACAGATGTAAAGTGTAATGGAGGAACTGATGGTTCTGCAAGTATTTCAGTTTCTGGAGGAACCACTGGTTATACTTATATTTGGTCAAACGGTGGTACAGCAGCTTCAATAAATAATTTAACCGCTGGAACATATACTGTAACTGTAACAGATGCAAATGGGTGTAAGAAAACAAGTTCAGTTGTTGTAAATCAACCAACCGAATTAGTAGTATCAACATCTAAAACAGATGTGAAATGTCATGCAGGCAATGATGGATCAGCAAATGTAGCAGTTTCAGGTGGTACTGTAAACTATACATACCTTTGGTCAAATGGTGGAACAACTGCTTCAATCAATAATTTAATTGCTGGAACTTATACCGTTACTGTAACAGATGCAAATGGCTGTAAAAAAACAAGTTCAGTAGTTGTAAATCAGCCAACTGATTTAGTAATATCAACCTCTAAAACAGATGTTAAATGTTATTCAGGAAATGATGGATCAGCAAGTGTTTCTGTATCTGGTGGCACAGTAATTATATATACCTTTGGTCAAATGGAGGAACATCAACTTCTATAATAATTTAGCTGCAGGAACTTATATTGTTACTGTAACAGATGCAAATGGATGTAAAAAACAGCAACTGTAGATGTAAATCAACCTACTGAATTAATTGTATCAACTTCTAAAACAGATGTAAAATGTTTTAATGGAAATGATGGAACAGCTAATGTAATAGTTTCTGGAGGAACTGTAAACTATACTTACATATGGTCAAACGGAGGAACAACTACATCAATTAATAATTTAGTAGCTGGAACATATTCTGTAACAGTAACAGATGCAAATGGGTGTAAGAAAACAAGTTCAGTAGTAGTAAATCAACCAACTGAATTAGTAGTATCAACATCTAAAACAGATGTAAAATGTAATAGTGGAAATGATGGTTCAGCAAGTGTTTCTGTATCTGGTGGTACTACTGGTTATTCATATCTTTGGTCAAATGGAGGTACTGCTGCTACAAATAATAATTTATCTGCTGGAACTTACACTGTAACTGTATCTGATGCAAATGGCTGTAAGAGAACAGCTTCAGTTTTAGTAAATCAGGCTTCATCATTGGTTTCAAAAATAACAAAATCGGATGTTAAATGTTATAGCTGCAAATGTGGAAGTGCTACAGCTGATGCTTCAGGAGGAACAGCTCCTTATGTTTATACATGGAGCAATGGCGTTAATACTGCATTAAACGATAAAATTAAAGCAGGTGTATATTATTTAACAATTACAGATAATAATGGATGTAAAGTAATTGATTCAATTACAATTAATCAGCCAACACCATTAGAATTAGAAATTTCAAAAACAAATATTAAATGTAATGGTGCTAATGATGGAACTGCATCAATTGTTGCAAAAGGTGGTACACCTCCTTATACATTTAATTGGACAAACGGACAAACAACAACTACAATCAATAACCTAGCTCCAGGATTTTATGAAGTAACTGTAATTGATGCGAACAAATGTGTTAATTACGAAACTGTAGAAATTGAAGAACCAACAATTCTTGAAGGAAATATTTCTAAAACAGAACCTAAGTGTTTTGGAGATAATTCAGCGTCTTTAACAATTAATGCAGTTGGTGGTACTTCACCATATTCATTCAATTGGAGCACTGGTGCTATTTCATCTACTATTTCAAACTTGGTTGCTGGAACATATACTGTGACTATAACTGATAATAATGGTTGCAAAAAAGTAATGAGTGAAACCATCAACGATGCATCGTTATTAATTGTAAAACTAAATAAATCAGATGTTAAATGCCATTCTGGAAATGATGCTACTATCACTTCTGAAGTTACTGGTGGGAAGCAATCGTATTCTTATTTGTGGAATACTGGGGCAACAACAGCTTCACTTTCAAATTTAACTGCTGGAAATTATTCTATAACTGTAACTGATGCAAATGGTTGTACAAAATCATCTAGTATTGAAATCAATCAACCAACTGAAATATTAATTGATCTTACAAGTGTTTCAATTAAATGTAATGGTCAGAATACTGGTTCTATTGCTGCAAATGTTAGTGGTGGAACTACAGGTTATAGTTATTTATGGTCAAATGGGGCTACAACAAGTAGTATTAATAACCTAGTAGCTGGAACATATTCAGTTACTATTACCGATGCAAATGGTTGTAAGAAAACAAAATCTTTAACTTTACAAGAACCATCCATATTAGATGGAACTATCACTAAAATTGATGTGAAATGTTTTGGAGGTAATGATGGAAGTGCAACAGCTACTGCTATTGGTGGAACTGCACCATATTCTTATAGTTGGAATAATGGAGCTCAGACTCAAACTATTAACAATTTAAAGGCAGGCAAATACTCAGTTATTATTACAGATGCTAATGGATGTTTGGTTAAAAAAGAAATTGAAATATTAGAACAATCACAAATTCTAGTAAGTATTTCTAAAACACAATTAAAATGTGCTAATTCAACTGATGGTAGTGCAACGGCTTTTGCAACTGGAGGTAAAGCACCTTATTCTTATAAATGGAGTAATGGAGGTAATACTGAAACAATAACAAATCTAGGAGCAGGAGTTTATACAGTTACAGCAACTGATTCAAATGGCTGTACTGCTACAAGTTTTATCACCATTGGTGCTCCAAATCCAATTGTTATTTCTTTGGATAAGGTGAACATTTCTTGTTATGGTGCAAAAGATGGAATAATTACAGCAAATGTATCTGGTGGTACATTACCTATTGATTTACTTTGGAATACTGGTGCTATCACCAATAAAATTTCTAATTTATCACAAGGTATTTATACAATAACTGCAACAGATGCAAATAAATGTATTGCTACTACATCCACTTCAATACTTGAACCAACTGAACTAAATGTTTCAATTTACAAAAAAGATCCTTTGTGTAATAATGGAACTGATGGAGAATTAAAAGCTACAGTTTCTGGTGGAACTTCACCTTATGTTTATAAATGGAATAATGGAGCGACAGAACAAGTTTTAAAGAATTTACCTTCTGGTACATATGTTTTAACAGTTTGTGATGCTAATAAATGTACAAAAGTTATTTCAATAACTTTAAATAACCCAACTCCAATTGAAGCATCTCTAACAATTACAAATCCAAAATGTAATGGTGATAAAGGTACAGCTTCAGTAAATGCAAATGGAGGGTCACCGAATTATACTTATCTATGGAGTAATGGAGAAACAGCTTCAGTAAATAACAAATTAACGAATGGTTCTTTTTCAGTTACTATAACTGATTCTAAAGGATGTACATTAGTGAAAACTGGAGAAATTATTAGCCCAAGTGCCTTAGTTTGCAATGCAACTGTAATACTTAAAGCGAACTGTACAGATATTTCTACATATGGCGGAAATGATGGATCTGCAAAGGTAACAACTACTGGTGGAACCGGAAATTACTCATATATTTGGAGCAATGGTACTACAACAAGTACAGTAAATAACTTATCTGCAGGAAGTTATCAAGTTACTGTAACTGATGCAAATGGTTGTAGTTGTGTTTCTTCTGTTACTTTGAAAAACCCTGCAAGATTAGGTGATTATGTTTGGGTAGATTCAAATAGAAATG
Source organism: Saprospiraceae bacterium (assembly GCA_016710625.1). GTDB lineage: Bacteria > Bacteroidota > Bacteroidia > Chitinophagales > Saprospiraceae > JADJVK01. The sequence goes on from JADJVK010000010.1 coordinate 100,744, forward strand.
GAATCCAAGATAATGGTGAAGCAGGAAAACAAGGTATTTTAGCAACTTTAACTGGTACAGATATTAAAGGAAATAAAATAACTAAGACAGTTTATACAGATATTAATGGCAAATACATTTTTGATGGTCTTTATGATGGAGATTATAAAGTTACATTTGAATTACCAGTTGGTTATAAGTTCACAAAATCTAATGCTGTTACAAACGATGATATAGATAGTGATGTTGACGCTACTAATGGTATGACTCAGATTGTTACATTAAAACAAGGAGATGATGTTAAAAATTTAGATGGTGGTGTTTACAAAACTGTTAATATTGGTAATTATGTTTGGATTGATAGTGATTTGAATGGCTTACAAGATTCTTCAGAGTCAGGAATCAATAATATAAAAGTAAAATTAATTGCTCCAGGTAATGATGGTGTTTTCAATACATCAGATGATATCATGATTGCAATGCAAAATACTACAAACAATAATGGAAAACCTGGATACTACTTATTTACAGATGTTGCTTTAGGCAACTATTGTATTGCATTTTCAAACTTACCTGCTGATTATATATTTACAAGTAAGGATCAAGGAACAAATAATGCAATTGATAGCGATGTAGATACAGCTGGTACAGTAAAAATTTCTGTAATTGCTGGTCAAAATGATGATTTAACAATTGATGCTGGTATTCACTTAAAATGTAATAATACCATTTTTGGCGGAACTGTTGGTGTTGATCAAGTATTGTGTGGTGCTGGTCAAACAGCTGCAACTATTACGAACTTACAATTACCTACTGGTGGAAGTGGAACTTTAGAATATTTGTGGTTAAAAAGTACTGTAGGACCGAACTATGTACCTGGTGATCCAAATTGGATTCCAATATCAAATTCAAATTCACCAGATTATGCACCAGGGGTTCTTAATCAAACAACTTATTTTGTAAGATGTTCTCGTAGAGTACCTTGTATTGATTATCCATCCGAATCAAATATTATTACTATTAAAGTTGAAGCAATTCCAGTTGCTGATTTTGAGAATTTCCCTACTGGTGATATTTGTGTTGGAAAAAAATATTCAATCAGTGCTGTTGACGGAGGAGTAGGAACATCTTATGATTGGACTTTAAATGGTGCAAATCCATCAATTGCAAATACAAGAGTTGTTAACGATGTTCAATGGAATACGATAGGTACTTACAATGTAAAATTAAAAGTAACAAAGAATTCTTGTGTAAATGAGAAATCAGTTAATGTAAATGTAGCTAGTTGTATTAATGGAAATATCATTTTTGGTAAATTAAATATAAAACTAAATAATTCAGTTGCTGATTTGGATTGGACGACAATTACTCCAAATGCAGAAAATTTCATGTTTGAAATTGAGCATTCTGATGATGGTAGAAGTTACAGATCTGTTGGATTTTTAAATCCAAATAATACGGAGATTTATAAGTTTACACATACAAATCCAACTGTAGGTACCAATTATTATAGAATTAAACATATTGCTATAAATAATAGATTAGTTTATTCCAATACTGTAAATACATTATTGAAATTCGATCAATTTGAGAATTTTGTAACTTATCCAAATCCAACCAATAATATCGTTGTCGTCAAACCGCTTTTTGATGTAAAACAGAAATTCACCGTTCAAGTGGTAAATACTATTGGTCAGGTTTTACAAACCATAGAAAAGGATCCTGGTACAACCTATTTTGAAGTTGATTTAACAAATTATACACAAGGAATGTATCTATTGTATTTTAGTTTTGATAAATTCAAACACCATACACAATGGATATTAAAAAATGATGAATAAATAAAAAAAGGACAACCAAAAGTTGTCCTTTTTTTATTTATTATAACTAATTTTACATTAATTTTTAAATATAAAATATATTAATAATGAGTAAAGTAACGGTAGTTGGAGCTGGAGCGGTAGGAGCAACAGTTGCTGATAATATTGCTAGAAAAGAACTAGTAAAAGATTTAGTTTTATTAGATATCAAAGAAGGATTAAGTGAAGGTAAGTCATTAGATATGACTCAAACTGCTTCTTTGTTAGGATTTGATACTACAGTAACTGGAAGTACGAATGATTATTCAAAAACTGCTAATTCTGATGTTGTTGTTATTACATCTGGTATTCCGAGAAAACCAGGAATGACAAGAGAAGAATTAATTGGTATAAATGCTGGTATTGTTAAAGGAGTTACTGAAAATATATTAAAATATTCCCCAAATGCAATTTTTATCATCATTTCTAATCCAATGGATACGATGACATATCTTGCATTAAAAACTGCTGGAGTTGCTAAGAATAAGATAATTGGAATGGGCGGTATTTTAGATAGTGCTAGATTTAAGTGTTATTTATCAGCTGCGATTGGATGTTCTCCAAATGATTTACAAGCTACTGTAATTGGAGGACATGGAGATACAACGATGGTTCCGCTTACTCGATTAGCTACATATAATGGAACTCCTGTCTCTAACTTATTAGATGCTGACACACTAAACAAAGTAGCTGCTGATACAATGGTTGGTGGTGCTACTTTAACAGGTATGTTAGGAACTTCTGCATGGTATGCACCGGGTGCTGCTGGAGCTACTTTAGTTGAAAGCATCATTAGAGACGAAAAGAAATTATTTCCTTGTTGTGTTTATCTTGATGGAGAATATGGACAAAAGGATATATGTTTAGGAGTACCGGTAGTAGTTGGAAAAAATGGTTGGGAAAAAATAATTGATTTCCATCTAAATGCCGAAGAAATGGATAAGTTTAATAAAGCAGCTGATGCTGTTAGAAATATGAATAATGTATTAGCAACATTATAATAGTGAAAAAATGCAAGGTGGCTAATTACATTGGTTGCCTTGCATTTTCAAAATAAACTTGATTTCTACTGATTAAATCATTAATTATAGAATACATATCCGTTGAATCCACATTTTTACTTTTCAATTGAACTACAAATCTATTATTGATGAGTACATCCATTTCACCTTTCTTATTTTTATTGTTCAATTTCATATAATATTTTTTTCCATTTATATTTTTTGTAAATTCATTAGTCTTATTAAAGTCAAGGCTTGCCCAGGCACCAACACCTAATATAGATTTAGCACCACCAGCATCAGATAAATACAATTTAAATACTTTTTTAGAATCATCATTATTTGAATAAAACCCTAAAATTGTATTTACTTTATAACCATAACCGCTTGTTGATTCCTCTTCTTTTTTTGTAAGTTTAAAATTTAAAATTGAATCTATTAGAAAATTGGAAAGCACCTGCTTTGAAAGCGGCTCAAACAAACTATCTCTTCTCAAATTTGAAGCATTCTGTTCATTGTAAATTTTTGTATTTGTATTATTACTATTACAAGAAAGAATAATTAAAACAGTAAAAAGTAACATATTTTTCATAAGTCAAAGATAAGTATTTTCCTAAAATTTTATTTCTAAATTATCAAATGTAACATTTTACTAATATTATTATGTCACGGATATTTTATATGTATAGTTGACATGATAAATTTACTTTATATATTTGTATATCATTAATATTTATGTAAGTAAGATGTTATTTTATTATATTAAACCAAATCCGAATTATTATGTGGTTAATTAGTTTAGTTCTTGGGGTTATAAACCCTGACACAACAGCTTGGTAAGTTTACCTTACACTTCTACCGATATTACGAAAGTAATATCGGTTTTTTTTTTAATTATTAGTATCTTGCCTTTTTTTTCAAATTCGTTTTTTTGATGGAATTAAGATTATTGTACCATTTAGGTAAATATTTGAAAATGATGTCTAGGGTTTTCAAGAAACCAGAGAATTTCAACATGTATTGGACTGAGCTTTTTCGTCAAATGAATGATATTGGAATTGGTTCATTACCAATTGTTGGCCTGATATCAGTATTTATCGGAATGGTTACCGCTGTTCAATTTGCTTACCAACTAGATGGAAATCTTGTTCCAAGATATTATATTGGATATGTTGTTAGAGATATATCCATTATAGAGCTTGCTCCTACAATCACAAGTCTAGTATTAGCAGGAAAAGTTGGCTCAAATATGGCATCTGAAATTGGTGGGATGAGGCAGAAAGAACATATTGACGCTATGGAAATTATGGGTGTCAATACAATTGGGTATTTAATACTACCTAGGGTATTAGCAGCAATTATCGTAATTCCAATGTTAGTGACATTAGCTTCATTTATTAGTATAATTGGTGGATATATATCAAGTGTTCCTTCCAATTTGATTCCAAGTGCAGATTATATTAGAGGTGTACGATCGTTTTTTGTTCCTTACAATGTTTTTATGATGTTGGTTAAGTCATTTGTATTCTCATATATTTTGACTACAATATCTTGTTATCAAGGATATTATGTGAAATCAGGAAGCATTGAATTGGGAAAGGCTAGTACTCAAGCAGTAGTTTATAGCGATATCGTAATTTTATTAGCAGATTATATTATTGCACTCTTACTAACAGCAGCATAAATTTTCAATAAAATATATTTAAATTTTAAAAAGAAAGCCAGTTTACTCTTTAGTAAACTGGCTTTTGAACATACTATGAGAAAACAACTATAAGTTGTAAATGTATATAAAAAAAAATTAATTTGTAAAAATTTAAAGAAAACGGTAGCCAACATTTATCAAATGGTAAAAAAAAATAATATAATTTTAGTTTTTTTTGTCACAAAATCAAAATATTTTATTTTTTATCAAAAACAGGTAATTGCAGCTCAACTCTAGTACCATTTGCATAATTTTTACTGTCGTATTTGTCGATAATTTTTATATCTAATTCAGTCTTATTCAGTTGAGTAAGTAAAATTAACCTTTGTTCAGTAATTTGAGTTCCTCTTGATTTATGATCTTGGTGATAATCCCATTTTTCTTGCATTTTTTTCACTTTTTCCCTGCCAATTCCATTGTCATCAATTATGCATTTTATACTATTTTCTGAACATATGTTAAATATAATTATTAATTCGCCATTATCAATACTTCTCAATCCATGTTCTAAAGCATTTTCTACATATGGTTGAATTATCATACTTGGAATAAATGTAAACTCAGGTTCTAAATTGGAATCTATTTTAATTTGATAATTAAATCTATTTTGATATCTAAGTTCTTTATTCACATCCAAATAGTTCTTCAGAAATTCAATCTCTTGATCCAATGAAATTCTTTCAACATCTGAATATTCCAAACTTTGACGCATTAATTTTGCAAATTTGGCTAAGTATTTTACAGCTTCTATGTTTCTATTAGATGAAATAAAATTTTGAATGCCATTTAATGCATTATATACAAAATGTGGGTTCATTTGTGCTCTTAAAGCTTTTAATTGCAACCCAATAGCTTGTAGTTTTAGTATTTCAATCTCTTTTTCCTTTTTCTCTTTATTGCTTTTCAGCTCTAGTTCAAGTATCCTCCTATTATTTTCTTCATTATTCAAACTCGAAGCTATCTGATTATACAAGATTTGATACTCATAAGCATTTTTAAAATCATTATTTTCGGCAAAATAACTTGATACAATTTTGCAAACCCCAGCTATTTGATTTTTGTCACCATTTAACTGTGCATAATCAAGTGCTTTCTCAAGTTGAATTTTAGTTTTCTTCTTGTCTTTTTCAAATTTGCTAATTTGAGCAAGATAAAGTTCAATATTTGATAAATTGTAATAATCCTTCGTATCCTTTAACAGAAAAATTTCCTTACTTGCTTTTAAAGAATTTAAAGCATCTTTTAGATTATAAGTTTTAAGTTGTAAGAATCCAATATTAGCTAATGCTGCAGCATAGGTAATTGAATTTTTGTTTTGGTCTAGATGAAGTACTTTTTGGTAGTTTTCATATGCCATTTCATCCTCTTGGAGTGCTAAATAGGTATTTGCTAAATTTAAATAATGCCAATTTAATCTATTTTCGATTTTATAGGTTTCTGCAATATTAACAACCATTAAGTAGTTAGAAATAGCATTGTTATGATTTTTATTTAGCTCATCTATTTTTCCTAAACCGCTGATTATTAGAGTGTAGTAATATATAAATGTATTTGATTCAAAATTGATGAAATTTTCACTAATATCATTCGCTATTTTAAATTTTTCATGTGCCTCTACATATTTTTTAGTATTTAAAAAATAATACCCTAGACGACAATTATATTTTACAGTTAGGAAAGAGGAATTTAATTCAATTATATAATTTTGAATGCTATTTAACAGATTAAAACATACATCGTATTTTTTTAAATTAATATATGTAGCTGCTAGTTCAATATTTATTTCACAGAATTCAATTGTTCCGATCTCACTTAGGAAAAGTGCATTTTTATAGGAATCAATAGCTAATTCATAATTTTCAATCTGATTATAAATAAATCCTTTAAAGAAATACCATTTTAAAGTTTTCTTGGTAAATCTTTTAATAATTGAATATCAGTTGCATTCAGAATGGTTAATGCTTTTTCTATATCATGAAAGATGAAATGTTGAATCAATTGAATAGCAACATGATAACGTTCATTAGTAGGAATATCAGTATTCTTCCAAACAGCTTCTAACTCAATGATATTTAATTTATCTTCAATCAATATTTGTAAGTTTGGCTCAAATTTAAAGAATTGAATGCATTGATATTAAATTAATGTAAACTTAATATTAAATTAATAAAAATTCACATTGGGTTTATCTAATTTTGAGTAATATTACTAAATTATGAATCAAGAACTTAAAATTCTTATAGTTGATGATGAGCCAGATATTTTGGAATTTCTTCAATATAATTTAACAAAAGAGGGATATAAAGTTTTTACTTCTGAAAATGGTAAGAATGCTTTAGAATTAATAAAAGTCGAAAACCCTCACCTGATTTTATTAGATATAATGATGCCTGAAATTGATGGTATTGATCTATGTAAGATGATTAGAAAACTACCGAATGGTGACTCATTCATCATTGCTTTTTTGACTGCTTTAGATGAAGAACATACTGAAATTAATGCATTGGAAATTGGTGGAGATGACTTTATTAACAAACCCATTAAGCCCAATGTTTTGTCAAGTCGAATTAAAGCACTATTGAGAAGAATTGATTTTAAAGAATCAAAAAATCAAGTTAAAGTTTTTGGGGATTTGATGATAAATACCGAAAAGATGCTAACTTATTTCAAAAATGAACCCATTCAATTAGCCAAAAAGGAGTTTGAAATTTTGCAATTATTGAGTTCTAAACCGGGTAAAGTTTTTGTAAGAAATGAAATATTTACAAAAATCTGGGGAAGTTCGGTTATCGTAGGGGATAGAACTATCGATGTTCATATTAGAAAGCTTAGAGAAAAAATTGGAGAACAATATATTACCACTGTTAAAGGTATTGGTTATAAATTTGTATTTTAGATCTAAAGATTTTCATGATACCTATTGCATCCAAAGATAAAAATATAACTCCAACAAAAGTTGTTATTATTGAGTCCATATTAATAGCTTCTATTGGTACTATTTTGTTATTTATTTTGCTGTCAATTAATGGGTTATCTTTTTCTTATATATTTTTCATAGCTAATTTTTTAATAATTTTCATTTCAAGTTTTGTAATCAATTATCTATACTTAAAGAGGTATATTTATAGAAGAATTAAAATTATTTATAAACTAATTAGATCACAAAAGCTAAAAGAAGACAATTCTGACGAAATACATTTAAACAAGGATATTTTTTATAGTGTTGAAAATGAAGTAAAAACTTGGCTTAGTGAAAAAAACAAACAGTTAACGGATCTAAAGGAATTAGAAACTTACCGAAAAAATTACTTAGGGAATATTTCTCATGAATTAAAAACACCAATTTTTAATATTCAAGGTTTTATTCATTCCTTGATGGATGGTGCTATTCATGATGAGAATGTTAATATGAAATATCTTAAAAGAGCATCTGTCAATGTCGATCGAATTCAAACTATTATTGAAGATTTGGAAACAATCAATAGAATTGAATCAGGACATTTGATTATGGATATTCGACCCTTCGATATTAAAATCTTGGTAGATGAGGTATTGGAGGATATCGACATTAAAAGAATGGAGAAAAATATTAAAATTTCCTACAAAGAAGGGGCATTGAAGAACTTTAAAGTCATTGCTGATAGAGAATCTATACGGCAAGTTTTGATGAATTTAATTTTAAATTCTGTGAAATACGGGCAAATCAATGGAACAACAAAAATTGGATTTTATGATTTTGATAAACATATCTTAGTTGAAATTGCAGATAATGGTATCGGTATTGACGAAAAACATCTAAAACATGTATTTGATAGGTTTTATAGAGTTGATAAAAGTCGATCAAGAGATGTAGGCGGTACAGGGCTTGGTTTGTCAATTGTAAAACATATCATCGAAGCTCATCATCAAACTGTTACAGTAAGAAGTACATTAAATTTAGGGTCCACTTTTGGATTTACTTTAGAGAAAGCCAATTAAGATTTATTGGGATAAAATCGAAAGGGTAAGGTCATCTTTGCATCTTTCTTAATCCCATCCTCATAAGCTGGAAGCCAATTTTTTAGTAGTTTCAATAATCTAATTGCCTCATTATCCAAATCTTTTCTAACACTTTTCAATACTTCTATATCTTTAATAAAACCAGATGTATCCACTGTAAAACCAAGTTTTACAACCCCATAGACTTTATCTCTCACCGCTGATTCTGGAAATTTTAAATTGTTCTTAATTGTTTTAATGATGGCTTCATCTCCACCAACATATTCTGGTCGTTGAAAAACGGATTTTTCTGGTTTTACAACATCCATTTGACCAATAGCAATATTGGATAAAAAAAATAATATTAGAATTAGTAATTGCTTCATTATCTGCCAATAATTTTATCTTCTGGAATCAAGACCAATCCACTTTTTGCATATTGCATGAAATTTTCATAGCTCATTCTAATATATCCATTATCTCCCCATTCAGTTCCCATAAAATTTAGAAACTCAAATTGTTCGGTGAGTTCATCATAACCAACTGCAACTAATGGATAGGTAATATTGCTTGATTTATCTTTCTCTTCAGGTTTCCAAACTTTAGTGTTTTTCATTTCAATAAATGATTGGTTTACAGGAAATTCTACCACAACAGGATTCCCTTTTTGAATCGCTTTTCTCACTTCAAATAGCTTTTGTCTTCCTATAGTAGATTCTTTGAATAGTATTAAATAATTTTTAATTCTAAACTTTTGGCTAGAATAAACACCAGATGAAATAGCAGTTGCATCATATGGCATAATCGCAGCACTTACAGTACCATTTCCAGCTAGGAATTGTAAAGATTCCATCATTGGATTTTCTCCTTTTTGGCTTAATGCAATATAATCTGGACTTAAATTATCTTTGAAATTCGATTTGAAATTTACGTAATACTCTAATGTAACTGCAAGAGCATAGGCAATAGGGTTGCTATTCTTGCCAATTTTTCTAGGCGGCATCATCAAATTTTTAACGGATTGCTCAGATAATAATTCTCTAGCACTACTCGGCAAACCCGGCATCGTAATCATCAATTGATCAAAATATTTACTATCAGAAATTCCTAAAACCCCTTTGATTTCGAGGTTGTCAACTTGAGCAAAAGCAATATTTCCAATCAAATGAAGGATAAACACCAAAAAAATTCTAGATTTCATAATCGATTTTAATGTTATTACGTTCGAATTTTGTAAATTATTGTTAATTTTTTCTAAATATTATATATTTTAATCAAATAACATTGAATTCTATTAAATTTTCCCGATTAGTAATAAACATCCAAACAATAATAAAAAGACAAAAACTATGTTTTGGATCCAATGGATGGTTATTTTTTTAAAGATATAATTTCCAATATAAGCTCCAATAAATGCGGCAAAAGTCGCAGATAATATTAAGCCATATTGATGGTTCAGATTTTCAAAATAGTTATTCGAGAAATAAAGAGGTATTCTTGTGAAATCAACAAGACAAGCAATTGCAGTTCCTGTCGCAACATATGCTTCTTTTTTCAATCCTAAATTGATTAAAAAAGCACTTCTTAAAGCTCCCTGATGCCCAGATAATCCACCCATAAATCCACTTAATATTCCACCGAATGTAACATATTTTTTGTTAAAGGTAAAGTTTTTGAAGATTGGAATTACTTCAAATAATGAAAAGAATATTAAAATGAGCCCAAATATTATTTTTTGCACACTAGTTTTGAAACTAAAAAACAATATTTCTTGGTTGGGTAAATGGTTCATTAAATAAGCCCCAAAAAATGCCCCTATTATGGATAAAATACCGAATTTGATTAAAACTTCTTTATCAATATTCCTTTTTAATAATATCAATTTAAATAAATTATTCAATAAATGAACAATTGCTGTAATGGTTACTGCGATTGGTAATGGAAAAAATAGGGCAACAACTGGTAATAAAATAGTGCCTAAACCAAAACCTGCAAAGAATGTTAATAATGAAGCAAATAATGCAACTAAAGAAATAATTATATAGGATGTCATTGAATATTTTTGCTTTTTTATTCTTAATCTTGAATACTTTTTAGTAATTTTGCTACTTAGAAATAATCTAAATAACGTAATTAATGCATAATACAAATGTATTAAAAGAGGGATACAAATATACTTTAATATCATATAATAATGATGTGGTGGCGAGTAAATTAATGTCTATGGGCTTATTGCCTGGTTCTGAATTGGTTATTATTAGAAAAGCTCCATTTGGAGGAGGGTTTTATATAAAATTATTAGAAAACTGTTGTATTGCTTTGAGTTCAACTGAAGCAAATTCACTCGTTTTAAAAAAAATAAATTAATAAGTTTTGCTTAAAATTGCTTTAATCGGTAATCCTAATAGTGGTAAAACAACTATTTTTAATCATCTTACTGGTTTAAGACAAAAAGTAGCAAATTTCCCAGGGGTAACAGTTGAAAAAAAATCTGCAAATATTAAGTTAGCAAACGGAAATGAAGTTCAAATAATTGATTTTCCTGGTACATATAGCATGTACCCAACCTCAAGTGACGAAAAGGTAGTTGTGCAAACCTTTTGCGATGCATCTGATGAAAATTACCCAGACTTAATAATTTATATAGCAGATATCACCCAATTGCACCGTCATTTTTTATTGTTCACCCAAATAATTGATTTAGGGCTTCCAGTTATTTTAGTTTTAAATATGATGGATGTTGCTGAAAAAGAAGGCATTAAATGCGAATTAGAAGCAATAAGATTGAATTTCAATGTTGAAATAATCGAATCGAGTGGGAGAGAGTTAAGAAATGTAGAACAAATTAAAAAGTCAATTGAACAATTTTCAAATAATAATTCTAGTAATTTACACAATAAACCATTTTACAATTATTCTATTAGTGAAGCAAAATTAATTGATAGAATGAGAGATATTGGATATAACAATCCATATCAATCCATTTTAATTGCTCATCATGCTCATTGGTTACCATTTTTAACTCCCGACAAGAAAGAAAAAATAGCTAATATTGTTCAAGAAACAGGTTTCAATGATCTTAGATTACAGGTTTCTGAAACCATGTATCGATATGATAAGTTTTTACCAATCGTCAAAAAATCTATTTTAAATAAAAATTCTGACAAATTAACAAGATCTGACAAAGTTGACAATTTTGTAACCCATCCTTTTTGGGGCATATTGCTATTTGTTTCGATTATGTTTTTTATGTTTCAAGCTGTTTTCTCTTGGGCTTCATTTCCAATGGATTTCATTGAAGGTACTTCAAATGATATCATTAATTGGCTGAAAACCAGTCTACCATCATCATGGTTTACTAGTTTATTGGTTGAAGGATTACTACCTGGTTTAAGTGGAATTATCGTATTTATTCCTCAAATTGCCATTTTATTTTTCTTTTTGGCAATTTTGGAAGAATTAGGTTATATGTCTAGAGCCGTTTTTCTATTTGATGGAATCATGCAAAAATTTGGGCTCAATGGAAGAAGTATAATTTCATTGGTAAGTGCCGGAGCCTGTGCTATTCCTGCCATTTTATCCACCAGAACGATAACAAATCAGAAAGAAAGATTATTGACAATTCTTGTAACACCGTTGATAAGTTGTTCTGCAAGGATACCAGTCTATGCAATGTTGGTTGCCTTTGTAATAGAACCCAAAAGGGTTTTTGGTGGTTTGTTTCAGGCTCAAGGACTCGTTTTTGCTGCTTTATTTTTGTTAGGGATAATATCATCACTCCTAATGTCAATGATCTTTAGCAAAATAATTAAATCTGAAGAGTCAAGTTCTATGATTTTAGAATTGCCTACTTACAAATATCCTTCTGTGAAAAATGTATTATTGACGGTTTACGAAAAGGTCAAATCATTCATTAAAGGAGCTGGGAAAATCATTATTTTTATATCAATAATTCTTTGGATTTTGTCCTCATATGGTCCAACTGAATCCATGGACAAAGCAGTAATAGAGGCTAAAGAAATTTCAATTGCTAAAAATTTAAATCAGATTGAGAGCAATGATTTATTGGCATCAAAAAAATTGGAGGCATCTTATGCTGGTCATTTAGGGAAATTTATTGAGCCAGCCATAAAGCCACTTGGATTCAATTGGAAAATTGGAATAGCACTGATTACATCCTTTGCAGCAAGAGAAGTTTTTGTAGGAACCATGGCAACCATTTACAGCTTAGGTAGCTCTTCGGAGGACACAAACTCACTAAAAGAAAAGATGTTATTGGATAAAGATACCACAACTGGTAAGCCATTGTTTTCGTTTGCATCTGCTGTTTCTTTACTCTTATTTTATGTGTTTGCTTTGCAATGTATGAGTACATTAGCAGTGGTTAAAAAGGAAACAAATGGATGGAAATGGCCAATAGTACAGTTTGTATTTATGGGATTTTTGGCTTATATGAGTAGTTTTATAGTGTACAATATTTTACAATAAAGTGTTTGAAATGAATAGATTAGTAGTATTCATTTGTTTGATAATTTTTTATAGTTGTTCATCAACAAAAAAAATGAGTAATATCGAAACAAACCCATTACCACTGGATTATAGCAATTTAGATTTTTGGGCGGCACATCCTCAAAAGAAAAGTTATTCAGATAGTTTACCAAATGGTTTTACTAAAAAGGAAAATCCACAGATTGATGTTTTTTTCGTTCATCCTACTACCTATACATCTAATAAAGGAAAATTGTATTGGAATGCAAAGATTGATGATGAAAAATTGAATAAAAAAACGGATGAAACCAGTATTTTATTTCAAGCCAGTATTTTCAATGATAATGCCAGAATTTTTGCTCCAAGATATAGGCAAACTCATCTAAAGGCATTTTTTACAAAAGATAAAATTAATGCTGAAAAAGCATTTGATATAGCTTATGGTGATGTAAAAGCTGCCTTCGATTATTATATGAAATATGAAAATAATGGTCGACCAATTATTATTGCAGGTCATAGCCAAGGAATGAAACATGCAGCACATTTGCTCAAAGATTATTTTGATGGAAAACCATTGCAAAATCTATTAATTGCTGGATATATTGTTGGATTGCCATTAGAAAATAATTATTTTAACAATATAAAACCTTGTGAATCACCTAATGACATAAATTGTGTTTGTTCATGGAGAACGTACAAATCAGGAAAGTATCCAAAATTTCATATTCCAAATAATAAAATTATTGTAACAAATCCGTTATCATGGAAAAGAGATGAAGAATTTGTCGATAAATCGAAGAATAAACAAGCCATTTTACTTAAATTTGCAAATCCTGTTGATGAAGTTTGTGATGCCCAATGTCATGATGGGCTTTTATGGACAAAATTACATTTCAAAGGAAGCAGATTTATATTTAACCCTAATTATCATGTAGGTGACTTTAACCTTTTTTGGGGAAGTATTCGAAAAAATATTCAAGTAAGAACTGATAATTATTTTAGGTTGAGAAATTGAGATTGATTTTTTACATATCATTATTTTTAATTACAGTTTTGTGTTTAAAACACAGGCCTAATTTTAATTTTAATGAAAACTACTTTGAGATTAAAGAATCCTTTACATTTTGCTTCGAACTAAAAAATGGGTCTGTTGCAGATACTAGATTTTCTTGGGTAAAGCCCAATAAAGAATTTATGTTTGAGGATGTTTTATATGATGTAAAAAATATCGATTCTACTGATAAATATATAACGATAAAATGCTATTCTGATATTAAAGAAACAAAGATTTTGTGTAGTTTGAAGTTGAAAAAATAACAATTCAGCATCTCATACAGAATCTCTCAAAATTAATATTTCAAATTCGCTACAAGTAATTTCACTAAATAATCAATTAGTTTTAGAAACTCCCACCTCGAAAGATAGTGATTTTATTTATGTAAATAAGTTTAAAACAATTGATTATCAATCTGTTTTGGAATCGCCTCCGGATATTTCAATTTAATTTTTTGCGGGATTTAATAATTCAAAAGACAATAGATTGTCTATTGAAAATTGTTTATTTTTAATGAAATTAAAATGAAATATTTATTTATATTTTTAGGTATCTTATTATCTGTTATAGGTAATTCACAATCTTTATCAATCGATTCTATCCAATTAGATGAAGTTCAAATTTCTTCTGTTCCATTAGGTGAGCGGTTAAAATTTACAACACAATTAACCACTTTAATAGATAAGTCAATAATTAAAAATTCAAATCAACCAACTTTAGCTGAAGTTTTATCCCAAAGTGGACAAGTAATGGTTCAGAAAAGTCAATTAGGTGGCGGAAGCCCAATCATTAGAGGTTTTGAAGCGAATAAAATTTTGCTAGTAGTCGATGGAATAAAAATGAATAATGCCATCTATAGAGGAGGGCATTTGCAAAATGTAATTTCTGTTGATAATAACTATTTAGATAGAATTGATTTAATATTTGGTTCACAATCAGTTGCTTATGGTAGTGATGCATTCGGTGGAGTACTCCACTTTCATACTTTGAAACCATTGTACAATGACAATTCAAAAATGTTATATAAAGCAAATTTGATGACTAGATATGGAACAGCTATGAAAGAAAAGACGATCAGTGCCCAAGTTCAAGGTGGAAATAATCGATTTGGTTTCGCAACAAGTTTGTCCTATTCAGATTTTGGCGATTTATTACAAGGTGCAAATCGCAATGATGCTTATCCAAACTTTGGAAAACTCAATCAATATGTCAATCGAATCAATAACAAGGATTCTGTATTGACGAATAGTGATCCGAATTTACAAAAAAGAAGTGGCTATACTCAATTTGATTTTTTGCAAAAACTAGAATATAGACCAAATGAGCACAATAAATTTTTATTGAATATTCAGGGTTCAACTACTTCAAATGTAAATAGATATGATAGGTTAACGGAAGTTACTAATAATAAACCTACCTATGCAGAATGGTATTATGGTCCACAAAACAGGATTCTTGCGGCGTTACAATATACCAATAGTGCTTCAAATAATGTTTATGATGTATTAGAATTTAATGTAAATTATCAGAATATTGATGAATCAAGAAATTCTAGAAAACTAAATGCTTCTTCATTGAAATCACAAGTAGAGAATATCAAAATTTATGGAGGAGCTTTAAATATGCGAAAAAACTTTAATAAAAATGAACTAGATTATGGCTTAGATTTTAGTTATCATGATGTTTCATCTAAAGCAACTCTTAAAAATTATACTACATCAGTAGAAACGAATGCTGATACTAGATATCCTGATGGAGGTTCAAATATGAATTATTTTGGAATATACATTGCACATAGATTAAAGTATAGCAAAAAACTAGTTTTTAACGATGGTTTGAGGTACTCAAATGTTGGGTTGAATGCAAATTTTAATGATAAAACATTTTTTCCATTTCCATATTCAACTGCTACAAATAAATACAGTGCTTTGAATTTTGCAATTGGTGCATCCTACTTTTTAACTGACAAATCAAAAATTTATGCATCCATAAATACAGGATTTAGAGCACCAAATGTTGATGATTTAGGTAAAGTTTTTGATAGTAAAGCAGGTGCAACAGTAGTAGTACCAAATCCAGATTTGAAAGCAGAAAAAACATATCAAGCTGAAATTGGATTTAATTCAAATTTATCTACTTATTTTAATTTTGGTGTAAATGCATGGTACACTATTTTGAAAAATGGTTTAGTTGTCGCACCTACCACATTTAATGGACAAGATTCAATAATTTATAATGGCAAAAAAACAGCTGTTGTATCAACACAAAATGTAAATAGTGCCAATATTTCTGGATTTTCAGTGAATATAAATGGAAGTTTAACTTCACATTTTGGATATCTAGCAAATGCAACTTATACATTAGGAAAAATAGATAAGACAGATGGCTCCACTTCACCATTGGATCACATACCTCCTTTTTATGGAAAAGTTGGTATTTTTTACCAAACTAAACCACTTAGAGTTGATTTATATACTTTGTTTAATGGAGCAAAAAAATTAGCTGATTATAGCAATAGCGGTGAAGATAATCTACAATATGCAACAGCAGATGGAATGCCATCATGGTACACTATTAATGCAAGAGTAAGTTATCAAATTATCAAAAATTTAAACTTGCAATTAGCATGTGAAAATATATTAGATCAAAACTATAGAGTATTTGCTTCAGGCATTTCTGCACCGGGACGAAACTTTGTAGTGACAGCAAGATTTAGTTTGTAAAAATATTTTAAAAAAAATTAAAAAAATATTTTTTTATATAATTAATTATCCTTTATATTTGCATCATCATTAATTGAGTGTTTTTTGGGGTTATATATTGGGGTGCATTCCTTCGGAGTGTGCCCCTTTTTTATTGCTTAAACTTTAATATCTACTGATTTTCCAGACTTTCTACTTTTTTCAGCAGCAAATCCCATGATATGACTTTCTATGGATTCATCAATTGTAGAGGTTAGTAATTTTGGATTATTAGTTGAAATTGCTTTTAACCAATCATTTACCAAAACCCAATCTCCTCCGCCATGACCATCAGTTTCCTGTTTCCATTCTGTCTTTTTCCCAGTTCTAAAATCTGTCATTGTAAATGAGCTCATATCTCCAACAATGTCGCCCATACTGCCCATAATACGAGTTCTTCGTCCATCATAAGAGGTGAAAGCTTCCATTGAAAATGCAACTGTTACATCATCAGAAAACAAAATATTGCAAGTGTAATGATCTGGCTGATCATTGTCCATCTGATAGACACACCTTCCAAAATTGGTCGTTTTCAAATAATTGTCAATTACAGGACCATATTGTGATTTATCTTCTGGCAAATCAAAATGATGCAACCAAGTTCTATTTTTTTGATAAATCTTTATGGCTGAATATGGACATTCATTTTCAATAGTACAGCCATCGGTACACCTTTTGGAGGAACCCAAAGGCGCATTTCTCGAAGTAAACCATTTTAATGACCCTATTGCATGAATTTGTTTACTTTTTTTGCCCAATACCCATTTGATAATATCTAAATCATGACAAGATTTTGCTAAAATGATGGGCGTTGTTTCTTTACTATTGTGCCAATTTCCCCTCACATAAGAATGGCTCATATGAATATGATGGATGGGTTCTAAATGTTGCATACTGACCACTTCACCTATCGCACCTGATTGAACCAGTTCCTTTAATTTTTGAAAATATGGAGCATACCTCAATACATGACAAACTGCGACTATCTTATTTTGCTTTTTCGACAATTCCAAAATATCTCTACATTCGGATTCACTAGGAGAAATTGGCTTTTCCAGCAAAACATGATACCCTAATTTTAAAGCAGCCATACAAGGACCATAATGTAAGTTGTCAGGAGTCGATACGATGACTGCATCTGCAAATTTGGGTTTTTAAAAACATCTTCCCATGTCGCAAATCTATTTGAATCTGGAATATTGTGTTTGGCAGTATATCTTTCATTTCTCAATTTTATGGGCTCAGCTACGCCAATAATGTCTAGTTGCTCTGGATATTTTAAGGCATAAGCACCATATAGATTTCCTCTTGCACCAGCACCAATTGTAATAGCAGAGATTGGTTTATCAGGTTTGAAATCATCTAATCCAGCAGTATTAAAGATATTTTCTAATTCTGCTGCTGGAAGTTCATCGGTTATTATTGGGACAATTGATCCCAATCCAATTGCTTTTATTATTTGACGACGATTCATAGAAAAATATTTTAACTAAAAGTAAATAAAATCTTTTAGTTAAAATATTTTTTGCAAGAATTAATTCATTCACAATTTTATCTATTTCCCAACCTTCAACATCAAACCATTGGAATGGCTACTAAATTCAGGAGCATACATGCACTGAATTGTGGCAATCCCAGTGGAACAATTTCCTTCTCTGACGATATTCAAAGGATATTCGAAAACGAAAGTTCCTTTTGGTAAATATTCGATAAAGAAATTGGATGAAAGATCTTTGGTGCTTTCATAATAGCCTAAGCCATCTTGCCATTTATACTGACTTAATACATTCGTTGGTTCTGTATTTGATGGACGCATATCTTTTAAATGAATAAATTCCATAGCTCTATCCACTTTTAGTTCGATTCTAACTTTTAGCTTATCTCCTGGTTTTAGCTCTTTTTTTGGATTTATCTCCACCAATTTTGGTCCAGTTGGTGAATTTTCTTCAATAAAATACTTTTTTACCAAGGTTAATGGCGTCTCTTGAAAAGTGGTAATTTTATCCAATTGTTCAAAATATTGCCAATAAATTGCTCCCCAACTTGGGACTGGATTTGTATTCTCGATTTTTATGGTAGCCATATCTTTTGAAATTTCTTTACCTTTATAATCGATTTTGAAATATCCACTTCCAGCTTCTTTTTGTATTTTAGATATGTCAATTTTTTGGTTACCTAAAGTAATATTTGGTGAATTATCTGCATCAAGCCATTTATTACCATTCAACAACAAAGCATATATCGCATTTGATGTACCTTTAGTAGTGTTCCAATTGTTGGTTTGTTTGTTTTTCAACAACCAAGTTTTCAATTGCTCTACTGCAAGATTGTCATTAGAAATTTCAGAAAATGCTTCCACCATCAATGAGTGTGTTTCAATTGGGAGTTGGTACCAATAATATCCATAATTATTTTTCCAATACATTCCCATTTCTTCATTCACTATTGCTCTTTCTTTCAATGACTTAACAATTTCCAATGCCGAATTTTTTTCATTATTTCTATTTAAAATCAAAGCAATCATCCCTTCATTATACAATCCTTTTTTCCAATATTTCTTTGCTTGATCCAAATAATACTTTTTAGCTTCTATTAATTTTGAATCATTGTTTGATTCGTTAAAAAAGGTTTTTGTATACAAATAATGAATTGTCATATAATCTAAATTATCATCCGATAATTTAATTTTTCCCTCTTTTGACATTTGTAACAATCTTTCATATCTTTCTATAAATGAGCGATCTATATAATTGATTGAATTGGTGAGCCATGATAATTCATTTGTAATATCCACCCCTAATTTCTTTAAATGTCCGATGCCTTCCAAAATATATTGTGTAATATAATCATTAGGTCTGCCTCCTGGAAACCAAGAAATTCCACCATCGTTTGCCACTCTATCCGATAGTTTTTTCAAAGCCTTTTCTTTTTCAAAAGCCATTTTATTCAAATCAAATAGTAGTGCAATGTTTTTTCTTTGTGTTGCCTCATTTTGTGCATCTACAACCCAAGGAGTCTCCTCCAAAAGTGCAGATTTCAACTCTTGATTTTGCTCCAAATTACTTTTAATGCCTCTGGATTATTTTTCCAACTATCAAAAATAGTTTTTATTTTGGGGGTAGAATTTGCGATATAATTTGCTAAGGAGTTGGCATAGAAACGATTAAATAATTGCTCGGAACATTCATGAGGATATTCCATCAAATAGGGTAGAGCTTTCACCGCATACCATACTGGATTTGGCGTGAATTCTAGTGTGAATTGATGATTGATGATGGTATTAGAAGGATTTTCTTTCATATTTTTCAATACAAAAGTTTTTGTTTGGTTTGGTCCTACAGGCAATGGCAAAGATTCGGTCACCAACATGCTATTTGTAACCACAGGAATCACATTTTCTTCAGCATCAGTGAAATTTCCACTTTGAGCACTGATTCTGAATTTTAATGTATTCAATATTTCATTTGGAATTACCAATTTCCATTCAACTTTTTCACTTAAAGTTGGCTGTAAGTGGAAAGATTTTTCTATAGAAATATTAGACAATTGTTTATTTCTATCTTCACCAGTTATTGCATCCCAAAATTCTAGTTTTGCAGTACCATTTAGGTCGTTTTTCGACATATTGGTTACTTTACCAGTAAAAGTTATCGTATCTCCAGATCTTAAAAATCTTGGAGCAAAAGGTAATATCATCAAATCTTTTTGGGTAACGATTTCTTTGGAAGTAATGGCAGTTGCTAATTGTTTGTCATGTGCAAAAGCTAGAAACTTCCATTTCGTCAAGGCGTCATTCATTTTGAATTTTATAAGGACATTCCCTTCCGCATCAGTTTCAAGATTTGGATAGAAAAAAACGGTTTCATTTAAATTAGTCCTCGGTTGTAATGGTGCGATTGGTTTGTTTTCTTTGGGTGAATTTTTGTCTTGAGTATCATCAAATGTATCTGGATCATTAATTTTTGCTTCGGATCTTCCATTTTCATTTTTGGTTTCATGTCCCCACTTAAGATAACTTCATCCATAACAGCTGATCTGCTAAATCGACTATTATATAGATAATAATGTGAAAATATTTCCACACAAAAGTTGGGATAGCTAATCGCTGTATTGCGGAGATAGGCAATATTTTCTTTTTGTTTACTATTATAAAGCAAACTGCTTAAATCGAACCCATAATTTTGAAAAGTATGGTTTGGAAATGAAGTGGGAAATAAAATGGGTTTATTAAAATTATGGGATACGAACTGATCCAAAGAGGCATCATACATAGTAGCAAGTAATTCAGCAAACAATTTATCTTTTTTGTAACCTTTTATTTTTAGTTTCCATACTTCATCTTCCCCTGGCAACAATTTATCTCTAAATGTCTCATATTCAATAGTCAAATCTTTATTGGTCCAAGGAACTACTATCGTTTGAGATTCTTGATAAAAGCGATTGTTTTGAACGAAAGTGATATTAAAATGGAAATTTCCTCTGTCTGATTCTTGTATAGAGAAATTCAATTTTTCAGTGCCATCCAATTTCATCCATTTATTTGAAATGATTTCTCCTTGCTTTTCTACTTCATAATATAGGTTTGTCGCTTTTTTGGTGGTTAAAAATAAATTGCAATTTTCACCTGGTTCGTAAGATGCTTTATCTAAGGTCAACTGATAGGGTTGATTGGTTGGTATTTCTTTTGCTGCTAAATCATATAATTTGAAAAACTGCTTTTTTTCGATTTGTTTACCTTTGTCATCATTTGCAGTGATTTCAATTACATAACTTCCCGTTTTCCAAGATTTCAGATCCATGACAAGGCTATCTGTTGCTTCTGAAAAAGTTGTTTTTCAAAAACTAAGTTGTCTTTTTTTCCAATTATATTCAAATTCTTCTCCATCATAACTAAAATTAGGGAAGTTCTTTTGAAATTCACTTTTGGTAAGTACTTGATATTCTGGGGCTTCCCACATTCTATTAATGAAGGTAGTTTTTGGCTGAATCAATGAATAGACTTTTAGTTTCACTGTTGTTTTCATCACCTGATTATTGTGATTTGCAGTTGATATATGCCAATTATTATCCTTGTTTTTATCCAATTTTTCTTCAATATTGGAATTTATTACAAAGGGTATTTCACAAACATAAATGGATGTTTTTGCAGCATGAGTTTCACCTGTAATATCCGTTACATCAGCCGTTATCTCAAACTGAAATCTAGGTTTATCCTTATCCACAACATCATCTGCTTTTGCTACGAATTTGACTTCAAAACTGCCATCTGGTTGTGTTTGGAGTACACCATTATCAATCTCAACAGCTGCACTATTTCTATTTGGAATCCATCTACTATACCACCAAGGCCAATATGGATAATCTTTTTTTCTTGTGATTCTATATTTTACCGTTGCATCATTTAATGCACTTCCAGTGTAACCTATTGCTTTTCCTTTGAAAGTAATACTTTCTCCTAATTGATAACTACCCTCAGTTGGGTCAAATTTTGCTTCGAAAGTTGGTCTTTTGTATTCTTCCACTCTTATTATTTGAGTAATTCCAAAACAATCTATAGTAAAATTACCTGTTAGCCCAGAATTAGGCAATACAAAACTTCCATTGAAGCTACCAAAATCATTTGTATTTAATCTCAATTTACTTACAACTTGATAATTAGCATCTTTCAACGATATTTCAATCGGTTCATTAGTAGCAACTTTTGGTAAAATTTCCCTATTTGCAACAATTCCTTTAAAATAGACAATTTGTCCGGGTCTATAAATACTTCTGTCTGTAAAAAGGAAGATATTCTTATGATAATCATTACGATAATAATTTTCATAATTGTAATAATTATATTCTGTAAAAAGTGAATCTTTTCCATTTATAAACTCAACTAAATAGGAGTTATTCTTTTGTTGTGGAATAATTATCTTTCCGTTTTTATCACTGACAAAATTTGAAATTTTATTAAATTTGTTTTCTCTATTATCATATAACCATTGATAAATTGTAGCTTTTACATTCTTTAGCTGCTGGCCAGTTTCTCTGTCCACAAGAGAAAACTCCTTTTCTACTTGTTTGTTATCTCTAAAGAACCAAGCAATTTTAGAAATTTGAATAAGTTTAGTAGTAAATATTTGATTACTTTTAAACTCTGGTTGTTCACAGAAAGCAACAATATAATTTCCTGTTTTCAAAGGATTTAACATCATTTCTGTTTCATGAAATTGATAATCATCCATTTTCTTTAATGCAAAAGAATTGGTGATTAATCCTTTTTTACTAATAAACAATTCAATTTTTTTCTGCTTATTTTGATAATTCTGTTCTGAAACATACTCAAAATATTCTTTGTTAGAAATTGGAATTATTTTAGCATAAACCTTATCTAAATTTTTTACTTTACATTTTAATAAAATCGGTTTATCTGGAATATTTATTGCTTCAATATCGAATTCTAAATGTTTTTGTTGAATGACTGATTTGAGATCCCCCAATTGTTCGGAAACACCCCCATACTTTTTATTTGCGGTCTCTATTACTTGCATTGCTTCAATAAATCCATTGGCATTTCCAGTCTTATTTTTTGCATTATATTGATTTCCTTCGGAATAATAACTGATGGCTTTTAGATAATATACCCGTAATAATTCTGGATTATTTGGATAACTCGTTATCAACTGATCTAATGCTTTTAAATACAATTCTTGCTTATTCGGGATTATTGCATTTTGATTTAAAAATTCAATTCTACGAATATCTAAGTCAATTAAAGCATTTTCATTTTTCGTGATCAAATGATGTTTGATTCCATCTTGAAATAGTAAAAGTGCCTGAAAAATGCTAGAACTTGTGTCTTTTGTCGTAATATTTATTTTTGAAAATTCAGAATTGCTACTAAAATATTCAGCTTTATTTAATGTGAATTTATAAACAGGTTCTGTGATATGACTATTTGAAGACTTGAAAAATTCACTTGCTCTATATAACAATAAATCATAAATTGACAACAAATATTCCGTTGATGGATTGGCAATCAGTGCATTGTATTTTGAGGTTTGTACTGTACGATCCTTCAAATCATAAACGGAGCTCAAATATAATTTTTGGATTTCTTCGTGAAATCTACGAATATCCCAAGTCTGAATTGCTTGATTTACATTGTTCTCTGCTAATGGTGTTCTTTCTTGTATTTGCCACATATTTTGTTGCAAATAACTATTTAGTGATTCTGCTAATATGCTTTTTAAAATTGAAGCATTTGTATTTGTAGAAGATAAGATTTCATTAAAATAATTTAAATAAAGGGAATCAATGGCATCTTCTTGAATTTCAATATTTGAAGTATTTTTTCGAATAAATGCGTTTAGCATTTGTACTTCATTATTAGATGCTTTTGCTGTTTTGTAAATAGAATCAATGACTTCCAAACTTGATTTTGGCAATCCTTTGCTTTCCAACTGATCCACTTCTTTCCACTCTTTTTCGAAAGAGTAATTTTGATCATTCATATGATTATTTTTTTGCCCGAAAAGTTGAATATTGCATAGTGTAAGTAGCACAATTGCAAAACATAATTTATTACTAACCATTTCTTAAGATTTTGTTTCTTAAAACATAAACGCAAAAATATTGAAATAATTTCTAATCCGTTTGGATGAATATATTTATTCTTTACTTGATATAGTAAATGAAAAAATAAATTATTATAAAATTTAATTTTTTAGATGAATATTTAATTTAAGGAAATTTAATCCATTTGGAATCTATTTCTGGAAAATATTATTTAATTTGACAATTAGGAGTAATATAATAATGGTAGTTATTTTTTCAGGAATTAAAATAAAATAATGAAATATTTAGGATTACTTTGTATTCAAGTTTTAAGTTATAATATTATCAAATAAGCTTTTAATTATATTATTGATTTTAAATTATTTATATTATCCCTTTTATTACTCTCCATTAACCCAATAACTATTGGCTTCGTTTATTCCCTGCTAACTAAGATTCCACCCGAATTTGGGTCAACACTTCGTGTCTGTTATCGTCCCGATTATTTTCGGGAGGCTTGCAGCCACGACGAAAAACTTAGTTGGTTTCAGTAGTTCT
>JADJVK010000011.1 GCA_016710625.1 Saprospiraceae bacterium
ACCATTAAAGTTATGCTTATCGTTATATTCAGCTAATTTACCTAAGAATAAACCATTAGGTAAAACAGTACTTGTAGATGTAAAGTTGAAACAACCTTGCATATTTCCTAATGCATCACCAGGGAAATCATCCCATACTCTTAATGTCCATGTACCATTTACAGAAGAACCATAAATAGGACCACAAACACCAGGACCAGCAGGTAATGCTGGTAAAGCATCTAATGGCTTACATGTTCCAACAACTGGATTAGCACAAGTTAAAGTAGCTGGGCTAACTGTTGAAGTATTGCTATAAGTAACTCTTGAACCTGTATTAGCACAACCAAATGCACCAGGACCAACCATGTAATTGTTAGCTAATACTGCTTGATCACCATTCAATCTGATTACTTGACCAGATGGAGAAATCAATACAGCTCTTTGATCACCAGTCCATGCAGATCCAGTATTTGTTACTGTAAATGTATATGTAGGATCAATTACTGCATTCCAAGTAGAAACTTCAACTTTATAAGTATCATAACACTTATATGGACCACCCTCTAATAACATATCTGGATTTAAAACTGCAGAACATAAAGTATCTAAAGATACATTTAAGAAATCATTACATACTAAAGTATTTGAAATAGGACCGCTATATGCTCTAACTTCATAATTAAAACAACAAGTAGCAGTAGTATTAGTAGCATCTGTTACTTTGTAACAAATATTATAAATACCAGGATATACTAAATCATTTTGTTTAGGACCAGAGATTTGTACTACTCCAGGAGAACCCAAAAACTGTATTTAAAATAATAGGTACGAATAAACCCAAACTAGCAACAATGTAATAGGATTTGTATAGCCACATGATGGGAGCAATAAGATAAGAACATCGTGTTTCAGATGGAGAATTTGGTACCTACAACCCACCTTGTACTAGGAGCAGCTATTTCAACATAATAATCACCCCTCTCTAGAACGATTGGTGTATTTAAAGGAACTGTAAAACCAGCACTACCACTACCACTATTTGTAGGAAGGAAAGTAGATTGACCAACTAAAGTCATACCTGCATATGTAATAGCAGGACAAGCAGCACCTACAGGAGCTGTTCCATTAAATTGCCAAATTTTCAATGTCCAAGCACCAGAACCTAAAGTCAAGCTAGTGCTCAACTGTAGTTACAAAAATGTTGTTTGGATCAACACCACATAATCCTGGAGGAACAATTGGTGCTGCATCAAAAATTCTACCAAATGAGTTTGTACCAGCACTACATGCTAATGCATTAGAACAGGACCTGTACCACTCATTTGAGAATAAGTAGGACCAGGAGTTGTACTAGGAGCACCAGTAACAGATGAAGTTGCACAAGGCCAAGCAGCTTGATTTGTACACACCTGGAGCTAATGTTTTAACAACATTAACTGGACAAGAAAATCTGAGGATGGAGCAACAACAATTGCAGTATATGTAAATGGAGCAGATTGAGGATTATTACATGAGTATATAACATATGTATTTGTTCCTTTAACAGCTGTATAAATACCAGTTGTTGCAATTGTTCCATTAATGTTTAATGAACTACCTGTATGTGTAGTTGCAGCAGCTAGGTTTAAATCACAAGTATTTGAACCTCCAGTTAAAAATATTGAATCAACTTTGCTAGTAGCAGTATTAGAAACATTTTTAATCTGAACTACAGCACCTGTAGTAACAGGGTTAGTAATATTTGTAATCTGTGCAGCAGTTAAATTGAAACTAGTAATTGCTGGAGTAGTTAAGAAATTAAGAGTAGCATTTGTTAAAAATGCAGGTTCACCAGTAAAGATATTTCTAACTCTTAATTGCCAAACTCCAGAAGCAGCAGCAGGAAAAGCAGTTGCAGAACGCATAATACCAGAATAACTACCAACATTATTTAATGCAGTAGTTGCTAGTGGATATTGTGCATTACATACATTCAAGTCACGTACTTGAATATTAACTGTACCACCAGCAGCACCAGCACCTGTTGGATTAACAATATTAGTAATAACTCCAGAAGGAGAAATAATATAGAAATCCCAGTCACTAGTCCAAGATTGAGGACAATAATTTAATTCGACATTTGCTATAACAGCACCTGGAGCAACTGTTACAGAGGGAAAATTGAATGTGTAAGATGTAACATTTGATGCACACGTTCCACATGCCGAACACCCTAAGTTTTGGTTAGTTATGCTAACAGACTGAGCATTAGCTGTAACTCCCAAAACGACGAGAAGAAGTACCGCTAAAGAACGGAACATATTCGTAAAACTCGTTTTTTTCATGAGATGAATAATTTGTTTTAAAATTTAATTTTTAGTTAAAAAGACTCGCAAACACTTAAAAAATTTCGCAAAAAAATACTATTGAAACCAATCATAAAGCTCTTTTGAAATAGCTTTAGTGTCTAGTCCACTAGCATCAACTGCATTAGCAGATGTAATACTAATACCAGGTGATTTGAATACTACACAGCTATAAAAAGCATCTGCTGTATTCACACCTGCTGTAAGGCTGTTGATCATATTGTTCAAAATTTGAATTTTGACAACAGAAACAGCTTCTGGATTTGTTGGATCGATTGATGCTTTAAGCTCTTGAGCTTTAGTTACTGATATGTTCAAAGCAGCTCCTTCACCAACCCATGCATTTGCATTGTTTACAGCAAAAAATACCATCATCGCCATGATAACAGATTTAAAGCTCAAACTCAGCGTAGAAAATTTTAATTTCTTCATGAGATTTTAAAAATTTTGATTAAAGAATGAATTAATATAAATGTATTATTATACACAAACCAAACTATTGATTTATTACAACTTGTAATAATCCAATAGAAAATATATATAAAAGCTATTTCTAGCTGAAATATCAATAAATGTCGATGGTAGATAACTACCATAAGGTTGATGGAAAAGGCTTGAGGGACACAGCAATAAATAATCAGATATAAAAATCTGATAGTTTTTGGAAAGAAAAGCACAGGAAATTTAAAAAGGAGAGCTAAAATGAAGCAAATTTCTTTCTAAAGCCTGGCTAAAGGTATCGAAATCAACAAATTCCAAACTTTTTTGGAATACAAAATTATAATGAGCGACAAAGTTAATATAAACTTATCACATTTCAAAAAAAAAATTATTTAGGGTTAAATAATATATATTGAAATTTTTGAAAATTCTGCCAAGGTGTTAGTTGTAGATGCAACTAAAAATTGATATGTAATAGTAAAAATCGGTCAAAAATATACTAAAAAATGTAAAGGTAATCATTTCTAAAGGCAGTACGGTATGTAACTATTGTCTGTATAGCAATATAAAATTGCTATTGTATCTCAATCAGTATTGTTATTCTTCACAAATAACCCACAAATATATCTAATATAATATTTATAAAGCAAATATTTTTTATATTATTTTTTAATTATTTTAGAGGATTTCGTTTTCTGAGGAATTTCTTTCTTTTTAGTTTCAGGAATCATCCCTTTAGTTCTTTCAGAAACTTTCTCAAGATCTTTCTTGAAATCTTTTTGATATTCTGTTTCGTTTTTAATATCTCTTAACACAATTTGATAAACAATATCACCACTACTAATATTGGGGTTCAAATTTTTCTTTAGCTGCTCAAGATACTTTTCTCCTCTAACAACTATTGAAATACTATCTCCAACAGACATTGTTTTTAAAGCTGCCATTGATGGAGAAATACTATCACCAGTAACTTCAGTTAACTTTGCTTTTACTGGACTTCTTTGTGTATTAAATGTTGAAAAATATACTTGTCCATTATTTGATAAACTCCAATCATAATATACATAATCCCCTTTTTTAGGTTTTACTGTATTATTCGAAACATGTTGTTTGAAATTATAACCACCTTCCAATTTTGGCCATTTCGAAATTTCATCATCTACAACTACTGGTGCTGCTGGTGTTGTTTTTGATTCCACTTTTGCATCATTCTTACAAGAAGCATAGATTAAAGTAATTCCTAAAAGCGTCCAAAATGTTAATTTTCTCATTATTTTTCTTTTTTAACAAATTGCATCAACGATACTTAAATAAAAAAGGTTTCATTTTATCTATTAAAACCATTCAGTAATTATCTTTGACACATCATATTATATAACTAAATACATGCCAATAATTTAATAAGGAGATAATTATTGTACAATATTTTTTTTAAAATACTGATAATAAGAATTATATATATACCAAAAAAAATGAAAATATATTAATCCATTAAAATAATAAACCTAATTGTTATCATTTATCGTATTGAAATACAAATTTTAATTAAAAAAAATGAGATTCTATCGTTTTTGCTTTTTCATTATCCCAATAGTTACATTTATAAGTTGTACCAAAAAGGAAACAGCTAAAACAACAAATATTAAAAAATTTGATGGTGGAAAGATTTTCGAATATGTAGATTCAAAATCTAGTGGCATCGATTTTAGTAATATTGTTACAGAAGATTTTAATAACAATATTCTAACGAATACCTATCTCTATAATGGTGGAGGTGTTGGTGTATTAGATGTAAATAATGATGACTTACAAGATTTATTTTTTACATCCACTCAAGGAACTTGCAAATTATATTTAAATAAAGGTAATCTGAAGTTTGAAGATATTACAACTAGTGCTGGTGTCGAAACGAAAGAGGGTATTAAAACAGGAATTTCTATTGTCGATATTAATGGTGATGGTTATGATGATATCTATGTATGTAGAACCGGCATCCAGCCTAATGAAGAAAGAAGAAATGTCTTTTACATCAATAATAAAAATAATACTTTCACCAACAAAGCAAAGGAACTTGGTCTAGATGATATTTCAGCCAGTAATCAAGCAAACTTTTTTGATTATGACAAAGATGGCGATTTGGATATGTATCTCATCAATCATCCAGTGAATTTTAAAATTGTAAATAGTGTAAGGGTTACTCAAGAAAATGGTCAATATAAAAAAGAAAGTAAACCTTTGACTCCTTATGATTCCGACAGATTATATAAAAATGAAGGAGATAAATTTACAGATGTTACCGAAAAAGCTGGAATAACTAGTAGAACATTTAGCTTAAGTGTAACGGCTTCGGATTTCAATAACGATGGATGGACTGATATTTTCATTGGAAATGATTACATCGAACCCGACCAACTTTGGATTAATAATAAAAATGGGACATTTACAGAAAGTGTCAGTAAATACTTTAGGCACATGACCAACCACACCATGGGAGTTGATATTGCAGACATTAATAATGATGGCAATAATGATATTATTGCTCTTGATATGTTGGCAGATAAAGAAACGAGACGAAAGGAATTGATGACAACGATGATGGAGGATCGCTATTCGGCGATGGTAAAGTTTGGGTATAATCACCAAATGATGCGAAATGTGCTTCAATTGAACAATGTGAGTGGCACTTTCAGTGATATAGCTTGTCTAGGTGGTGTTTACAAAACTGATTGGAGTTGGAGTCCATTATTAGCTGATTTTGATAATGACGGATTAAAGGATTTATATATAACCAATGGATATTTGAAAGATGTGAGCAATTCCGATTATTTAATGTTTACAACAGACTCAATTAACAAAGCAGGGGGGATCAATGCAAATGTTTTCAAATCTTTTCAAGATTATTTAAAACTTATTCCTACTCAGAAATTGAATAATTATATTTTTAAAAATAAAGATGGTCTGAACTTCGAAGATGCTTCTGGTGGGTGGATGGAAGAAAAGCCTTCTTATTCCAATGGCTCAGCTTATGCTGATTTGGATAATGATGGAGATATGGATTTAATAGTAAACAACTATACTGATCCATGTTTTTTATTGAAAAACACTAGCAATGATCAAAAGAAAAGTAATTATATACAAATTGAACTACAAGGAACTGAAAAAAACAATAAAGGTTTTGGAGCTAAAATAGCTATCAAGACATCTAAGGGTATGCAATATGAAGAAATGACAGCAGTAAGAGGATATTTTTCTTCCTCACAACCTATTTTCCATTTTGGATTAGGTAATGACAAAGTAGTTGAAAAATTAGAAATCTTATGGTCCGACGGAAAATTAAGTTCAATTTCTAATCAGGAAGCAAATAAAAAAATCACCATTAAATATGCGGAAGCAAAAGTTGGAAAACCAGCTTTAATTGGCAATCAAAAATCAGTCGCAATTTTTGAAGAAATTTCGCAAAGACCTTTTGACTGGAATGTAACTGAAAACACATTTGAAGATTTCAATAGGGAAAGATTATTGCCGCATAAACTATCCAATTTAGGTCCTTGTTTCGCAACTGCTGATATAAATGGAGATGGATTAGAAGATATTTATTTGGGTGCACCCTTTGGCAAGATTGGAAGCCTATTAACACAGGATAAATCTGGTAAGTTTACAAATACGAACCAATCTTGTTTTGCGATGGACACCATTTATGAAGATACAAAAGCATTATTTTTCGATGCAGACGGAGATAAAGACCTGGATTTGATCGTTTTAAGTGGCGGTAATGAAATGCCACCCAACTCTGATTATTACCAACATCGATTATACATTAATGATGGTAAAGGTCACTTCTCTAGACCAATGGGTTATTTGCCAAGATTGACCAATAGTGGTGGTGCTGTTGCAACAGTTGATTATGATAAAGACGGAGATTTGGATTTACTTATTGGCGGAAGATCAGTGCCAGGAGCCTACCCTACTTTACCAATGAGTTATCTTCTACAAAATAATAATGGCAAATTTTCTGAGGTTACAGATCAAGTTTTCCCTGATTTCAAAAAAATTGGAATGGTCACAGATATTAAAGTAGCAGATTTGAATGGTGATAAAAATAATGAAATAATAATTGCTGGTGAATGGATGCCGATTAGTGTTTTTAGTATAAATGGCGGTAAATTTAAAAATGAAAATGCTACTTATGGCTTTGAAAACACAAATGGATGGTGGAATTGCTTAGAAATTGTAGATATTGATAAAGATGGGGACATGGATATTGTAGGTGGAAATTTTGGAACAAATTCGAGGCTAACTGCCAGTAAAGAATATCCATTATCAATTTATTCAAAGGATTTTGACAATAATGGCGCTATTGACCCTATCATTACTCATTGGCAAGATGGTATTGAATATCCATTAGTGATGAAAGATCCATTGATTAAGCAAATCCCTTCCTTGAGAAAGAAATTTTTATACTATAGAGATTATGCAGTTGCCAGTATTAGTGATGTTTTTCCTGAAAAAGATCTAAAAGAAGCTTTAAAATTGAATGTTTATTCTTTTAGTTCTACCATTTTCTTGAATAACAATGGAAAATTTGCTGCGACAATTTTACCTACAGAAGCTCAAATAGCTCCTATTCAATCAATAATTTCAACGGATGTGAATAAAGATGGAAAAATTGATTTAATTATGGTTGGAAATAATTATGGTATGGAAGTGGAGACTGGAAGAATGGATGCATTGAATGGTGTTGTACTATTGGGCAATGGAAATGGATTATTCGAGTTTTCTCCCAACTTTAAAAATGGTTTTTGGGCAAATAAAGATGCTAGACAAATTAGCATGATTAAAGTTGGTGGAAAAAACAACTTTTTAGTCGCCAATAATAATGATAGCTATCAATATTTTAAATTAATAAATTAAAATGCGAAAAGCCACACTTCACTTTTGAAATGTGGCTTTTCAGTTTGTTCATACTATTTAAATACCCTATTTATTACTAATTATTTAAAACAATCATTTTCTTCACTAGCGAACCAAATTTGGTTTCTAGTTTGTAGAGCCAAACTCCATTTTCGAGATTTCCTTTTTCAATCGTCAAATTAGACGATCCTTTTTCAAGGAACATTTCTTTAGTGTTCATCACTCTTCCATTTACATCCATAATAGTCATTTTTGCATCTGAACTTTCAGGAACCCACACTTTAATTGATGTGGTATGACTAAATGGATTTGGTGTATTTTGATCCATTGTAAACAATTGATTATCTTCATTTTGATAATTCAATGTCAATGGAAAGACTTCATTATTTAAATCAATAAATTCAGATTTTAAAGCTTTATCATTTAGCGAAAAAATTGAATTCTTGTTATTTATATCTTTTAATTTATAATTAATAGAGAAAAGCTTTTTACTAGTTAGTTTTTGGTCGGTATTCCAACTAACAAATACTTCTCCAGATTTTGTTGTATTCAAATTTGATTGATTCATGCCATTTGCATGGGGAATTACATTTATAATTTCAATCTGCTCTTGATTATAATTTAGGCAAAATTGAACGCCTTTTGATTGAAACTCTCCCAAATCAAATTCTTGTACAAAATTTTGATTATCAATTGATTTTGGTGCATTTGCAATAATCTCTTTTGATTCTAAAACACTTCTTTCTTCAGCTGAATTAAAATTAGATGGAGAGGCATTTCCACTTAAATCTCCCACTTTTATTCCAATAAAATCGATTTGTTTCGATCCACTTAAGCTAGGGATATTCACATATCCATCTAGAGGTTGACTTAGCGGCTTTGTAGGGTCAGAAAACGTAGTATTTTGATTGATAAATCTCCAAGAACTATTGTTTGGAAAGAAATCAGTATAATTTAATATCACTTTTCTTAACTCAATCATATCAGAAGTAGAGACTTTCCCGTCATTATTCACATCCGCTGCGATAATTTTATAAGGAGTATTTAAGAGTTCCAATCCTAAAATATGTTTGTTCATCAAAACCAAATCATGGGTAGATACACCATTTGAAATATTCA
This sequence comes from Saprospiraceae bacterium, assembly GCA_016710625.1. GTDB lineage: Bacteria > Bacteroidota > Bacteroidia > Chitinophagales > Saprospiraceae > JADJVK01. The sequence continues at coordinate 8,799 of JADJVK010000011.1, forward strand.
TATCTTTCACAGGGGTAACAGTATATGAATTACCTTGCGTCAAATTTTCAAATAAATAAGCTCCAACATTATCGGTTGTTGTATTGGGCATATTAGTTAATCCGACTGTAACTTCCATTACAGGATCACCTCTTTCTGTTTTCACAACACCCGTTACTTCATTTTTTACATTTTTAACACACCACTTATTATCATCTTTTACCACAATAGAAGTAGTACAAGTATCTTCATTTCCTGCTAAATCGGAAATGTGTAAAGTCAAGGGTTGAGTCCCGATATCAGAACAATCAAACTTTGATTTTGAAATATATTTAGTTAATAGGCTATTGCTAGTACAGTTGTCAGTACTTTGATTATCAACCATTTCTGGAGTAATATATGCTGCAACATTATTTCCAGATGATTCTAACTGAATAACAACTTCTGATTTACAAATAGCTTTTGGTTTTGCTCCATCTCTCACAGTGATTACATATTCACAAGAGGATAAATTATTACAACCATCCAAAACTTCCCAGATTATTCTATGTTTTCCTGGAGAAAATCCTGCGGTCAATGAATTGCTTCTACCAATAACATCTACGGTTCCATCATTATTCCTATCCACATTACATGTCCATTGCAACAAGCCAGCAGGTGTGCAATCATCTGTTGCATAGCCTTTTATCTTTATTACAGCTGGTCCACAATTTGCAATAGATACGTTATATGTTGTATCATTACATCTTGTGAATTGTGGTGCCGTTTTATTAGAAACCAATAATTCTTGAAAGTATTCCCATTTTCCTTTGGTGTAATTTGAGCTTTGATATAAACATCTGTCTATCAATGTCCATTTTCTTTCAACTCTATAACAATATGAACCTGAAGCTGGAAAAATCTGATCTTCATAACTTGAAGATATTGCACCGCAATATTGTTGCGGATAATGAACGATTGGCTCCCCAGTTTCTTTTGGCAATATATTATTTGTGCATCCTTCAACATTTAAATTGCTTGGCCACACCACATCGTCATTTGGATCAGAAGGATCCTTCAAATTAATATTTAAAGATTGATTGTTAGTAATATAAATATATTGTGTACAATTTGAGGTTCTTGGAGATTTATCTTTTGCAGTCCAAATTCTTTCAAGAGACCCTGTACCACATCCATTCATTTTATTGATATCAACAAATGAAGTTTCAAAACTACAATTGTCTTTTACAGTTGGAGTTCCAGCTAAATCATTCGAATTTAATACTTTATCACAAGTAATTGAAATATTTGCTGGACATTGGATAATAGGACTCAAATTATCTTTTACAAAAATTTGCAAAATCCTATTACTTGTATTTCCACTATTATCAGTAGTTAATATTTCTATTTCGTTTTTAGTATCAATATCCTCACAATCAAAATATAATTCATTTGACCAGTTAGATTTTGGTTTATTTGCAGTTGCAAGTCTTCTAAAAGAGATATCTTTAATTACTCCGCAATTATCATACGTACCTTCATTAATTGTTGCAATTTCTAATTTTGAATTCCCTAAAGTATCTAAAAATAGGGTATAATCTATTTTAGTAACCAAGATAGGAGAAGCATTGTCAATTACAGTAATTTTTTGAAAACAAGAATCTATATTTTCACATGCATCTTTTGCATAAAAAGTAATAATCGATTCACCGATAGGCAAATCAGACAAATTCTTTTTACTGGAATCTAAAGTTCCTTGATTGGTTGCTAAATCCAAAGTCCACTTCGAGCAATTATCCGTAACTACTGGGTTGGTGATATTAAAATTAGCTTTACAATCTTGCTCATTTGTACTTATTGTAACTGCTGATGGACAAGTTAATTTTGGAGCTTGAACATCTCTTCCTTCGATTAATTGCACATCATTTTTGAATTCATTCGTACAATTATTAACTACATTCCAAAGACGCAATAATCTAAAGCCTCCCCCACAAAGTGGAATATATTGATCTTGAAAATAGGGTGTCAAACCTATATTATTGTTGATTGGTAAACCACCAATTAGTGGCATTCCTAATTTCAAATAACTTGTATCCGCATCACAGGCAACTAATGGATTTTCAAATCCATCATAATCTTTTGGAAAAACCACATCATCCAAAGCTAACCATTTTAATTTAATGAGCTGATTACAAGTAGCTGAATTATTAAATTCATCTGTTGTAGTCCAACTTCTAGTTACAAGGCTTGCAAACTGATCCGTACAAGAAAAATTTTGATAACTATCTATATGTTTTAATGTAATATTATCACTACAATTGTCTGTCAATGAAGGTTTTCCAATCAAATCTGGATTTAAATCTGCATTGCTATTTACAGTTATATCGTTACAAGTGATTACAGGTGGCGTATTATCCAAAACTGAAATGATACTCGTACAAGAATTATTTGCAATTAATTCGGTAACTTTTGCGACAACTATTTTGCCAAAACTAGATTTATTTATGATTGGGCTAGTTGATAGAAGATTTCCAGAAGTATCAAATACTTCTACTTTCTTTGGATAGGTGCAAAGATTGGTTGCATACAAAACTAGATTTGGCGTAATTTCTCTACTGCAATTTTCTGCACTTAAAGATACTCTTACGGTATCCAAACAAAATAAAGTACATTGAGCTTCAGCTCTTTGCAAGAAAAAACTGAAGCTTAATGTAATGACGGTTACAAGAAAAATCTTGTTTATATTTTTAATTCTCTTTTTCATAACGAGTAGCTTTTGGTCCTACTTAATCTGAAACAAATAAAAATCGGTTTTTAAAATAGCCTCTACCACTAAAATTTTGAGGAGGTCGGCAACTAGAATGAATCTTTTTTCATTAAAATTGCCGACTCCCCATGTTGTGTGTAGGCTTTGTGTGTAAAAAAATTGATTAAAAGGACCTACTATTCGTCTCTAGGAACTCGTTTGTTGCCTTCTTGATTGTTACTACTACTACTACGTTTGTCCATTTCGGCTAAAAAAGGTTTGAGGGAACAAATAATAGCGTTACTAATTTATTCAACCTAATGGAACCGGTTTAAGGTTTGTGGAGGCCTCTCCCACTCCTTTGAGCTAGCGAGGCCATTCCATCCCAAAAACCTTATCTTTAAGATTAGCTTTACTAATCTATTTATTTAATCTTTAAACAATACCATCTTCTTAATTAGCATTTCCCCACTTTCGGTTGTGATGCTGTAATTAAAGATGCCTCCGTTCGGCAAATCTTGTTTACTAATTTGAATGGTATTTAATCCTTTTTCATAAGTTCCTGTCGTCTGTTTGCAAACTCTACCAGTCAAATCTGTTATTACCAAACTTACTTTCATCGATTCAGGTAAATAAAAACCAACTTCGGTCAATTCACTGAATGGATTCGGCTTGTTTTGATATAAGACTGTAGGTGCAATCTTTTTTTCGTCAGTCAAGTGCAGCTGAATAGGATATCTTTGATTATTTGAGTATAATTCTGCTTTAAGCTGATTATCAGCTAGGTATATATTTTCTAGAGTGTTTCCTGCTTTTAATGCTTCAAATTTAATCTTCATTAAATCTTTTGCTTTTGTAAAATCTCCATCCCAACTGAAGTGAATCAGTCCTTCATGAAGATGTGTTAATCCAAGGTTAGATTCGTTTAAATCCGAAAGTGCCCCTGCCTGTAAATCCTTAAATTTCAGCACTTCCGGATCAAAACGTAGGGTAAACTGGATACCCTCTGGTGTAATTTCTTTCTCAAAACTGAAAGGTATTTCAACTAAATCACCTTTCTCAAAAGTTTGGTTAGAAGATATGATTCTAATAGTCTCTGTCTCATTTCTATTGGATACTGTGTTTGGAATCGCTGTGTTATTCACATCCCCTACTTTCAAGGCTATAAAATTTCCATTCAAATAGCTTTGTAAAATATTGCTTCCATTAATTGCTTCTGGAAAATTTTCCAAAAATGGATTCGTAGGCGATTGGAAGATATAATGTGATGGAATATATCTCCAAGACTTATTCTGAGCGATAGTATCTACTATTTTTAAGATTATTTTTCTTAACTCTACCATATCCGCTGTGGATACTTTTCTATCCATATTCGCATCAGCAGCTATGATTTTGTAAGGTGAATTTAAGCTCTCAATACTTAAAATATGTTTTCTTATGATTACAAGGTCAGCCGTTGAAACGCCTTTCCCTACTTCTCTATCATTTGCTGGAATAACACCATATTGATACCCTTTTTTCAACCCTGGAAATTCATATTTACCTTCAATATCCGTTATCGTTTTCACATTCATATTACCAGACATGGACACATCTACATCAGAAGCTTTTATGCCATCTTCAGTAGCAATTGTTCCAGAAACTGCTACGGTAGTCGTATCTGTATTACAAACTCCCATATTATCTTGAACAAAGACTGAAGCGATACAGAAATTACTATTTCCTGAAGGATCCGTAACTGTTAATTTCACATTTTGATATCCTAATTGGCTGCAATCGAATAGTTTAGGTGTAACATCAAATACCAGTTGGTTATATGTAGCACAGTTGTCCCAAGATGCTCCTATGTTTTCTACCATTGCAGGAGTTAAAGGAATCATGCCAGTTTGCATTAATGTAATACTGATACCATTCAAACATACTGGATTAGGTGCTTTTGCATCTCTCACTGTCAATTTTGTCAAACAATTGGAGATATTTCCACATCCATCTTCCGCTGTAAAAGTAATGTTGTATGTTCCTGTTGGGTACACCCCACTTGCATTTGCATTTTTTGCAGTTGCATAAGGTGAATTATGTTTTATCGTAATATATTGACTACAATCTGTAGCTACTGCACTTTCTAAATTCACTAACCCTGAGCAATTATCACTTTGTATTCCTACTGTTATGTCTGCTGGGCAAATTAATACTGGTGGTATCGAATCCAAAACTTTTATCACTTGTTGATGTCCCCAAGTTCCTGTTGAACTTCCAGAGTTTGGTACAAATTTGCACCAATCTACTACCTGCCAATTTCTAATTATCTTATAACATGCAGGTACAGCTATTGGGAAAAACTGATCAGTATAAGTGATGGCAATATTTTCACATTCTTTTCCAAACACTTTAGGAAATCCAGTTAGTGAAGTATCTGTTGCATTGTTACATTGATAGAATATCGTATCTTTCGGAAACTCAATTGTCACTGGTGTTGTATCTCTTTGGTTTATTGTTTGATTACAAGAAGTCGCCAGATTTTGATTATCAACTGCCGTCCAAGTTCTTGTCACATATCCTTCTCTACATGTATTCAAATGACTTACATCTTTGTATGTCAGTGTTTTAATTCCACAATTATCTTTTGCTGTTGCTTTTCCAACAAGTAGTGTATCATTGATGTCATCAGAGCAAATTATGTATTTTGTGGTTGGACATGTAATTAGAGGCGCTATCTTATCTTGCACTCTAACCCATACCATACATTCATTATACAATCCATTGCTATCCGTCACTCTCATTCTTACTTGAACTGGAGCTTTCAAATCACTACAACTAAATTTCACAATAGAATCTAAAGGGAAAGTATCTCTAGAGGCAGAAAATTTAATTCCTGAGCAATTATCATGGCTTCCGTTATCCACTGCATCAGCATAGATAAATGAGTTGCCATCAAATCCTAATGATACTTCAGTGTTTTCATCACAAACTGCCGTTGGCGGAACGTTATCTACTACTGTAAGTGTAATAGTTTTAGTGGATGAATTACCACAAATATCTTGAGCAGTATAAGTAATTATATGGGTTCCAATTGGAAAAATAAATGGTCCAACTCCATTTCCCATTGCTGAAGAAACGGTTACATTTACACTGGAGCAATTGTCTGTTGCTGATGCTAATGGGAGTGAAACTCCTGCTGTACAACTATTATTATCTGTAGAAATTGTTATATTGGAAGGTACAGTTAATACAGGTGGCGTTTTATCCATCACCTTAATAATCTGAACTACTAATTTAGAAGTTGCTGTACACCAATCAATTATACGCCATTCTCTCAATAATTTATAGGATCGTGGACCACATATGGGTATTTTAATATCCGTATAAGATACGGCTAATTCACATAAGCCACCATTTTGAATATTCTTACCATGTATTTTTGGAAATCCTGTTAAATTAAAATCTGTAGGGTCTTGTTCGCAGGTTAATACAGGATGAACAATGTCATCTAAATTTTCAGGGAAAGTTACATCCTCAATTTTTACTCTTTTGTAGAAAATTCTTTGAACACAAGTTGCAGTGTTGCCAGTAGCATCTGAAGTTGTCCAAGTCCTATCTACTCTTGCTGTTATAGTGTCGTTTTTAACTACAGAAAAGCAAGGTAAATCTGTAAAAACATCTTTATATACTAGCTTATTATTCGGAATTTGTCCACAATTATCATTTGCTATTGGAAATCCAATTTGGGTAGGCAAAATACTATCATTGCAGTAAACAAAAACAGTATCACACTGGAAAACTGGTGGCACTTTATCTTCTACTTTCAGTTTTGACCAACAAGAATTGTTGCTTGCTAAATCTTTCACTGACACTCTCATTGTTTTACCAATCATAAAACACCATGCAGTATCGCCATAATTATGGTCCAATGAATCTAAAATAGATACTTCGAAACCAAAACCACACCCTAATGAGGAAGATAAAACAGCTTCAGGTTCTATTTTTGAATAACCAAACTCTGAAAGAGAAAGATTTATAGCACCTCGACAAGACATAGTGCATTGTGCATCGGTACTTTTAGAAAAGCCTATAAATAAAACAGCCAACAAAAATTTGAGCAACACTGAACTAGCCAAATTAGGCAAATACAGACCCGTGTTACTCTGCTTAAATTTGCAAAGGCTCATGGGACAAATCGGTTTATGAAAAAATAAATTTAATTTCTTAAATTATGAAAATTTCTATTGCGAAGTAATGGAAGAATGGATCTTTAAAATTTGCTCAACTTCGAGCTTTCCGTTTTTTATGATTTGAATTGTGTAGTTGAAAAATCTTCACTTTTGAAGACATTATCTATTAAACAAATAACGTGCCAAATATTAAATATTTTTATAATTTATAAAATCTAATAATATATAACACTATTTATAACAGTTCAAAATGTATGCCAACTTTTAATAATATGTTAAAATAAAAAAATAAAATATTAATTAAAATTATAATATATTGGATAAAAAGGGATTACAAAAAAAGGCACTCACTACTTTATAATGAGCACCTTTTTACTTTTTTAAATAATAAATAATTTATATCACATTAGCTATTCACCAAGACAATTTGCTTGCTTTCGATTTTACCATTATTAGTAAAACGAAGGATATAGGAAGCTCCGGGCAAGCCCTTCAGAAACCAAGTGTAATTCCCAGCAGCAGGTTTTTCTAAACGTTTGATGATCTGCCCTTGGACATCCAATAGTGCAATTTCATCCACGGCACTAGTAATTTCGATATGAACGATATCATTTGTCGGATTGGGATAATAACTAATCGCTATCTCCTCCAGTTTACCACTATTTCTATCGACCATATTTTGTTCGCAAGGAACAACATACACTGCCTGATTTACTATCCTAACTAATAAGTCATTTAATTTTTCTACCTCATACTTATCCGCAGTTGGTGCCAAATGGCTTCCACCAATTCCACTGTGGTCCGTAATGAATGTATAAGTAGCACCTGTTGACATCGCAATTGATTTCATGATAAATTCAGTTGACCTATCGATACCACTAGCTGTGATGGGAATGATCTTAATGCCCATTTTAGCGGCATCTCTAATTTGAGCTTTCAGATCGGTAATAACTTCTGGATTTTCATGAGGTGGTGCATCTAAAACTAAAAAAATAATTCTAGCAATTGCATTTTCCGACCATTTTTGTTGGTAAATAGCTTCCTCAAGTGCCGAATGAACAGCTTCAGGGAAATCCCCACCTCCACCAGCAAATTGGTTTTTAATGAAATCCGCTGTAAGATGATGACCGCTAGTCAATGGAGAAGATTTTACCAAATATTCATCATTCACATCTCGGTAAAAAACAGAGCCCATTCTCAAATGCAGCGATTTATTATTTTCTTCAATTCTTTTTGCAACATCTACTAATTCAGCTTTCAAATAATTGATTTCATCCCCCATAGAGCCCGTTGCATCCACTACAAATACAATATCTGCATTATTAGATGGCGTTTTACAATCCTGGTCAATTTTCAGAACATTCAAATCACCATTTATTGCAATCTTATTATTCTTTGTTTTTAATTGTGTCAATTGGTTGTTTTCATTTTTTATAAAGATTTGACATTCATTTTCCACCAAATTTGCAGCATTATGTATGCTGGGCCACAGTTCTGCTTTCCCAAGATTATTCGTTTTGGTTTCCCAAACCACCTCGTTTTTATTATTTTTCAAAACGATATCCGCATCCATAATAGGCTGATTTTTTGACCCCAATAATTGGATTGCTATTCGATTATTTAAGTAAAAATCCCAATTTTTGATATATTGGCTAAATTCACTTTTCATCATTTCATTCCAATGCCCCCAATTATCCAATTCGTTATATTCTCCAGCTGTCATTTGTCCCGATGATTCTTCCTTTTCTTTCCCATGTAAAGAAGAACTAGGTTTTACACAACCACCTTCTGCCAAAGGAAGTGCAACTGATTCTTTACGAACAGATCTTTCCATCGCCATTGCTGGAGCAGCAGCGTAATCCATCATTTTAGCAGATTTTTTGACTCCATCTTTTAAAAAATGATTATCGATTGTTCTTCCTTCTACCCAATTGAAAACAACAGACTCGTTGAGTGCTGTCGCATTTTTTTTGATGCCTAAAGTAAACTTTTTATCAATTTTATTCAGATCAACACCTACATATTTTGTTTTCTGAAAGCTTTCTTTTTCAATTACTATTGAATATTTTCCAATAAAATTTCTAGGAATTTGAAGGATTCCTTTTCCATTCGAAACGCCATTAAAAATTTTTTTATTTTTTTCAAAAACACTTATTTTAGCATTTGCTACCAACTTTCCATTTTCATCCTGTATGATTAGTTCAATTTTATTTTTCGCATCATTTTGCAAACTTCCCTCCATTAGAAAATTAAACTTTTGGTAAGGAAGCTGAAAAGCCAAAATCCCTAGAATACCTAATGTTCCAAATAACCATCTCATAAACTTGTTTTTAAAAAAATTAAAGAATAAAATATGGATGTGAAAAGTGAAAAAATAGTTGCATGTATTTTCGACACAAAAAGTTAAAGAACCGTTAATTAATAAAGGACAAGTCATAATAAAACACTAATTTTGCAAGCAAATTGTAAAAAAATTACAGTTTTACATTCATCATAAATAAATTGGGATATGTACGAACCAGGCATTAGCAAAGGCATACAAGGAGAGCCGCAAAGAAAAGTCAAGACTGACTTATATGAGCATCACGACTACTATATGGTAGATGAGTTGCTTTCTGATGAACATAAAATGGCAAGAGCTGCTGTGAGAGATTGGGTGAAGCAGGAGGTTTCTCCTATCATCGAAGATTATTCTCATCGTAGCCAATGTCCTACTCATTTATTCAAAGGATTGGCAGAAATTGGTGCTTTTGGTCCAAGTATTCCTACCAAATATGGTGGCGGAGGGATGGACGAAATGGCTTATGGAGTCATTATGCAAGAATTGGAGAGAGGCGATAGCGGAATTAGGAGTATGGCATCTGTGCAAGGCTCTTTGGTGATGTATCCGATATACAGATATGCAAGTGAGGCACAAAAAATGAAATACCTTCCAAAATTGGGCAGTGGTGAATTTATCGGCTGTTTTGGTTTGACAGAGCCAGATTATGGGTCAAACCCTTCTGATATGATCACGAATATCAAAGACGATGGGGATGCTTATATTTTGAATGGTGCTAAAATGTGGATCACCAATTCTCCTGTTGCGGATTTGGCAGTTGTGTGGGCAAAAGATGAGTCTGGAGCTATCAGAGGTATGGTGGTAGAAAGAGGCATGAAAGGATTTTCTACTCCAGAAATTCATGGAAAATGGTCACTAAGAGCTTCTATCACTGGTGAATTAGTTTTCGAAGATGTGAGGGTGCCCAAAGAAAATGTTTTCCCTGAAATCAAAGGATTGAAAGGACCATTATCTTGTTTGTCAAAGGCAAGATATGGCATTGCATGGGGTGCTATTGGTGCTGCCTTAGATTGTTACGATTCAGCATTGAGATATTCTAAACAAAGAATCCAATTTGGCAAACCATTAGGACAATTTCAATTGACCCAAAAGAAATTGGCTGAAATGATAACTGAAATCACTAAAGCACAATTGTTGGCTTGGCGACTAGGCTCATTAGCCAATAAAGGGGAGGCAACTCCAGCACAAATATCTATGGCAAAACGAAATAATGTTCATATGGCATTAGAAATCGCCAGAGAAGCAAGACAAATTCATGGCGGAATGGGTATTACGGATGAATATCCTGTGATGCGTCACATGATGAATCTGGAAACGGTACTCACCTATGAAGGGACTCATGATATTCATCTCTTAATCACAGGAATGGATATTACTGGATTGAATGCTTTCAAATAAAAAAAAGCCCTTGCAAAAAAATTGCAAGGGCTTTTTTTTACTTTTTAGTAAAATTTAACCGATACCCAATCCCAATTTGAAAATGTTGATAATTATATTCATTAAGTCTAAATTCGACTAAACCTACTCCAATAATAGGTAGTCTTGCAAAGTCAGTAAATTTTTCTAATTTTTCCAACCCATAATTGTAATTGATATTCAGAAAGAAATTATCAAAGTGGTAATTTAAACCTACTAAAAAACTGTAAAATCTAGTAGCAACTTCATTTTGGCGAGAATTTTTCCAAATTAATTCATCATGTAATTTAGTTTTTTCATTAAGGGTGAGGCCAAATTTAATTCCAGTATATAAATCCATATTTTTATTCCATCTATAAGCGACTTTTGGCACGAGATCCAAAATATCCAGCTGATAATCAACCATTTGAGTAAAATTGATAAAATTTTTGGAATATTGGACACCAAATCCGAAATTCCATTTTTTTTTCAGCTTGTAATTTGGATTAATACCATAATATATATTTTTTGAATAAGAAATCGAATTATTAATTTCTTTAAACTTAAATAAATTCAATCCTGTTTCTAAATCAACAGAAAATTGAGCAGTTAACTTATTGAAACAGAATAGCATGGTGCAGCCTAAAATAAATGCTTTTTTCACGGTTTGTAATTTTTAAGTGTAATAATGTTTAATAAAGATAGGATGAAAAAAATATAAGTTGTAAAAAAAATCCCATTTAAAATTTCAATTTAACATTCTAAGGAATGAATTGAATTAAACACTTTGTTCTTATTATTTGACTAAATTATTATATTTGTAAACTTGAAATTATTTAACTCAAATACAAACCAGATGATTAGCAATGGATTCAATTAAAACACATACATTAGTATTCTCTTTCTTATTATTATTCATAGCAATTTCCTGCAACAACTCCATCAAAAAATTTGATTTATCCAAATATGACATACCTAAATACAAAAAAAATTAATTAGTTGATTTGAATAAAATCAAACCATTAAAGAAAGAATGGCCCGAATTGTATCAATATTTGAAAAAAGGGCATTTGCAAATAGTGACTTTTAAGTCTGGCAGAATTGAAACACTTCATTCCAATCAATTTTATAAATTTCTAAATAATAACGTGTCAATGATTTATAAGACACCATTCTTACAAGATTATGATAATGTAGTAAGTACTTTTGCGAATGAAGAAGTTGCTATTTATTTCGATGAGGTAATCAACTCTCCCATCAGGCTAAATGTAGTTGATAAAATATGTAAAACTTGTGATTATTCTGGGATTGGTTTATTATTTGATAAAAAACAAAAAAGTTAATGACTTATGGAAAAATAAATGATATAAATGACTGGAAATAAAAAAAAAAAAAAAAAAAAAAATAATAAAAAAAAATTATTTATTAATTATTTTTTGTTTTCTCTCCCCCAACAACACCACAAAAAAAAAATAAAATACAATTTTTTTTCTTTTTTTAAAAAAAAAAAAATACAAAAAAAAAAAAAAAAAATCCCCCCACAAAAAAAAAAACCACCCCAACCATTATTTTTAAAAGGAAAATTTTTCTTTCCCAAAAAAAAAAAAAAAATCCTTTTTTTCCCCCCCCCCTTTTTTTTCTTATTTTTTTCCAAAAAAAAAAACAAAAAAAATCTTAAAAAACCCCCTCGCCGGAAAAAAAACCAATAAAATAACTTTTTGGGAAAAAAAAAAACCAAAAAAAAAACCCAATTCAAACTGGGGCAATTTCCCCCGTTAATTATTAAAAAATAAAAAAAAATTCCCACACCCAGAGGAATTTTACAACAATGGGAAAATTAATAATATAAATGACTGGAAATAAAAAAAACGGCAACCTTTGTAAAAAAAGTTGCCGTTTTTAGTTTTTTGAGTTGTTTTTATTGATTATCCGTTCAATGCTGCAGCTCCACCCACAATTTCCGAAAGCTCTTTTGTAATGGCTTCCTGACGAGCTTTGTTGTAATTGATTCTCAATTCTTTCAATAACTCATCTGCATTCTCAGTAGCTTTATCCATTGCCGTCATCCTTGCTCCATGCTCAGAAGCATGTGTATCTAACAAAAACTTCTGAAATGAAACCTGAAGAATACTAGGGATTAACTCATTTAATAGCGATTCTTTTTCTGGCTCGAAGATGTAATCTGCCTTTTTAGAAGCCACTTTTGTATTATGAGTTGCTTCTAATTTTGCAACTGGCAAAAACTGAACTACTTCAGGAAACTGCATCGCTGCATTTTTAAATCTACCATAAGCAACCTTCACCACATCATATTTTTTGTCCATGAAAGCTTTCATAATAGCTTTTGAAACACCTGAAACAGTGTCAAAAGACAAATCATTGAACAATTCCACATGGTCATTGATGATCGTACAATCCGTGTATTTTCTTCTAAAGAAATCGTATCCTTTTTTTCCAATACAAAGAATCGTCAATTTTTTATTTGCTCTATGGCTTTCGTAATGATCTTTGATTTCTTGTGAAGCCATTTTCAATACATTCGTATTGAAAGCTCCACACAATCCTCTGTTTGACGTTACCACCACCAACAAAACATGATCAACTTCTCTTGCTTGGCTATATGCTGATGAACTGCTACTATCCAAATTGGACATAATGTTCACCATCATTTTATTTAAACGATCGGCATAAGGTCTCATTTGAGTAATAGCTTGTTGAGCTCTTCTCAATTTAGCAGCAGACACCATTTTCATGGCTTTAGTAATCTGCTGTGTGGACAATACCGACTTAATACGTTCTCTTACTTCTTTTAAATTAGCACCCATCTTTAAAAATGATAGTTGATTAAATAAAATTAAAACACATTATTTCAATGTGAAAATTTTATTGCCTATTGCTTATACTGACCACTAATCTCAGCAGCCAAAGTTTTTAATTTATTCAAAGAATCATCAGACAAACCTCCTTTACGGAAATCTTCTAACACTTCTTTATGTCTTGATTCTAATGAACTCAATAAGATTGATTCAAATTCATGAACTTTATCCACTGGAACATCTCTCAATAAGTTATTTGTACACAAATAAATCATTGCAACTTGCTTCTCAACAGGTAGTGGAGAATATTGTGGTTGTTTCAAAACTTCCACATTTCTAATACCCTTGTCCAAAACCAATTTTGTTGCAGCATCCAAATCAGAACCGAACTTAGCGAAAGCAGCCATTGACTCATATTGAGCTTGGTCTAATTTCAAAGTACCAGCCACTTTTTTCATGGATTTGATCTGAGCATTACCCCCAACACGGCTTACAGAAACCCCAACGTTAATCGCTGGACGAATACCTGAGTTGAATAATCTTGATTCCAAGAAAATCTGACCATCCGTAATCGAGATTACGTTAGTAGGAATATATGCAGAAACGTCTCCAGCCTGAGTTTCGATGATTGGTAAAGCAGTCAAAGAGCCACCACCTTTCACCAAACCAGCCTTTTTCAAAGACTCTGGTAAGTCGTTCATATTATTAGCAATGCTATCATTACTGTTGATCTTAGCAGCTCTTTCTAACAAACGGCTATGCAAATAGAATACGTCTCCAGGATAAGCTTCACGACCTGGAGGTCTTTTTAATAACAAAGAAACCTCACGATAAGCTACAGCTTGCTTCGACAAATCATCATAGATGATCAAAGCTGGACGACCGGTGTCTCTAAAATATTCTCCAATAGCTGCACCAGCAAATGGAGCATAGAATTGTAATGGAGCTGGATCTGAAGCTGGTGATGCTACAATAACCGTATAAGCCATTGCACCATTTTCTTCTAACACTTTAGCCACTTGAGCTACAGTGGAAGCTTTTTGACCACAAGCAACATATATACAATAAACTGGTTCGCCTTTTTCAAAAAATTCCTTTTGATTAATGATTGTATCAATTGCAATTGCAGTCTTTCCAATCTGACGGTCACCAATAATTAACTCACGTTGTCCTCTACCTATTGGAATCATCGCATCGATTGCTTTGATACCTGTTTGTAATGGCTCATTTACTGGTTGTCTGAAGATTACCCCTGGAGCTTTTCGCTCTAAAGGCATTTCATATTTTGCACCAGGAATCGGTCCTTTACCATCAATTGGTTGTCCAAGCGGATTTACTACTCTACCTACGAAGTTTTCACCTACTTCGATAGAGGCAATACGACCAGTACGGCTTACTTTTGATCCTTCTTTGATACTATCAGAAGAACCTAATAATACGATACCTACGTTATCTTCTTCCAAGTTCAAAACGATAGCTTGTACGCCATTTTCGAATTGAACTAATTCTCCAGCTTGGGCACGATTTAACCCATAAACTCTGGCAATACCATCCCCTACTTGAAGAACGGTACCTACTTCTTCTAGTTCAGCAGCAGTGCTTGCACCTGACAATTGTTGTCTTAGTATCGCTGATATTTCATCCGGTTTTACGTCAACCATGATAATTAAATATTAAAAATTGTATTAATAATAAATTTCAAGTCAGTGAATGTTGGGTATGTTTTTTTTTAAATTTGTTTCTCAAATTGCTTCGTAGAAAAATCTTTTTTCAACACTTCCAATTTGTGAGCAACACTATCATTGTAAAGTCTATCCCCAAATTCTAAAATGAATCCACCGATGATATTAGGATCAACTACAGATTCGATTTCGATATTGGAAGAAGTAAAACCGCTTTCAACTATTTTCTTTTTGATAGCTTCCAAAGCATCATGGTCCATAGGAGCAGCAGTAGTCACTTTCACCTTAGATAATTTTTGAATTTGATTGTACTGATCCACAAAGGCACCAGCAATCTCAGGCAAATATTCTTCTCTACCTTTTGCAATGATAATATTCAAAAAAGCCAAAGTTGTTGCGTCAATTTTATTTTCAAACAAAGCTTTGATGATGCTTTGTTTTTTAGCTGCATTGACAATTGGGCTTTTCATTAATAGATAAAAATCTCTGTTTTCAGTTGCGGACTTAAAAGTCGCAACATCTTCTTTGATTTTATCCATTTTGTTTTGTTCGATAGCCAAATCAATTAAAGATTTGGCATAACGACCTGCTATTTTTTGTACAGACATTTGTTAATCAATCTTTTGGATTAATTCAATTTAATTTCTTTCACTAAATTATTTGCATAATTTACTTGCTCTGCATTTGAAGATAATTCTTTTCGAAGTACCTTCTCAGCGATTTGGATAGCTAACAGACCAGCTTGGCTTTTAACCTCAGCCATTGCCAAATTTTTCTGGTTGTCTATTTCCAATTTTGCACTAGAAATAACTTTAGTAGCTTCTTCTTTTGCTTTATTTTTAGCTTCGTTGATGATGCTATCTTTTGTTTCAGTAGCCTCTTTCAATATTTTAGCTCTTTCTTCTCTAGCTTGTTTTAATAAAGCCTCATTTTGAGATTGTAAGTTAGCCATTTCTTCACGAGCCTTTTTAGCTTGATCCAAAGCTTCTTGAATATCTTCTTCTCTTTTTTTCAATGCGGTAGCAATTGGCTTAAAAGCAACTTTGCTCATGATGAACCAAAAAACAAGAAAGATGAGTGTCATCCAAAATAATAAACCTGGTTCTGGTCTAATTACAGAGAAATCAGCAAGAAATAACATATATTTATCTATTTTAATACTGAAGCGAACTTCATAATAATTAATTTCTTTCAAAAAAATCGGGCAACAACCAACCGTTATCGCACCGATTTTAAGTCTTTTTGTTTGGCGACAATTACTTTACGAAGAAAGACAATACAATCGCGATCAAACCAGCACCCTCGATAAGTGCTGCTGTCAAGATCATGTTAGCACGGATATCACCAACTGCTTCAGGCTGACGAGCAATAGCTTCTAAAGCCTTTCCACCAATTTGTCCGATTCCGATTCCTACACCGATGATAGCCAATCCGGCACCAATAGCTGTATACATAACTTTAAAATTTAACTGGTGTAAAAACACCAGAAGTTAAAAAAATATCTTCCCCTGACCTAAAGTCAGAAATTTTTAATGATGATGTGGTTCTTCGATAGCAGCACCAATATATGATGCAGATAACATTGTAAATATGAATGCTTGCAAAAATGCAACTAATAATTCAATAGCAAGCATAAACAATGTCAACGGAACAGAAATAACTGCACCGACAGTAGAACCTCCAATGCTCTCACCAGCCTTACCAAAAATAAATATCAAACTAACAAAACTGATGATTACAATATGTCCAGCTGTGATATTTGCAAAAAGTCGTAACAATAATGTGAACGGCTTTAAGAAAATACCTAAAATTTCAACTGGAGTTAAAATTAGTATTTTTAAAACAGACGGCACTCCTGGCATCCATAATGTATGTTCCCAGTAGTGTTTATTTCCACTTAAATTAACAATGATAAAAGTAATAATTGCTAAAACAATTGTAATGGAAATATTTCCTGTAACATTCGCACTTCCAGGGAAAAATGGAATTTGACCGATTAAATTTAATCCTAAGATGAAGAAAAACGCCGATAGTAAGTATGGCATATATTTTTCATATTTTGGACCAATCATTGGTTTTGCTACTTCGTCTCTAATAAAAATATATATTGGCTCGATAAAACCTTGAATTCCTCTTGGTGCTTGATTTGGTCTAGTTGCATAAGCTTTTGCAGCTTTTGTTAAAATAAAAATCAAGAAAAAGAAAGTTAACAACAATGTGAAAACATTCTTAGTGATGGAGAAGTCATAATAAGAGGTAGTTCCACCACCCATTAATCCACCATCCCAAGTTGTCTTTTTATCTAACTGATAAGTCTTTCCTTGATATTCGATAAATGAAGTTACTTTTTCTTTACCTCCAGTTGTATCTTTCACATGTGAAAATTCGCCAATCATCACTTCTCCTTTTGGAAAAGATTCATCATTCACTCTTTTCACTTCTCCATGCTCCATTACATATCCATCAATAGCTTTTGTTCCAGTTCCATGATGATGTGCATCGAATTTTGATGTGGAAGAAATAATCGTCCAACCGAAATTAGGTGCATACAAAAAACATGGCAATGGCATATAAACATCTCCAAAAATATGGAATGAATTTGCATCAGCTATGTGATGTAAGGCTGTCTCTCCCGGACTAAAAGGTTCTTCTTCATGACCGCCTTCTGCATGTGCAGAATTATGATCAACATCTGCATGCATTTCAGTACTGTGATTTGCTCCAGCAGAATCAACTACATGATGCTCAGTATTTGAAGCTGGTGCAGGAGTAGCACCATGTTCCTGTGCTGCTAAAAAAGTGATAGCAGAAATACTCAGTAAAAAAGATAAAAAAAGGCGAAAAATATTATATCGTAACACCATAACTTTAGTGTAAAACTTGCTTTATTTAAAAATCGGTGCAAAGGTATGACTTTATAGTATATTTTTTTGAAAGAAATTTATTTTTTTTTAATCAATTTTATTTTTTTTTGGATTGATAATGATGGATTTAGCATAAATGAAAGTAAATCAAAAGATAATTTATTGAGATAGTTGGTTTACATAATAGAATTTGGCAAAACAGGCAATTGAAAGACAAAGAATTTTTTTTAATAAATCGACATTTTTTCAAAACTAATTATAAAATCGCTAGTTTTAACAACTATATTAATCATAAAATTATGAATGCATCGATAATTACGATAGGTGATGAGATTTTGATTGGGCAAATTGTAGATACCAATTCCGTTTGGATTGCTCAGCAACTGAATGAAATTGGCATTTGGGTTTCAGAAAAAAAATCTATTGGTGATATTGACACTGCCATAATTTATGCCCTTCAGGAAAGTTTGAATCATGCTGATATTGTGATAATTACAGGCGGATTGGGACCAACAAAAGACGATATTACGAAAAAAACATTAGCCGACTTTTTCAATACTTCACTTTCATTCCATGAGCCAACTTGGGAAAATATGTTGGAAATCTTGAAAGTTTTCAACCGAACACCCAACGAAAGCCATAAAATTCAGTGCCTGATGCCCGAAAATGCAACTATCTTATCTAATAAAGTCGGAACTGCACCTGGCATGTGGTTCGATTATAATGGGAAGGTGGTGATTTCTATGCCTGGGGTACCATTTGAAATGAAATATATTGTTACGAACCATATTATTCCCAGATTCAAAAATTATACTCGACAGATGTCATTGTTCATCAGACGATTAGAACAGCAGGAGCTGGGGAAAGTGAAATTGCCGCAAAATTATTAACGTTCGAAAATAATTTACCAGCTCATATAAAATTAGCTTATTTGCCCGATTTTGGTCAGGTAAGGTTGAGACTAACGGCAAGAGGAAATGATGAAATACAGCTAAAAAATACTGTTGAAACCTATACAAAAACGATAGAAGCTGCATTAGGGAATATTATTTATGGATTTGGAGAAGAAAATCTAGAAATGGCAATTGGCAGAAGGCTGGTGGAGCAAGGTAAAATTATGGTCTGTGCAGAAAGTTGTTCTGGTGGCTATATTGGCCATAGAATCACACAAAATCCAGGAGCCTCGGCTTATTTCACTGGCTCCTATGTCACCTATAGCTATGAGATGAAAACCAATACTTTGGGGGTGAAAAAAGAAACCTTGGAGCAATTTGGGGCTGTGAGCGAACAGACAGTGATTGAAATGCTAAGTGGTGCTTTGCGAATATCAAAAGCAGCTGTGGGCATTTCAATTTCAGGAATTGCAGGACCAGATGGTGGCACACCTGATAAGCCTGTTGGCACCATTTGGGTAGCTGTAGGTAGTTTAGATAATATTAAAACCTTCGAATTGCATTTATTTAAAGAAAGAATGAAGAATATTCAGTACTCTACGACGTTTGCACTCAATCAGTTAAGGCTATTTTTGGATGAATTAAAATAGATTTAATATAAATGGTTTTATTATCTATTTAAAATCATTTTATTTATAAATTGTGCTAATCTCCGTTAGTTTTTAACTTCACAAAAGCTTAAATTAAATACCATTGGGTAAAAATCAACAACTAAATATCTATTAATATCAATTTATAACTTAATAGTAAAATTGTGCAATCTCAATAAATTATTTTTTGTTATAAAGCCTACCAACAGAAATTTTAAATCCTAATTCCAAATATTCACTATTTAAAGTATAATTAAAATTAAGACCCCATCCAAAATTCGGAAAGGCAAACATCAAATCTGTTCCGATTTTGAACCCAAATAATTCATTACCAAGAATTGCAAAATGATCTGCGCAATCTGAATTTTGAAGTTAAAAAAAATTTATTTTGCATTAATTAGAAGGATTACTTAGCTTATTTATTCCAAAATCTACCCAATATAAATATTGATTCGCTTTTTGTTTTTGAGCATTCAAACTAATGAATGAAAATTGAAATATAGCTTAGAACTATTTTATTCATAATCAAGTATTTAAAATAAAATTTATAACAGCTTTAATAATTAACAAATTGCTTCAATTTATCTTTTTGCTTTTCTAAATTGTGCTTATCTCCGTTAATGTTTATCTTCAGTAAAATGTCATTTGCAATTTCAAATATCCAATTAGAACCCTCCTATAATACTGCCTTAATGCCATTGCTTTACATTAATTATCGAAACATCCACAACATCATTGTTTGGATCAAAGTGGGTTATGGTAAATACTCCTGCCAAAACACCTACAATTTGATCCCAATTGTTGTATTAATAAGAAATCGATAATCCCTTGCTTAATTGGAGCCCTCAATTTTTGAATTTCTTTTATAGGAACATGAATAGAATTTTGGACAGCACTGGAGAAAAGAATTAAAGTATCATCAGAAAGTGCAAATTTTTGTGCCATTAAATCAGTCTCATTTCTCAAGGTGATCTTCATAGTCCCATTCTGAGCTACTAAATTGACTATTGAATAAATTATAAATATGAAAAACAAAAGCCTTCTTTTCATATTGCAATATTTAATAGGTTATAAAATCTTTCAAAATTGCTTTTTGCTCTTCCAAATTATGTTTATCTCCATTGATATTGAAGGTAAATATTTTTGGTTTGAATAATTTATAACCATAATAGCCACCAGTTATGCCACCAGCGATGCCTACAATTGCCCCACCTAAATCATTAACCAATCCACCAACATGAGTTGTTTCCTGTCTCTCCAAGAGTTGAAATGTAAACTCCTGGCAAGATGCCAATCAAAATTCCTAAAGGAGTGGTCAGCAACCTGAAGTCTCTCCTTTTTCTTACAATTAATTCGCTAACATATTGCAAATCAACAGCGTCTCTAAAACCAACATTTTTATTTTGGAAAAAAATTGTGTCTTTTGTTATACTAATAATCCTACCCTTCATCAGCAAGTTATCTGTTGTAAGAAGGATAGATTTGTTAAATTGGGCAAACAATCCCGAAGTAGCCAGTGAAAAAATGAGTACAATAATTATTTTTATTTTCATGTTTCTTAAGTTTTGAAATATATAATTTGTCTATTGCATTTATTTCATTCTATAAATTTAATACAATTTTTAATTATTTTTTAAATAATAATCTAACTTATAGTTGTATCAAAAAAAGCGATGCTTTTGTGAAAACGATGCATTGTATCCTCTTTACCAAGCAATTGCATCATATCGAATACGGCTGGACCTTGCATAGTTCCCGCTAAAGAAAGTCTTAATAGAGGTAATATATCCCCTGGTTTCACATTTTCTACCGTCATAAAATCTTTAGTCAATTGCTCCAAATCAGCAGACACAAAAGAGGCATGCTCAAATAAATTTACGAGTTTTTG
The DNA here is from genome assembly GCA_016710625.1 of Saprospiraceae bacterium. Lineage (GTDB taxonomy): Bacteria > Bacteroidota > Bacteroidia > Chitinophagales > Saprospiraceae > JADJVK01. The sequence continues at coordinate 30,201 of JADJVK010000011.1, forward strand.
CAACAAAACTTTTTTCTCCTCATTCCATCTTTTTTTGATTTGATCGAGGTCATAGTGCTGAATATCAAAGAAATATCCACCTTTCTCTACAAAATCTGTCAATAGCACTACCCTTTCCTTCATCAATTGGATGAAAGTCAGCACCCATTCGTCTGTTCGATAAATTCCTTTCTCTTTCAAACTTGTTTGTACTAAAGGCAACAATTTTTCATTTGAAGTATGAGCAATATATTGTTGATTAAACCATTTTGCTTTTTCATAATCAAATTTAGCACCTGCATGATTGACTCTTTCCATCGAAAATTGTTGAATCAACTCCTCCATGCTAAATATTTCTTGATCGGTGCCGCTATTCCAGCCTAACATCGCTAAAATATTAATAAATGCCTCAGGCAAAAATCCTCTTTCTCTAAATCCAATAGTCGTTTCTCCTGTTTTTGCATCGTACCAATTCATGGCATAAACTGGAAATCCTAATCTATCTCCATCTCTTTTACTCAATTTGCCATTTCCATCGGGCTTCAAAATCAAAGGTAAATGAGCCCATTGAGGCATACTTGATTCCCAACCTAAATACTTCCAAAGCAACAAATGAACTGGAGCGGATGGCAACCACTCTTCCCCTCTGAATGCATGAGTGATTTGCATCAAATAATCATCCACCACTACCGCAAGATGATAGGTAGGCATTCCATCAGCTTTCAATAAAACTTTATCATCGGATAAGCTAGTTTGGAAAGTCACTTCCCCGCGAATCATATCCTTGAAACTAATCGTCTCATTTTCAGGCATTTTTATTCGAATCACATACGGTTTTCCACTATTCAACAAAGCATCCACTTGCTCCTTCGACAGGGTCAAAGAGTTTTTCATTTGCATCCTAATGGAATAATCATATTGTGAGCTGCTATTTCCTTCTGTTTTTCTATTTTCTCTCATCGCTTCCAATTCCTCGGAAGTATCAAAAGCATAGTATGCATTTCCTTGGGCAACTAATTGTTCTGCATATTTTTTGTAACTTGGCTTTCTTTCACTTTGTCGGTAAGGCTCGAATGGACCACCAATATGTGGACCTTCATCAGGCAACATATTACACCATTTCAAACATTCTAAAATATAATCTTCTGCTCCTTCCACAAATCGAGTTTGATCGGTATCTTCTATTCTCAAAATAAATTTTCCTTGATGCTTTTTAGCAAAAAGGTAATTAAATAAAATAGTTCTCACTCCTCCCAAATGCAATCCACCTGTTGGGCTGGGTGCAAATCTTACTCTTACTTTATCCGACATAAAATTATATTTTTATTAAATTCAGGTCAAAATTAAACTAATACTATAAAATAAAGTCAAAATATTGTAATAATTGATGAAAAAGGTTGCATTTGTAACAGAAAATAATATATATTTGAAAATTATTTTTGTTTTTACATGTTGCTTTATATATTATTTGACGTTATAATATAAATAAGTTTTAAGATTTTCCCGAACCTATTATATCCCGTTGTTATATATCTAAAAATGGTTGACTCATGTACTTAGTTAAAACGCCTCTAATCATTCAGGAGTTGTTTCCAAATTTTACTTGGAAAATTCCTACCCACGAAAAAGTGGTTTATCTCACTTTTGACGATGGTCCCATACCTGAAGTGACTCCTTGGGTACTTCAGCAATTAGCAGCTTTTCAGGCGAAGGCTACCTTCTTTTGTGTGGGTGACAATGTTTCTAAATATCCTTCTGTATTTCAGCAAGTTATTGACAATGGACATTCTGTTGGCAATCACACTTTCAATCATTTGAATGGTTGGTCTGTGGATAATATTCCTTATTTCCACAATGTTCGTCATTGTGCAAAGTTGGTGCACTCCAATTTGTTCAGACCGCCTTATGGTAGATTGACGCCTACTCAAGCAATGTTCTTGCAACGACATTATAATGTGGTGATGTGGGATGTATTGAGTGGTGATTTTGATCCAAAAATAAGTAAAGAACAATGTTATGATAACATTGTGAACAATACGAAACCAGGATCAATCATTGTGATGCACGATAGTTTGAAATCGAAAGATAAATTGGCTTATGTGTTGCCAAAAATTTTGGAGTATTTCACACAAAGAGGCTATGTTTTTGAAAATATATCAGCAGAAGCAATACATCAAATAATGCCTTTAAGTAAAATAGCATAAAATAGAATAAGTGCTGAGTAAAATATTACTCAACACTTATTTTTACTAATTTGCAAGTGCTACTTTTCGTTGAGCATCTTCGTGATTTTTTCTTACGGTATCTCCAATCGCTGTGGGAGTTCCATCATCGTCAATTCTGACAAAGGTGATAGATGTGGTGCAGACTGAAGTTTCCTCTCTACTATATAAATTAAATTTTCTAGCATCGATCATCAAGGTGATGGAGGTCTTACCCAATTTTGTCACCTCACCATATATCTGAACATGTTGCCCTGCTTTCAAAGGTTTCTTAAAAACCAATTCACCTATATGAACAGTTACCATATTAGGGGTATAGCAATATTCTGTCGCATATGCAGCAGCAGCTTCATCAATCCATGCCATCAGTGTTCCACCAAATAAATTTCCATGAATACCAATGTCCCTCAACATGACAATTTTTTTCGTTAATAATTCCATAATTAATTTGGTTAATAAAAAAAGCCTTGCAAACAGATTGCAAGGCTTTTTCAATAAATAAGAATACTATACATCATTCATACCTATTGCCTTGCAGTTGGAAGCATCCAATAGCATCTAAAACAACAGATATGAATATAATTAGTCATAATAAAAAATATTATTAAGCAAATATATAGGACAAAATACTATAAAGCAAATTATATATTGAATTTTAAGAAAATTTAACTAGATTTTAAAATTTTATTTTGCTTTTGTTAAATAAATCAAAAACTGGGAATAGAAAAAAATTTATACAAAATTTATTAATTATTGCATCATATATCCCTCAACAGCTGACCTTACAGAGCCGAATTCTGTTAAAAGCCCCTTTGCAATATTTTGATCTACTCCCAATTGTTGCTGAACCATTTTGATTGCCCGATCTACCAACTTATTGTTAGTCAATTGCATATCCACCATTTTATTCCCTTTCACCCTACCTAATTGGATCATAAGGGTTGTTGAAATCATATTCAAAACCATTTTCTGTGCAGATCCAGCTTTCATTCTTGTACTTCCGGTGACAAACTCAGGTCCCACCACAACTTCTATCGGAAATTTAGAGATTTTCGCCAAAGGAGTCTGTTCATTACAAGTGATACATGCAGTCTGCATCCCTAATTCATTGGCATATTCAATAGCTCCAATGACATAAGGAGTTGTACCTGAAGCGGCAATTCCAACTATTGAATCTATTTCTGATGGGAAATAGTTTTCTAAATCATGCTTTCCTTTTGTAAAGTCATCTTCTGCATTTTCAACGGCACTTTTAATGGCAACATCTCCACCAGCAATTATTCCAATAACCAAATCAGGAGGTACTCCATAAGTTGGTGGACATTCAGATGCATCTAATATTCCCATCCTACCGCTAGTCCCTGCTCCAATATAAAAAAGCCTACCCCCATTTTTCATATTGGGCACTACAGCTTCAACAAATTTTTGTATAGCGGTAATTTTTTGCTGAATAGCCAATGCTACCAACTGATCCTCTTTGTTGATATTAGTCAGAATTTCAGCTATTGGCATTGATTCTAAATGGTCGTAATGAGAGTTTTGTTCAGTTGTAATCATCAAATTTTATATTAATCTAGTAACTTAAGAACGATAAAAAATAATAATAGTTTATTATTCAGTTTTGGTTAAAATATATCTTCCCTTTCTTTTTTAGCTCTATAATTCTTCTTAATTTTGGCTTCGTTAATATTTTTTTATTTATAAAAATAAACTTAGCCAATAACTAAATAATATGAACCAATTCTTTTCTCATGATCATTTTGTTGATCGTCATATAGGTCCAAACACAGAAGAACTTGAACAAATGCTGAATACGATTCAAGTAGAGTCTTTAGATACCCTTATAGAACAAACAATTCCAAATACAATTAGAAGACAAGATAAGCTTAATGTCCCACCAGCAATGTCTGAGTTTGATTACTTAAATGAGCTTAAAGAAACTGCAAGCCTTAATAAAGTAAATAAAAATTACATAGGCATGGGTTACTATGGAACGATAACGCCATCGGTGATTGCTCGAAATGTTTTCCACAACCCAGGTTGGTATACTCAATATACACCTTATCAAGCTGAAGTTTCGCAAGGCAGACTAGAGTCTTTATTAAATTATCAAACCATGATAATTGATTTGACTGGTCTTCCTATCTCCAATGCATCTCTTTTGGATGAAGGAACTGCTGCAGCAGAGGCAATGAATATGTTTTATCACGAAAAAAACAGCAAAAATAAAGGGGAAGCAATCAATAAATTTTTAGTTTCAAATAAAGTATTTCCTCAAACCATTGATATTCTTAAAACAAGAGCAAATCCGCTAGGTATTGAAATCGTCGTTGGAGATATTCAACAAATGAATTTCGATGAAAAATGTTTTGGAATCCTCCTACAATATCCTGATAAAGAAGGAAATGTAGTTAATTTCAGAGCATTAGCTGCAAAAGCAAAAGCAGCAGGATTGTATGTAACAGTCGCAGCTGATATTTTGAGCTTAGCCTTACTTACTCCTCCTGGTGAATGGGGAGCAGACTGTGCAGTAGGAAATACACAGCGTTTTGGAGTACCAATGGGATTTGGTGGACCACATGCTGCTTATTTTGCTACGAAAGAAGAATTCAAAAGACAAATGCCAGGTAGATTGATTGGGATGAGTATTGATGCAAATGGAAAACCTGCATTGAGAATGGCTTTACAAACTAGAGAGCAACATATTAAAAGAGAAAAAGCGACTTCCAATATTTGTACAGCTCAAGCTTTATTGGCAAATATGGCAGCGATGTATGCAGTTTATCATGGACCAAAAGGCATCAGAGCAATTGCAACAAAAGTGCATAGATTAACACAGCTTTTGAATAAAGAGCTAAACAAACTGGGTTACACTACTTCGCATTCAAATTTCTTTGATACGATTCATTTATCATTGGATGATTCTACAAAAAATGCCTTACAAGCTAAGACATTAGCAAATAATATCAATCTTTATGTTGGCAAAACCAGCGTACAAATTAGTGTGGATGAAACCACTAGCTTAAAAGATATTGAAACACTCATTCAAATTTTTGCAGCTGTTAAAAATAGCACTGAGTTAATTGACCCACAAGCCAATTTAGGAACTAATATTCCAACTGATTTGGTTAGAACTTCCACTTATTTGACACATCCAATCTTTAATATGCACCATACAGAAAGTAATATGATGCGTTATTTAAAAAGATTGGAGAACAAAGATATTTCTTTGGTACATTCCATGATTTCGTTGGGAAGTTGCACCATGAAATTAAATGCAGCAGCCGAAATGTTTCCAGTAAGTTGGACTGAATTTGCTGATTTACATCCTTTTGCACCTAGCAATCAAACAAAAGGATACCAAAAGGTATTCGATGAATTGAGCCAATGGCTTATCAATATTACTGGATTTGATGCATGTTCATTACAACCAAATTCTGGTGCTCAAGGTGAATATGCAGGATTATTAACCATCAAAGCATACCATGATGCAAAAGGAGATACTCACAGAAATGTGGCATTGATACCAAGTTCAGCACATGGCACAAATCCGGCAAGTGCTGTGATGGTGGGGATGAAAGTAGTAGTTGTAAGCTGCGATGAAAGAGGCAATATAGATATGAATGATCTTAAAGCAAAAGCAGAATTACACAAAAACGAGCTTTCTTGCTTGATGGTTACTTATCCATCTACTCATGGAGTATTCGAAGTGAGCATCAAAGAAATTTGTGCAATCATTCACCAAAACGGTGGAAAAGTATATATGGATGGTGCTAATATGAATGCACAAGTTGGACTTACTAGCCCAGGCTTAATTGGTGCAGATGTTTGTCACCTAAATCTTCATAAAACATTTGCCATCCCTCATGGTGGTGGTGGACCAGGAATGGGACCTATCTGTTGCAATAGCAGTTTAGCACCTTATTTGCCAGGTCATGTATATGCAAATGTAGGCGGTGCAAATCATACAACTGCTGTTTCGGCAGCACCTTGGGGAAGTGCTAGCATTTTATTGATTTCTTATGGATATATCAAAATGTTAGGTGCTGAAGGGTTGACAGATTCTACAAAATATGCAATTTTAAATGCAAATTATTTAAAAGCAAGACTTGAAAAAGAATTTTCAGTTTTATATACTGGCGACAAAGGAAGAGCAGCTCATGAGTTAATCGTCGATTTAAGGCAATTTAAGGCAGCACATGTTGGTGCTGAAGATGTTGCAAAGCGATTGATTGATTATGGATTTCATGCACCGACTTTATCATTCCCTGTTGCAGGAACCATCATGATAGAGCCAACTGAGAGTGAAAGTAAAGATGAGTTAGATAGATTCTGTGATGCTTTACTAGAAATTAAAAAGGAAATTGAAGCCATAGCTGCTGGAAATGCGGATGCAGAAAATAATGTTTTATTAAATGCTCCACATCCTGTAGAAATCGTATCAGGTTCAGAATGGAACTATCCTTATACTAGGGAGCAAGCAGCTTATCCATTACCTTATTTAAGGCATGGTTATAAGTTTTGGCCTGCTGTAGCAAGAGTAAACAATGCACATGGTGACAGAAATTTAGTATGTTCTTGTCCACCGATAGAAGAATATATGAATTAGAAAAGAAGGCTGTCCAATTCACTTTGGGCAGCCTTCTTTTTATCTAGCAATAAAAACCAATTTTGTTACGATAGCATCTGGATTTTCAAGATCACTTGTTCCTGTGCTGTAAACAAGATAAACACCAGAGCTGGCTCTATTGCCACTCAAATCTTTTCCATCCCAAATAGCTTGCCCTCCTAGTGCCTTTCCTTCGAAAACTAGCTTCCCTTCAATGTCTGTTATTTTGATGTTTGCATCGGAAGCAACACCTTTGATAGCTATTGAACCTAAATAATCTGGTCGAACTGGATTCGGAAAAGCATATACTGATTGTTCGTTATATGATTTGCCATCTATGGCTTCTATTCTGAAACTTACCAGCCCTTTGTTTGTCATTACATACACTTCTCCCAAATTATTATCAATGGTGATTGCGGTAATATTGTCATCAGGCAGTGGGCTATTTTCAACAGTATAGTGCAATAATTGCTCCTCCCCATTTTGGCTTTGTAGAAATAGACCACTATTTGTTCCAAACCATTTTCTATTTGCTCCATCCACTGCAATACATTTTACTTCCACATCTGTAAGTAAATACTCCGCAAATCCGCCATTCACTACGATTCTTCTAGTTCCTTTACAATTGTTATCAAAAGGGTTACTACCGCATTCAAAAACGACTGCACCATTGGTGGTACCTAGCCAAATATCTCCATCTTTATCTTTTACTATTGCATTCACTTTATTGATACTATTCAATTTTTGGGTTGGAACTGTAGTTATATATTTATAGTTATCATCATTTTCAGATATTACATCTTTTCCAGAGTCGTAAATTAATACGCCATTATTTGTTGCAATCCATTTATAACCATAATTATCAACGATAACAGAATATAAATTTCGATTATAACCGTTTGTGAAGTTTTCCCAAACTCCCTTATTCGTAAGGACAGATATTGGGTTGGACGAATTAAAGTTTGATATCCATAAATTATTATCTTTATCAAATGCAAGACCACTTACTCTTACTCTATTATCCCCTTCCGATAATTGAAGAGTGGAATTCTTATCATTATACAATTTTAAATTATTTCTGCTCGAATCCAATTCGACTACACCATTGGAATAAGAAGCAAAATATGCTTTACCATTAGAAGGATGAATCGCAATCTTATAAAAGTCTAAAATTGTATTTTGTTTTATATAAGAATCATTAAGGATGTCTCTTACTTTCCAATTTCCTTCGGCATCCCTAAAATTAAAACCATTTCCATTAGAAAGTGGGGTCGTACTATCATCGATACCACCACTGACAAGCCACAAAGTTTTATTTTCATACACCATATCTGTTGCCCCCACTAGAGAATTAGAATTGATTAAGATAGGAGTGCAACTACCATCTTTTGTGATTTTGTAAAATCCACTTTCGGCATCACTCACCCAAAGTTGCCCATTTTCATCTTCAACTGCAAAGGTAGGTTTATGAATGCAATCACTTATAATTTTCATCCCAACACCAGATTTGTTGATTGAGGATAAGATGAAATAACTTGCAGAATAAAAATTATCTTTCCCTTCAGATAAAAAAGTAGTTTGGTCATTATCTGTATATAGATCATATTTCAAACTAACATTATCATATTTATTCACGCCATAATCCGTTAAAAATATCAATTCGTTATTGAAAGTAATCATATCCTTACATTTGAATTTGAAGGTGCTAAATAGCTCCCAATTCCTAAAATCAGATAAATTGCTACCATATCTTGGAGCTCTATAAATGCCTACATTAGTGCCGATATAAATGTAATCACCATAAACTTGAGCACAAAAAACAGTCAAATTATCCGTAAAAGTTGTAAATCCAAATTCCTGCTTTTTTAAATTAAATTGAACTAATCCAAATCCACAAGACAAATACATGAAAGTATCTTTTTCGAAATGAATATTATTGATAATCTTTTCCCCAACTATCCCATTATTAATTTCAATATTATTAAATGATACCGTTTGATTTTCATAGACCAAATCGAATTTGGTGCTTTGATAATTAACAATTAATACATTATTTGGATTATTATATTTTATTGATTTGATTTCATTTCCAGACAATTGTTTGCCCTTTACCCAATAATCTATCGAGTTATCTCCTTTGTCAATAGAAAAAATAGAATATTGATTGGAAAAAAATACTTTATCCTTACTTTGTGTAACGCAATTTCCTATTTTATAAGGATAATGTGTAGTCCAATCTCCTATTTTTAATGAAGTATTTTGACCATTTGCATTTGTAAAACAATAAATAAAAAATAAAATAGTTATATATCTCATGTGATGAAAACATTAATTTAATTGAAAACAAAAATGCGACTAATATTATTGTTCAAAGAAAAAAATTTAATAATTATTGAAAAAAGTTGAAATATTATATAAATGTATTATTTTCGTAGTAAAATGAGTATATTTATATTTCATTTATTATTATTGAATAATATTTGAAACTAAGTTCATATTTTCTTAACTTTGCACATTAATATCTTATTTTAACCAAACATTACAATAAAGTTCGTATTTTTTTTATAATATATTGATATTCAATTTAAATAATATTATTTTTTAATTGTTCCCATTGTTTTAATTATGAAGACCAACGATTGCGAAATTACCGTACTCTACGAACGTCCAAACTGGATAGCTATGTTTGAACGACACGAAAATGGAAATTATTTTGTAGCAAAAACTATTATTGGTGAAGAAGAACCACAGGATTCTGAACTTATCGAATATTTTTTCAACCTAGATTTTTCTCAATTAGAATTTATAAAAAGCTATAAACCCGATAAAAGAGGGTTGAGAGAGGAAGAATACTTCCGTCGTTTTGATAATAACAACGATAGAAGGCCTCGTACTCGTATCTCCTCTTCTGATGGCTATAATAGAAATAGCGGATATGGCGACAGAAACCAAGGCGGCGGCTACAATAGAAGTAGCAGTGGCGGTGGCGGCGGTTATAACAACAGGTCACAAGGCGGTGGCGGAGGATATAACCGAAGCAGCGGTGGTGGATATGGTGACAGAAACCAAGGCGGTGGCGGTGGATATAACCGAAGCAGCGGTGGTGGATATGGCGACAGAAACCAAGGCGGTGGCGGTGGATATAACCGAAGCAGCGGCGGTGGATATGGCGACAGAAACCAAGGCGGTGGCGGCGGCTACAATAGAAGTGGCGGCGGCGGATATGGCGACAGAAACCAAGGCGGTGGCGGCGGCTACAATAGAAGCGGCGGCGGATATGGCGACAGAAACCAAGGTGGTGGCGGCGGCTACAATAGAAGTGGCGGCGGCGGATATGGCGACAGAAACCAAGGCGGTGGCGGCGGCTACAATAGAAGTGGCGGCGGCGGATATGGCGACAGAAACCAAGGTGGTGGCGGCGGCTACAATAGAAGTGGTGGCGGCGGTTATGGCGACAGAAACCAAGGTGGCGGATATGGAGATAGAAACCAAGGCGGTTACAATAGACCAACTGGTGATGATCAAAATAGAGACAGTAGTTTCGTGCCAAAAAGACCTAGAATAGATGATAATTCTTATAATCGGGAAGAGTATAGAAAACCAACCGATAATAATTACGAAGATTAAATATAGAAGAGGATAAATGTTAATTTATCCTCTTTTTTTATGCAATAAATCATAATAATTCATACTTTTGGCAAAATAAAATTTGTAATGAAGTATATAATTATTGCTATTTTAAATATTCTTGCAACTATTTCATTCTCACAAACCAATTGGGAAAATAGAATAGAGCCAGTTCTGAAGTCAAAATTTGATATTCAAAAACAGCAGTCATTTATTGTAATTTTAAATTCTCAGACAAATACAAAAACGCAATCCAATTGGGCTAAAACTGAAAAAGGGAATTATGTCTATGAAAAATTGGTTCAAAATACACTTCAAAGCCAACGGTCTGCTATTTCAATTTTAGATTTTAATCATATTTCTTATCAATCCTTTTATATCTATAATGCAATTTTAGTTAAAAATGGCACATTAGATTTATTAAAACAACTTGCCAATTTACCTGAAGTGAATAGGATAATTGCTGATTTTAGTTTAGTCTATCATACTCCAGTCGAGAAAATAGAGAATAGCAATAGAGGATTATTTAATTGGGGAATTTCGATGATTCAAGCTGATAGTGTTTGGTTGATGGGAATTAAGGGAGATGGTGTTGTAATTGGCGGTCAGGATACTGGTTATGATTGGAAGCATCCAGCCATTAAATCGAAATATAGGGGTTTTGACACCATAAATCAGACTACAAACCATAATTATAATTGGCATGATGCCATTCATGAAAGAAACCCAGCCTATGCAGATTCACTAATAAACCCTTGTGGTTTTGATTCAAAAGAACCTTGTGATGACAATTCTCATGGAACACATACAATGGGAACTATGGTGGGAAGTATTGGAGAAAATGAAGTAACTATAGGCATTGCTCCAAATTCTAAATGGATAGGGGCAAGAAATATGGATAGAGGATGGGGGAAATTATCCACTTATTTAGAAGCATTTGAATGGCTTTTAGCACCTACAGATTCATTAGGAAAAAATCCAAAGCCAAATTTGGCACCTCATGTCATCAATAATTCTTGGTATTGTTCTCTAGAAGAAGGATGTAACCCTTCCAATTGGGGCATTATGGATACTGTCATGAATTCACTAAGGGATGCTGGTATTGTGGTTGTGATCTCTGCTGGTAATGCTGGAGGAGCTTGTGGAACAGTTACAGGACCGCCTGCCTTATTTCAAAATAGCTTTGCAATAGGAGCAACAGCCATAAATGATACAATAGCTGGATTTAGTAGTAGAGGACCTGTTTTTTATAATAATATCTCATATAATAAACCGAATGTTTCAGCCCCAGGTGTAAATATACCTTCTTCTGTCCCTAATGGTGGATATAGTAGCTATAGTGGGACAAGTATGGCAGGACCTCATGTTGCTGGAGCGGTTGCCTTAATTATATCTGCTAATCCAACTTTAGCCGGAAAAGTAGATTTGATAGAAAGTATTCTGGAAGAAACTGCTGAACCAAAAACTACCAATCAAGATTGTGATAATATGTTAGGGATGAACGTACCGAATGCAGTATATGGCTATGGCAGAATAAATGTTTACAAAGCGGTCAAAAAAGCATTAAAAATTACGAATAATCAAGATTTCACCATAAATAACATAAATATTTACCCGAATCCGACAAATTCTATATTAAATATTGAAAAAAATAGTAGCTTTGATCAAGAAATATTAATTGAGGTATATAATCAAACAGGTCAGATTGTGCAAAAAACAAAAAAGAACTTTTCAAATTCAAATTTCATCGATATAAGTGTAGAGCAATTGCCAGTAGGATTATATTCAATTTTGATAAAAAATGATAGAAATATCTTTAATGGTAAATTCTTAAAAAACTAATTGATGATTAGCCGAAGAAACTTTTTGGTTGGTCTTACTGGAAGTGCTTTCCTAAAAAATGCCCTTGCAGCAAAATCACCTTTTTTAGACTCCTATTGGGAAGAAATAACTAAAAAATTTCGAATTCCAGATAATTATCATTATTTCAATAATGGAACAATTGGATTATCACCAATTATGGTTTCTGAAGCCGTGAAAAAGGAGATGGATCTAATGGACGCAAATGGTAATCATGAAAATGAGTTGCTCACAATAAAACCTTTAGCTAATTTCTTGAAAGTAAAAAACGAAGAAATTGCATTAACTCATAATGTAACAGAAGGGATCAATATTGTAGCTTGGGGAATTCCGCTAAAAAAAGGAGATGAGATCATTTTGACGGATCAGGAACATGTTGGAGGAGCTACACCTTGGCTTCACAGAGCTAAAAGAGAGCATTTGAAAATAAAAATTATACCAATCAAGCCAACAGCAAATGAAGTGTTGGACACAATAAAAAATGCGGTTACCAAGAAAACAAGAGTGATTTCAGTTCCACATATTCCTTGTACGAATGGACAAATCTTACCCATCAAGGAAATTGCTCAATTTGCAAAAAGTAAAAATATTTGGATTGTAGTGGATGGAGCTCATCCTCCTGGAATGCTGAATCTTGATATTACTGGATTAGGTGTGGATGCCTATAGTTCTTGCTGTCATAAATGGATGTTAGGTCCAAAGGGCACTGGTTTTTTATATGTAAATAAAGAACGTCAAGAGGAAATTCTGCCGACATTTGTTGGTGCAGGATCTGATATTGGATGGGATATTATGACTCAAACTCCGCTTTACAAAGGTTATTCGGATAGTGCCAACCGATATTTTTATGGCACTCAAAATAGTGCACTATATAAAGGAATCGTTGCCAGTATAGATTTCTTAAATGGCATAGGCATGGAAAAAGTCGAACTAAGATGTAGGTCATTGGCTGCGATGATGCAACAAGAAATAATTGCCTTAGGAGATAGAGCAGAGATGGTAAGCCCAACTGAAGCAAGTTCTAGAAGTGCAATTATCAGTTTTAGGCTAAAAAATATGGATCACAATCAATTTTATGCAAAAGCAATAGAAAATGGATTCAGAGTAAGAAGTGTGCCTGAGAACGGAATTAATTGTATTAGAGTATCTACACATATCTACAATCAACCAGAAGAAATTCAAAAATTTATTGAGTGGGTTTATGATATTGCCTAAAAAAGAAAAACCTGCAAATTGCAGGTTTCTTTGTGTTGGCCGATAAGGATTCGAACCTTAACTGAATGAACCAAAATCACTTGTGCTACCGTTACACCATCAGCCAATACCACTTTATTTCTAAAGCGGTGCAAAGATAAGATTCTATTCAAAACTTTTCAAGTTTTTTTTCTATTTTTTTAAAAAAATGCACATTAGCCTAATTATTGGGGGGAACTTCATTTATTATTAGCAATATAGCATGTAATAAGGAAGTATATTTTCTTAATATTAAATAAATTTATATGTGTTTTTATTGAAATTTACTTCATTTCTAATTAAATAAAGGTTGAACTTTGTGAAATATAATTATTAAATCAAATTTCAAATTCATGAAAATTATTTTTAAATCAACCTTTGTGGCTTTACTTTTTTTGTTTTCAATATTAAAATCTGATGGACAAGCTAGCAATAAATTTCTATTAGGATACTTTACAAATTTCCATGTAAAAAATGGATTAAGTGTCGATTATGAAAGAGCAATTGGTAAGAACTTAAATCTTACTTATAGTTTCCAAAGAAGTTGGAATAGACAACAAAATCAGCCAAACCAAACCAATTCAACATTAATAACCTATAATGATTTAGAAAAGCTAACTGAATTATTTTATACTACACCAAAAAATACCACTGGAATAGATATCGGGTTAAAGAAATATTTTTTACCTAACGAAAATCAAATTTTTTACTATCATTCAGCATTGGCTTTATTTTTTAACACAAGTAATGAAAGTACTAGAACTGAATATTCGTTAGTAAAAGTTGAAGGGGGAAGTTATTCGGGTAGTGGTTTTGGGTTTGATTTTAGTGGAATATTGTCTTCAAATAAACCTTACAAACATACATATTCGGTTCAAAGGTCAAATGAAATTACAGATCATAGTAAAAAACTAATTATAAAACAAGGAATTGGATTTGCTTTAAATTATAATCATTTCATTATTGACAATTCAATATGTTTCAATATTGACCCTATTGAATTATTTAATAATGAAAGGAAATTAAAAATATCCAAGTATCCATATGCTATCACCCCTCAACTCTCAACCAAAATAGGTTTTCAATTTTAAACAATTATCCATGAAAAAATTTAACTTCATCTGCCTTTTACTTGTAATTACAAGTCCCATTTTTTCTCAAAAAAACACCATATTAATTGGAAGACTTAATAAATCTGAATATCAAAATTCAACATACCTTGAATATGATTATAGAATAAGCAAAAGGAATCAGTTATGTTTATCCATTAGCAATACAGACAATATGAAGCAAGCAAGACCCAATGGTTATGTTAGCGGCAGAGTGACAACTTATAATGGCGCATTAAATACTGATTATTTTTTTACCCAACCTTCTGCATTTGCTATTAATTTAGGATTAAAACAAAAGCTAAATAATCATCAATTTTTAGATTTATATATTGCTCCTGAATTTTCTATCGTACATACAGGGAAGCATACCAGCTATAAAAAAGAAAAAACATTAATAAGCATTAACGAATCATCAGGAAGTGGCGGATTTGGATTGTTGTTTGGTATTTTATTTGGATTATTTGGACCATCAGGACCTAGTTATACAATTGATGAGAAAGTATCCCTTGCAACTGTTCCAGATACATATCATTACTATTTAAATTGCAAAACTGGGATGACAATAAATTATCATCATTTCATTATGGATATCAATGTTGGGTTCGGTAGGAAATTGGATTCAAATCTTAAATTCAAACTGCTAAATAATGATACAACAAATGGTTTTCAATTAAATAATATTAGTTTTTATAGTGGTTTTAATTTAGGTTACCAATTTTAGGCAAAAAAAAAATCGCTACAAAACGTTCGTATTGTAGCGATTTAAATAGATAATTGAATATAAATTATTTCAATTCATTTAATGATTTCTCATTCATCTTGATATAAGCTGCATCATTCTCTTTTTTTGCTTCATTCAAAGATTGAGTGAAAGCTTCAATTGCACCTTTTTTATCTCCAGCTTCTGCATAGATTTGTCCTTTCATTCTCATCACCCAATATCTATTGCAAGCTCCTTTCTCACAAGCCATATCCATCCATTTCTTTGCTTGAACTATATCTTTTTTATTATCAAAATAGTAGGAAGCAGCTTGATAATAATCATTTCCAGTCGGTCCATCTATTTTGCTTTTTATACTTGCCATCACTTTGCTATCCGTATCCACCGTGAAAGGCACTGAAATAATTGAATTTTCCCAAATGATATCAATTGTAGCACCATTTGGTTTTACATTATTGATCGCCATAGTGAAACTTTCTACAGTAGGCATTGTAGGCATTGCTTTAGTTGTAAATCGAGCAACATCATCTTCTACTTTATAATCTTTAGGGTCATTTCCTGCTAATTTCGTATTTTTATTAAAAATAACAGTCCATTCTTTTTCGGTTGGAATCGACAAGATTATATAAGTTCCTTTTGCCACTTTATTATTATTGATAATAACATCGTCGCCAAAAGTTACAAAAGTGCCACTATTTGCACCTGTTCTCCACATTGAACCATAAGGAACTACATCGCCAAAAGCCTTCCTTCCTTTTAAGCTTGGACGGAAATATTCGATTGTCACATCGCTTAATCCGACAGTTTGAGTTACTTTCGCAGCAGGACTTGTACGAGGAGTACTAATTTGAGCAAATAAAGTATTTGATAATACAATTGCGAATAAAGCAATTAGAAAACTAGTTTTCATTTTTTTCATCTTTCAAAAATTATTCTTTAAGTTTGTTAAAAATTGTTTCAAAGTTAGTTATAACATAACTATTTTTTTCAATACTTGTTTAAACTATTATTAATTTTATTCAAATTGACTACCGAAGATTTCAAATTAATATCGTCAACCATCCCAAATAGTCCTGGTATTTATAAGTTTGTCCACAAAAGTGGAGAAATTTTATATGTAGGAAAAGCAAAAAATCTGAAATCGAGAGTTACCTCCTATTTTGGTGAAAGGAGAGATCGATTAGCAAAAACAAGAGCTTTAGTAAAAAAAGCGAATAATCTTGAATTTACGATAGTAGAAACAGAGCAAGATGCTTTACTTTTGGAATGTACATTAATCAAAAAGCATCAACCCAAATACAATGTGATGCTGAAAGATGGAAAATCGTATCCATATATTTGTGTAAAAAATGAAAGATTTCCTAGAGTTTTTCTTACCAGAAGGGTTATAAAAGACGGCTCTTCCTATTATGGACCCTATGTATCCGTTCCGCAAGCCTATATCATTATTGATCTGATAAAAAATTTATTTCCATTAAGAACTTGTTCTTTTAATTTATCCGAAGAGCTTATAAAAAAGAAAAAATATAAGGTTTGTCTTGAATATCATATTAAAAATTGCATGGGAGCTTGTGAAGGCTTTGAGAGTGAGGCAGAATATAACCAAAAGATTGTTCAGATAAAGAATATGCTTAAGGGTCATTTTGGCTCGGTCAAGGCACATTTAAAGAAAGAAATGCAGGAATTGTCGGAAAATCTAGCCTTTGAAAAAGCACAACTCCTAAAAGAAAAATTAGCTGCATTCGAGGATTATCAAGGTAAATCGACCGTAGTTAGTACTACGATTCAGGATGTAGATGTATTCAGTATAGCTTCAGACGAACAGGATGCATATGTCAATTATCTAAAAGTGGCAAATGGAGCAATTATAACTACTTACACTTTGGAAATGGCAAAAAACTTAAATGAGGAAGAGTCTGAATTATTGGCTTATGCAATCGATATTATTCGAGAACAATTTAATAGTATTGCTCCAGAAGTAATTATTGCTAAGGATATTGATTTGATAGATACTACATTACAAAAAACTGTTCCGAAGATAGGCGACAAAAAAAAGCTTCTAGAATTGTCTGAAAAAAATGTACAGTATTTTCTATTACAAAAGCGGAAGGAGGCAATAAATAAACAAAATAAGCAGACCAATGCTGAAAGGATTTTAAAAACACTTCAAACTGATTTGCAAATGAGCCAAGTTCCACTACATATAGAATGTTTTGACAACTCAAATATTCAGGGTACCAATCCTGTTTCATCCTGTATTGTTTTCAAAAATGCAAAGTCAAGTAATAAGGATTATCGGCATTATAATGTGAAAACTGTAGAAGGACCCAACGATTTTGCAACAATGGAGGAAGTGGTTTATAGAAGATATAAGCGATTATTAGCAGAATCGAAGCCCTTGCCTCAGTTAATCATCATTGATGGTGGAAAAGGACAATTGAGTTCAGCAGTAAAGAGCTTGACAGCCTTGGGTATTTTGGATAAGGTGACAGTAGTTGGCATTGCCAAAAGATTAGAAGAAATATTTTTCCCTGGCGACAATTTGCCTCTTTATATCAATAAAAAATCTGAATCTCTAAAACTTATTCAACAATGTCGGAACGAAGCCCATCGATTTGCTATTACTTTCCATAGAAACCAAAGGTCGAAAAATTTCATTGGTACTGAAATCACTCATATACCGGGTGTTGGAGCGGCGACTGCTGAAAAATTGCTCAAACATTTTGGTTCAGTTAAGAAGTTGGCAGAAGCATCGAATATGGAAATAGAAACAGTGGCAGGAAAAGCAATTGCTAGAAAAGTAATAACTTATTTTGGAGGGGAGGAAATTTGACCAATTAAAATATTTAACAAATGGCAAAGAACATTAACAATATACACGACAAGTTTTTCAAAGAAATGATGGCAGACAAACAGAACGCTATAGATTTCTTTCAATTCTTTTTACCAAAAAATATAGTAGCTTTACTAGATTTAAAAACACTTGAACAACAAAAAAATAGTTTTACGGCGCCACATTTAAAAGAAGTATTTTCTGATGCGATATTCTTAATACGAATGGCAAATTCAGCGGATGAGGTTTATATATCCATACTTTTAGAACATAAAAGCATCAAAGAAACATATGCTTCTTTTCAAATCCTAAGCTATCTTAGTCATTTTTATGAAGAGCAAATAAAAAGTAAAAAGCCATTAAAACTCATATTGCCATTTTTGTTTTATCATGGGAAGACCGATTGGTTACTAAAAAAGATACCTGATTTTTTTACAGAAATACCTAATGAATTAAAACCATTTATTCCAGCTTTCGATATATTTTTTATAGATTTAAAAAAAATGGATGATGAAGAAATTTTCAGCTTAATGAATACATTTCTATCATCAGCCTTAATTGTTCAAAAATACAGTAACAACCCAAAAGATTTAGTAATCCAATTCATTAGAATAATCAATACCTTATCTAATTATACAAACAGAAACTTTTTTGTATCTTTAATCGTTTATTTTTTTAACTATTCAGAATTGAATGAACAAAAATTAATTGAAATATTAGATAAAATACCTGCCACAATAAAAAGTGAAATTATGAGTACGTATGAATTAATTGAACAAAAAGGGGTTGAGAAGAAAGAAAGGAATCGAGAAAGGAATCGAAAAAGGACTTAATCAGGTTGTTTTAACTGCCTTTAAGCAAGGAGTAGATATTTCTCTCATCGCAAATATTACAAATCTTAATATTGAAAAAGTAAAATCCATACTTGCAAAAGAAGGTTTGATTTAATCTTTTTCTATTGATTTTCTACTATTTAAACTCCTTGTCAAATATTAAATAAAATCTACTTTTAGCTTTCTCACCTTATATTGCAACTGCTTCAATAAGGTTAAATGTATTGATAATTAGTCATTCCTTTCTTAATCGTCATAATGATTGACTACAAAAAATACTTCATCATAATTTCCTCTATTATTAAAAATGGATTCCATTATCTAAAAAAATTAAAATTATTTGGAAAAATAATAAAATTATATTTACTTTGTATTTCAAAGTACTTTTATGGAAAAATCAGATTATTTACAGCAATTATCAGATATTAAAAATATCATCGAAAAAAGCACAAAATTTAAAGCTCTTAGTGGCTTTTCAGGCATACTTGCTGGAATTTATGCATTAGTCGGAGCCTTTTTAGCATATAGAATTGTAAAAAATTCAGATTCCATAAATTATTACGATTTGCAAAATCTAGTTCAATCTGAAAATTTAATAAAATTACTTTTATTGGCATTAACCATATTTTTTGCATCACTATTTACTGGTTTGTATTTCAGTGCTCAAAATGCTAAAAAACACCAAATGAACTTATGGACTCCAGCCGCAAAAAAAGTATTGATGAACTTCGGAATTCCTATGTTGGTGGGTGGCATTTTCGCTATATCCGTTATTCTGAAAGGATATTTGACTTTAATTTCACCAATTTGTCTGTTATTTTATGGCTTAGCACTGCTCAATGCAGCAAATTATACTTTTAATGAAACGAAAATATTGGGGTATGCAATTTTATTGATTGGTTGCATCTCTTTATTTACTCCTGGTTTGGGACTATATCTATGGGCATTAGGATTTGGTGTATTTCATATCATTTATGGAGTATTCATGTATAATAAATATGAAAAGTGAAATCATTCAACGATCTAAATAAAGCTTTTGAAAATAGAATTCGCCTTGGTATCATGTCTATGCTAATGGTGGAAGACGCTATTGAATTTAATACACTAAAAAATAATTTGGAAGTTACTGATGGCAACCTTGCCAGCCATATTAAGGCTTTGGAGTTATTGAATTATATTGTTTATGAAAAATCATTTTTTGAAAGAAAACCTTTGACAAAATATAAAATAACAATTCTTGGGAAACAAGAGTTTATCAAACATTTGAATGCACTTGAAATGTTGCTCAATAATCTAAAATAATTTTTTTTATACTTAAACTTTGAATCTCAAAGTACTTTTTTATTATTTAAAACAATTAAATAAATTTAAAATGGAAATTAAATCTTTAGAAAAAACAAAAAACACCAATATTTATATTAAAATTGGTCTGATTGTATTTTTGTTTGTCATATTAATCATTCCCATCTCGATGACAATATCGTTAATCGAAGAAAGGCAATCCCTCCAGCAAAATGTTTTCAAAGAAATTGGCGATTCTTGGGGGAAAGAACAAACCATTGTAAGCCCTGTAATTTGTGTACCATATTCAACTATTGAAGTTGTGAATGACAAAAAACAAGCTATAAACCATTTGCTTTATATTACACCAGAAACGATACAAGTCAATAGTGACGTGAATAGTGAAATCAGGAAAAAAGGAATTTTCAATTGCATTGTGTATCAAAGTGATGTAGAAATAAAAGGAAATTTTAAAACGAATATCCAAGACATTCAGAATATCCAATGGGATCAAGCAACCCTAATTACAGGAATCTCCGATCCAACTAGAATCAATAAAAAAGTTACGATGAATTGGGATGGGAAAGATATTGAATCTAATCCCTCCACAAAATATACGAATTTTGTCCAAAACGGCATTCATCAAAACATTGCTATCGAGCCCAATAAATCCTATCAATTTGCGATGAAAATAAACCTAAATGGATCAAACTCAATCAGCTATACGCCAACAGGAAAAGAGAACAATATTTTCACAAAATGCAATTGGTCTTCTCCCTCTTTTTTTGGAACCAACTTGCCCAATAAAAAAGAAATAAGTGATAAAGGGTTTACTGCCAACTGGTCCACAAGTGAATTTAATCGCTCTTTTCCGCAAAGTTGGAGCGATGATAAGTTCAATATGAAATTACTATCAAATGAATATTTTGGTGTAAAATTGATAGAGACAGCCAATCATTATCAACAAAATACAAGAACGGTCAAATACTCATTCTTAATAATTGGTTTGAGTTTTTTGGTCTATTTTTTATTCGAAATTTTGTTCAAAATAAATGTCCATATCCTCCAATATCTTTTGATTGGGGCTAGTTTAGCCTTGTTTTATGTGCTATTACTGTCCTTTTCAGAACAAGTAGGCTTCAGAAATGCTTATATAATTTCCTTTATTGCAACTTTAAGTCTAATTCTTTTTTACTCGAAAAATATATTTCAGCAATGGAAACCAGTTGGCATCTTGGCAACATTGATGACTATTTTATATGCCTATATTTATGTATTGCTGATGTTGGAAGATTATTCTTTATTGGTAGGCTCCATCGGATTATTTTTTATCCTATTTACCATCATGTATATTACCAGAAAAACCAATTGGTTTGAAGTGGGAAAAGGGTAAATTCCAAAAAGAGACTTGAGTTGAAAAATACTCAAGTCTTTTTTTCACAATCGTAGATTGCTGCATTGCTCTTCTGGCAGGTAAAATAGCTGCTAAAAGGCAGATGGTTAGGACGATGCTACAAACCGCAAAAATGTCAAAAATTCTGATTTCACCCTTGCTGGAATATTTATTGATGTACATTCCATAAAAATTGAAGCTAAAATAGCAATTAAATTAAAAATCTCAATTATTTATCTTTTCTAGCAATTCTTCTTTACTAATTTCTAAAACTTGAGAAACTTCATTCAGAATTTTTGAAAGAAGTCCTATTTTTATTGGATCATGATTTGGAATAGTAATATGATGTTCGGTATTTTCAACTACCCTAGACAATCTGATATGGCTTCCTTTTTGTCTAGTAACTTTGTATCCAACTTTGGAAAGTTTCTTAACTAAACTTATTCCAGACTCATCTCTCGAAAGTTTCATGCTGTCAAAACTTCATCTTTGACAAAATGCATTCTAATTATTCGTTTAACATTGTCATCAAAATGGCAAGAAACTGCTTCAATTATATTTTCTTTTAATTCTGTCCAATTTTCTCCTTCTGTAAAAATGGATAAGCCAAGAGCCTCTGCTTCATATCCACCATCTATAGACTCGTTAATCACAAATATAACTTCACTCATTATTTACATTTTATATTGCAAAGATAACGATTTTTTTTAACAAATCTTTTAGGATATAGTACATATAAATCCCTGCTAGCACAAAATCTTCCCCCCCAATATACAAAGCTCATTAGGTTCTTCAGAACCTTAACGTGTTGGCTACAAGTCTCCTGACTTGTAAATACAAGTTATGAGAGTTGCAACCATAAAGCATCGATTCAGGAAAATCTAACAAGCTTAAAGATGTAGTGCAAGCTGGTGGCACCAAATCTCTGTACTTGTCTTTTTTATTTCACAATCGTAGATTGCTGCATAGCCCTTCTGGCAGGTAAAATCGCTGCTAATAGGCAGATGGTTAGGACGATGCTACAAACCGCAAAAATGTCAAAAATTCTGATTTCAGCAGGATAACATTCCACCAACATCCCTTCCAATTTGAAAAGGCAATAATTTTTTTGTAAATAATACAATATTAATGCAATTATCGTCCCCATCAAACAACTGACTATTCCCATTAATAAGCCATCACTCAAAAATATATTTCGCACCAATTGATCACTTGCTCCAATGGCTTTCAATGTAGCAATGTCTCTTTTTTTCTCAATTACCATCATCCATAATGCACCAATCAAATTGAAAGATATCAAAATCATCATGAAGGAAAGTATCGCAAAAGTGATCCACTTTTCAATATTGGTAATTTGATGAATAGCAGCATCTTGTTCGTATCTGTCTTTCACCAAAAATCCATCCCCTAAAACCATTCTTATTTTATTTGCAACCTCAACTGGCGATTTTCCATAGGTACATTTTATTTCTAATGAACTTACTTCATCCTTCACTTCAAGCAATTCTCTCACTAAATCAATATTTGAAATAATATATTGATAATCAATTTCTTGCTGAGCAGAAAAAACAGCAATTGGGTTCATATACCTTCTAGCATATTGTTGCTGTAAGGGTCCATCATCTTCCTTTTAGGCATAAAAACAGAAATTGATGTTAGCTGATCATCCAAATTCACCGCTAATTTATTCCGCATACCTGAGCCTAAAATTGCAAAATATTGATTTTCACCACCAACTTTATAAGTTCCTTCTTGAATAATATTGCTAAAATCAGTAACAACTTTGTAATTTTCATCCACTCCTTTGAGTATTCCAAAATCTTGTGCTCCTTTGTATTCAAAAAAGGAGGTTTCCTCAAGTGTCTGTGCCACAGCAAAAACACCATCCAGTGTCTGCATTTTTTTCAACAAAATGCTATCACAATGAAAAAACTTGCCGCTTTTTGCAGTAATCTTAATATCAGGATTGAACGAACTAGACATATTGGATATCATATGTTCAAAACCATTGAACACAGATAACAACAAAATCATGGCAGCTGTCCCTATTGCAAGACCCAAAACCGCCAATCCAGAAATTATATTGATGGCATTTGTTGATTTTTTCCCGAAAAGGTATCTTTTGGCGAATAAAAAGGATAGATTCATGCAATAAAAATAAGCATTTTAGCCCAAAATCTTCTTCTTTTGAGACTCAAATTCAAGTTCATTCAACAATCCTCTTTCTCTTAATTCTCCTAATCTTTTCAATTGTTCCAACAAATCTGGAGAAGATGGATTTTCCTCTTTGGAAGTCACTGGAATCTCCATGACATTCGGCTTTAATTTGAACCCATTTTCAACAAAAGTATCCCATTGTGGCTGAATTCTTACATATGCCAATGAATCATGGGTAGAAATTTTGTCGAAATCGACAAATCCTAAAGTAACCGCATTGCTCAGATGCTCATAAGCTTTTTCCGCATTTTCAGTGATGGAATAGGCACAAGCTATATTAAAATGAAGTGAGGTATCAGTTGGGTCAATTTTTATCGCCTTTTGAAAATCTTCAATTGCACCTTTAAAATCATAATCCTTATATTTTGCAATTCCAGTCAATTTGGTCGGGTTTTCTTTTTTGGAAGGAGCACTTGGAACGGGGATTTCATACTTTCTTTTGCCTTCTCTTTGTCTTCGATAATATTCCATCTCTTGCTCCCTTTCTCTTTGTCTCCAAGGATCCACATTTCCTTTTAGAAATTCTCTATTATATTTTGCATCGAAAAGAGTGTCATTCATGACTGCAAGTAAAACAGCATCAATTACACCTAATAATGCTGGCACTCCAGTCCAAAAAAACATACAATAAATGATACCTAAAAAAGTCTGTCCTAAATAGAATCTATGAACACCAAAAACACCAAGTATCAAAGCTAATATTGCTGCTGTATTTTTATTTCTCATTTCACTAATATTTCAAGATGCAAATATAGTTACTTTTTGAATGCATTACGCCAATATTCTGCAAGTTAGTACGGTAAAATCGTCAGGATAAGGCAAATCACCTATGAATTGATTGACTTGTTCGAGGAGACTTTTGTTGAAATCTTTTGCGGATAGATTAGAATTTGCCCAAGTGAAATGTTCTATAATGTCGTCACTCATAAAATCTCCATTTGAATTGGAGATGTCTGACAACCCATCCGTATAGGTAAGAATCAAACAATCATGTTCTATTTTTACTTCACCGATCTCAATGGTAGGCAGTTTAGGAAAAATGCCAAGAATAGTGCTTCCTTTGTCCAATCGATGAATCTTGTCGTTCATCACCAAAACTGGAGGGGTGTGTCCTGCATTTATGTATCTCAAAATCTGGGTAGATCTGTCATATTCAGCAATAAAGCAAGTGATGAATCGCTCCCCTTTGGTGGTACGAATAACTGCTTCATTCAACTCTATGATCAAATCTTGTAAAACAGGTTGTTTGTGGATTAAGCTATGCAAATACCCTTGAAAGTTTGCCATCAACAAGGCAGCAGCCACTCCTTTGCCAGAAATATCTGCTATACAAAATGCAAATTTATCATGGTCAAAAGGGATATAATCAAAATAATCACCTCCAATACTTGAATGGGGTTTATAGATACTTGCAAATTGGTGATTTCCAATCGATGGCAAGACAGAAGGCACCAACATCAACTGCATTTCTGTACCCAGATCCAGTTCTCTTCTTAGTCTATCTTCCTCTATTTGTCGCTTAAACAATCGCTTATTTTCTATAGCGGAAATCACAATATTGGTAATCGTTATGATGAATTCCAACTTTTCCTTAGCAATCTCTTTTTCGCCAAATTCAGCTAAAAGCAAGTAGGCAATTGGACGATCCTTATGAAAAACAGGGACGATTACATCAAAATCCTTAGTAAGACTATTTTTGTTTTTTTCAGTTAATAAAGTTGGAGAGTCGTATTCTTCTAATAAATTGTAAGAAATCCCGGAAGGAAAACCATCGAATAAGCCATATTGCTTGATACATTCCCAAAGGCTATTGTCAGCATAAAACAATGCCATACTCCCTACGCCAATATCTTTTTGCAGGAAACTAGCAAACATTTGGTAGAGTTTGTTCTTCTTAATATTACTATTAATAGCTTGAGTCAACTGCAAGAGTATGTCCAATTGCAATTGTTTTATGGATAATGCTTCTAATAAATCCTCTTTATTTAAAGCTTCAAATGGGATAGTTTTTTCGGAAAACATCCGAGATTTTAATTTTTGTGAGTTTAAAAGTAAATAAATATTTTAAAGTAAAGATACTATTCTTAAAAAAAATCTAATTTTCAACAATTTCTTCAATGATTTCTTCCCCAACCATGTTGTCTGTCTGTTTGAAATCCTTGATTTTTGGCAAATCTTTCAAGCTACCCAAACCAAAATAATCCATAAATTTTTCTGAAGTGCTATAAAGCAATGGACGACCAGCAGCTTCACTTCTTCCGCTGATAGCGATCAACTCTTTCTCCAATAATTTTTGAATTGCATAGTCGCAACTAACGCCTCTTATACTTTCCAAATCAGTTTTACTGACTGGCTGCCTATAGGCAACGATGGATAAGGTTTCTAATGCTACTTGAGATAATTTCCTTTTTGAAGTCAATTTTAAATGAGCTCCAATATATTGTTGAAAAGCAGGTTTCGTCATAAAACGATATCCACCAGAGATAAAAAGTATCTCCATGGATCTTTCCTCATTTTCATTATAAATTTGAAATAAAACCTGTATCGCTTCCTCAATCTCTACTTTTGACACAGCTGAATTGGTCGCTAACTCGATACTCGACTTGATGTCTTCTATGGAAATAGCATGGTCTGATGAAAAAATTAACGCTTCAACTGCTGATACTAAATGCTGCATATATTATTGATTATTAAGCTATTTCTTGAACTTTTTTATTCATTATTGAAAACCAAATGGGTGGAATTAACGCTATTAAAATTGCACCTGGATATCCAAATGGCAATTGCGGACTTTCGTCATGATGACTTAAAGCTTGGTATTTTATTGTAGATTTGTAATGGTGGTCTGAGTGTCTGGTGAGTTCATACAAGAAAATCCTCCCTAATTCATGATTGGAATTCCAAGAATGCTTCGGCATCACTGGTTCATATTTTCCATTGCTCATTATTTTTCTTAGCAATCCATAATGTTCTATATAATTCACACTTTCCAATAAAAGTATTCCAACTAAACCACTCAGAAATAGAAAAATTAGACATTTCATTCCACCAAAATAGTATATTGCAACTAAGTAAATCAATTGTATGATTACAAATTGTATCATTTGGTTATGGATGCTCCAAAATGAAAAATTGTTTTTCGACAATCTTTTTGCTTCTAATTTCCAAGCATTTAGATAACTTTTGAAAACTGATTTTATCCAAAAAAAGTAAACATTTTCATTTAACAGCGCTGTTGCAGGGTCTTTTGGTGTTGCAATATGTTTATGATGCCCCAGATTGTGCTCAATATAAAAGTGCATATAAAAAGAAGGGATGAGTAGTATTTTGGATAAAATTATATCAAATTTATGCTGTCGATGCCCCAATTCATGGGCTACATTTATACCTAAAGTGCCTAATACAACCCCAACATTGAGAATCATACCAATTCCTTCCATTCTGCTAAAATCATTATTTTTAACTACAAAAAAACTATAAATCAGCACAAAATAAAGTAATGGGACATTCAGATATAACAAATAATTGAAAAATGATTGATTAGATTTTAGTTCTTTTTGAGCATCATCCAAATTTTTATCGGTTCCTTTAAAGAATATTTCTACAACTGGAATCAAAACAAAAGCAATGTAAAATGAGCCTGGACTCCACCATCCTCTCCATTCAAGTCCGATGATAGCCATCAAAGGCATCAAATATGCAAAAATGTATTTAAAATCTTTCCATTCCATATATCAGCAAAGATAAATAAAATTACAATTAATAATTGCGTTAAAATTATGTTACAATTTCATCAAAATCAAATAGATAGTTGGAATAATATAGATGAATTATTAATTTTGGTGAAAATTGATGCAGTGAACCAACGATTTTGGAATTATTTCGATAGTAGCGGAAGAAAAAATACTTTAGGATTGGCTCATAGTCCCAAAAGTGGTCATTTAATGGTTTACTATAATCAAGAAATTTTAATAGTTGATTTTGAAATATTTCACGATAAAGAATATTCATTTTTTGTAGATGAGGAATTTTGCCATCTTCATATATTCAATAACAACGGAACTTTCGATTACAATATTGATATAGACCATCAGATAGAAACTCCTCTAAATATAGCTAAAAAAGCAGAAGAAAAAGCGGAATGGAAGATGAAATTCAAAATAGCTGGAATTTCATTATTCATCCTTTTTTTGATTTACCTCATTACATTCCTTTTCTTTAGGAAAAATTGACAGTTTTTTATTTAAAAAATTGACAAAATGTCCTTGAAAATTCACTTTTTTTGTCAATATTACAGCTTATTCTATTTGGATGAAAATTTGAATACTGTTTTTATCATTACTGATTACATTTTTGAAAATACTTAACTTTTTAAGGATATGACATACGATATTTTTACTTTAAAAGCACAAGAATCTATCCAAAAAGCACAACAAATCGCTGCTGATTTGGATCAACAAATGGTAGAAACGGCTCATTTGGTCAAAGGAATAATTTTGGAAGAACCCAGTGTCTCTCAATTTGTTTTCAATGCAATGGGCATTCAACCAAATTCATTATTGACAGAAATCGATAATACTATACAATCGTTTCCGAGAGTCCAAGGCTCAGATAAACAATTTTTGACCAATGATGCAAATAAGGCATTAACAAAAGCCAAAAGCTATTTAGCAGAATTTGGCGATGAATTTATTTCAGTAGAACTAATTTTATTAGCGATAGTTTCTGGAAATGATAAAACTGCAAGAGCTCTCAAAACACTAGGAGCAACTGAAGAAAAATGTAAATTAGCTATTCAAGAACTTAGAAAAGGAAAAAAAGTGACGAATCAAAATGCAGAAAATACTTACAATGCACTTTCAAAATATGCAATCAACCTAAATGAAAGAGCAGAATCCGGGAAATTAGACCCCATTGTAGGTAGAGATGAAGAAATAAGAAGGGTGTTGCACATTCTTTCGAGAAGAAAGAAAAATAATCCAATATTAATTGGGGAAGCTGGTGTGGGTAAAACAGCTATTGTGGAAGGTATTGCTTGGCGAATTGTGAGAGAAGACGTTCCCGAAAACCTAAAATCTAAACAAATTTTTTCTCTAGATATGGCAGCAATTATTGCTGGAGCCAAATTTAAAGGGGAATTCGAAGAAAGATTAAAGGCTGTAATTCAAGAAGTTATAGACTCCAATGGAAATATCATCCTATTTGTTGACGAAATCCATACCTTGATTGGTGCTGGTGGTGGCAACGGTGCAATGGATGCTGCAAATATATTAAAACCTGCATTAGCAAGGGGAGAAATGCATACAATTGGAGCGACAACTTTGGATGAATATCAAAAATATTTTGAGAAAGATGCAGCTTTAGTACGCCGTTTTCAAACTGTTTTTGTGGATGAGCCTTCCGTAGAAGACACCATTTCTATCTTGAGAGGATTGCAAGAAAGGTATGAGAATTTCCATAAAATAGGAATTTTGGACGAAGCATTAGTTTCTGCTGCCGAGTTATCCCATCGATATATCGCCGATAGGCAATTGCCTGATAAAGCTATCGATTTGATTGACGAAGCTTGTGCAAAATTACGTTTGGAAATGGACTCAGTTCCTGAGGAAGTGGATGAAGTGGATAGAAAAGTACGTCAGTTAGAAATTGAAAGAGAGGCAATCAAAAGGGAAAAAGACGATAAAAAATTGGCAATTTTGAATGAGCAAATTGCCAATATGCAAGATCAGTTGAATAGCTTGAAAGCGAAATGGACCAATGAAAAAGAAATAATCGGTGCTATTCAGAATTGCAAAGAAAGAATGGAGGATTATGAAAGACAAGCTGAAAGAGCCGAAAGAGAAAGCAATTTTGAGTTGGTGGCGACGCTCCGTTATGGAAAAATAAAAGAGCAAGAAGCCATGCTAAAAGCGGCTGAAGAAAAATTGAACCAAATTCCTTTAGAAGAAAGATTGACTAACCAACAAGTGACTTCTAATGATATTGCTGAAGTTGTGGCAAAATGGACGGGAATTCCTGTGGCTAAAATGATGCAAAGTGAAAGAGATAAATTAATATCACTAGAAGCAGAGTTAGGCAAGAGAGTCATCGGGCAAAAAGAAGCGGTTGCTGCAGTTTCTGATGCGGTGAGAAGAAACAGAGCAGGACTTTCTGACGAAAACAGACCTATAGGCTCCTTTATCTTTTTGGGTCCTACAGGAGTTGGAAAAACTGAATTGGCAAAAGCAATAGCAGAGGTGTTGTTTGACGATGAAAATGCGATTACAAGGATTGATATGAGTGAATATATGGAGCAACATGCGGTTTCTAGATTGGTAGGTGCTCCTCCGGGCTATGTGGGTTACGATGAAGGTGGACAATTGACCGAAGCAGTGAGAAGAAGGCCGTACTCTATTATACTTTTGGATGAAATCGAAAAAGCACATCCCGATACTTTCAATATTTTATTGCAAGTTTTGGATGATGGTAGATTGACGGACAACAAAGGAAGAGTAGTGAATTTCAAAAATACGATGATTATTATGACTTCGAATATGGGAGCAGATAAGATTCTAGAAAATTTCGAAGACTTAGATGCTTTGGGAGATAAACACCGAACGGATGTATTGGAAACTACTAAAGTTGAAGTATTTGATTTATTGAAACAAAGATTGCGACCAGAATTTTTGAATAGGATAGATGAGCAAATAATGTTTTTACCTTTGACCAAAGCAGAAATAAAACAGATTTTGGGTATTCAATTGAAAAAACTTACTTCTTTACTTGGTAAACAAGAGTTCAAATTGGAAGTTTCCGATGCTGCTCAGAACTTATTGGTTGACTTGGGTTACGACCCACAATTCGGGGCAAGACCGATGAAAAGGGTATTACAAAAAGAAATAGTGAATGAATTGTCCAAAGAATTATTGTCGGGCAATTTCAAAGCTGGCGACACCATTTATATCGACAAAGATGCTAAAGGACTGACATTCAGCAATAAATTGGAGAAAAAATAATTATTTTAAAGAATATAAAAAAATCCTTCATTCGAATAGAGTGAGGGTTTTTTTTATCTATCTAAATAATGGCCTTATTATAGAAATTTTCAAATCATCTATCAAATTGATGAACTTTGTAGTAAATAATTGACATAAAAAGATACTTTTACAAATTATCCTATTTTTTTATTTCTCCATTAATTGCCCAAAATGAAATTCAATCAACTTAGGATTTATAAATAAAAGGTCATTTGATGGACATTATATACAATCTTTAGTTAGTATTGGAGCACAAAAGCAAATTGCAAACGGTAAATATATTCTCTTGAATACCTCAATTGGTCTGCCAACAAATTATCCAAAAAGCTATGACTTTAAAGATACAATTTTAGATGTTATAAGAAATGAATATTGGGGAAATCCCATAGGCGACAATCCTAGTACTTATGTATTAAATAACACTATGCCTAAATATAATTTAAACTTTCAAATTGAAACACAGATTTCATTAATAAAAATAGACAAAATAGCTGGTTAGACTTTTACCTTTCTCCATCTATTAATCTTGAATATCATAGTGCTTACGAACAATATTTAAGGAAATACAATGTATTAAATATATATACAATCAATGATTTATTTAGCTCTGAAGAACATTATGTTATGGAACAAATCACAAAAAGATAAGTAAATTCTAATTTTTATTTGGCTTAAGTTTAAAATTGGCTTTGAGTTCAAAATTAAAAGTATAAAATTGATACCAAATTGTTTTGAAAAATAGGTAAAAATAATAGCACAGTGATTGGTTTTAAAAATATTCAAGGATATACCTCGCCTTTACCTATTGCTATAGATTAGGAGTTGGGTATTTATTTTAAATAATAATGCTAGCTATCAAAAGCATCTTTCATTTGCTTTTTCAAAGCAGTCAATTCATCTCGATAATGTGCTGCTGATAGGAAATCTAAATCTTTCGCAGCATCTTTCATTTTCTTTTCTGTGGTTTGTATCAATTTCTCCAATTGTGTTCGATTCATATAGGCTATCAATGGATCGGCAGCTATTGATACTGTCTCTTGCTCGACATAGCTTTGTGGCTCTCTGCCTCCTCTGATATCCAAAATAGATTTTTGCCCTAATATTTCTTCTTTCGAACGAATCACAGTGGTCGGTACGATATGGTGTTTTTCATTGTATTCCATCTGAATTGCTCTTCTTCTGTTGGTTTCTTCAATGGTTTTCCGCATCGCATCGGTCATTTTATCGGCATAGAAAATCACCAACCCATTCGAATTTCTAGCAGCTCTACCAGCAGTTTGTGTCAAAGACCTTGTATTTCGCAAAAAACCTTCTTTATCAGCATCTAAAATCGCTACTAGCGAAACCTCCGGCAAATCCAATCCTTCTCTCAATAAATTTACACCAATCAAAACATCGAATTCTCCCATTCTCAAATCTCGAAGAATCTCGACCCGCTCCATTGTATCCACTTCTGAGTGAATGTATTTACATTTGATATTCAATTTCGCAAAATATTTAGCCAACTCTTCTGACATTCGCTTTGTCAAAGTTGTCACCAATATCCGCTCCCCTACTTTGCTCCTATTATTGACTTCCTCCAACAAATCATCTATCTGATTGAGGCTCGGACGAACATCTATCGGCAGATCTAATAATCCAGTAGGACGAATAATTTGCTCTACAAAAACACCTCCGTTTGTTCCAATTCATAATCACTCGGAGTGGCACTCACAAAGATTACTTGATTTACTTTTTCCTCAAATTCATCAAAACTCAATGGTCGGTTGTCCATAGCTGAAGGCAGGCGGAAACCGTAGTTCACCAAATTCATCTTTCTAGCCCTATCGCCTCCCCACATTCCTCTTAATTGTGGTAAAGTAACGTGGCTTTCATCAATGAACATCAAATAATCCTCTGGAAAATAATCTAGTAAACAGAAGGGTCTGGTGCCAACTTTTCTACCATCAAAAAATCGAGAATAATTTTCAATTCCTGTACAGTAACCCAATTCTTTGATCATTTCCAAATCAAATTGTGTCCTTTCTACTATTCTTTTCGCTTCCAAATATTTCCCTTCCCTTTCGAAATATTTTTCTTGTGCCACCATCTCATCCTCTATTTCTTTGATGATTTCGTTGATTCTAGTTTTGGGTGCCACATACAGATTGGCTGGAAAAATAGCAGCATAATCGAGTTTGTCTATTCTCTTACAACTTTCTTTCTCAATGGTATCAATACTCTCAATTTCATCTCCAAAAAAAGTAATCCTATAACCAAAATCAACATAGGGCAAATTGATGTCCACCGTATCGCCTTTTACCCTGAAAGTTCCTCTATCAAATGTCGTTTCAGTTCTAGAATAAAGGCTATTCACTAAATTATATAAAAATATATTTCTGGAAATTTTCTCTCCTACAGATATTCTGATAATTCCTGCATTGTAATCTTCCGGGTTTCCCATACCGTAAATGCAAGAAACTGAGGCTACTACGATAATATCCCTTCTGCCAGAAAGTATGGAAGAAGTGGCTCTTAATCTCAATTTATCTACCTCCTCATTTATTTGCAGGTCTTTTTCAATATATGTATCCGTTACTGCCAGGTAAGCCTCTGGCTGATAATAGTCGTAATAAGATACAAAATATTCTACGGCATTGTCTGGAAAAAATTGTTTAAATTCCCCATACAATTGTGCAGTAAGTGTTTTATTATGGGTTAAAATCAAGGTGGGCCTATTGAGTTCTTTTATGACATTTGCCATCGTAAAAGTCTTTCCAGAACCAGTCACCCCTAATAAACACTGGGCTTTTTCACCAGAATTGATACTTTCCAACAACTGTCGAATGGCAGAAGGTTGGTCTCCTGTAGGTTTGAAAGGCGATTGAAGTACAAATTCCATGAATATTTATTATTTAGCAAAACTACAACAACTTTTAATATCATTCAGTTGCAGATTATTAATGTTTAGTTAATGGATTATTGTCTGAAACGAAAATCGTAACTTACACGTTTCATGTTCAGTATAATATTTTTAATCTATTGTATGAAGTAAAAATCTACCTTAATAACAAAAATAATTTAAAGATGAAAAGCATTCATTTTTTAGGTCTGGTTTTATTTTTTGTTGCATACAATTTAAAAGCACAAGTTGCTGAGAATCAAATTTGGATTAATCCTAATCCAGCTTCTTACATCATAGATGGAGCAGATACTTTGTACTGTTTGGAATTACCAACCGTCACTATTTTTGCATATCGAACTTTTAGCAACGATGATGATCGGTTCAATTATATGCGATACCAACGGCATGCTACCATCGTTTATCCATATGCTCTGGAAGCAGTGAGAACCTATCGAAAACTACAAGCTGAATCAAGCCAAATAAGCAATAGTGAGCGAAGAGATAGAATTTCAAAGTTGCAAGATGAGTTAAAAGATAAATTCGAAAAACCACTCAAAGGGCTTTCAAGAACACAAGGGAAGGTTCTAATAAAGATGATTGAAAGAGAGCTAAATACACCAGTTTATGAGGTAATCAAAGACCTTAGAGGAGGTTTTACCGCATTTTATTGGAATGCCTTTGGTAGCTTATATGGCTATAAATTAAAGCATGGCTATGTGGTTGGAGAGGATAAAATCTTGGATTTGGTGTTGAAAGATTTTGATATTCCCAACAACATTTAATTATTTTCAAATAAAGTTGATTTTAGAATATTTGATACACTAAAAATAGAATTACTTTTATGCAAAAATATTAGTATTCTATATGGATCATTCGAAATCTATCCAAGGCGAGGTGAGTTGGCAATGTCCTTCCAACATAGCAATTATAAAATATTGGGGAAAATATGGGGAGCAATTACCCAAAAACCCATCCATCAGCTTTACTTTGAGTCAATGTCATACCACCACTTCTATTCAATATGCACAAAAAAAGGGGGAGAAAAGTAGCATAGATTTCTTGTTTGAAGGAAATAGAAACGAAAAATTTGCAGCAAAAATAATCAAATTCATTACGAATCTTTATTCTAGAATTCCAGTTTTAGAAAACTTGGATTTAATGATTCAATCCAAAAACTCTTTCCTCATTCCACAGGTATCGCCTCCTCCGCTTCAGCAATGGGAGCATTGGCATTGTGCTTAGTTCAAATCGAAAATCAGATTTTCAACTTACAATTATCGAATGCTGATTTTCTAAAAAAAGCTTCATTTTTTGCCCGTTTGGGTTCGGGTAGTGCATGCCGTTCTATTTATCCAGTAATGGCAGCTTGGGGTGAGAGCAAGTTTTTACCTCTTTCCAATAATGAATATGCGGTATCTTGCAAAAACGATGTACATCCCGTTTTTCACACTTTTCAGGATTGTATTTTAATAGCAGATAGCTCAGAGAAAAAGGTGTCTAGCAGGGCTGGACATGGGTTGATGGAAAACAATCCTTATGCCGATATTCGCTACCAAGAAGCAAATGAAAGATTTGGCAATTTGCTCACCGCTTTAAAAACTGGGGATGTCACACAATTCGGAGCGATAGCTGAAGCAGAAGCACTAACACTGCATGCTCTCATGATGGCATCCAATCCACCTTATTTGCTTATCAGACCTAACACAATAGCCATGATAAATGCTATTCAGAATTTTAGAAATGAAACGGTTTTGCCCTTATATTTCACTTTAGATGCTGGTCCGAATATCCATTTGCTCTATCCTGATCACATAAAAAATGAAGTAGAATTATTTATCAATACTGAATTAAAACAATTTTGTGAGGGAGGGAGATTTATCTTAGATAGTGTAGGTTGGGGTCCAATTGATTTAATTAATCACTAAAGTACCAATTGATTCACCTTTTACTAATTTCAACATATTCCCTTTTTCGGAAACATCAAAAATCACAATTGGTAAATCATTCTCCTGACAAAGGGTGAAAGCAGTCATGTCCATTACTTTCAAATTATCTTGAATTACTTTTTTGAAGGAAACCACATCAAATTTTGTAGCATCAGGAAATTTTAATGGATCTGCTGAATAAACGCCATCTACTCTTGTTCCTTTCAAAATCACATCCGCTGCAATCTCATTTGCCCTTAATGCTGCTGCTGAATCTGTAGTGAAATATGGACTTCCTGTTCCTGCACCAAAAATCACGACTCTACCTTTCTCAAGATGTCTGATTGCTCTTCTTCTGATGTAAGGCTCACATATTTCTTTCATTTCAATTGCTGAGATCAATCTGGTGTACACCCCTACTCCTTCCAAAGCACTTTGCAAAGCCATTCCGTTGATAACGGTAGCCATCATTCCCATATAATCGCCTTGCACTCTTTCTATACCAGATTTTCCTGCACTCAATCCTCTGAAAATATTTCCACCACCAATAACAATTGCAACCTGAACACCAGCTTCAATTAAAAATTTCACTTCATTGGCATAATGTTTTAACATTTGAGCATCAATTCCAAATTGCTGATCTCCCATCAACGACTCTCCACTCAATTTTAGTAATACTCTTTTATATTTTAAACTCATGGTAGTGATAAAAAATTATGATTAAAAAAAATTATTTCTAGCAGGGTCAAAAAAAAAGCGATTCAAATAATGAATCGCTTTTTTAAAAAATATTATCCTAATTTAATGTGTCGGAATGCAGTAACGGTTAACCCTTTGCTTACACTCTCCAAATAAGCAGCAACATTTTTGCTACCATCTTTCACATAATCTTGACTCAATAAAGTGCTCTCTTTGAAGAAAGCATTTAATTTACCTTCAGCAATCTTAGCAATCATATCATCCGGTTTTCCAGCCATTTTTGGATCAGCTTTCATTGTTTCGATGATGATGCCTCTTTCTCTTTCTACAACAGCAGCATCAACATCATCAGAACTAACAGCGATTGGCTTCATTGCAGCAATTTGCATTGCAACATTTTTACCAGCATCCATTTTGTCCGTACCTTCTTGATTCAAAGCTACAATTACAGCTGCTCTATTACCCATGTGGATATAAGGAATTACTTGACCTTGACCAGCATCTGTTTTGATGATAGAATATTCAGCAACTTCTACTTTCTCTCCGAAAGTACCTAATTTGCCTAATATTTTTTCATTCACAGTGATACCTGGTTCTGCTTCAAGAGCCAATAATTCTTCAACAGAATTTGGTAAATTTTTGATTGCGATTTCAGCAATACTATTCGCTAAAGTAACAAATTCCTCATTTTTTGCAACGAAATCTGTTTCAGAAGTTAATTTGAAAACGATACCATTATTTCTATTGTGAGAAATAGCAGCCATACAAACACCTTCTTTAGCTTCTCTATCTGCTCTTTTAACAGCAAATTTTTGTCCTTGTTTTCTTAAATAGTCGATTGCTTCTTCGATGTTACCATTAGTAGCTTCCAAAGCTTTTTTGCAATCAGACATTCCTGCCAATGTAATATCTCTCAATTTTTTTACATCAGCAGCAGTTATTACTAAACTCATTTGAATGAATTATTTTACAATTTTTAAAAAAATTATTCTGCAACAGCAGTTTCTTCTTCTTTTGATGCTTTTCTTTCTTCCAATCCTTCTTTGATTGCATTAACTAAATAATTAGTAATCAAAGAGATAGATCTTGAAGCATCATCATTAGATGGTATAGGGAAATCCACTTGCATTGGATCAGAGTTCGTATCTACCATACCGAAAGTTTTGATACCTAATCTGTGAGCCTCAGCCAAACCGATATGCTCATGGTGAATATCCACTAAAAACAATGCAGAAGGCAATCTATTTAGATTTTCGATACCACAAAGTACTCTATCTAATTTAGCATGCTCTCTAGTCATCATCAAACGCTCCTTTTTGGTAATGTTGATGTTAGAACCTTCAGCAAGCATTTTTTGAATGTTTTGCATTTTCTTAACTGACTTACGGATAGTAGAAAAATTTGTCATCATTCCACCCAACCATCTTTCAGTAACGAAAGGCATATTTACACTTCTAGCAGCTGCTTGAACGATATCTCTAGCTTGCTTTTTAGTAGCAACAAACATAATTTTCTTACCAGCTTTAGCCATTTGTTTCATAGCCATTGCAGCATCTTCAAGACATTCTGCAGTTCTGTTAAGATCAATTACGTGGATTCCTTTTTGTTCCATGAAAATATATGGTGCCATTTTAGGATTCCACTTTCTTTTTAGATGTCCGTAGTGAACACCGGCATCTAGCATTTCTTTATAACTAAGTTTTTCCATTTTTTATATGAAGTTGAAAATGTACAAAAAGAATTAAAATATTATCGCTTACTAAATTGGAAGCTCTTTCTTGCTTTTGGTTTACCGTATTTTTTACGTTCCACAGCTCTTGAGTCTCTAGTAAGGAATTTCTTCTCTTTCAATGGTTTTTTGAATTCTTCATTTAGTTTCACTAAAGCTCTAGAAATTCCCATTCTTACTGCTTCAGATTGACCTTTGAATCCGCCACCTTGTACATTTACGTTAATATTATAAATCCCTTCAGCAGCAACAGTTGCAAAAGGATCAGTGATATTATTTTGAACATGTGTTTGCGGAAAGTAAGTTTTATAATCTTTACCATTTACGGTAATCTTACCTTCCCCTTTAGTTAGGAAAATACGAGCAACTGCGGCTTTTCTTCTCCCTACTGCATTAATCATTTCCATATATTACTGCTAGTTAAATTGGCTAATTAAAAATTGATTACTTCCGGTTTTTGAGCAAAATGTGGATGCTCAGCACCTGAATATACAAATAATTTTTTGAACATGTGATTTCCTAAAATTGTTTTAGGCAACATTCCTTTCACTGCATTTTCCACAATAGCAGTTGGCTTTTTTTCCATAAGGTTTTTCGCCTTCACTCTTTTTTGTCCACCTGGGTATAAAGAATATGTGATATATTCCTTTTGTGCCATTTTTTTACCAGTAAATCTTACTTTATCTGCATTAATGACAATTACATTATCTCCAGTATCGCAATGAGTTGTAAAAGAAGGTTTATGTTTGCCCATAAGCACATGTGCTATTTTTGAACACATTCTGCCCACAGTCTGACCTTCTGCATCAATAACAAACCATTTACGATCAACCGTATTTTTGTTTGCCATGACGGATAAATAACTGATTTTCTTATCCACGATTAAATAATTTTTAAATTCTTTTAATGTGCCTAAATCTATTTTACTTTAAGCGGCTGCAAAGGTAATTGACTAAAATACAAACTACAAACTTTTTCAGTTATTTTTTTTAAAAAAAATTCATAAAGTGCTGAAAAACAGTAAAATTTTGGTCGAACAATTTTCATGATACTATGTAAATAGCTTAAAACATCCCATCATTTGTTTCATTTATGATTTTTACTCATAAATATCTAGACTGGAATTAATATATTTTGCTGTGCTTCTATTTTCGTCTCTTTATAATGATGATTTACATATTAACTCACTGAAAATTATAATCCTACGGATTTAAGAATTAAAATAACAAGTTTTTTTCTACTTTACAATTCCTTTAAACCATACTTTTTCCTGTTAATATTTACTTGCTCTAGCTTTATCGTTTTGTACATTTCATTTCGCTTCGTTTTTTCATTAAATTGAAATTGAGTACCAAATTCTTGTGGATTGCCTTTGATCATACAAATTCTGTCGTACATATATGGATAAAGGGTTGGTGACAATCTTCGTACATCTGTTGCCTCTTTTATTTCAGGTAAAAACCTCTCCATGAGCTCTAAATTGGAATGTTGAATAATAAAAAAGAAAATATCTTCATTTTCTACGCCTACCAATCTTCTATCCGGTAGTCCATATTGGTCATAAATTAACAAAGCCTCTTTTACATTGATCGAATCTAAAACTCTTTGTTTTTTCCAGTCAAATGGTTCTTGATTTCGGTATTTCTGATCATCGTCAGCCATGGTATTCAATTTTGCAATCAACTTTTTATTATAGGATTCAAGGACACATTCACACATTTTGTCCATCATGGGTTTTTGTTTTTTATAATAGGTATCCATATTCAATCCAGAATTTTTCAT
The DNA here is from genome assembly GCA_016710625.1 of Saprospiraceae bacterium. Lineage (GTDB taxonomy): Bacteria > Bacteroidota > Bacteroidia > Chitinophagales > Saprospiraceae > JADJVK01. Next base: position 70,156 of record JADJVK010000011.1, read on the forward strand.
AGCCTGATTATACTTATAACAAAAATCGTCTTTATCATATAATAGAGCATCCATGAATATATACAAAATATCGTTTGGGTCTTCAGGCATCATTTTATAATAATCAACCAAACGATTATAATATGCATCTTTTACATCAATAAAAGTATGATTCTGAGGATTATAAACTATATTATTAACAATCCTCAATGAACTTTCCCAATGTGGAAAATAGGTTCTATCTAACGAATCATATAATTTTGGTTTGAAAGTAGGTAATTTTAAATGTGTCTGTGCATGAATTAAACAGGAGAAACCTACCAATAAAACCCATAAAATATTGTATTTCATAAGAATTGATTTACTTTTTTATTGAAAACGAAATATCAAAATCTTGAATTGGACGAAGTCCCAATTTCTTTCTTCGCTCATTTACTGCTTCTTTGCTATCATAGGAAGCTAAAATAAATCTGTTTGGATTGGTTGGATCTTTCATATATTGAGTACAATAATGTTGTAATCTGCCACATTCTTTTTCCATCCGATCAAACATAATGACATAATCTGACCAATCCGCCTCCCCTTCTCTGCATTTTGCTTCATGTATTGGTACATACTTTTTTAAAGAATTGGTATCTAAATTGTGGTCGATTATATAAAATGCAGCTCTGCTAGGTCTTTCGCCCACCTCACTTTTGTTGGGCCAGCCGTTTTTTTCAATATATTTTGTCATCCAAACATAATTGATGCTATCATGTCGTAATTCTTCAGCTTGAGTAACTTTGGGAAATAGAAACACTAAAGAATCTGCTGTGGGATATATTTCCCCTAAATCTTGTATATAAATTTCTGTAGTTCTATACTTTTGATCTACAACATACATCGAATCTAGTTTGAAAGCATCTTCAGGTTTTAAATAAGTAGAATAGGGTGACTTTAAATCTAGTATAAATTTTTCCCATTTCTTTGATGCTTTATATTTATCTAACCTAGTATCGAAAATTGAAAATATTCTCATTTTTTCATTGGTTAGAAAATACCATTTCTTTAGATATATAAATGCACTATCAAGATTAGTTTCATTTAGTGCCCTATTATAAAAAATTTGATCGAGCCTTGTGTTAGATTTTTTTATTGTTACCTTTCTATTTTTGATTTTTATGGCTTCTTTCCCATCACTTTTTTGTGTATTACCCATATATTGAGGAATTAATCTATATTTAGCTATTCCTTTATTATTCAGGTAGTTAATAATTGCATCAACCCTCATTTTGGATAATTCCATATGGTTTGTGCCATCATCATCAGTATATCCAGCTATTTCAAAAACTAATTTTGGATTTTTTCTAGCTTGATTTGTTATACTATCTAACAGGGGTTTATAACTTTCTTCTATTGTAGCATTGTTCGTATTGAAAAATATTTCTTGATTGTCAAATGAACTTTTATTTTCAACTAAATTGGCTTCAGGAAGATTACAATAATTTATATACCTTTCGTCCTTACTTTTTATCTCCTGAATAGAGATATTGTCCACATAAAATCGAATCACTTGGTTTTCGGTTATTTCTTTTGGAGGCCAAGTATCATCCTTAAAAAGCCCAAGTATAAAATAATTCAATTCACAAGTTGGCTTAATATACCAAGTTTGCTCATACCAATTATCGTACTCCAAATCATGTACTTTAAATGGTGTGTTTCTAAGCCAAAATCTATTTTTGATAAAATCTTTATTAAAAAAGCAAAAACCAAAATGATAGGGTAATAAAGTATCTTTTATCTGCTCTTTTGGGAAATATACCCATAGTTTGATTTCATACGTTTTTGCAATCTCTAAGGTCTTCTTTAATTTTATTTTTGCATAACCACCCGACCATGGCTCAAATCTACTTGTGTATTTAGTATACATACTTTCAAGGTTTGAGACTGTGAATTTTAAAAAATTGTTTCCAAATTTCGAAACTGGACAACCATAACAATTAAATTCCCATTGCCTCGAATTAGCACTACAAACATCGGCAAACCATTCAAAATTCCAATTATTAACTTTGTTGCTATTTGATATTTCTTCAAAACTATTATTCTCAACCAAGTTTTGAGCAAAGCCTAACCTGAAAAATAAAAATGATAAGATAAGTAGAAAGTATTTCATGGCTATATGATTTTGATTATCAAGGACTAAATTATAAAAAAAGCACCAATTTTATATAGCCTGTATTCTTTTTAACGCAATTTTAACAATGAAACACTTTATATAAAAAAGAAAACACCATCAAACTCTAATCAAATTGCCCGATACGATTCAAAAGACTCAATTGTGCTTTATAGGTATGTTCAATATTTTCTTTGGTTAGGGTGCTATATAAGTCACCATAAGCAATTAATCTTTGGTTAATGAGGATAACTTTATCAAAATATTCTGGAGCAGTAGCAATATCGTGGTGCACAATCAAAATGGTTTTCTTTTGCTCTGACAATTTTTCTAACAAAGCAGCTATCCGCTCTTCTGTTGGGATATCCACCCCTACATATGGCTCATCCAAAAGATACAAATCTGGTTGCTGACATAATGCCCTTGCTATAAAAACCCGCTGCTGTTGCCCACCAGACAACTCCCCAATTTGCCTATTTTTCAACTGGATGATATCCAAATCTTTCATGGCTTGGTATGCCATATCATAATCTTCCGAATTCAAACGACTAAATATTTTTTTAAAAGGGTATCGTCCCATTAACACAATGTCATAAACATTAGCGGGAAATTGCCAATCTACTTCGTTTTTTTGCGGCACATAGGCTATCTTTTTCCTTTGTAAATCAATAGGAAGGTCATTCATCAATATCGAACCATTATTGATTGGAATCAATCCAAGGATTGCCTTTATCATAGTAGATTTTCCAGCGCCATTTGGTCCGATTAGGGCATATCGATGCCCCTGCTCAATATTCAAATAGATATTACTCAAAACCCTTTTGTTTTCGTAGGAAACAGATAAATCTTCTATTTTCAAAAAATAATCACTCATCAGTTTGAATTTTTAAATAAAATTTTTGAAAGTATCCACCAAGAAAATAGGGCGATTCCAAGAATTCCAAAGAATGGGAATTGTCCATTTTGGGGTGTTACCGCTTTATTCAAATTATTGTTCGTCAGGCTGGAAAGTATGGTGGATGCATTGTGCAACAACATCTTTTCGTAAGTAGCAGCTACACTCAAGGAGTCTCCCAATGAGTCGGCAAACAAGCTTCCACCTATGGAAACGGCATTATCCGTCGCAATTTGATTCAAAATTTTTGGATTGATGGTGGATTCTATAAAAACTGCTTTTACATTGTTTTCGTTAATCACCTTATTCAACCTTAAAATATCCGATACCATAATATCCGCTTCTGTCGATGTGCCCAAAACGGACTCCAAATGCAACCCATAATGTCTTCCAAAATATTGAAAAGCATCATGGGAAGTGATAAGAACTCGTTGTTTCTCAGGTATTTTTTGAATTTCTTCTTTTATTTTAGTGTCAATGGCTTTCAATTTATTTTTATAGCTTTCGTAATTCGCTTCATATTCCGCCCTATGTGCAGGATCGTATTCGACTAAGGCATTTTTGATGTTTTCACAGTAAACAACTCCATTTTGAGCGGTCATCCAGGCATGAGGGTCCGTGGCGTTATGAAATGCTTTGCTTCGGATGGGCTCTATTCCTTTCGTCAAAGTAATCATTTTGGCTTTTGTACCAGAATTAGTAATTAATTCGGTTAGCCAGCCTTCAAAAGTAAGTTCGTTTTTTAAAATAATTTGAGCATTATAAAGCAATTGAGCATCGTTTGGAGTGGGTTCGTAAGTATGTGGGTCATAACCAATTGGGACGATAGTCCGTACATCAAAATGGTCACCAGCAATATTTCTTGCCATATCTGCAAACATTGAAGCCGTACCAACCAAAATGGGCTTTTGGGCAATTATGCTATTTGCAAAAACAAACCAAATCAAAAAACTCTTGAATTTCATGATTCGTTATTTACGACTGTTACAAAAATATTTTTTGCTACTTCATAGGTTATTGTAAGCTCTTTCACATCGTCCACTAGGATAATTTGGGAGCCATCAAAGGAAAATTTTTCTATAACTTTCACTTTCGTCCCTATATTCAATTGTATCCTATTCAAGTATTTAAGAAATTCAGGACTGTGTTCGTTTACGCCTACCACTTCTCCTGCAGCTCCAATTTGCAAATTAGAGATTAGGATTTGCTTTCGCTGATAAATCTTCCCATTCGCATCGGGTATCGGGTCTCCATGAGGATCAAATCTCGGATTCTCCAAAAAATCAGCTAATTTATTGATTAAAGTTTCTGATTGGACATGCTCAAGTTGTTCGGCAATGTCGTGCACTTCATCCCAAGAATATCCCAATTTATCAACCAAAAAAACTTCCCATATCCGATGGTTTCTCACCAATTGAGTCGCAATTTTGCTACCTATCTCAGTCAATTTCACCCCTTTATACTTTTCATAGGCGACTAAGTTTTTCTCCGCTAATTTTTTTAGCATATCAGTCACGGAGGCAGGTGCAGTTAGTAACGATTCCGATATAGCATTGGTGCCAGCGTTACCGCCAGACTTCATTTTTATATGGTAAATTGCTTTTAAATAATTTTCTTCAGTATAGGATAAATTCATACGAATGACGATTATCCTACAAATATAAAATATTTAGGCTAGTCTAAAAATTATTTTTTGCAAATAAAAAAATTAAACTAATTTTACACCAATATAGAGTGCCAATAAACAAATAATAATACTGAGCACTACATTGGCTACGAAGATTAATATATTGCCTTCTTGCAATAGCTGAAGGGATTCGAAAGAAAAAGCTGAAAAGGTGCTGAAACCGCCACACAATCCTGTTGTTATAAATAATTTCTGAGCTTCGTTAATATTTCCTCTTACAAAAAAAGCAATGGTTATCCCAAAAATAAAACAGCTTAATACATTGGAACAAAAAGTAGCAAAAGGAAAATTAGTAAAATCTTGAGGAATCAATTTATTGATAAAATAGCGAATTAAACTGCCTAAACCACCTCCTAAAAAAACGAGTAGATAATTCATTAGGATAAGCTGATGTTATGAAGATTATCACTTACCAGCTTTTTCTGATATTTTTTTACTGACAATTCAAGCAAATATGTTGCAACTATGGCGATTGAAACTATTAACAACAACAAAAACAAGGAACCTAACCATTGAAATCCATAAGCAATAACGATGAAAACAATATTCACCAAAACTAAAATTCCTGTGGACTGTAGGTGAGAAAAACCTCTATCCAACAGCAAGTGATGGATATGAGTTCTATCAGGATATAACGGAGATTTTCCTTTCAATAATCTTTTTGTAAATACTCGAATGGTATCAAATAAAGGAATTATCAATATGGCAATAGCAACTGACGGTACTGCTTGGAATCTAAAATTTCCTAGCTGATCAGGCAAAACTCTGTGCAACTCTATAAACTTGATGGATAAAATAGCACAGACCAATCCAATCAGAAGAGCACCAGTATCTCCCATAAATATTTTAGCAGGTGTAAAATTATAATTTAAAAAAGCTAATAAAGAACCTGCAAGAGAGCAAGCAACTAAGGACAATCCCAAACTATTTACTTGATAAAACCAATATCCATAAATCAAAGTAATCAATAAACCGATGCTTCCTGCCAATCCATTTATACCATCTATCAAATTTATTGCATTGATAATCACTAATATAGTAAATGTTGAAATTAAAATGGAAACGATATAAGGTATATCTGATATACCAAATATTCCGTAAAAGCTGGTCAATCTGATATCACATTTGAAAATCAAGATCAAAGTCGCAAAAATTTCTCCATACAATTTTTTATATGGTGACATGGGAAGAATGTCATCTTTCAGCCCAATTAGAAAAATAATGACAAAAGCACAAAGAATGTATTGTAGGTCTCCGAAGTGTTTGAAAGGCGTCCATAAAATAATAGAAAATATAATACCGGCAAAAATAGCAACTCCGCCAAGTGATGGTGTACTTACAGAATGCGATCTTCTATCATCCGGATCGTCGCATAAATGTTTCACTCTTGCTATATTAATAACAGAAGGAATAGCAAAAAAGGTTAGTAAAAAAGCTGTAATAAAACTCAGTACTATATCAAACATAGAATGCGGTTTTCGGCTATTGAGTCTATATTTTAAATCAAATAATTTAACAAATTTAATCTAAAATAAAATGTAAGTCAATAGCCATCTTTATTTTTATTTGTATTTGTGACGTAATTAACTATTGAAAGTTACTTTCTTTTATCAATTTATGCTCGAATAACCAATTAATTATTGGATTTAAAATTCCTTTGAAACTATCTTTTTCAAAAGGAGATTTCAATCCTGATTTTTGTATTAATTCTGTAAAAGCAAATTTTCCACCTAAATTACACAAAGAAACGTATGAATTCCAGGCTGCTTTCTGATCTGTCCTACTCCAATCCCAATAAGTTAAGGCACAAAACTGTGCTAAAGTATAATCAATATAATAAAATGGAGAATTGAAAATATGGTTTTGCTTCTGCCAAAAACCTCCATTTTCCAAATATTGATTTTGATCATTATTTCTATGTGGTAAATATTTTTTTTCTAATTGCTTCCAAATCAATTTTCTTTCCTTTGGCGACAAATCAATATTGCTGTAAATTTCATGTTGAAATTCATCCACAGCAGCACCATATGGAAGAAATAACAATGCATTTGTTAGATGAGCACAATAATATTTATGGGTATCCTCCCCAAAAAATTGGTTCATCCAGGGCCAAGTGAAAAATTCCATACTCATAGAATGGATTTCACAAGCCTCATAAGTGGGCCAATTATATTCAGGAATAGAATGATTCCTGCTTCTAAAAACTTGGAAAGCATGACCTGCCTCATGGGTCAACACATCTACATCGCCACTAGTGCCATTAAAATTGGAGAAAATAAAAGGAGCTTTGTAATTGTTGATATAAGTGCAATATCCTCCTGTAGCTTTCCCATCTCTTGCCACTAAATCCATGAGTTGGTTCTCTTGCATAAAAGCAAAAAACTCAGCAGTTTCAGGTGATAATTCGCTGTACATTTTATTTGCTGCAGCTAAAATATAGTCTGGATCGCCCTTTGGAGTTGGATTTCCATCTGTAAAATGAAAATCTTCATCATAATAATAAAGGGTGTCTAACTGTGTTCTTTCTTGCTGAACAGCATATATCTTGGAGTTAAGTGGAACAATATATTTAGCGATTTGATCTCTATAAATTGCTACCATCTCAGCATTATAGTCTGAACGGAGCATTCGGTCATATCCCAATTGTACAAAATTTTGATACCCTAATTTCAATGCAATCCGATGCCTAACTTTTACTAATTTGTCATATATTTCATCAATTTTGGCTTCGTTTTGCTCGTAAAAAGCCCATTTTATTTCATTCGATTTTTTCCTAAGTGATCTATCTTTATCCACATTTAATGGAATTATCGAAGATAAATTGTACTTATTTTCATCTACAATCAACTCTGCAGTTGCCTTTAGTTTAGTATATTCAGAACTCAATTGATTTTCCTCTTGCAAATCTTCAATTATTGCAGGATCGAATGTTTTTATTGATAATTCGGCAATACGGAATAATTGTTTGCCAAAGTGAGCTTCCAATTCAGACCTGAATTGATGGTGAATTAGTGCTTTGTAATATTTAGAAATAAAATTGGAAAATATGGGAGAATAATTGTCAAAAAAACTATTTTCTGCCTCATAAAAAGCATCTTTGGTATTGATCGTATGCCGAATGTAACAAATATTATATTGTGACAAAAAATCATTTCTGATAACATTAATATCATCAATACATTTTAGTGCCATTTCAAAATCTATACAACTTTCAAAATTGGAAATTAGCTGGTTAAAATCACTTTCAATTTTTTCAGCATTTGATCTTTGATATTCGTATTCCGAAAATATTTTGTTTGGCATCTATTATAATTTTGATTGATGTTTGGTGCCTGCATAACAAGCTGCTCCTATTATGCCTGCATTATTGAGTAAAGTCGCAGGAACTACAGTAGTTTTCACGGTAAACCATTGAGAAAAATCTGCAAAATACTTACTGCTGCCACCACCTAAAATGATTCTATCTGGTGAAAAAAGTAAATCCAAATGGCACATGTATTCATCAAATCGCTTTGCCCATTCTTCCCAAGTCAATTTTAAATTTTTCCTAACAGAATCCGCAGCATATTGCTCCGCCACACCACCTTTAAATTTCAAATGCCCTAATTCTGTATTTGGGACTAATGAACCATCCGTAAATAAAGCACTTCCAATACCAGAGCCTATTGTTAAAAACAGAACAGTTCCTTCTTTATCTATGTCCACCAAACTCATTTCTGCCATTCCAGCAGCATCCGCATCATTCAGCACATATACATCTGTTTGTGCTGCTTGGCTAAATAGTGTTTCTACATTGGTATTTATCCATGATTTATCAATATTTGAAGCCGTCTTCGCTACGCCATGTTTCACCAGGGCTGGGAAACCACATCCGATTGGACCTTTCCAATCGAAATGTTCTTTCATCTCAACTATTTCAGCAGCCACTTTTTCAGGAGTGGATGGTTTTGGAGTAGGTATTTTGAACCTTTCTGTGTGCATATCTCCACTATGAACATTCACAATAGCACCTTTTATACCAGAGGCTCCTATGTCAATACCTAAAACTAATGAATTCATTTATACTTATTTAATTACTTTAATTTTCATTTTCACATCTTGTCTGGGTCTATTTCCAGCCTCTGTCTGAACAGCAGCTATTTTATCAATGACATCCAAACCTTTTATAACTTTCCCGAAAACAGTATATTCTCTATCTAAAAATGGGGCACCACCCAATTCTTCATATTGCTTTTTTTGGTCAGGAGTATAGTGCATATTCTTCTGTGCTTCTGTCTGTTCTATCAACTGTGCATTGACGGGTCTTCCATGCACTAAATAAAATTGAGAGCCAGACGATTCTTTTTGTGGATTCACTTGATCTCCAGTTCTTGCAGCTGCCAAAGCCCCTTTCACATGAATCAACGAATCTACAAATTCGGCTGGAATCTGATAGCCAGGTCCACCGCTTCCTAATGGCGTACTTTGAGCTGCATTTCTTGAATTTGGATCACCACCTTGTATCATAAAACCATTGATTACCCGATGGAAAAGCAAATCATTAAAAAATCCTTGATCTGCCAATTTGATAAAATTATCTCTATGACGAGGTGTAGCATTGTACAACAAAATCGTCATGTTGCCAAATTCTGTTTCTAACTCCACCATACAATCTGTTGGTGGTTCAATAGATAGTTCTATCGTTTTCTGTGTCGTTTTTTTACCTTTCAGAGCCTTAAGGGTTACTTTGTAATTTCCAGAAGATTTAAACTCATGAACAGGAGCAAATTCTTTTGAAATTGTACCATCTCCAAAATCCCATAAATAATCTGTTGCTTTTAAAGATTGATTCTGAAAATGGATATTGGTTAATACTTGCTTCTTCCCATCTGCTATTTTAAAATTAGCAATGGGCTTTGCACAGGATGCAAATAGTGAACCTATAAATAATAATTTTAAAAAAGAATTCATTGATAAAATATAATTTTAATAAGGTTTTTACTGGTTTAAATTACACAAATACCTCATTTTTAAAGTATTGTATAACTTTTTCTTTTAGCATATTTTCTTGTTCTTCTTGCCCTTTATGTGTAAATGGTTTTAGAATTTTCCAATGTGGCCATCCATCACCATCTCTTCCTTCAAATTCGTAATAGCCATCAATACTTAATAAACGACAAACAGCAATATGCATTAAATCTTGCTTTTCTTCTTTGGTAAAATTTGCCTTGGGCATCCCATACTCTTGAATACCAATTAATAACAAAATAATATTCAAATCAGGCAACGCCTCTTGTTTCATGATGGCTTGCACTTTATGCCTTACCTCAAGCCATTCAAATTCTAATTGCCAATCTTCCATAATTAATTATTAAACGGATTTTCAAAAATGGATTCATTACCCATAGCATCCACAACAATCAATTTGAAAGTATGTTCGCCTTTACCAATTTTGTTTTCATCGATATCGTAAGTCACAATAGCAGATTTACTATCATACTTCATCAATACCCATTTATTATCGACATAACCTTTGTATGAAATATTTTTCACATTCGAATCGGTTGCGAAATTATCTCCTATTCTAAACTTGATTGTTGAAGCTTTTCTCATGTTTTTCTTAAAATTAACCGACTTTATGGTCGGTGGAACATCGTCAGACATGATGCAGTAATCGCCCAAACTTTTTACTTCAGATTTTAAAAAATCACCATCCCACTTGCCGCCACAATTCACAACTCTATTTCTAGAACAATTCGCAATAAAATACTTCTCTTTCTTTTCAGGCTTTATATTTTTGCCTTTTATTGCAATATCGAATGATTTATTTAGTGGGATTTTGGAATCATGTATATGATGCACATTTGAATATACATTATAAGAACTATCCTTTTGCTGAAAATATGAAAAAGGGATATCTTCATAAAATGTACAGTCTTTGAATTTCACTTTTATATCTTCATTTTCAATTATATTTTCTTTATTCGAATTAAAGATTTTCGAATTTGAAGTAGTTTTCGTATAATTTGAAAGTGTGTCGGGTACATATTTTGCGACGAATTTTAGAAAAGATTGATTACCAGAATAATCCTTTGCAACCAAAGTGATATTCACACAAGAATCTTTTGGAACTCGAATATATCCATCTGTTTTGCACGGAGAGTAGAATGGCAAAGGATTATTGGGCAACCGAAAACAACGATTAAAAAATCCATCTCGATTCAATATATCTTCATAATCGCAATGTGCATTGATACACTGAGTTTCATTGAAACTAAATTGCTGCATTTCAAAACCAAACAAATGTGTCGAATCAGGACCAGCATAAACATTCAAAGCATACAACCCATCTTTATTTGCAGATGGGGATGTCTTATCAAATGCTTTTACTGCTAAGCCAATCTTTTCTTCATTCACCAAAATCGTATCCCCAGCAATTCTATAGGTTGTTTCAAAAGATTTATAAGGTTGTAAATAACCTTTTTTTACAGCATCCATTCCTCTAAATTGATATACTTTCAACTCAGAAAAGAAAGGTGCAACATCATCTTTTACTATTGGAATTCCAAAAAGCATCGGATTCATAGGATTATCAGTCTTCGTTTCTCTTATTTCGAAATGTAAATGTGCTCCAAAAGAATGTCCCGTATTGCCCATTTTACCAATTTCTTCCCCCTTTTTCACAACAAAATCAGTCGGAGAAGGATAAATCTCTACCTCAAATGCTTCCTGTGCATATTGATTACTTTCCACAAAGTTGGCAATTGTAGGAGCAAATTCATCCAAATGAGCATAAACAGTGGTGTAACCATTTGGGTGTGCAATAAAAATTGCTTGCCCATATCCACCTGATTTTATACTTATTCTTGAAATATATCCTTCTGCTGCAGCATAAATTGGGTCTCCACTTCTTCCATTTGAAGATCGAATATCTAAACCAGCATGAAAATGATTTGCTCTCAACTCTCCAAATGTTGCAGATAGTCTTGCTTCTTGCCCAATAGGAGAAGCAAAATATCCTTCTGCAACCAAAGGTTTGTTGGGTTCATTTTCATGAACAGGCATTTTGTGGCTTCCCCACCCAAAAAAGAAGTTTAATATGATGGCAGCTATGATCATTCTAGAAGTTCTCCAATCTTATTTCTATAGGCTTTATACCTACTTTTTCCAAATAATGTTCCATTAAATTTCTCGGTTTTTCTCAGTTCTTTTTGTGTCTCTTCAGGCAATTTCACAAAGTCTTGGCATTTTGTTGAGCAACATGCAGCTTTCTTTTCAGCACAAGACTTGCACTGAATAAAAAGTAAATGACATGCATCATTGGCACAATTCACATGATCATCACAGGGTGATCCACATTGATGACATTTCGCAATCACTTCAGTAGAAACTCTTTCACCCAGTCTTTCATCAAAAACGAAATTTTTTCCAATAAATTTGTTTTCCAAGCCTTTTTCTTCAATATCATGGGCATATTTTATGATGCCTCCTTCCAATTGGTAAACATTTTTAAAACCTTTAAACTTCATATAGGCACTGGCTTTCTCACAACGAATCCCTCCAGTACAATACATGACTAGATTTTTGTCTTTATGTGCTTCCAGCATATCAGCAACCATCGGTAATTGCTCCCTGAAAGTTTCTACATCTGGAATAATTGCATCCTTAAAATGACCAACTTCCGACTCATAATGGTTTCTCATATCCACCAAAATCGTATCTGGTTGTGCAGTGATTTCATTAAATTTTTCTGCTGTCAAATGCACTCCACATTGAGTAACATCAAAAGCTGCATCATCCAATCCGTCTGCTACAATTTTATCTCTTACTCGAATATCTAATTTGAAAAAAGAATTGTTTTTGTTTTCAATAGCAAAATTCAATCGATTGCCTTTTAAAAATTCAATCTCTTCCAATTTAGTACGAAAATGGTCCAAATTTTTAGTTGGAACTGAAATTTGGGCATTAATTCCCTCTTTTGCAATATAAGTACGACCTAAAACGCCAAGCTGTTGCCACATTATATAAAGATGGTCTCTAAAAAAATGGGGATTAGGCAAATGGTAATACTTGTAAAATGAGATGACAGTTCGAGGCTCAGCATCATGCATCATCCGCTCTTTCAACTCTTTACGGTTGATTCTATTATTTAATAACATTTTAAAAAATTTGAGTTTTCAACAAAAAAAGCAAGTTGCAGACTTGCGGTTGAATTCTGCAAAGTATTTTTCGGCATTGTAAATATTGGACAAAGATAGAAAAATTACCTCAATATTGAAATTTCTCTTGAAGCGTCTTTTTGAATTTGTATTGTTTAATCGTAGAAGTAATACATAAAACATGAAAAGGAATAGAAGTTGCAATCAAAATCCCACTACCAATTCCTTCTAAAAGTGAAACCAATTGTCGATCATTTTGAACAGCATCAATTATTAAAGCACTTCCTAACATATCCAAACTAGTACCAATCATAAAAAATATAATTGGATTTTCTCTGAATTTATGCAAATAATCTATTTTAGCATTCAGTCTATCATCTTCCCACATATAGTTGCTTAAATTGATTTTGTGCCTTTCAAAATAGTTATCTTTTAAGATAGCATCCTTATTTATTTGAGCGAAAAGTGAAAATGTGCTAAAAATTAAGCTTGTAATAATTAATAATTTGAAGTTCATATTTTATTTATTTGATGACTATAATGCAATAACAACCAAATTCTTGAAAATTTTGACGACTTCTATGGAAATAATCATTATACAAACAATCAGGTGATTCTAGAAGTAAATCAAAATTATTATCTCTGTTTTCAATAACTAGCATTTTGGGTTTTCATTTTCTATTTGAGAAAATTAACAGAATTAGTAATAGTTTCTCCTTTTATGTTGTTTATGCACAATTTAATTTTTCAAAGAAGACCCTTGTAATAAAATGTAAAATGTTATTAAAATTATATACTTCATTTAATAAGTAGTTTTGAGTGAATTTATTATTTAACGAAAAAAATGATTTTATTTTATAACATTAAGACTTTTAAAAAAAATTAAAAAAAATTAAAAAAATATTTTGAAATATCATTTCAACTGTCGTACATTTGCAACGCCTTACAAAAAAGGGGCGGTTAGCTCAGCTGGTTCAGAGCATCTCGTTTACACCGAGAGGGTCGGGGGTTCGAATCCCTCACTGCCCACAGAACAAAATCCTTGTAGTTGTTAAAATTGCAAGGATTTTTTATTTCAATTCAATTATTTTAATATTACTTCCAGCTTCTATACCTAATTCTTCAATTGCAGTACCCAAATCGATGTAATTATCAGATTCTTGCCAAAATATTGTATATTTTTTATCCGCCAAAATAATTTCATTGTCAATAAGTGTTTCAATAATATCATTTCCAGTAAAACTTCCTTCTAATTCTGCTTCAAAAGTATCTCCACCTTCAAGTATAATATTGACACTATAGGAAGAATACAACGTTATTGGGCTTTCCTCTTTGCTTATATTATCTTTTACCGTTTGAGATTCAATTATTGGAATATTGTGTTTTTCTTGTTGTTTTATTTGATTTAATTCCACATCTTTTAGAAAATTTGTCTTTTGTTCCTCTATATCTTTCCGAATCTCTAACAATTCCTTTTCCCTAACATTCAAAACTTGCTCTTTTGTCTTCAAATCAGACTCTAATGCAATCAATTCAGCATTTTTTGATTCATATTCTTTTTGTTGTGAAAAATTTATTTCTTGCTCTTGATTAATAACTATCAATTGTTTTTCTAAACTCAATCTTTCCTGTTTTAAGCTTTCAATTTCATTTTCTAAAGAACTAATTAATTTAGCTTGCTTATTTACTTCAGTTTCCAATCCCTCTTTTTCAGTATGAATTGCTTCCATTTTTGATTGAAATTCAATAATATTATTCTCTAATAATTGATTTTGTAGTTTTGAATTTTGTTCATTAATTTCAATTAGACTTTGAATACGTAATAGCTCATCCTGAATTTCCTGTGTTTCACTTTGCTTATTCTCAAATTCTAATTGAAGAGTCTGGTGTTCTAATTTCAATTTTTCAAAGTCTTTACTTATCGTTTCAGTAGATTTTTTTTCTATTAATATATTATTTTTCAATTCACTATTTTCTACAATTATTTGTGAAATTTCATTTTGTTTTTGATTTAAAATTTCATTTAATTCACTAATTTTAGCTTGATTAGTCTCATTTAATTCTTGTCTACTCTTATCATTTTCAATAATTAATATATTCAAATTTTCTAATTTGCTTTCCAATTTTGAAATTGTTTTCAAAGCTTCATTATGCTCCTTCTTTGAAATTTTCAATTGCTCTTTAGCTTCTAAAAATTGATTGTTTAATTTTTCAATTTGAGTATCCTTTTGATTTACAATTCTATCAATTTCCTTTTGCAATCGATCTGATTCGTCCACTTTAGTCGAGTCTTGTTCATTGTTTTTTAAGTGTAAAGCAATCCAATTATTTTTTTCAATTAATTCATTTTCTAAAGTAAAAATTGTCCTATTAGATAATTCAAGCTTATCTACATAATTGGAAATTTCATCAATAATTACAGCTTTTTCCATTTTAATTTCAGCTGATTCCGACTCCAATTCCACAACTTTTTGATTAGCTAATGTTACTTCATTTTGCAGATGAACAATTTGTGCATTCAATTTTTCAATTTCAAATTTAGATTCAATTGAATTGTTGTTATTTAAATTATTGTGGTCCAGCTTCTTTTTTAAATGATCCAATTCTTCGTCAACCAGTACTTTTACAGCAACAACTTCTCGAATTTCCTTCATTAAAGAGTCATTCAATTCCGTTAATACTGTATTTTTAGCAAGAGTATCGCTATAATTTTGATTATTTTGATTAGTAATTGTATCTAATTCACTTTTCTGAGTTTCATAATTTCTTTTTAATAAATCAATTTCTTCTAGGTAACTAGCATTTTTAGCATCATTTTCCTCTAAAAAACTTGACAATTTTAAGATTTTGTCATTTTTTTCATGATTAGTTTCTTCCAATTCAATAATTTCATGCTTCAATCTTTCTATTTCATTTCCCAAAAGTTCAAGTTGATTATCATTATTCTTACCAGTTTCTAATAATGCTTTATCCTTTTCAAATTGCTCTTTTTCTATCAAAAAATGATCATAATCTTGATGAAATTTTGCTAAATTTTGTGTTAAATTCTGTTCTGAAACCTTAATTTCATTTTCTTGTATAATTAACTTTTCCTCCCAATCAATTAATTTTTGCTTCTCTTCATGATTTCCAAAATCGACTGATTGATTTTGATTACTATTTTCAATTTCATTCAATTTAGTTAATAATTCATTTCTTAGAACTTCTAATTCACTCTCCTTTTCATTTAATTCATTCTCTTTCGAATCTGCATTTAGTTTCTGTTGAATTAATAAATCCTCTTGTTCTCTCAACAAAATTGATTTATCAACAACGGAGAAAGCAGCATCCGATAAAAGTGGGTTGGAAGAAATAGTTTTTTTTGTAATTTTTATAACTTTCTTTTCAGTAGATTCTTTAATGGCGGGTAAAGATTCAGATTCTTTTTTTCCAAAAAAGTTAAATAAAGCCATATAGCAGATTGTTTATCAAATGGTTCAAAAAAATGGTAGTGCAAACAAAGTTATACTCTTTAATTAAATTTTCAAAAATTTATTATTTAATCTATATTTTAAAAATCTTTTTAGAAGTAAAAATGAAAACTTTATTTTAAAATACAAGATGTAATGAAACAAATAATAATTATCATAGCCAATCTGAAAAATAATAGTGTTTAAATATTAAGTTCAAATACCTATTTCATTTTTGAATTTATTAGGTAACACCATTTCCTTTGGGTTAAATAGATAATACTAAATTAGATCAGTAATAAAAGTTTATTACTTTGACCCAATTAAATATTGTTATAAAATCTATAGAACTTAAAAAAAAGAAAGTAATACTCAAATTAATGCGTTTGTTTTGGCTAAAGAAAAGAGAAAGTTTAGAAATCAAAAGAATTAAAATTTATAAAAATATTAAGAAAGGAAAAAGTATAGTAGAAATTTCTAGAATAAAAGAAGTGTATTTTACAATTATTAAATAGTTAGCTAAATCATTGTTAAAAATTCATTAAATTAAAGCATAAATACCTATTATAACTTACAATATGCAAATCAATTATATATCAAATGAAAAATTCAAAATTAATTTTATTACCAAAAATTAATTAATTCAATTAAAAGTGAGATACTCAAAATATTGAATTGATAATATTGTTTCTTAAAAAAAAAATAAACGAAAAAAGGGACAATCGTTATGATAGTCCCTTTTAAATATTGTATTGGCAGCGACCTACTCTCCCACGTACTTGACGCAGTACCATCAGCGCTAGGAGTCTTAACTTCTCTGTTCGAAATGGGAAGAGGTGGAACCCTCCCGCTATAACCACCAATATTCTCTTTAATTTATATCTTTTATTGACTAGAGATTGGGTTAGGTTTATATTTTTTATTTGGAAGCCTTCGGGTAATTAGTACTACTCAGCTCAACATATTACTATGCTTCCACTTATAGCCTATCAACGTGGTCGTCTACCACAACCCTTTCCTTTTCAGGTGAAACACTTATCTTAAGGCTGGCTTCGCACTTAGATGCTTTCAGTGCTTATCCATTCCGAACATAGCTACCCTGCACTGCAGCTGGCGCCACAACAGGTACACTAGAGGTTCGTCCAACTCCGGTCCTCTCGTACTAGAGTCAGATCCTTTCAATATTTCTACGCCCACATCAGATAGGGACCGAACTGTCTTGCGACGTTCTGAACCCAGCTCGCGTGCCGCTTTAATGAGCGAACAGCTCAACCC
Source organism: Saprospiraceae bacterium (assembly GCA_016710625.1). Lineage (GTDB taxonomy): Bacteria > Bacteroidota > Bacteroidia > Chitinophagales > Saprospiraceae > JADJVK01. Next base: position 87,731 of record JADJVK010000011.1, read on the forward strand.
TTGGGACCTTCTCCAGCCCCAGGATGCGACGAGCCGACATCGAGGTGCCAAACCTCGCCGTCGATATGAGCTCTTGGGCGAGATCAGCCTGTTATCCCCGGAGTACCTTTTATCCTTTGAGCGATGACCCTTCCATACGGAGTCACCGGATCACTTTAGCCAACTTTCGTTCCTGCTCGGCACGTCTGCCTTTCAGTCAAGCACCCTTTTACTAATACGCTCTACGCATGATTACCGACCATGCTGAGGATACCTTTGCAAGCCTCCGTTACTTTTTAGGAGGCGACCACCCCAGTCAAACTGCCCACCATACAATGTCTTCTAATTTTAGAATTAGAACCTAAATGCAAAAAGGGTGGTATTTCAACAACGACTCTGATATTACTAGCGTAACACCTTCATAGTCTCCCACCTATCCTACACATCTTGCATTCAAGCTCAATGTAAAGCTATAGTAAAGGTTCACGGGGTCTTTCCGTCCCGATGCGGGTAATCGGTATCTTCACCGATACTTCAATTTCACCGAGCTCGTGGCTGAGACAGTGCCCAGATCATTACACCATTCGTGCAGGTCGGAACTTACCCGACAAGGAATTTCGCTACCTTAGGACCGTTATAGTTACGGCCGCCGTTTACCGGGGCTTCAGTTAAAAGCTTCACCTTTCGATTAACCTCCTTCCTTAACCTTCCGGCACCAGGCAGGTGTCAGACCATATACTTCATCTTACGATTTTGCATAGCCCTATGTTTTTTGTTAAACAGTTGCCTGGGCCTCTTAACTGCGACCACAATTTGTGGTGTCTCTTCTTCGAAGTTACGAGACTATTTTGCCTAGTTCCTTAGCCACGAATCACTCGAACGCCTTAGGATACTCTCCTCGACTACCTGTGTCGGTTTATGGTACGGACTTTTAAAGCCTATAGTTTAGAAGTTTTTCTAGGAAGCATACTACCAGTAACTATCATCAATCATATTTGATTAATGTACTATCAATCATCAGCTCAAAAAGGGATTTTCCTCTTTTTTTCAATGCCTAAAATTTTTAACGTACTAATCCGTCAGTACGCGTACTTTTCGTTTCTTCGTCACTCCATCACAGCTTTAAAAGGTACCGGAATATTAACCGGTTTTCCATCGACTTCACCTCTCGGCTTATTCTTAGGACCCGACTCACCCTGATCTGTTTAGCATAGATCAGGAATCCTTAGTCTTACGGCGTGGATGTTTCTAACATCCATTATCGTTACTCATTCCTACATTTGCTTTTCTATTTTTTCCAAAAATTTCACAATTCCTCTTCAACAAAAATAGAATGCTCCCCTACCATTTAAAAAATTCAAAGCTTCGGTATGTTATTTAATGCCCGATTATTTTCCGCACAAAAACGCTCGACCAGTGAGCTGTTACGCACTCTTTAAATGAATTGCTGCTTCCAAGCAAACATCCTGGCTGTCATAGCATCTTCATCTCGTTTAATTCAACTTAATAACAATTTAGAGACCTTAGCTGTTGATCTGGGTTGTTCCCCTCTCGGACCATGACCTTAGCACCCTGGCCCTCACTGCTGCTATTATATATTGGCATTCTGAGTTCGTCAGGGGTTGGTAGGCGATGAAACCCCCTAGCCCTATCGGTAGCTTTACCTCCAATATATATCTTCACAACGCTGCCCCTAAAGGCATTTCCGGGGAGTACGAGCTATCTCCGAGTTTGATTAGCCTTTCACCCCTACCCACATCTCATCCAAAAGCTTTTCAACGCTTACTAGTTCGGCCCTCCATTCCGGAATTACCGGAACTTCAGCCTGGACATGGGTAGATCACTCGGTTTCGCGTCTAGCTTTCATAACTTATGCCCTATTCAGACTCGCTTTCGCTTCGCTTACGATTTTTAAAATCTTAAACTTGTTAAAAAAGACTAACTCGTAGGATCATTATGCAAAAGGCACGCAGTCATTATTTAAAACTCCTACCGCTTGTAAGCATATGGTTTCAGGTTCTTTTCACTCCCTTTCTTAGGGTTCTTTTCACCTTTCCTTCACAGTACTTGTTCACTATCGGTCTCTCAGAAGTATTTAGCCTTACCGGATGGTGCCGGCAGATTCAGACAGAATTTCTCCAGTTCCGCCCTACTCAGGATACTAAAAACATATAAATAATTTACATATACAAGACTATCACTTTCTACGGTATTACTTTCCAGTAATTTCTATTTATTACTTAAATGCTAAATTTAGTCCTACAACCCCACTTTAAAAAATAAAATGGTTTAGGCTATTCCGCTTTCGCTCGCCACTACTTACGGAATCACTTTTGTTTTATTTTCCACCAGGTACTTAGATGTTTCAGTTCCCTAGGTTTTATTTGTGAATACTCACAATATTGTATCTTCAATACAATAGGTTTCCCCATTCGGACATCTATGGATTAAAAGATGTTTGCTCCTCCCCATAGCTTATCGCAGCTTACCACGTCCTTCGTATTCTCTGAGAGCCAAGGCATCCCCATATGCTCTTAATTAACTTCCATATCTTTATAAATACAGAAAATATAAAACCTAACCCTCTCTGTCAATGAACTTGCTTTTATCTTGTGGAGAATAACGGATTCGAACCGTTGACCCCCTGCGTGCAAGGCAGGTGCTCTAGCCAGCTGAGCTAATCCCCCGCTTCCCTTTATGTAGTCCCGGGCAGATTTGAACTGCGGACCTCTACATTATCAGTGTAGCGCTCTAACCAACTGAGCTACAGGACTTTGTTGCCACATTTTATCATAGTGATAACAAATGAGTGAATACTAAAAAAATATACTAAAAAGGAGGTATTCCAGCCGCACCTTCCGGTACGGCTACCTTGTTACGACTTAGCCCCAGTTACTAGTTTTACCCTAGATAGCTCCTTGCGGTCACCATCTTCAGGCACCCCCAGCTTCCATGGCTTGACGGGCGGTGTGTACAAGGCCCGGGAACGTATTCACCGCGCCATGGCTGATGCGCGATTACTAGCGAATCCAGCTTCACGAAGTCGAGTTGCAGACTTCGATCCGAACTGAGACCGGCTTTTAAGATTGGCTCCAGGTCACCCTTTCGCAACCCTCTGTACCGACCATTGTAGCACGTGTGTAGCCCTGAGCATAAAGGCCATGATGATTTGACGTCATCCCCACCTTCCTCTCAGCTTACGCTGGCAGTCTCTCCAGAGTCCCCAACTAAATGATGGCAACTGAAGATAGGGGTTGCGCTCGTTGCGGGACTTAACCCAACACCTCACGGCACGAGCTGACGACAACCATGCAGCACCTTGCTATACTTCCCGAAGGCCTACTATCTTTCAATAGTATCAGTATAGCATTCTAGCCCAGGTAAGGTTCCTCGCGTATCATCGAATTAAACCACATGCTCCACCGCTTGTGCGGACCCCGTCAATTCCTTTGAGTTTCACCGTTGCCGGCGTACTCCCCAGGTGGATTACTTATCGCTTTCGCTTAGCCACTGATATTACCTACCAAACAGCTAGTAAGCATCGTTTAGGGCGTGGACTACCAGGGTATCTAATCCTGTTTGATCCCCACGCTTTCGTGCCTCAGTGTCAATCAAAGTCTAGCAACCTGCCTTCGCAATTGGTATTCTATGACATATCTATGCATTTCACCGCTACATGTCACATTCTAGCTACCTCAACTTGATTCAAGCCCTACAGTATCAACCGCAATGCCTCGGTTAAGCCCAGACATTTCACAGCTGACTTATAAAGCCACCTACGCACCCTTTAAACCCAGTGATTCCGGATAACGCTTGCACCCTCCGTATTACCGCGGCTGCTGGCACGGAGTTAGCCGGTGCTTATTCTGATGGTACCGTCAGTTGTCAATAAATTGACCATTTTCTTCCCACCCAAAAGAAGTTTACAACGCATAGCGCCTTCTTCCTTCACGCGGCATGGCTGGTTCAGAGTTGCCTCCATTGACCAATATTCCTTACTGCTGCCTCCCGTAGGAGTCGGGTCCGTGTCTCAGTACCCGTGTGGGGGTTCACGCTCTCACGCCCCCTACCGATCGTCGCCTTGGTGAGCCATTACCTCACCAACAAGCTAATCGGACGCACACCGATCTTTAACCACCTGAGTTTTAGTTGCAAAAAGATGCCTCCCTACAACCACATGCGGTATTACCACTCGTTTCCAAATGCTATCCCCCAGTTAAAGGTACGTTGTGTACGCGTTACTCACCCGTCCGCCGGTGCCATTGCTGACCCCTTGACTTGCATGTATTAAGCCTGCCGCTAGCGTTCATCCTGAGCCAGGATCAAACTCTCCGTAGTAAATTTATCTTTTACTCTATTGAGCTTTTCCTATTCTCTTCCTATTTCTTTTTTTCTTCACCCACTTGTCAATCAACTTCTTTTTTTTACCTCTACTTTAATAACTCCTATATGTCATACTGTAAAAGCGAGTGCAAAAATAATACTTACTACAACACTTATCCAAACTTTTTTTCAATTATTTTTAAAATATTTTTAATCTTTCTTTACAACCCTAACTAATTACCTCATTCTCAATACCTAACAAACCACGACTTCCTCTCATTAATTCTTGTAAAATTTCTTTTGCTCGAAATAATTGAGCTTTTACTGTACCTAATGGTATTCCCAACTCTAAACTTATCTCCTCATAACTCTTCTCTTCGAAAAAACGAAGCTCAATCATTAGCCTATATTTATAGCTTAATTTATTTAACATTAGTCTCATTAATTGAACTTTTTGGTCTCTAATGAACTTCTCTTCTGGATCTAGTTGTATTGCTTTTATATTATGAGTATAATCATAATCACTATCATATTCTATTGGGTCATCTATAGATAATAAGTGTAATCTTTTTTTTCTGATGTGATCAATACAATTATTTATTGCAATTTTGAAAAGCCAAGTACTGAATGCATATCTAGGAGCATAGCTATTTAGTTTATTGAATGCTTTCCCAAATGCTTCAATAGTTAAATCATCGGCATCATCTCGATTGTTTACCATTTTTAACATTGTATGAAAAACTGACTGACGATATCGTTCCATTAACTCAGCATATGCTTTTTGATCACCAAGTATTGCAACTTGAACTAGTTCGTAATCTTCTAATGCTTTAGAAGATAATTTATTACTTAAGGTATTTACGTTTGACATCACTTCCATTCAAATAAATTTCTAAAAAAAATTGACGGAGATATTATTGTATTCATTAATGAAAATGAAATATCCAACAAAGGTAACGATAAAAATATTTTAATATTATGAAACCTATTAAAAAACATTCCGTAAACTAGTAGGATAAACAATAATCTACTTATATATATATACAATACAAACATTGTGCTAAATTTTAATATTAGTAGTATTATAAAAATTAAATTATGCCAAATATGGCTAATCCCTATAATCCCCAAATATAATTTAATTTTAGCTTTATAATTATTTGCAACTGATAAGTGTCTTTTCTTTTGATTTAAATAATCGATAAATTCTTTTTTAGGTTCGCTATATACCCATGAGTTTGGATTTAGAACATAAGCTGTATTATTATTTGTAGCAATTTCTTTAATTAACAAATCATCATCTCCTGATACAATATTTATATTTTTCTCAAATCCGTTGTTATTAATAAATAAATTCTTCTCATATAACAAATTTCTGCCAACACCCATATAAGGTATGCCAAATTTGCAGAAAGTTATATAAGTTAATAATGTATTGGCTGTTTCGTAGTTTATTATTTTACTAAGAAAACTTCCATTATAAAGATATGGGCTATAACCCAAAACGATTTTGATATTTTGATCTTCTAATGGTTTGACCATATTTGTTATCCATTGATCTGAATTTGGGAAACAATCAGCATCAGTCAAAAGTATCCAGTCATATTTCGATTTTTCTATTCCTAATGATAATGCAAACTTTTTTCCTTTTTTATTAGCAAACTCATGGTTTTTATCAATATTAATAACTTTTAAATTGTTATGCTCATTTGCTAATTGTTTTAAAACTTCAATTGAGTTGTCAGTAGAATTATCATTGACAAAAATCACTTCAAATTCAGAATACTTTTGTTCAAGTATCTTTTTTAGGTATTTGATGATATTCCTTTCTTCATTTTTACCACATATAATAATAGATACTGGTGGCTGGAAAGTAGTGGCTGTTTCTTTTTTGGAAAAAAAAATTTCTTTCCATACCCATATAACTAGGGTATAAAAAACTATTTGTACAAAAGTTGAAATAAAATATATATAAAATAATATCTGAAGCATAGTCTAATTAGCTATGCAAATGTAATGATAATGAATTGAATATGGCTATTTATCACATTCAACACATCTACTCATTATAACATCTGAAAGAAATCCTGTACAAATTCCTTTGAATTTAACTGCTTCACCTACTTCAAACTTCGTTCTTTTGTGTTTTGAGAATGGATCTAATTCACAAATTATTCCTGACATTGGATTTTCAGTATCAAGAGTAATTATTGAAGTACTATCATTGCTTTCAATATTAGCAACTTTTCCTGAAACCTCAATAATTTTATTCATGAATTTTGTGTTAGCTTCTGCTTCACTTTTTTCAAATTCACTTAAAACATCTTTTGCATTCAGCGAAAACTCTACTTTTTGATCTGAAATATTTTCATGCGGTTTATTCCATAATTTATAACCAACAACTAAACCTATTGCTACTAATATTAATGCAACTATTAAAATCTTTTTCATTTTATTAATTTTTTATTTTATTAAAAGTTGTTGTAAGTTATTATTCAAACTTTATATAATTGAAATTTATGTGCCTGAAACTGCATAAATCAATATTGAAGTAGTAAAATCGTTTGTTTATTTTCTTCTTGCTGAAACAATCATATTGGGATTATAGCTACCTTGGATAACTGGAGACTGCCTATTAATTGTATAACTTCTTACATTTTTCAAAACAAAATCGTACAATTCTTGAACTGTAACTTTAAAATCCAAATTCAAATCCGCTTCCCCATTTAATCCTCTAATTAGAAAATGAGAAAAAACTCCTTGTCTTAACCCACTTGATTCGAGTGAAGTTTCTTCGGATTTTGAGGAAAGAATTAAAGCAAATCCAGGCTTCTCCGTTTTTAACGCATTATAATATGAGGCTATTGAATTGGAGCCTTCTATTCCTTTCATCGAAATCAAACTTCCTGAATGACATGCATCTGCAATCAACAATCTCAAATTAGCCTTGCTTTTATTGAGAATTTGATTGACTTCTTCATGAGTTAGTTTATTGTTTTCTCCATCAAAATCTATTGGCAAGAAAGAGCCTTTCAAACCATGACCAGAAAAGAACACTATTATATTATCTGTACTTGAGGCACTTTCTGATATTTCGGTAAGTGCCTCTTTAATATTTTTATAGGTTGCATCTTCATCAATCAACAATTTAATATTTTCGTCTAAAATGCTACCACCTTCTGGACTTTTATAAAATGCATACATTCTATATGCATCGTCATCCGTATATTTAAGCGGTGGCATGTGATAATAGGAAGCAATGCCAATCACCAAAACCCAAACTTTTGTAGGGTTTTCATTTTTTTGAACAATTAAAGTATCTTTTACAATAGTTGGTTCTTGTGTTTTCATCAACTTTTCTTCAACAAAAGTTCCATTACTCCAGTTTCCGCAATATTTTGTACTATCTGTTAGAAATAAAGTACCTAGACCATTGAAGCTACCTTCATGCCATTCACCAACATACTTTTCACCATTATTATATTCAACTGATCCGAAACCTTCAGGAAGGCCTTCTTTAAAATTTCCAGTATATTTTGAATTATTTTCTTTATAAATAAATGTTCCATAACCATTTATACAATTTCCAAAAATACATCCAACTGACTGTGAAACTATTGAATCTCTTTTATACTCTCCATTTTCCCAATTTCCTTCAATAATCGAATGGTCTTTATGAATTAATTTTCCTTTACCGTGAGAATAATTATTTTTGAATTGTCCAATATATTTATCTCCATTCACATAGTACCAAGTTCCCTCTCCTTCTAACTTATTGTCTTTAAATTGTCCTTTGTATTTACTTCCATCGGGATAAGCAAAGGTGCCATAGCCAGTATTACAATTCCCTTGAATGCAACCAAACTGAACTGAAATACCCTCATTGATGGATGATTTTGATTCAATCAATTGCCCTTTTTTCCAATTTCCATTTTTACTTGTACCATCTTTCAATGTCAGAATACCTTTTCCTTCTGGGAAACGATGCACCCAATTGCCCACATATATACTACCATCCTTATAATAGCAAGTGCCAAATCCATGAATTTCACCATTTAGAAATTCCCCTTCATATCTTGATCCACTTGGAAAAAGAAAGGTTCCATTACCAGTATCGCAGTTTCCTTTTAGACATTGTGCACCCAGATTAAAAGATGCTACAATCAGTAAGGCAAGAATTATTATATTTTTTTGAAATCTCAATTTTATTAAAATTATAAATATATATAATACAAAAATAAGTGCATTTATTTATTTAGTTTTAAAAATAGGAGATTATGTTAATATATAACTATTATTTGTAAGATTTATTACAAAAACTAATTTTTTAGTTGCATAACGTATTTTTAAGTTATATATTTGTTTGAAATTTATTTTATGAATAAAATCTTGTTTTTTATATTATTTACAATCACTAAATCATTTACTCAAACCGATACTTTGAGCATTATTAGAAGTTATATTATTGATTATGAATATGATAAGGCAATTAATATTCTTGATAAAATTTCAAATCAAAAACCTTATGATGTAGTTATTCTTAAATTGATGGCTGAAGCAAATCGATTAAAAGGGAGTACCAAAATTGCAAAATCACTTTATAGTAAAGCCTTTTTATTTGATAGTACTGATGCATCAATTTCTTATAATCTTGGAAACCTCTTTGAAAACGAAGGAAATTTTTTGGAAGCATCTAATTGGTATGAAAAAGCAACGAAAAATAATCAGCATCCATTTTATTTACTAAAGGCTGGAAAAAATGCAATTAGCTTAAAAAAACCAAAAGTTGCTAAAAACTACTTTGAAAAAGGATATTCATTAAATCCAAAATTATTAGAATATGACTTTTGCAAATTATTAATAGATGAAGGGAGTTATTTTTTGGCAGATTCTATCTTGAATACTACTTTAATTAAAGATTCCCTCAATACAAAATTGTTGACTTTAAGAATTTCATCGAATTATAGGCAGGGTTGTATGGATGAAACCTTGTTGGACTTAAAATGTCTTGAAAATATGGGTGACACCTCTATTTTTACAAGAAGAATGTTTGGTTATACTTATTATCAATTAAATGATTGGGGAAATGCACTTTTGTATTTTCAATATTTAATACAACAAGATCCTGATAGGCTTGAAAATACACATTATTATATGGCAATATGTAATAAAAAGAAAAATGATTATGATAAAGCAATTTTCCATTATAATGAAGCAATCAGTGCTGGGACATCTGATGATTTGGGTATCTATTACCAAAATTTAGGGGAGATCTACCAATTAGAAGGAAATACACCAAAAGCTTTTCATGCATTTACTATGTCGAATGAGTTTGTTCAAGATGGGAAAACACTATTTTATTTAGCCCAATATGCTGAAATTAATGAAAAATAAACCAAAAGCAATCGAATTATATAAAACATATCTTACAACCAGTGATAAAACCTTTAGGAAATCAGTGGAAGAACGGATTAAATATTTAGAACAAAAACAAAAATAATGAAATCATTAACTAAAGTAGAAGAGGAAATTATGCATCTGATATGGAAAAGAGAACATTGCACGGTCAGTGAATTATTAGATGACTTAGGTGAGCCGAGACCGCCACATAGTAGTATCTCTTCCATAGTTAGAATTTTAGAAAAAAAAGGTTTTGTGAATCATAAATCCTATGGGAAAACCTATGAATATTTTCCAATAATCACCATGAATCAATATAGAGCTGCCCAACTAAAATTGATGGTACATAATTACTTTGATGGGTCTGTAAATAACCTTGTCTCACATTTAGTCCATGAGAAATCAGTGAATATCAAAGAATTACAAGACATTGTTAATCAATTAGACAACTAAAAAATGTTAAAATACTTCATTGAATCCAATATTTTAATGCTTATATTTTTAATAATTTATATTGCATTTTGTAGAAACAGTTATTATTTCAAATTCAATAGAGTTTATATAATAAGTTCACTACTCATCAGCATTATCAGTCCAATTATTAATTGGAATTTTTTGAATACTTCAAATATTATAACTTTCAATATTTCTGCCATAAGTGAAATAAAAGCAACAGCTAAGAATTTTGAATTGGCAAATTTTTCACAAAATGATACAAATCAATTCAGCAATATTCTTTTGATTTATATTATTGGATTTCTCTTTTCTTCATTCATGCTGATCTATAAATTAATGAAAATAAATAATCTTAAAAAAAATATCACTTACCATAATGGGTATAAAATGGTTATAAATGAAAAAGTGGAAAGCCCCTTCTCGTTTTTCAATAAAATCTTTCTACCCGGAGCTGAATATTTAGCAAATGAAATGATTCTGCAACATGAAATTTCTCATGTAAAACAAAAGCACAGTTTGGATATTATTTTCATACACATTATCAAATGTATTTTTTGGTTTAGCCCTCTACCCTACTTTTATTTAAAATTATGTCAAGAAAACCATGAATTCCAAGCCGATAAAAATGTGATAAATCGTTTTAATAGAAAAGAATACGGAAATTTATTAATTCAAAACCTTTTAAAAAACAACCAATTAACAATTGTAAATCAATTTAATTCTTCACAAATAAAAAAAAGACTACTTATGCTTAGCAAAAAAAACGCCACATCTTTTGAAAAGATTAAGGTTTCCTTTGCCCTATTTCTTTCAATTTTTGTATTAGGAACGAGTATTTATGCTCAAAAAGATAGTACAACTCTACATGGAAAACTATTAGATGAAAAAAATAGTACTATTTATACTATTGTTGATAAAATGCCTAAATATGGGAATGAGATGCAAGATTTGATAAAATATTTAGGTGCACATATTAAATATCCAGCATTATCAAGAGAAATTGGTGCAGAAGGGATGGTCGTCTTAAGTTTTATTGTAGGAAAAGATGGGATTTTGTATAACATTAAAGTGGCAAGGTCTGCCTACAATTCAGAGAATCTTGAGAGAACAAAAGCAAGACGCATCAGTTCTAAAACTAAGGAGCCCCTTACTGAAATTATGATAAAAAATGGCTTCTTAGCCCTTGACAATGAAGCCATAAGAGTGCTTGAATCAATGGACAAATGGACTCCTGGAAAACAAAATGGCAAAGAAATCGATGTTAGATTCACCTTACCTGTTAAATTCAAATTAGAGTAAGAATTATGCAATAAAAACTACTGCAAAGGATAAAACAGCAAAAATCAATCCGTACATAAATATATCATAGCAAATACTTAAGTACCGATATTTTTTCCCGAGGACTACACCTAAAAAGTAGAGATCTCTAGTCATTGCTGTATATAGGAAGTCATCGTCCTTTAGCATTTCCATCATACCCCAGTGGAATTCTTCCAATTTCATATTATAGTAGTTGCCGAAAAAAAGCAGATTTGCTTTTCTTTGTAAAATCGCTTCTTTGGTCACTTTACCCTCCGTAATTTTGGGTCTGGTGGCCAAAGTCGCAAACACCATTGAAATCAGACAAACTGCGACTAAAACAATTGTCGGCAATATGAATCTATGATTATCTTGAAACTTCACAACTAAATTAGAAACCGCTAAAGAGAGCACAATAGTATTGATACTCAACATAATATGTGCCTTATTATCGGCACTGGTACTTAAACTTATATGTGTACGATAGGTGGTTCGAAACATAGTTTCTACCCCCCTACTCACTTTCTCCTTCTCCTTTTCTTTCTTTTTATCTTCTTTTGCTTTTATCCTATCTGCTAATTCGTTGATAGTTAATGTGTTTTTTAAGTCTTGTTCGTGTTTCAGCTCCTTGAGTTGCTTGATATATTTTTGCTTTCTATCATCATAAAGCGACTGTGCAACAGGAGTATGATAACGATGATTTTGCAAAAAAGTGATTTCAAAATCTACCCATTCTTCGTCATTCATGCTAATTCCCTTGGTCAATTGCAGCTCTTGACGAATTCGCTCACATCTGTCCCAATAGCTTCTTTTGCCCAAATGGCTCATGTCTGCATCACCCAAAATTTGCTCCATAAAATTTTGTGGCGTTTGAGGCAACTTTGTTGCCATAATGCAGCCTTCTATCTGAGCAATCCTTGATTCTGGATATTTAAGATTTGTTAAATATGCCCTTGCAATTTCACAGCTTCTAGCTTCGTGACCATCGCTTCCTTTTATATATCCAGTGTCATGAAACCAGGCAGCTATCGTAATTAACTCTAAATCAGAACTTTCCAATCCACTATTTTCAGCAATTTCCAAAGCAGAATGTACTACATTCAATGTATGTTGGTAATCATGAAAAACATATTCTGCAGATATATTCTTTTTAAAGAAATCTGTAACGAAATGATTTATATCTTTTAGAATAATGGATTCTGTCATAAAAAAATATTCTGATTCAAGAAAAGCAAATATAAGTCTAGTTATATAAGTTTAATAAAAATTAAGCTATTTATGCAAAGTTAATCTAACGATATCTGTAGTCGGAATGATATATGCCTCATTTTTCGAATGGTTTTTCACAAAAATATATTGATTTGTATTCCCTAGATAATAGATTGAATCTGATGGGTTGAATTTATTGTCCTTAAAAACAGAATCTTGTATCTTTAATCTTTGCTCATCAATCCTTTCAGAACGATAGACAGCATATTGAAAAGCAGCAGCAACAATGTAAATTATAATTAATATTGAAACACCCTTTACTTCGAACCATGATTCGTGTTTTTCTCTATTTTTTTTAAATACTTTTATTTTCAAATACGTTTTTGGAAATTTTTGCATGAAATAATCATCTATTCTTACTACAATAATAATCACTAGAATGGAGCCAATCGTAAATATAAGAATGAAAATATCCCTAAATGGAGCAAGTAAGAAATCGGTAATATCAGAATATCTAAAAATATTGATATGATGCATTGAAAAATAAATGGAATTAAAAATCATACCAATAAATATCAAAAATATATAACCAAAAGTCAGTAAAAGGCTAATGTCATTTTTGAAAAAGTCTTTTAAGAAATCGAAAAGTTTTATTTTCATTTGAAAAAATTATCAACAATAATAAGAATCTTTAAAATATTATACTCAAATTTATACAACGTAAATTAAATGCATAGCAAAATGGCAAATATTGATAAGTCTGCTTTAAGATATAAAATATTAGACAAATGTTTGAAAGATTTTAAAAACAAATGGAGTTTGAAGGATATTATTGAAGCAATATCAAATGAGCTTGGAGGCGAGAAAATTGGGACAAGAACCTTACAGCTTGATATTCATCATTTTAGAGCATATTATTCAGCATCTATTGAAGTTTACAATGGTAAATACTATAGATATGAGTTTCCAGAATTTTCAATATTTAAGTCGCACCCATCAGAAATAGAAATTAAAAAAGTAAAAAATGCTTTTGCACAATTGCATACAATAACTGCATTTGAAAATATGGCAAATTTTTCAGAAAGTATTGATTTATTGGAGCACGAATTAAGCAGAAAGTTGGCATTAGAAAAGGAATTAGCTGAAGAAAATGCTAGTCTGATCTATCTTAAAGTAGCTGCTGAGTTTAAAAATAAGCTGCAATTAAATCCCATCCATTCCTCACAACAAATTATTTCTGAGAACGAATCGAATATTAAAATAGCAATAAATACTGTTTGGAATGCTCAATTGGAATCTAAAATTTTAAGTTATGGAAAGGATATACAAGTGATTTCACCTAAAGAGTTTAGAAAAAATATGGTTTCTATTATCAAAAAAATGAAAAAAATGTATGAAGACTAGCTACCACTTTTTCATAATATCTTCATTATAAACATATTGACTCCATTTCTTATTATAAGTATGCAAATTTTTTGTCTCATTGCCGTTCATATCAAAAATGGGATAGCCTTTATTACACCATTCAAATATGCTTCCATATAAATTAAACACATTTTGAAAGCCATTCTCTTTTAATTTTTTGGAAATTATCTCACTTCTATAGCCGATGGAACAATAAACGATAATTTTTTTATCCTTGGCTATATCTTTAATTTTGGAAATATCAAAATTATTAAATCCGATATATCTTGCATTTTGAATGTGGCTCATTTCGAACTCTTCCCATGCTCTTGCATCGAGGAAAAGTAATTTTTCTTGATTTTTATGGGCAAATTCTATATCAACAGTTGGAACATCAAAATTCAACATACTTTTAACTTTTTTATCAAAAGCAGTATTTTCACAAGAAATGGGTGGTATATTTTTTTGTCCATTACAGCTTAATAAACTAGCAAAAATGGAGAAAAAGATCAATATCCATTGTCTCATAAGATATATTAAATTTTAAATTTGGAAAGATAATAGTTTTCTTTCTCGGTCATCAAAGTTTTATCCTTTGTGGATTTGTCTTTGTAACCAGCCAAGTGTAAGGCACCATGAATCATCACTCTTTGCAATTCGATATCAAAAGTTGTATCAAATTTGACTGCATTTTCAGCAATTCGTTCAGTACTAATAAAAATATCTCCTTCGATAGGTTCTTCCTTCGATTCATGGTATTGGAAAGTGATAACATCCGTAAATGTATCATGTGCCAAATATTCTTGATTCACCTGTAGTAAATAAGAATCGTTGCAAAAAATATAGGATATTGAATTTATGGCTTTTTTTTCTTCTGTGAGTGAGTCTATAATCCATTTGGATATTAGTTCGGGATACAAAAATGGGAATTGTACTTCTTCAAAAAAAAATTGGATATGTTCGGGTTGTTCATCAAGTGGTAAACTTGGAAAAATCATACTTTAAAAGCCATTTCTACTGTGTTTCCATTGTTATCGAATCGAATGCCGTCGGATAATTGTTTCATCAAAAATACGCCTCTGCCGCCGATTGTAAACAAGTTTTCTGGTGCTGTCGGATCTGGTAATCTTTCGTGATCGAAACCTGGTCCCTCATCTTTGATTTCAAAACATAATGAAGCGTTATCTTTTTTCACTACAATTTGAACTTTCTTAGATTGATCATTCCCGTTTCCGTGAATGATTGCGTTGTTAACAGCTTCTGTAAGGCTTATTAAAATGTTACCATACACATCAGGAGCAATCCTGAATCTTTCCGAAATTTGGTGCATTAATAATTCAACTCGTTCAATATTTGAAGGACAAGATGAAATACTTAACATCATAACTTCTCTAGCAGTGGCAACATTTGCACCTCCAGGAACTGGATTTCTTAGATGCATAGTCGTGATTTTGATTCTCAGTTAGCTAATATTCTTACTCTCAGTGTTTTCTACATTCTTTGCATAGCCTTTGCCAAACAAGTATGCAATCTAAGGGTATTTATCCTTTTTTCAAAGTTTTTACATATTCTTCTACCAAATTTTTATAAAAAGGTTTCAAATTTGGTGAAACGGTTTTATATAATTCTATCTCTGCTTCTCTCTTTTTAAGATATTCTTGTAATGAAGGCGGCATTTTTCGTTCATAATCCTTTGCTGTCTCGCCTTTTCTCTTTTCATCATATTCTCTTTCTCTCTCTGCTCTCTCCGATTCTAATAATTTCACTTGAATATCATCTACTCTTTTGATGGTTTCGTTGGTTAGTCTTTTATTCACCAAATCAGTTTCTACCTTATCCATTCCATCAATTATATCTTGCAATTCTTTTGAGCCTTTTCCTTTTTGTTGATTTTCTTTTTGCAGTTCTCTAAGAGCTTTTCTCATTGCTGCTTGTCGTGCAGCCATTTCAGCAAAAGATTTTGCATCCTGTCCACCCATTCCTGGTTGACCTCCCTTTTGGCCTTCTTTCATTTTTTTCATGTCTTCTCCTAATTTCTTTTGGCCTTCCGACATGACATCTTTTGGTTTTCCTCCTTTTCCTGGTTTTGGGTTTTTACCACCAGGCTTATTACAAGACTGGTTTCCTGGCATTGATTCTCCCATTTGCTTTTGCATCTCTTCCATTGACTCACTCAACATCAAGGCTAAATCATTAGCATTTTTCATTACTTTTTGTTGATGAGAACTAGCTGGTTCTTGCACCACCCTCAATTGATTGTTGGCAGGTGACATGACATCTTCCAATTTTTCAATGCTTTCATTCATGTTGGCATTTATCTCCATAACCTTCTCAGTAACAAAAGCTTCTATTTGATAAACTCTCTTGCTGAGAGCTTGCAAACTATCTTGTATCAGCATAAAATTATCCTTCAATTTATGTTGTTGCTGAATTAAAGACACAAAGGTTGGGGTTGCAATTGCTGTTTTAGAAAAATTATTCATCAATTTTTCTTGGTCAAAAGATAGATTGACAATGTTTTCTAACAGCTGTCTCATGGCTTTCATATCCTCTTCCATCTGATCCATTTCTGCACTTTCTTGGTCAGATTTCATTTTATTAGCCATGTTTTTCATCTTACTTGCAGCCTTTTTCTGAGACTTGGAAGCTTTGCTGTTTTGCTTTTGATCTAATTGATCTTTACTTTCTTCCATATCTTTCTCAATCTCTTTCTCTTGCTCCTTATCTGTTCCAGGATCTTTAGGCTTTTCTAATTCCTTACTTTTCTTCTCGATATCTCTCATTTTCTCTTGAAGCTGATTAAATTCTTTCTTTATCTCATTTTGATCCTTTTTCAATTCTTCTTGAGATTTTTGATTATTCTCCGAATCTTTGCTGAGTTGCTCCTCTTTTTTTGCTAGCTCCTCTAATTTTTCTATCGCCTCATCTTTCTTTTGCTCCAATTCCAATTTCTTGAACAGTTCTTTCATTCTGTCCATTTCCATTTTCTGCTCCTCGTTTTTTTGTTCGAACTTTTCTAGTTTTTCAAGAGCTTGGTCTTTATCCATTTTTTGCATCAACTCTTCAATCTGCTGCATCAGCTTTTTCATTTCTTCGTCCTGAAGTTGGTCGAAGATTTTTTCCATATTCTCTTGTTTATCCTGCTTCTTTTCATCTTGATTTTGAGTCTCATTTTTCTTATTTTCCTCAAAATTCTTTTTGGCTTCTTCTATCTGTTTATCCAGTTCTTTTTGTCGATTTAATAATTTTTCTAGATCCTTTTTGGTTTGCCAATCTGGTTCTTTTTGTTGCAATAACTTTTCACGTATCTTTTTCAAATCCTCCTGAATCTTTTTAGATTCTTTCATAGCAGATTCTAAATCTTTTTTGATTTCGTCATTATTTTTAGCAGCTTGTTGCTGTAATTCTTCTTTTGTAGGCATCTTGAAAGTCATGGAATTCGTCTTGGATGGTTTTCCACCATGAACTGCATCATTATCTACCACTTCAAAATAATAACTTACTTCGTCGCCCTGAGCTAAATTTAACAAATTGACATCAAAAGTATATTTATATTGACCTTGCTTGCCTGTTGGCAATTGTAATTTTAAAGAATTTTTTGAAGTTTCTTTTCCTGAAGAACCTTTAATTGAGTAATTAAATGATAGATTTCTAAACCCATAATCATCAGAAATATCCCCAGCAAAAAAGATAACTTTATTATTAGTACTATCTATAAAAGGTTGTACTGAAATGGAAGGATACATGTCTGGAATAACAGTAATAGAATATCCAATTGAATCTCCATTTGGCAAGTGAGCATTTGAGATAAATACTTTATATCTTTCATCGCTCATTGCTTTGCGGTTAAATGAAAAATAATTTTCACCTACCCTTTTTGCTTGATCAAACTGCCCATTTTCACCGAACTTAACTTTCAGATTATCTGTATGTTGTGCATCAAAATCCCATTTTATATTTGTACCAGCTGGCACCACTATATCTCCTACATTATTGAGCGATTCATCCTTTCTTTCAGTATAATCAGGATAATCCAAATGTAATTGAAAACCAGCAATATTTGGTTTTGCTAAAACATCTAATTGATACCCTTCAGACCGAAAACCACCTGCATATAATTGAAAATCAGTAGTTTTCTGAACATTTGCAAATTTATAGGTAAAGAGATTTGGTTGCTCTTTTGTCAATCTATATTGTACATTATCAATGTTCACAAATACTTCATTTGGCAACACCTCACCATCTATTTTCACTTTCAAGTCATAATCTTCAAATTGAACTACTTTCAAATTTTCTTTATTGACTACAAACTTAAAAGGTGCTTCTTTCTCATATATTTTATTATTATTTATCAACCTTTTAGAACCTTCTTTGATAATACTTGGTGCAGCAAAAAGTATGATTAACAACAATAATAATGGGGGCAAAGCATATTTTATATATTTTTTATTACTGGCAAAATCTATAGCAGCCTTAAAAGGAACAGGCTTTAATTGTTCTGATTTTTGGTTGATACTTGCATTGATTAAGTCTGCTTGATAAGAGCTAAATGATTGTTGCTTTAATTGAAGAATATTAATCAATTTGTCTTTTACATCCACAAAGTGATCCCCAATTATTTTTGCAGCTTGTTCGTGACTAATCACTTTTCCGAGGCGGTAATAATGTATGATAGGCAAAATAATCCATGTAAACAGAGAATACAATGATAAGCCAATAAAGCTGTAAAACAACAGCTTACGAAGGGTGGTGCCTAAATATAAGTAATATTCTAAAACGTTGAAAAATACAAACGCCCCTAGAACCACTCCGACAGTATATAAAGAGCCTCTGATTAATTGATTGACGTAATATTTACGAATAAATTGATCGAGACGTTCTATTAATAGTTGATAATTATCTTTAAACATGCTATTTATGAATTAAACAAAGGGTATTACTTGTTTAAAGTTGGGTTTCGTATTGGCTTAATTAACGCAAAAAGCTCTGTTTTGTTGTAATACACAAACTTCGAGGAAAAGAAAATACAAAACAAGTGCTTTAGTCGATAATTCAAATAAATTTTATTTAAAGAATAAGTTTAATTTTAAAAAAATTTGACAAAAAGACTTTATTCCACTATTTGCCTCCTGCAATCATGTTCGCAAAAATTCTGTAGGCACCAGAAACTCCAGCTGGAAGCTGCCGAAACCAAGCATAAGCGGAGAAAATATATTTTCCTTTACCATAATTTCCAATCAACATTCCACCATCCTTTGGTGTCTCATTTGGATCATTGCAAGCAATAATTGTCTCCAATTTT
This sequence comes from Saprospiraceae bacterium, assembly GCA_016710625.1. Lineage (GTDB taxonomy): Bacteria > Bacteroidota > Bacteroidia > Chitinophagales > Saprospiraceae > JADJVK01. The sequence goes on from JADJVK010000011.1 coordinate 107,103, forward strand.
TGATTGTCCCACTGATTTGCAAAATATAAACCCCGTTCTTGAATCCATCCTTCAAAATCCTTTTGTGTGATTTTATTTGGTGTATTCAATACCCAGTGATCTGGTTTTAAGATTGTAATTGCGGCATTTTCTTTTGTAACTCTATCTCTAGATAATTTCATCGAGAAAGGAGCTACATCATTAAGATAAAGGTCGCTATTATTGTTATATTGGACAATCAAAGTTCCACCATTATTTACATAATCGTAAAGGACTGGCTGATGAAATTTCATTTTTTCATTTGTATTATATACTCTAATTCCAGTAATTATCGCATCAAATTGTTTCAAATTTTCTTTTGTTATATCATTGTCATTCAATAATTTAACTTCAAATCCAAGTTGTCTTAAAGATGCTGGAATTTCGTCACCAGCTCCCATGATATATCCAATATTTTTCCCCTTTGTAATAATATTCAATTTAGTAAACTTAGCCTTGTTGGGTCTCATTACTGTTTGTATAGGAATATGGTCATAATTGATATATTGTACTTCTTTATCATATGTTTGTCCTCCAATTGTTGCAACAGCATGTACCCAATCTTCCGCTGCCGAATTATTGCTTTTCACTTCGAATTGGTAAATCTTTTCTTCTTCTTTTGAGTCAAGGTTAAAATCTAAGCTATTGGGTGTTGAAATCCATCCATAAGGCAATTGTAATGCTAATTTCCCCTGAATTTTATCTTTTCCAGCTCTTAATTTCAGGCGTACAGTTTTTGAGTTATTATCAGGAAAAACATATGATTTTTCAGTAAAATTGACAAAAACAGGAGGTGTGATTTCAAATGGCCGAAACAACTCCCCTTTTACATTATCTTCCCATTTATAATTAATATCAATGGTATAATCAATAATATTACCATTCACACTAATTAAGAAAGTAGCTTTACTAGCTCTAATATTTTCCGCTAACCCTCTCATTGTCTGATCTTTAACAGTGTACATATTGGGAGTACCAGCATCTTGCAACCAATAATGACCAGTAAGCTCAGCATTTTCAGGGATTTTTATTTTTGTTTTAAATTTAAAAGGAGTATTGAATTTTGGAGAAAAATTAATCGTCGTATCTCTACCACTACCCATAAAAATGATAGATTGCACCGAAATTGGCTGTTCTGAACGATTGGTAACTTCCAAATTTACTGAAACTGAGTCGCCTGGAGTGGCAGCATACGTATTTGCAGAGGCTTCCAAATACAATCCCAAACATTGTTTGATGACTTCCTTTATATCTTTCAGCTTATTGTTTCTCCAATTACCATTGGGCAAAGCTTCTATCATTGATTTTGCTTTCAATAATTGAGGGATAATATTAGATGGGTTTTCAAATTTAAAATTGTTTATAGCATCGTTTATCACAGCCTCTATTGGCTTACCTCCTTCTACTCTACTCCAAGTAGTGTTGATACCTTCAAATAAATCACCACCTTTCATATCACCTTTTAAAGGTTGAAAATATTCCATATAAGTGCCTCTTTCACTTAATGTTCCCATTCCTTGGCATCTGTGTTGGCTTCTACTTTCTGCCGCTATTTCTCTATTAGACAACCCTTTAGATGGATAATAAACCCCAATATCCAATGAAGACCAAGCAGATTTATCAACTTTTGCAAAAGCTTCTTGGCTTCCATACCACCACCATGATGCATTTTGATACAGCTTTTTGGGTTGCCAAGTAGAAACATAATTTAATTGCTCAGGAAATTTAGAATTATCATTTACAATATCAAAAGCTTCTAGAGAAAGTATTGCAGAGGCAGTGTGGTGACCATGATTGGGACGATCAGTAGTATTCGTAAATCTATTAATTATTACATCAGGTTGGTATTGTCGAATTGCCCAAACCAGGTCTGAAAGCACTTCTTTTTTGTCCCAAAGCTCCAAAGTTTCGTCTGGTGTTTTGGAATATCCAAAATCATTTGCTCTTGAAAATGACTGTAATCCACCATCCAATCTTCTGGCTGCCAATAATTCCTGTGTTCTAATGACTCCTAACAAATCTTGAGTTTCAGATCCAATTAAATTTTGTCCACCATCCCCTCTAGTCAAGGAAATATATCGGGTATCATAATGTCTTTGATTTGCCAAATAGGTGATTAAATGAGTATTCTCATCATCAGGATGGGCTGCAACATACATAACAGACCCCAAAACATTTAATTTTTTTATCGCTTCAAAAATTTCACTAGATTGAAGTTGTTTTGGTTTTTGGGCAAAAATTGAAATTGATAAAAAAAAGAAACTTATTAATATTGAAAACCTCATATATCTTACTTTCTAAATTAAAGAATAATTAGTTGAACAAAAATAGATTAATTTAGATTTGAAATAATTAAAAAATGATTTATTTTTGAAAATGAATCATCCAGAAAAAGAAGGCAATCTATACGATAAGATTTTTAAGGAAAATGCAGAAAGTATTTTCTTACCTTTAATTGAGCAATCAATGGGTATAAAAATCAGTAGTTATAAAATATTAAAAGATAAACTTCAAACGACGATAGAAAGAGAAATGGATTTCTTTTATGAAATTCATTCGGACAAAAATGATAGGTTTTTGTTACACCTTGAATTTCAGACCAAAAATGATAAAGACATGATTTATAGGATGGCTGAATATCATGGCATTGCATTTAGAAAAAGAAAATTGCCCATAAAACATTTTGTAATAAACCTTGGAACTGAATATTTCAATCAAAAAAACTATTTAGATAAAAATGAACTATTTGAAGGATTTGTTATAATTAATATTTTTTCACTAAATACAGAACAATTATTAAATTCACAAATTCCGGAAGTAGTATTATTAGCTGTGCTTAGTAATTATCCGAAGGAACAAAGTGAACGAATATTGCGTTTGTTAATTGAGCGACTAAAGCAAATAGCAAAATCAGAACATGATTTTTCAAAATATCTGAATCAACTATTAATTTTATCTAGACTAAGAAAAGTAGAAGATTTAACTATAAAAATAAATAATGATATGCCAATCACAATAGAAGTTGAAAAAGATTTCCTGTATAAACAAGGGATTGAGAAAGGAATCGAAAAAGGTATTGAGCAGGGAATTGAAAAGGGAATTCATAATAGTATTAAAAATTTAATCAAAAATTCCAAATTCGATAATGAAACTATAGCTAATTTATTGTCGGTAGATGTTTCAATTGTACAATTAGTCAGAAGTAAAGTTAAATAATTAAACTTTCTCTAGAACTTGTTGTAATTGATAAACCGTAGGAACGCCAGATTCTCTCCAAACTTGTTGCCCATTTTTAAATAAAATCAGCGTCGGGACACTTTGAATATTATACTTTTGGCTAATTGACTCGTTTTTATCAATATCAATTTTGTAAATTTTTACTTTATCCCCAACTTTATTTTTAAAATCTTCCAAAATTGGCTTCATCATTTTGCATGGACCACACCATTCTGCAAAAAAATCTATTAAAACAGGGGTATCGCTATTTATTAAATCTGAAAAACCTTGTTTAGCCATATAAAATTATTATCTATTACAACTTCCGTTGCTACAAGTATTGAACAATGATTGAAATATCAACAGTCCACCCAAAAATGATAGTAAATGCTCTTTTTGGACTATCGATAATACAATTATGGAAACTCCAATTATCATTTTCAATATTCTCTGAATATTCCAACCTGTAAAAATTAATTCTTTCATATTAGTTCATTCTACCGATCATACAACTTACATAACTTTTTGCCTGAGTCAATAAGCCATTTTCTTCAGTTGCTTCAGGGTAACCCAAAGATTTCAATTTTTCAACTATTTCCAACTTAGATGCTGGTTCCGAAAAATTTACAGATACTGTCATCTCATCATTATCCACCACAACATCACTTACTCCTTCTAAACTTGAGATTGACTTTTTAATTGTGTTTGCACATCCATTACATTTTAGATTTGCAACATTTATTATTTCAGTTATCATATTTTTATTGATAATTATTGATAAAACAATATTTATAGTGTTTTTAACAATTTTTATTGCCACAAAGTTACCTATTTTATCAAATAAATTTACTTTTGAATTATTATCTGCTTTTTAATTATTGAAAAAAATATTATGAGAATTTTTATTAAATATTTAGTCATACTGATTGTTTTCGCTTCTTGTAAACATGAAACGAACAATTCACAAAAAAAGAAAGAAATAGACTTTGATGCAGTTTCAAATGCAGTTTGTAATTGTTATGTTAATTCGGGATTGAATAGTTTAAATGAAGAGCTATCCGCTTTGCAAGAAAAAGACGCTCCAAGAGAAGATATGAAAAAATTGACTGAAAAGGCAGAAGTATTATATACAAAAATGAAATCTTGTATTGACTCTGTGGAATCTAAATATGGAAAAATAGATTCAGACGAAAATAAACAAAAAGCAGAAAATGCTTTAAAGAAAAATTGCCCACAATTGGCACCATTTTATGATGACATAAAATAGAGCTATGATTATTCAATTGACTCATAATCAGAATACTTACGAAGTAGATTTATCAAAACCAATCGATATTTCGATACCATTGATTGAAGATGAAAACCAAGTGAATTGTTTTTATGCACCTTTCTTTGAAACTGCACCTGTCAGAATGGGTGATTTTGTAGGTTCAACAGCTGAAGGAGGTGCTGTCAATTTTCTGAATGTTCGTATTAACCCACATGGTAATGGAACACATACTGAATGTGTCGGCCATATTGCAAAAGAGCATTATAGTATCAATAAATGTTTGAAAAATTATCATAAAATCGCTAAATTGCACACCGTTATTCCGACCATTTTAGAAAATGGGGATAGAGTAATTTTAAAAAATCAACTGGAGCATTTATTAGAAAAAAATGAGGTAGAAGCAATTATTATTAGAACAATTCCAAATCATTTAGAGAAACAAAATAATAAATATTCTGGTACAAATCCAACGTTTGTACATCATGAAGCTATCCAATATCTTGTTTCGATGGGCATCCAACATTTGTTGATTGATTTACCATCGGTAGATAGAGAAGAAGATGGTGGAAAATTGTTGGCTCACAAAGCTTTTTGGCAATATCCAGAAAACACTAGAGAAAATTGTACGATAACGGAATTGATTTATGTGGATGATAAGATTAAAGATGGAATTTATTTTTTGAATCTACAGATTGCTAGCTTTGAAATAGATGTGAGTCCGAGTAAACCAATCCTTTATCAACTACATCCTAAAAATTGATTTTTTTGAACCAACTAATTGGCACGAAAATTCGTTTAATAATATAAAAAAATAAAAGTGTTTTTAGATCCGGTACAGTCATATGATAATGTGTATTGGGCTTTCAAAGAAATAGATGAAAATGCTCATACAACTGTAATTCGTTTTTACGAAGAACAGAAAGAGCATATCATGAAATTGGATTTTGATGAAAATTTCGAAATGCAAATCATCTATGCAAATGCACTTTTTGAAACTGGAAAATATTATAAACATTTAGCAATCTGCGATAAAATCATCGAGGCATCTATCGAATACAATATAAAATATCATAGAGGAGAAGATATTTTCTATACTACTTTATTCAAAAAGGCTGTTTCTTATTTTAATATTGGCAATTTAGCTGCAAGTAGTCATATATTGAGCGAACTCATTAAATTAGATCCGAAAGATAAATTTACGATTGGTTTTTATAAGAAATGTAAAAGATGTGATTTGCCTGCTTATGTTAAAAATGCAAGAGCTATAGGCATTTTAATATTTTTAATTTCTGCAATGGTTATAGGTTTCGAATTATTGTTATTCAGACCATTCTACCCGGAAATATATAATAAAGTTTGGGTTATTAGAACCTATTTTATTGGTTTTGGAATTCTAACCATTTTATTATCAGACATCTATTATAGATGGGATATCAAAAAAGAAATTGAAATAATTGCAAAAAAAAGAGGGACTAAAAAAATTTAGTCCCTCTTTTTTGTTTATTTCATTCCGTCATTAAATGCTTTCAATCCACATTCCAAAAATGCTTTAAAATCTGCTTCAGGCATCAACCCACCAACTGGAGGATTCAAAACAGTTAATCCATCATTAGCCATTAGCACATAATAGGTTGGCTAGAAATTCCAAAATTATTTATCTCAAATGAGCTCCACTTACTTCCTTTGGTTCGTAGCTTCTGCCCATTATTTTTTATCAATCAAATATTTTGTTTATCATCCGGAAAAATACGTTCCTGATCATCCACATATAATGAAACAACGATGAAATCTTCATTTAAATGTTTCAATATCTCTGGCTTCACCCATACCGTTTCTTCCATTTTTCTACAATTCACACAACCAAATCCTGTGAAATCAACAAAAATTGGTTTATTCTTTTCTTTTGCAGCTTTCACAGCCTCATCGAAATCATGATAACATTCTAAACCATGAGGGCACCCTGGACCATCATGTTTTTCACTTTTAGGTCCCCACCAACTATAATGTACGGGTGGTGCTAATCCGCTTAATAAGCTTAATGGCTTATAGAAACCAGTGCTCATGTAGCCTACAAAAGCTAATGAAAGTAAGCCCACAATCCATCTACCAGTAGTTATTTTTTTCAAAGGACCATCATGTGCAAAACGGATGAATCCGAACTGATAGAGTGCTAATCCTAGGAACAAGACAATCCAAATGCCTATAAATAATTCATATTTCAAAACTCCCAATGGCGAACCATATCGGCAGTGGATAAAAATTTCAAAGCTAATGCCAATTCTAAAAACCCTAAGGTTACTTTTACATTTGTCATCCAGCTTCCAGACTTCGGTAAGCTATTTAACCAACTTGGGAAAGCAGCAAACAAACCAAAGGCAATGCTAAAGCAACAGCAAAACCCAACATTCCAAATAAAGGCTTTATCGGAATAAAACCAAATAGAAAATCAGAAGCATTTTGTACTGCCTGTACTAACAATGTTCCAATAATGGGTCCTGTACAAGAAAAAGAAACCAAAGACAAAGTGAAAGCCATGAAGAAAATTCCAAGTAACCCTCCTTTATCAGCTGCACTATCTGATTTATTTGCCCAGCTACTCGGTAATGTTATCTCATAATAGCCAAAAAACGAACCTGCAAAAACAACAAAAACGATAAAAAATAACATATTGAAATACATGTCGGTTGACATTTCATTCAAAATGGTAGGACCAAAAACGGATGTTATTACTATTCCAATGGTTACATAAATAACAATGATAGATAAGCCATAAATGAGTGCATTTTTGATGCCTGATGCTCTATCCTTACTCGATTTGGTAAAATAGCTCACTGTAAGAGGAATCATAGGGAAAACACATGGGGTCAATAAAGCTACAAGACCACCCAAAAAGCCCAATATAAATACCCATAATAGACTATCTGATTCTTTTTGTGCAGCAACGCCACAATTTGCAACAGGATTTTTTGCATCTATCGCTCTTTTCGAATCAAATGTTCCTTGTGCTTTTGGGTCTGATGATGTCACAGTGGATGCAACTGCATTTTCAGGTTTTTGATAACCATCGATTGTAATTGCTTTGTTTTTTACATCAAAAATAAAATTCACATCTTTGGGTGGCAAACACATTTCACTATTACAAGTCATAAAGGTGAAATACCCTTTGATAGGAACTGCTGGGTCGTTAACTTTTATTTTTTGAGTAAATATGGCATTGTGGTAAAATTTTGCCAATTTTATTCCAAATACTTTATCGAAAATTTCTTTTCTTCCTCCAGATTCTATAGCCTCACCAACCAATTGATAGGAAGCATTTGGAGCATAAGTAAATGAAGTTGGTACTGGACCTTCTCCTTCAATTTTTTGGGAATATACAGTCCAACCTTCTTCTATAGTAGAATTAAAAATTAATTCATATTCATTATTGGAAAGTGTTTTTATTTCTCCTTTCCATTTCGCTGGGTCTAAATCCTGAGCAAAAGTAAAATTCGAAAAAAAAGGCAGAAACTAGTAAAATAAATAATAATCTCATTGGTTAGGCTTTAATTAGAAAACTTAAAAAACCTTCGAGGCATGTCCAGGAAGGTTTTTAAGAAACGTAAAATTAATACATTTATTGATTATTGATTGTAATATTTATTACAATAGAATTTCAAAACTTACATCTTTAGGAGGCAAACACATTTCACTATCACAACACATATAATTTACGACCCCTTTTATTGATTTAGTCCCTTTTTTTACTTTGACTTTTTGAGTAAAAACTACTTTATCTGTAAATTTAACGACATTCATTCCAAACATTTCATCAAAACCCTCTTTTTTGTGGCCATCTTCAGTTGTTTTGCCAACTAACTCCGCAATATTATCTTTTTCAAATGAAAAAGTAGTAGCGACAGGACCATCATTTGAAGGTAAATATTGAGAGTAAATGTTCCATTTTTTCTCAATATTAGCCGTAATCAACAAATTATATTCTCCATCTGCCGTTTTTTGAGCCACATAAAACCACTTTACTGGATCTAATGGTGCATTATTTTGAGCATTGGAAAAAAAAGATAATACAGAGGCGAAACAAAAAATTAGTATTTTACTCATTATTTTAATTTTTTAAAATTTATGCTAATATGGTGTTTATTCTGTATCAGTTCCAAAAAAATGCAATTGATTAACAAATCTTTAATAAAAACTATTTTTTCAAAAGCTGATCATAAAGAAATCTATCAGAAATGTCTTTTATTTGAATTCACAGCTTGTTCCATCACAATTCACCTAAAATTTTTATTGAAAAAAGAATAGAAAAGAATGATAAAAAGTGAGACAATCAGGATAGTAATAAATAAAAAAGCCACTCATTTCTGAATGGCTTTCTAAGCCCCCTTCTGGACTTGAACCAGAGACCCTCTGATTAACAGTCAGATGCTCTAACCAACTGAGCTAAGGAAGAATCTATTTTTTTAAATAGCGCTGCAAAGTTATGACAGTTCTAGATATTGTGCAATATTTGTAGCGATTTTTTTTAAAAAAATTTTAATTTTGTTCTTAAAATATTAATAATCAAATAAATAAATTATGAGTTTATTGACAATTGGCACCGTTGCCTTTGATGATATTGAAACACCTTACGGAAAAGCAGAGAGAGTTTGGGTGGAGCAGCCCTTTATGCAGGTCTTGCAGCGTCTTATTTCACACCAAAAATTCAGTTGGTTTCGGTGATAGGAGAAGATTATGATGAAAAAACATTACAACTTTTGAGAGATCGTGGAGTGGATATTGATGGAATAGAAGTTGTGAAAGGAGGAAAGTCTTTCTTTTGGGCAGGGAAGTATCATACTAATATGAATTCGAGAGATACCTTAACCACCGAATTGAATGTTCTTGCAGATTTTAATCCAATTCTTCCTGAAAATACAAAAATGTTGAATTTGTCCTTTTAGGCAATTTGACACCTGATGTACAAATGCAAGTAATCAATCAGCTGACTTCTAAGCCGAAATTGATCGCTATGGACACGATGAATTTCTGGATGGATATTGCAATGGATAGCTTGAAAAAAGTGCTTAAAAAAATAGATTTATTGACAATTAATGAAGAAGAAGCTCGCCAACTATCTGGAGAACATAGTTTGGTGAAAGCTGCCAAAGTAATTCATGCAATGGGTCCACAATTTTTGGTTATCAAAAAAGGAGAACATGGTGCTCTTTTGTTCCATGAGGAAGGTGTTTTCTTTGCTCCAGCTTTACCATTAGAAGAAGTGTTCGACCCAACTGGTGCTGGAGATACTTTTGCTGGTGGATTTATGGGCTATATCGCAGCGACTGGAGATATTTCATTTACAAATATGAAAAGAGCAATTATTTATGGCTCTGCAATGGCATCATTCTGTGTAGAGCAATTCAGTATTAAAGCAATAGAAAATTTGAATAAAGAGGCTATCAATAAAAGAGTTAGTGAATTCGAAAGCTTGACTCGTTTTGATACAGAATTAGAATGGTAATAGAAATGGCTGTCTGATTCAGAAGTTTTGTTTCGCTTAGTCGCTCCCGTTTGAATTGGAGCGACATTGCAATAAACTACATTTCAGACAGCCATTTTTAAATTTGATAAGATGTGATTTATTACTATTTAATTTTATGAATACTATTTAGTATTTTCAAACCATCTTTTTCAGCAACATGGTCTCCGTCTTCAAAGATGATAAACACCCAAATATTGGTTGATTTACTATCTACAAGACCAGCTAACATGATTTGTTGTCCATCCTTGTATCCAAGATGTTTGCATGAACTACATCTCCATGCATATCTGGCAACGACCGACCTGTATATTGTTCATTTAGTGGTGTAAAGTCACGATCTGTCATTGAAAATGCCTCTTCATCTTCCCCACAAAAACCAATAAGTAATATTTTGTATTAAAATATTGTTCATAGAATAGGCACCTATAGAAGTATTGAATTGATATCCAACATAGTATATTGACTAATTCCATTACTATTAATAGGAAATCTCCTATTCTGAATTCCTGGTTGTACCCTTCTAAAATTAATCCATTCCATTTCTTGATGAGTTTGCTCATCAGCAATAATTGATGAATCCATAAATGAAGCCAACTTTACGGAAAAAGATGGTTCTTTTCTTTCATTTATCTCATGAAATGGTTCAAAAGCTCTAACAGTAAATCCATCATTACTGGCTAAATTGACTAGCCTTCCGCTTTTTCATTTGAGAAAAAAGTGTCTGACTTTACAAAAAATGATCTTTTTGTTCTACATCCACAAATAATATCCTAAAACAGTATTGTCATATTTTTTTAAGGTGTTTGACAATAAAGTATCTTTATGATTAAAATGTAATGAATCAAAAACCAAGTCTATTCCGATAACTTTACCTTATTCCGATTGGCAATTTCTATTACCTCCACTATCTTTTCCTATCCGTTTTCCAAAATTAATAATGAGCAATCTTTCATCAAAGAAGTGTCGTGAAGTTTCTGAATTTTGAAAATGCAACATCCATAATGTCGTGGTTTTTACAGCTTCGCTGAAAGAATCTATAAACAACTGATTTACTGGCAAGTGATGCAAGAAATACAATATTAATAAACTTAAAAAGAGTAAATGAGACTATGAAGGAATGTAGATTTGTTGATATCCATATTAATTTTCAATTATGAATGTGTCTGAAAAAATATTGATATCTGTTGCAATGGAAATTGGGGATTTTAGTCGAGTATTTGAATTAGTATTGTCTTCAAAACATTTAAATAATTGCTCAAAATCACTTTCATTTTTATTGCTTTTAATACTTAGAGGTGTTTTTAAATCAATCGGCTTGTTGGCAGCAACCAATTTGAATAATTCATTACCTAAAGGATAGCCAACTTGAAAAACAATAGGTATCAGGATTTCTTGATCTGGCAAAACCCGCATTTCTTCAGGTGTCGTATTATTATCTGGCAATAATATATTGATCAAATTATCTGGCTGAATGTCCAGTAAGGTGAAATAGGCTGGGTGTATTCCAAAATTTTTCACTTTAAATTGAAAAGTCGTATTCAATTGTAATCTTTTCAGACCATCAATTCCTGCTAACAATGGTGAGAAAGCTCTTTGTTTGAAATTTTCATTATTTCAAATCTTACATCTAATTCAGCATCTTCTGTCTTTAGATTTCTATCACTTTTCCTTGTAAAAATCTTTTCAACCTCAGTTCTATCGATTTTAAATTATTTTCACTAAGCTTATTTTGAAATATTTCGAAACTATCAATTGAAGTACCTTGAGCTGACTCTATTGTGAGGTGAGCTTTATTACCAGACTTTGATTGTTTGAAAATCAAATTTGGCTCTTTCTCACTTATATCCAAAGAAATTTAGTTATCAACTGTTTTATTTGAATTGAAATGAAATCATTCAAATTATTGGTGGAAAGGCTTAATTTTTGATTTTCAATCCCAAATTTTGACACCACAAACCATCTTACAGGACCTCTCCTTTTCAATATTATTATTTAATTTGATTGTGGCACTATTTAATTCACTTCTAACTACCAATCCACTTGCAATAGGTTTGGCATCTTTTTTTTTCTAAATAATACGATTCAAACAATTGAAATTCAGTGTTTTCAAAAATTCCTTGTAACATTCCAGCATTGATATTTACCTCACTTTCCGATACCATTTGAATTGGAAGAAAGTAATTTGTCTTTGTGGTCAATTTCCCATTAAATAATGCCCTATCTTGCTCACCTTCAATTTGTGGTTGTTGTAAAGGTGCAATTGTATTCATTTCAATTTTTATCAAATCAAAGAAATTTCTAATAGAAAGTGCTGGTTTGTTAGAATTCAAGCCCTTTGAGATAGCATAACTCAGCGATCCGTAATGCTCCCCATTAGGTGTACACATTTCATAATTTAATTGATGTTGGGCAGAACCAAAAATAGCAACCATTGGAGCCAATTCGGTTATTTCGATGCTTTTTTGAATTTTATTGTATTCTTTTTGATTAACTTTCGAAGCAATTTTATTCAAATATTCTTCACTTGCCATAATCGTCGTAGAACCTCTAGCCTGAATATTTCCTCGAATCCCAGTTCCAGAATGGCATGCATCTAATGATATGATTATTTGTCCTTTTTCGCCTAATTTCTTTCTTATTTTTAAGAAAATGGTGTTTAATTCATCATCAGTGATTAGGTTTTCCCCTTCATATATTCCAAAAACAAAATTTTTGGGTGAATCAAATGGTACGATACATTCATCCAAACCATCTATTTCATCTCCCTCCAAATCAGCTTTTTGTTGACCGTGACCAGAAAAATGAAAATAAGCAATATCACCAGTATTCAGTCTGTTTTCAAACCGTTGGATGGCATCCAATATTCCTTTTTTGGTTGCAGAGTCCTCTTTCAATATTTCTATATTACGACTTTCAAAACCAACATTTATCAAAGCAATATTCAATAATTTCAAGTCATTAGTGGAGCATAAAGAAGCCCAATTTCCCGATTGAGGATAATTTCCAACTCCGATCAATAATGATTTTTTGGTAGGTGACTGTGTGAACCCAAATTGAGTAAGGAATATTAGAAAAGTTAAAAAAACAATTCTTAAGTTTTCAATCAGTTTGCCAAAATTTTTCAAGTTGATGGTATAAATTTTTTATTGTTAGTAAAAATAACCATGTTTATCATCAATTATATTTTATTGTCTAAAAATTTCTATCTGCCTGTTTGTCACATATTTAGGTGTTTAAAGAATTTTAATACAGAATTTCGGTATTGAAATCATTTATTTTGTATTTAAAATATTTTAGTAAATTTTATTTTATTGTTTTCATTTTTTAATAGTATTATATTTGCTTAAACATTGATTTTACATAAATGTTAAAACATAGATTCATAATCGTCTTATTTTTTTATTGTGGAGTCCTAATTTCACAGAAAAAATCAATTCAATTAGCACCTGAATCACTTACTACTGGAAATGTATATGGGCTCATTATTGGGATATCAGACTATCAAAATACACTGATTCCAGATTTGAAATATGCTCATAACGATGCTCAAAATTTCTACAATTTTCTTATTGTCCAATGCTGGTGGGAACGTTTCTGAGGCGAATATCAAATTATTTAAAAACGAAAAATGCCACCGTTTCAAACATCTATATCGCTAAAAAATGGCTTGAGGAAGTAGCTCAAAAAAATGATCAAGTTTACTTTTATTTTGCCTGGACACGGAGATGTAGAAAGTAGTGTGAAACAAACTTGGATTTTGTTGTCATATGATAGTCCTTATGAAAATTATCTTAACAATGCAATAAAAATAGAAGACTTGAATATCATGGCTAATAGTTTATCCTTACAAAGAGGCTAATGTAATATTGATAACGGATGCCTGCCATTCTGGAAAACTAGCTGGTAGTGATAATCAAGGAAGTATTTAGTTGGTGAACAACTCAATAAAGCAGAAAGTAAAGAAATCAGATTGCATCTTGCGAATCAGATCAGTTAGCTCAAGAGGGGGAGTGGGGAGGCGGCAGAGGTGCTTTTTTTCATTTTATCTTGTCAATGGATTATCAGGGTTTTGGCTGATGATGGAAATAATGATGGAATTATCACTTTGCAAGAAATTAGAAATTATTTAGGTAAAAAGTACCAGAAGATGTCAAAAACATCAAAAAATTGGAGCAAAATCCAGTTTTTACAGGAAAGAATAGAAACAAAATTGCAATAGTAGATAATAAATCAAAAGAATTAGCAAAAAAATATTGAGAATTTCCCAATTCTGAAGTGCAAACACATCCTCCAGATCAATGGATGTGAATCAGTCACATTATCTATTACTGACAATTATATACAGCATTTAAAACGAAAAATATAATACAAAAAGCATTGAAGATGAGCTTAATTTTTTGTTTTAGAGCATTTGGAACCTGACAAAATCATCGATTCCTTCCTTTTTCATTACAAATTTAAATTTATTAGGCAAAACACTTCGAAAGATACTTTGGGAACAAATCAAAAAATAGATAGCAGCTTCGAAAGCAATGAAGTTGCAGTGGCTTTAAAAAAAGATCCCGTATTAAAAAAATATTTTGGTCAACAACTAGCTGCTGTAATTCATAATAGAGTGCAAGATGCAATCAATCTTTATTTTTCTGGAGAGGAGGCAGAGTTGGAAAAAGCTAGATATTACAATATTTTCAAAATGGCTATGATGCATTTCCATCGATGATAGCAACAGGAATGGAAGTTTTTTTAGACCCAAAAGATCCGTTATACCACATTTTGGAACTGAAGCGACATTATTTTACGGGTTTGGTTGCAAAATAAAATTGCCCATCGTTCAAAACCAAGACAGCCTTTTAAATATAGCTTTGGATGCTTTTCAAGCTGCAATTCAACTTGATAGTAATGCCGCTTATATCCAAAATGAATTAGGAGTAATATATCAATTGAAAATGAGTATCAAAAGTCCGAAACTCTATCTAAAAGCAACGACGATGGCACCAACGGGCTATTCCTGGGCAAATCACTGGGTTGTATGCACTTTTGAATAGATTAGCCGATGGGGAAAAAGCAGGGCTCAAAGCAATTAGTTTAAGGGAAAACCTACAAAACACTTACAGTGTAATTTCAGGGGGAGTTATCCAAGAAAAAAATATAATTCTCTCTTTTGCAGAAGAAAACTATAGGAAGGCCAATTGATATAAATGACCAGCATTTTTACCCTTTTTTTTTTTTTGAAAAGTTGGGTTATCTCTGTTCAAAACCACTCAATATATGGAAGCTGACTCATTTTTCCATGAGGCAAACCAAAGGAAAATTGGCTATACTTTTGAAAATAGTGTTTTAAATAATATGGTTTTTTTTGAATCGATACAAACGAAGATTCCTAATGAATGTACAATTGATAGTGTGAATCTTTTGAAGACAGACATTATGGGACTTTTTAGTTGGGGCATGAATCATTATTCAGCAAAAAATTATCAAAAGGCGATTCAAATTTTCCAAAACATCCTTAAAATAGATGCAAAGAACCCCTTAGTTTATCATTATTTAGGTAAAATATATTACGATACAAACAAATGGGAAGAGGCTGAGATTATGTTTCAATTTGCTATTCAATATTACTTAGAAAAAAATGATTTTGACATTTATTTTAAATCACTAATGAAAATAAAATATCCTTATAATCACTCCTGTTTTGAAGAATTTTACCAATCAAAATACTATGAGAAAATAGAGGATAATTTTTTTTTAGCATCCAATCATAAGAGCAATGGTTTCAATTTGATAGTGCAGAAAAATCTTATCAAGAAATAATTAATCAATTTAATAACAAATCGAACCCAATGCTGCTATTAAACTTGCTTTACTCTATGAAAAACAAGGCAAATTATTGTTATCAGAACAAGTTTTGGAGCATATCCAAAATGAAAATATCTCAAAATCCAGATTAAATGAGTTTTACAAAAGGTCCATTCAAAAATTTCTATTTGATGGTTATTGGTATTATAAACTTGGCAATATGCTTTATGAATTATCCGATAAAAGTACTCAATACAACTATTTAGATACGATAATCTACATTCCTTTCACGAATGAATTTATTTTTTTTGATGAAAACAATAGAACAGAATTGGTTCTCAATAATTTATCAGTCTATGACTCTATTGGTAAAATAACAAATATTAATTTAGATCGAATATTCGGAGAAGAAGGGTCTATTGTTATCAAAGGCACAAATGAATTAATAACTAAAGCTCGAAAAATATTAACTCCAAGAAAAGAGGGCATCTATTATCTTTTAGAAGCCGAAAAGTTGTACCATGACAAAGAAACAAAAGCTGATATATTTAATAAAGTAGGAAAAATCTATGGCTGGGCGGGTTCAAAAAGACAATCAATCCCCTATTTTGAAAAATCTATTGAAAATGTTGCCTCTAATACAAATGTAAGGATGAGCTTAATATCATCCTCAGATGCAACCTATCAATTTTCAAAATCTCTTTCAACCAGTTGTCTTACTTGTATGACAATCAACAGATTAATCAAGTAGGTAATTTGCTTTTTGCAAAATATTTAATCCATAATCACAATTTTGAAAATCGAAATCCATTTTGGATCACGTTCAACATATCACCCATCTCCTTTACCTGAGATTCAAGACTTGATGGGCAGACTCCATTTATTAGAAATCAACCAAATGATGCGATTCGATATTATACAAATTATTTAAGCCTTAATCCAAATAATCCAGCAATTGAATATTCATTAGCAAAATTAAATATGCAAATTGGAAATACCGTATCAGCTTATAATTGGCTTTCTTTGGCTATCCATCACGGTTTTTGTTTTAAATGGGTACTTGAAAATGATTCAATTTGGAAAGAGCAAAAGTATACCCCTCAATGGAATAATACAATGAGTAATTTTATAGAAAAAGTACCAAATCCTAAAATCAGCTAAAATAAATTAGATTAAAATTATGATAATCAGAATTTTATCTTTATCGTTATTATTTGTTTCTTTTTTTTCATTTGCACAAGAAAAGGGAATAAGCCCAGTAATAAAAGTACCATTAAAAGATGCTGGAATTGCTAGAGCTGTAATAGTGGGTATTTCTGACTATCAAAATCAAAAAATTACAGATTTAGCATATGCTGACAAAGATGCAAAGGCTTTTGCAACCTATTTAACGAGTAAAGATGGTGGTAATTTGGATACGAATAATATCACTTTGTTGCTTAATGATAAAGCTACTGCTGGTCAGTTTGTCGGTGCTTTGTACCAACTTATGGAAGATTCGAAGGAAGGAGATCTAGCAATAATCTATTTTTCTGGACATGGGGATGTGGAGAACACCACAATAAACCAACCTGGATTTTTACTACTTTGGGATGCACCTTCTAGGGTTTATATGGGTGGAGGCACCTTTGGATTATCTTATCTACAAGAAATTATTTCAACAATTTCTCTGAAATCAAAATCTAGGGCTTTAGTCATAACAGATGCCTGTAGGGCTGGAAAACTAGCTGGTAGTAGTATTGGTGGAGCTCAAGCCACAGCAGCAAACCTTGCCAAACAATATGCCAATGAAGTGAAAATCATGTCTTGCCAGCCTGATGAATTCTCATTGGAAGGTAAATCATGGGGAGGCGGAAGAGGTGTTTTTTCTTATTATTTATTGGCAGGATTGCAAGGTTTGGCTGATAGAAATAGCGACGGATTAGTGAATCTTTCAGAAATTGAAAGGTATTTGGATGATAAAGTTCCCATTGCAGCAGCGCCACATAGCCAAATACCAATGACTGTTGGCAACAAGAATACGACGATTTCAAAGGTAAATCTTGAAATATTATCCAAATTGAAAAAATTGGAATTGGAATCAGGGTTGTTAGAAGTAGAGCAAAAATCTTTAGCTTTATCAAATGAAGAAATCAAAGATTCACAACTGCTTAAAAAAATAAATGCATTTAATCTGGCAATGAAAAATGGACATTTGCTCCATCCAGATGAAAATTCAGCATGGAATATTTTTCAAGAACTCAGTAAAGAAGTAGTTTTATCAAAATATATTGGGTTGATGAAAAGAAATCTTGCAGCTGCTTTGCAAGATGAATCACAACAAGCTATCAATGACTATTTAGCATCCGATCCGATGGAGCTCAAGAATAGGTGGAATTTTAGTCCGAAATATGAAAAATATCCAGAATACCTATTGAAAACGGCAGAGTTACTGGGGGAAAACCACTTTTATTACAAAGCAATTCTTTCAAGAGCTTATTATTTCAAAGGGTTGAACCTTCGATTGTCAGCAGAAAAACACAAGACTGACTCCCTATTGATTTTGGCGATGGCCGAACAAGAAAAAGGGCTTGTTATCGAACCAAATGCTCCTCATATTTTAAATGAAATGGGATGGATATTATTCCTTCAGAATAAATTTGAAAAAGCATTCGAAAAATTTGATGCTGCGAATTTTGCACCGAATTGGCCCTTGGTTTGGTCGAATATTTGTCGCAACTTCAATGCTGCTGAGATTATGAAAATGGGCTAATTACAGGTAAAAAAGCGATTGAACTCTCGACAGTTTACAACCACAAAGTTATGACAATTTAGGAGTCTCCTATTTTTGGAAAAAAGATTATCCAAACTCAATAACTTTCTTGAAAAAAGCCATTGCTTTAGATAGTACTTTTATCAATTCTTATTACAATTTATCCGAAAATTATAAATCGCTGAACAACTTGGATTTAAGTATTTATTTTAGAAAAAAAGGACTGAGCTTCGACTCACTTAATGTACTAGAAACGAATTCATTAGGCTACTTATATCTGCTTAAAGGGGATACTGCTTCAGCTAAAAAAGTTTATACCAAAGCTAAACATATCCTGCCCACTACTGCTTTCTCTTACCAAGGAATGATTGAATTTTATACCTATACCCATGATTTCAAAAATGCAAAAATCGAACTCCACAACTATATAAAACAATATAAAAATGACAATTTTGCCTTTTATTTATTGGCAACTATAGCGATTCAAGAACATGATAATAAATCTTGTATTGACTTCTTAAAAAAAGCATTTGATTTGGGATTTAACGATATTGCTCTTATTTTGAAAGATTCAAAATTTAAAGAAATCATCAATACCAATGAATTTATTAAATTAAAAAAATCTTATTTCCCCAATTAATTTTTTTCCATGATTGACTTTGATTTTTCTGTCTGACCTAATCTTAAACTAAAAGCTGCATAATTCATTTTTATTAATCCACTATTTCCTATTTCTTTTAGCAATTGAGCATACTTGCTATTTGCCTCATAATACATATGATTAGATTCAAATATTACAGCTAATAACAACCCTTTCAATTCTGCATTACTGGAGGCATATAATTCAGATTTATTCGTCGTTTGCATTATTTCATTTAATCGATCATCACTAAGTACTTGAAAATCAATTGACTGAGAAACCTCTTTATTCCCATTTACTATTACTTGCCAATAATAAACTTTCTTTGTATCCAAATTCAAGCTTTTCAAATCAACATTGATCGTTGTTTTCATTAACTTTTTACTAAATATCAATTTTAAATCTTCATCGAAAATACAAAACTCATATTTTTTCCCTTTTTTGATTTCAGCCAGCTAAATGTTGTTTTTTCGTTTTTATAAAAACCTCATGGCTTTCTGTTTCTAAAAAGTCATCACTTCCTTTCCCCAGCCACCAGAACCAACTGGAGGTTTAGTCCCCCCAGCCACCAGAACCAACTGGCGGTTTGTTCCCCAACCACCAGAACCAACAGGTGGTTTCGTTCCCCATCCACCTGAACCAACTGGAGGCTTCGTACCCCATCCTCCTGAGCCAACGGGTGGTTTTGTGCCCCAGCCATCTCCTTTTTTAGCAAAATTCCAATTATTTTCAATCGAAATAATAATAGATGATTTTAAAAATTCACCAAACAAAGGTTCGAAACTTGACAAACTTGGCTCACTTGCCAATTTTGAAATTTCCATTAACTTATAATTTCCAAATTTCCAATTTTAAAGAATTTCCTATTGTGAAACAATAAAACTGAATCTTTAGGCTTATTTATGCTAATTTCAATATTATTTTCAATAATACCCATGATAAATCAGTAATCGTTCCATCCTCTGATTTACTTTGAACTGATCCATCTACACTCAATACAAGGACTGGATTCTGCACCTGAGAATGGGTAGAAAAAACAATAAATAACTGCAAACCAACTGCTAATAATATATTATATTTCATAATATTATAATTTAAAACGCCTCTAATTTTGTAATATAATTTATCCATTTTTCAACAGTGTTTGATTGGTTGATTTGAAATATGATATCCTCATAAACCCATATACTCCCAAAATTGGTCTCTACAATATTTTTTGGATTTCCATATAGTTTCATTATTTTTTCATCTTGATCACCAATTTTAACACCCAGATTTGTTTGCCCTTTATAATTTGCTTTGCTGACTAACAAAGTTGTAAATAGTTTGTTGGGAATGTCCCTGTTTAAAAAAATTCTATAGGGAAGTTCTGGATTGTCATTTTGTATAAAGACATTTTCTTGTTCTAACTCACAGATTGTCGCAACATTTTTATTTTTTGAGTAAATGCTTTCAAGCTCATATTGCTGATAGTGTCATCAAAAGTGGGAATTCTCACCACATTCACCATTTCATGAGGAACATTATTTAATACATCCAAGTTGATTTGCCCTAATTGATTGTTATTTTCAATTGCTTTATTAAAAAATGTCGTAGCTAATGAATTATTTCCTTCTCTTGCAGCAATGATTCCTTGAAGCACATGAATATCACTCAATGTTTTAGAATTGGTTTTTGTTTTCAAAACTATTGGCAAAGCTTCTTCCTCCAAATAAAATTTTGCTTTGGACAAATTATTGAGTAAAGCATAGGCATTTGCTTTGTTCAAATATGCGATGGAATAATCTGGATCTAGACTAATAGCAGCATCGAAATGGAAAATTGCCTGTTTTAGGATAGAATCTTTTCGGTTTGCTAAGTCTCTCGAGCCTCTAAATTGAACATCCATTTCATTAACATAGGAAAACTTCAAGGAGTCTTTATTAAAATAAGTCATGGCGTCCATTACGGCAGAAACGCCAAGATTATTATAGATTTCTCTGCTCTGATATTGATTCAAAATATATTTGTAATACAAATAAGCTTCGTGGTGCTTCCCGATTGCAGATAAAAGATTTGCCATCTCAAAAACATCCACCAAAGTTTTTACCTTTTCAGCAATTCTTTTAGATAACACCATTCTATCCGACTTTGAGGGATAACCATCAAGATTTTCACCCAACCCGTAAGATTGATACAAGTTGGCGATTAAGCTATCCCCTTTTTCGAAAAGTCCAAATCCGGCAGAATATGCCAGAAAACCGCCTAAATAATCTGCTTGAGTCTCATTAAGTACCTGATTTTGAACTGAATTAATATTTTTACTCACATTCAAATCCACTATTTCTGAAGCAAAAAAGATTTTTCCATAAGCATGTTTTTCATAATAATGTGTCAGTTCGTGAGCCAACAAAAAAGCGATTGCCGCATCCCCAAATTTGGAACAAACATCATAAGCTTTTTTTTCTAAAACTATTTCAGATTTATTGTAATCGATGCTAGCAACATGACTTTCTTCTTGTTTCAAATACAATTTGGGCACCAAATATCTAAAATCACCTCTTGCATTTATCAATCTTTGGTAGATATTCAAAATTCGACTGTAATCAGGAGTGTCATTCAAATTACCAGTTTCATTATTTTGGAAATTACTATCTTTTTGAATGATGGGTAAAGTACAAGCTTCTGTTTTGAGCAAAAGAAACATTAAAACTAAAAATTATTAAAAATAGTGGATTGCTTATTTTCATTTGACTTCAAACCAGTTTAACAAATAAATTAGAAACAATTTTGAAAAATCATTATGTTTCAAAATATTATTTTGATAACAAATCAAATTCTAATCAAATATAATACAATTAACCGAAAAGCAATAATATATAATAATTCAAATAAGATTTTTTATTGAAAAAAGAATAGAAAAGAATGATAAAAAGTGAGACAATCAGGATAGTAATAAATAAAAAAAGCCACTCATTTCTGAATGGCTTTCTAAGCTCTCCCTTCAGGACTTGAACCTGAGACCCTCTGATTAACAGTCAGATGCTCTAACCAACTGAGCTAAGGAAGAATCTATTTTTTTAAATAGCGCTGCAAAGTTATGACAGTTCTAGATATTGTGCAATATTTGTAGCGATTTTTTTTAAAAAATTTTAATTTTGTTCTTAAAATATTAATAATCAAATAAATAAATTATGAGTTTATTGACAATTGGCACCGTTGCCTTTGATGATATTGAAACACCTTACGGAAAAGCAGAGAGAGTTGTGGGTGGAGCAGCCCTTTATGCAGGTCTTGCAGCGTCTTATTTCACACCAAAAATTCAGTTGGTTTCGGTGATAGGAGAAGATTATGATGAAAAAACATTACAACTTTTGAGAGATCGAGGAGTGGATATTGATGGGATAGAAGTTGTGAAAGGAGGAAAGTCTTTCTTTTGGGCTGGAAAGTATCATACAAATATGAATTCGAGAGATACCTTAACCACCGAATTGAACGTTCTTGCAGATTTTAATCCAATTCTTCCTGAAAAATACAAAAATGCTGAATTCGTCCTTTTAGGCAATTTGACACCTGATGTACAAATGCAAGTAATCAATCAGCTGACTTCTAAGCCTAAATTGATCGCTATGGACACGATGAATTTC
This sequence comes from Saprospiraceae bacterium, assembly GCA_016710625.1. Taxonomy (GTDB): domain Bacteria; phylum Bacteroidota; class Bacteroidia; order Chitinophagales; family Saprospiraceae; genus JADJVK01. Next base: position 129,939 of record JADJVK010000011.1, read on the forward strand.
TGGATGGATATTGCAATGGATAGCTTGAAAAAAGTGCTTAAAAAAATAGATTTATTGACAATAAATGAAGAAGAAGCTCGCCAACTATCTGGAGAACATAGTTTGGTGAAAGCTGCCAAAGTAATTCATGCAATGGGTCCACAATTTTTGGTTATCAAAAAGGAGAACATGGTGCTCTTTTGTTCCATGAGGAAGGTGTTTTCTTTGCTCCAGCTTTACCATTAGAAGAAGTGTTCGACCCAACTGGTGCTGGAGATACTTTTGCTGGTGGATTTATGGGCTATATCGCAGCGACTGGAGATATTTCATTTACAAATATGAAAAGAGCAATTATTTATGGCTCTGCAATGGCTTCATTCTGTGTGGAGCAATTCAGTATAAAAGCAATAGAAAATTTGAACAAAGAGGCAATTAATAAAAGAGTTAGTGAATTCGAAAGCTTGACTCGTTTCGATACAGAATTAGAATGGTAATAGAAATGGCTGTCTGAATTAGAAGTTTTGTTTCGCTTAGTCGCTCCCGTTTGAATTGGAGCGACATTGCAATAAACTACATTTCAGACAGCCATTTTTAAATTTGATAAGATGTGATTTGTTACTATTTAATTTTATGAATACTATTTAGTATTTTCAAACCATCTTTTTCAGCAATATGGTCTCCGTCTTCAAAGATGATAAACACCCAAAGATTGGTTGATTTACTATCTACAAGACCAGCTAACATGATTTGTTGTCCATCCTTGTATCCAAGAATATATTTTCCTTCAAACTCATCATCTTCCACATCATAAAATTCATCTTTAGCTTCAAATTTTAAATCTCTAGCTAATTTCAAAGTAGCACTCTTCATGTCTTTTGAACTTACAGTGCCGTCCTCAAATATATACATATACAAATGCATCCCAATTCCGTCCGATTCAAATTCGTTATCAGTATTTTGAACAACTTCAAAATCATCAGGCAATGAAATTCCGATTTTGTAATGATTCCAAACAAAATCTTTTTGAGCAAATGTGTTATATTGAAAAGTTAAAAAAAATAGCGTAGAAAGAATAAATAATTTTGATTTCATAATTTTTTATTAAATTTAAATGTTCTAACAAATATATTATCGACTTAGAAATAATTTCTAAATTGATTAATAATGGTCATTTTTTTGTGACTTTGATTATTTTGATAGAATTTCATTTTAATTTTACTCTTGGTTTGTCATTATTAAACTTTTAGAATTGATATTTTGAAGCTTATAATAATTAGTGACCTTATTTTTTTAAAAAAATCATTTATACATAATGTCCAACAGTTATAAACAACACCTTCAAAAAAATGATAAATTAAAGGATTTGGTCGCATTGGTAGATTTACCAAAGCTTGAAGATGGAAATGTCTATCAAAGTCTTATGAAATCTATAGTTTCCCAACAATTATCCACAAAGGTTGCAGATGTCATCTGGGGAAGGTTTATTAATTTATTTGATGATAAAAAACCGCATCCTTTACAAATAATTGATTTTGATATTGAAACCATGAAAAGTGTTGGGCTTTCTGGTCAGAAAGCAAATTATATCAAAAATGTCAGTATTTATTTTACAGAAAACAATTTAATTGACTTCGACTGGAGTGGTTTATCTGATGAAGAAATAATTCAAATTCTGACCAAAATAAAAGGAGTTGGCGTTTGGACGGTTCAAATGATTTTAATTTTCACCCTAAAAAGACCTGATGTTTTTCCTGTTTTGGATTTGGGCATTCAACAAGGCATAAAAAAATTATATGCTTTAGAATCTAGTGGCAAAATATTAATGCAAGAGATGGAGCAAATCTCTGAGGAATGGCGACCCTATCGATCTTATGCAAGTCGAATCATTTGGAAATGGAAGGATACTAAAATTTGAATTGTATTAGATTTTTAATATTTCATGAAGCTTATCCTTCCTTCTTCTTGCAATTTCAATACTTGATCCACTATTGAGAATTAATTTATTGTTTTCAATTTTATCAATTTTGTTTAAATTAATTATATAAGATTTATGACATCTGAAAAAAAAGTTTCCTTCCAATGTCTCTTCAAAGTCTTTTAAAGTTCTAGCTGTCATAATATGCTTATTATCAACTGTGTATAAATGAGTATAATTGCTATCCGCTTTCAAATATTCTATATTGTTTATATCAAAAAAACGTACTCCATCATAAGTATTTATCGCCAATCTGTATTCATTTATTATATTGTTGTTAAGATTTTTCAATAAATTTTCATGTATTGCTTCATAATTTTTTTGAGTATTTCTATTCGTTAAAACTCTCGAAACTGCTTCTTTTAATTCAGATATTTCTATAGGCTTCAATAGATAATCCAAAGCACTGAATTTTATTGCTTTAATGGCATATTGATTATGTGCTGTCGTGAAAATAGTTTCAAAATTTCTGTTTTTTACCATTTTTAAAAAATCAAACCCGTTGATTTCTGGCATTTCAATATCTAAAAATACGATATCAAACTGTTGATTTTCAACAATATTCAGAGCCTCCAAAGCACCATTTGCTGTATAGATTTCTTTTATTTCCGGAACAGATTTCTCGATTAACATCTTTAAAATATCAATTGAGCTTTGTTCATCATCAATTATTATTGCTTTCAAAATAAATTAGTTTAATATTGGCAATGTAATTAAAACTTTTGTTCCTAAAGCCTGGTCAAATTCATCAACTAAATCCTCTATTTCGATACTTGCTATTTGATTCGTCTGATGTTGGATTATTTCAAGTCGTTCTTGAGATAATTTCATCCCTTTTGATTGATGGTCTTGAGCTTTTATTTGTTTTGATTTTATTTCCGCAGCTTTTTTTCTACCAATACCATTATCATAAATTGTTACTAATAAAACATTCTCTTTTTTCACTTCAAATGATATTTCTATTTTTCTATTCTCAGCTTTTAGCATCAAGCCATGCCATATTGAGTTTTCCACAAAAGGCTGTATCAATAAGGATGGGATTTCTATAAATTCTTCATCAATAGATTCATCTATATTTATTTTGTATTCAAAGGAGTTCCCAAATCTCATTTTTTCAATTTCTAAATACAATGTCAAAATTGTTATTTCTTGTTCAATCGTTAGATAATTCTTTTCAGAATAATTTAATACTAACCTAAGTAGTTTCGAGAATTTATTAAGATATAAATATGCTGTTTCAAAATCTTGTTTTGCAATGCTATGTTGAATTGAGTTTAAGCTATTAAATATAAAATGAGGATTCATTTGGGCTCTCAAAGCTCTAATTTCAAGTTCTGCAATGACTTTATTTATTCTTGATTTCTCTTCTTCCGCTGCTTTTATTTTTTTCTCTCTAACTATAAAATATGCAATGACAATAGTTAAAAGCAATAAAATTGAGCATAAAAGGAACCACCAAGTTTTCCAAAATGGTGGTGAAATATTAAAATGATATATTATTTCATTACTTATTTTAGATTGGTCAGTTGATGTTGCTTTCAACCTAAAGGTATAATTTCCAGCGGCTAGACTTGGGAAACGAATACTTCTATTATTGTAATTTAATGTTTGCCATTCCTTTTCTAATCCTTCTAAAATATAGGTATAAACTATTTTATGGGGAGTCAAATATTCATTAAGTGCAAAATCAAAGATGAAATAATTTTGGTCATATTTATATTCATTAATATTATTATAATCAATACTTTTATCATTAACTTTAATATCCTTTAGCAGCAAATTCAAAGTTTGAGGCTGAAAACTCAATAGATTTGTATTTATATCTACAAAATATTCTTTTGAACAAAAAGTAAAATTGCTATCATACTGTTCGACTATAGCTTCAAAACCGCCTTGTTTTCCAATTCCAAAAGTATTGTCATATTCTATTAAAATTTGTTCCTCTGAATCAATAGTTGCAATACCTTTTTGTGAACTATACCAAAATCTTCCTCTAGACGACAAGTTGGTGCAATATATAGTTGAAGGTAAATATTTTATAAGAGAATTGTCTTCACCATAAATCCATTTATCCTTGCTTTTTTTCAATTTAATTAAACCATTATTTTTCGTTGTAACTTGAATATTATTTTTATAAACTTGCAGTGACAATATATTATAATCAGGAATATAACTTGCTGTTTCTGATTCATTTGTAAAATTTTGAACAGAATTTTCACTTGTATTATAAATTATTAGTCCATTTCCCTGTGTTCCAATAAAAATCTCATTTTCATAACTAGATATACAAATTACATTAAGGTTTTTAAATTGTTTTTCTATAACTGGTATTTTAGAGGCAATTTTTTTGGTTAAATCGTATTTAATTAACCCTTGATTTAGGGTTCCTATCCATAAGTTTTGATTTTTATCGTAAGTAATACTCGTTATGACTAAATTCGAAAACTGCTTATCAAAATCATATTGCAGTTCTAATTTATCTACTAATTGATTAATTATAAACAACTTACCTTGAGAATATACATAGATTAATTGATCAATTCTAAAAAATCCAATAATTTGATTATCAATATTTTTATTAAAATATATTGTTTTAATCCTATTATTTTCAACTTTTATTAAGTCTCCTTTTTTGGGCATTGTTAAATAATATGCTTTTTCATTTACAGTTATCTTTTGAGGAACAAAAAATATTTCACCAATATTTTGCCAATTTGTTATATGTCTAAGGTCTTCTATATTAAAAGCTTCATATTGTCGATTGGAATACAACAAACCACCGTTTGTAGCAACCCATAAATGCTCTTGATTTTGACAAAAGGAATTAATCATAAAATCCGAAAATACTAATTGGTTCTCTTTTGAAATAACTGGCGTAAACTTCTTGTTGTAAATATTAAACTTCCAGAGCCCAACAGCTCCACCATATAACAATATACTATCATTCAAAAAAGCAATTGATTTACAAAATTGCAAATGGTTAAACCTTTTAATATCAATTTTTGGTAAATTATAATTTTCCCATTTGTTATGGGTAATATTAAATTTTCTTAAAGAATAACCAGCAATCCAAAGATTATCCCCTTTTTTTAATATTTTATATAAATCTTTTGGTTGTTTATTTTCATGAGGGTGAAATGAAAAACTTTTGGTTTCCAAATTAAAGCTAAATAAGCCTAAATTAGTAGCTAACCATAATTCTGTTTTAGATTTTAGTATTATATGGTTGATGGTTTTAAATTCTTTGTCAAAAAATTTCGATGCAAATTGCTTCCACTCGAAAATATCAAATCGCTTATAAAGTGGGTTATAAACAACTAAATCTTGACCCGTATAGCATAAAAATATTTTACCATCTAATACAAAAATATTATTTAAAGCGGATTTGGGAAGGGTATTTCCAAAAGTATCTTTATCAATATATCTCCAATTTCTATTGTTTTTTGAATAGATATTTAATCCATTGTTAGTGCCACATAATATATTATTACTATCTAATTCTGTAATACAATTAATTTGCTCGCCTTTAGGAGTTGAGTTTTTAACTTTCGAGTCAAATTTTTCAAAAATCAATCCATCATATTTTGCAATACCACCATCTGTTCCAATCCACAAATTTTGATGATAATCAGAGAATATACAATTAATTAAATTATTGGGCAGTCCATCAGAAATTGTTTTTTGATGAAAAAGCATAGGCTGTGCTACACAATTTATTGATAAACATAATATGAAAAAAATCTTCTTCAAATAATATTCTAGTATTCACTAAAAATACAAATTTCTTGTTAATATCCATATTTTGTTTTCCATCCTTAAACAATTCATTGGGCATCATTTCGCCAAACGGCATTCCTTTTTTTATAATACTTTCAACAGGATCTTCAGACTTAAAATCATATGTAAATGGCCCAAAATCAAAGCCAAAACCGTATTCTTTATGCCCGTCACCATCTGCATCTGAAGCATGTAACCTTGCTGCACCGCTAGGACCTAAACCTAAGCCCACACCAAATCTTTCAGATTCATCATCCATTCTATCTTTATCTTCAATTGCACTTGTGACTGCATCCATTGCAAGGTTCGTTCCAAATCCAGCAGATAATGAACCAGCTTTCCTGTCTAATACAATACCAGCATTGGATGTCAAGATTTCTGATTCAGATTTTAACTTATACTTTTCATCTAATCCCAAAATTTTTGAAAGATTAAGTTCATTTTTAAGTAATCCAAGATCGAAAGGTTTAAAACCCTCTTTCTTTGAACCATCTTCCTCCCAAGTACCTATTTTCTTATTATCGGAGTACCCTATTTTTAGGGCCCCATAATCATTTTTCTCATTTATATAAGATCCATTAAACATATCAAGATTCTCATACATGAAGAAAGGGTTAGGAGCAACGGTATTTTTCAAAGAAAACAAGTTATTTATCATCTCTTTCTTTAATTTGCTATCATCTTCTGACATATCCGAAAACCCACCAATTCGCATACCTTCTGCCGTTCCACTAAAATATTTTTTGTTTTCATTACTTTCAGGGAAATAATCATTTTGATTAGATATTGAATCTATTTGGTCAAAATCTAACAATCCCGTTGGAAGACTGTTATCAGTTCCATTACTTACAAAATTTTCAGGGAAATAATCATTTTGATTGGATATTGAATCTATTTGGTCAAAATCTAACAATCCCGTTGGAAATCCATAATCCTCCTCTTCTTTCATTTGAATCGGGCTAGAGCTTACCTGAAATGGAGGAGGCTTAAGTGAGGAGATTCCATTAGTAAATGCATCAAAAAAACCATTACTTTCACTTTTAAATTGCAATGGAGGAGGTTTTATTGATTTGGATTTTGATCCATTTGTAGAATCATTGTTATTTTGCCTTATTTGATTTACTTGATTTTTTAGTATGCTATCCATAATTTAAAAAAGTTTAGAAAAAAGGGAGCAACTTTTCCCTCCCTTTTCGTTAATTAATTCATTTGGTATTTTGATAAAAAATAATTGTATTCTTTTAATTGGTTTATTTAATTTTTGTAAAACTTAAATATTTCCTGTTCACAAACAACAACATAAATACCTCTAAATAAAAATGATATATCTATTGGGTTATTTGAATAATAATAATCATACATTAATATTCCTTGCATATTATATATTCTTAATGGAAAGTTGTTTTCGGGTATTCCATTCAGTATTAGTCGATTACTTTCAATTGTAATTCCTCCTTCCTTTTCGCCATTTTTGATAGACAATATTTTTGAAAACCCTATATTATTTTCATTATCAACATATTGCAACTTGTAGTAGGTGATTGAATTATTTAAATAATAGTCCTCAAATTCATAATAATTTTCATTATCTCCTTTGCTTTTTATTTCAGCAACCACTTCAAAATCTTTTCCAGATGTACTTCTCAAAACTTTGAAATAAGCATTATTTTTTTCAATAATACTCCAAGTCAGTACTGCCTTGTTTTGATTCTTTCGAATAATAGAAATGGATTTCCAAATAATAGGTAAAGACTCTGAAGTTGTTTTTGCGAAAAAACCACTGAACCCAACAGTATTAAATGATACTTCCCATCTATTTTCATTCGAATTCCAAATAATATCATCTTCAAGTGGATTGATTGTAGTTATGCTCCCATTATATGACGAGGGTAGTCCAGTTCCATCCAAACTAGTACCTCCCCTTTTTTCAATTAACAAATGAACTTTACCATCAAAATCATCAGGATTAGATGGCAATTTAATAGAATTGATTGCATTAAATTCATCAAATTCGCTTTGTAAAAAATACAATGTAACTTTTGCACCAGAGGTACTAGCATTATTTAATGGAGTAATTTCAAAATGCCTTTTAACAAAATTGTTCGGTTGGTTGGTCTCTATCCAAACTTTTGTATTTACTCTACAGGACAATGACGCCTCTGTAATTAACTGCAATTTGGCAATTAAATTATTGCAAAAAGATGAATAATAGGTGACAGTTGATTGGATTTTTGATGCACTATCTTTGCTTACAGCAATCTCTGAATTACTAAAAGGATAATTTATTTCTGTAGGGTTATTAATCGAAGATGGATTACTACATTGGCCTAATTGACCACTTTCCCCTGCTCCCCAAGACCATATATGATTGTTAATATCCAATGCAATACAATGGCTCGAACCTGTTTCAATTTTTTTACAACTTGTCATAGTTGAGTTATATAATGGTGTCAATTTATCTATCTGAGTTCCATCTCCAAGTTGACCTAAATGGTTATATCCCCAAGTGAATAAACTATCATTACCTTCTATTGCAGTTGAAAAAAAAGCTCCTGCACTAATATCAGTCCATCTTTTTAAATTTGTTATTTTTTTGGGTGAGTTTACTTGAGAAGTTGTTCCATCCCCTATTTGTCCCTTTGTGTTATTCCCCCAAGCCCATAATGTGCTATCGTACTTAATTGCTAATGTATGAAAATTTCCTGCATTTACTTTTTTCCATGTTTTTTGAGTTCCTACTTTTTGCGGTGTTAATTTAGGACCTCCAGAATAACCTAGTCCTAATTGTCCATTGGCATTTAATCCCCAAGACCATAATGTACTATCTGATTTTATTGCCAAACTATATCTATACCCATTTTCAATAAATACCCAATTGTTTTCATTACCCATTTGAGTAGGCACATTAAGATCTGTTGTAGTGCCATTTCCAAGTTGTCCATTGATATTTTCACCCCAACTCCAAAGTGTCCCATTATTTTTCAAAGCAAATGAAAAATTCGCACCTGCACTTACCATCGCCCAATCATTATCCGAACCAATTTGTATTGGATAACTTTTATCTATATTGGTTCCGTCTCCTAGATTTCCGTTGCTATTATTCCCCCATGCCCATAGCGTTCCATCATTTTTTATAGCTAAGGTATGATGATTTCCACAAGCTATTTTTTGCCAATTATATTCACATCCAATCCTTATAGGTCCAGGGCAAATAGTGTAATAATATATTCCCGTACTATCTCCTAACTGGCTATAGTGGTTATCGCCCCATGTCCATAATGATCCATCATTTCTAATGGAAACACCATGTACAAATCCAGCATTAATTTTTAAATAACTGTGATCTTGTGCAAATAATATTATATTAAAGCAACAATTAATTAATATTATAATGTAAATTCTCATGTAAGAAAAATTTATTTTTCAAATTTATTCTATAATTTCAAAAAGAAATATTGAATTGAGTGAATGGTTGAAATGATTGAGTTATTGGTAATTTCAAGTCGCTTTTTCAAAGAAAATTTATTAATGAATCATTAATATTTCATTAGCTATACATTAACTAAACTGCTTTAAACCCTGACCTAACTTAGTGGTCATATTATCAAATTTAAAGGATATGAAAAATTTAGCAGTTGTTTTGATGGTGGTTCTAGGAATCAACTCAATTTATTCTCAAAGTGCAAAAAGTAATGGTTTCATTAGCGATAATTTTAGCTTAGAAGGTGCACTACAAATTTTCAAGCAATCTAATACAATGGAGGAATTTGAAAATTCACTCAATAACGAAAATAGTAATGTAAACAATTTGGATTTGAATAACGATGGTTACATCGATTATCTTACTGTATCAGATTATCAAGACAAAGCTATTCATGTAATTGTAATTAGTACTTACTTAGATAAAAATGAAAGACAAGATATTGCAACAATTGAATTAGAAAGAAAAGGTGTTGATAATGCGATAGTTCAAATAGTGGGCGATGAAGACCTTTTTGGAAAAGATGTTTATGTAGAGCCTTTTGACAATGATGAAAGAATGGACAGAAGCAAAGGTGGTCCAAATGCAACTGAAATAGTCAGTTCAAGAATCATTATCAATGTTTGGGGTTGGCCCTGTGTTAGGTTTATTTACTCACCTAGATATGTTCTTTGGGCTTCACCATTTAGATGGTCCTATTACCCGAGATGGTGGAAACCTTGGAGACCTTATCAATATACTGTATTTGTGAATAGATGTGCTCCACATAGATATTACTATCATTATGTCCCAAATAATAGAATAGTCTATGCAAGAAATGTATATGAGCCTTACCATCATCGATCAGAATATATTTACAGAAATGACTACAATCATTACGAAAGACATGGGGTAAATGATAGAGATGGCTACAGAAATGATAACAGGATGAGTGAGCATTCAAATGATAGAAATAGCCCAAGAAACGAAGGTAGATACAATAATAACCCAAGAAATAATGAAGGAAGGAATAATGGCAGAATGGAAAGTAGATCTGATAACAGAAATGGTGGACATTCTGAATCTAGAGAAAATAGAGGGCATGGAGGAAATGAAGGCAGAAAAGGAAGAAGACAATAATGATATCGGGGGAAGGTTGCAGTTGCAACCTTCTTTTATTATCTAAAATTAATGGGCATTGCTAAATAAAATGTAATTGTTTTTCTGTCGCTTAAACTTGCATTACTAATGGAAGAATAAAGAGAATTAGCGGTTACAGAATTATAATTAAAACCCAATCTGAATTTATTGTTGAAGTTATAATCAAATCCAGTATCAAAACATTTATTAAAAATATCAAAATTAGCGTTATTCGAATTTAGCTTAATTTTTAGATTGGGTCCAAAATAAATTCCAAACTTTTGACTAAAAAAATATTTCAAAGTGATAGAGAAAAAAGCAAAATCAGCATAGGGCCTGTGTATTTTTGACTTTAAATCATAATTTTGATAGGCATAAAATTCATATCCAAACCCAGGAATGATTTTTAGACTTTCTTTATACAACTTAACGTTATATCTCAACATTGTCGAAAATCCAAAACCATTACTAACTGGTCGATTACTATAAAAATTACTTGAACTAAAATTTCCTCCAAATATTAATTCAGGGTTATTCTTGAATTGGGATTTGCAAATTCCCATTAGGAGAAAGAAAGCTAATAATGTAAATGTTTTTTTCAAAGTTAAGGATTTTTGATATTAAGTACTCATTACAATCATTCCATTAGCTAATAATTCCATAGAGGTCATCCTACTGGTTCCTGCATCATATACCGTCTCCTCCCCTTCCATTTGACCAATAGCCACAGTTATTATCCATTCCTCATCAATATTTGCCACTGATTGAATTATTTTATTATCTACTACTGTTAGTCCCGACAAGACTTTCAAATCTATTGGGATACCTTTAGCAGAAAATGTAGCCAACATATATTGGTAATCCATCAAGCCAGCTTTCCAATATACAATTGCATGAAAATCTTTGGTATCTGGCAACTTAAAACAAGGAATATATTCTGTAAACTCATCATCATCTGGCATTGAAAGATATTGTTGAATCATCAATGTAGGTAATGGTGGATTCTCATTACTAAAATCATGAATACTTTCTTCAGAAAGTAAAATAGGCAATTCTACAACAGGGAATTTTGAAATAAAATGACTAAAACTTACTTTCGGCAGCAATTCCTCTTCTTGTTCCATTTTTATTTTTTTGCAAATATAAAAAAAGCCAAAAGATTTACTACAATTTGGTGACTTGACCCACAAAGTCTTTTGGATAACTTTCGATATCCTCAAATCCTAGTTCAATATCTCTTCCACTTTTAGGAATATAGGCGGTTTTGAAAAGATAATCCCATAAGCTGAGTGAAATCCCAAAATTTACCCCACTTTTTACTGGTAAATCTTTTGCATGATGCCATATATGCATAGTCGGAGAATTCAAAATATATTTTAATGGACCGTATGAAATATTGATATTACTATGATTAAGATGCCCAATTGCAACTGCTATGATGTGTAAAACAAAAAAATCTTTTATTCCAAATCCTAACATTGCCAAAGGAATATATTGGATTGATTTATAAATAATTGTTTCCATCCAATGATATCTCATATGAGCAGCAAACCCCATTTCTTCCACACTATGATGCAATTTATGATATTCCCATAGTTTTGGTACTGCATGCAAAAGTCTATGGGTATTCCATTGAATAAAATCAGCAATGATAAACATTATCAAATATTGGACAATTGCTGGTAAACTTCCTAACTCGATGGCAACCATATTTGTAATCCCAAATAGTCCGAGGAAATCATTAAATAAAGCAACAAAAACATTCGAAATTGCACTATAGCCTATTAATGAAAATAGAAAAAAGTTGAAAAACATATAAAACCCATCCAACCAAAAATCTTTTCTGACGATAGATTGATTGGTTCTCCAAGGAAATAAATATTCTAAAAACCAAACCACTAAGGACAAGCCCAATAGCCAATAAAAATAATTATGCCAACTTGGGTTTAGTAATTCGTGGACTAAATAGTCTTTATAACCGAAAAAAGAGTTTTTTGCAATTTCCCAATAATCAGATTTCATAACATTTATTTATTACTTGGCTTGCCACTTTGACTCCAACCATTAAATCCAACAGACAATTCGTAAACTTCCTTAAATTTTAAATCATTTACGATTTTCAAAGCTCTAGCACTTCTTCCTCCTGCAGCACAATACAATAAAATTGGTTTTTGCTTATCTAACTTTTGAATATTTGATTGAAAAGCTGGATCATTAAAATTAATATTAATGGCATTTGGAATATGCCCTGCATTAAATTCTTCAGGAGTTCTCACATCAATTAATTGTTCATTCTTCAATGAATTTATCTTATTTTCAAAATCAGCAACTGAAAGTCTTTGATTTTGGCTAAAAGAGTCAGAGCAAGAGATAAACAAACTGAAAATACTGATAAAAATAAATTTGAATTTCATATCATTAATTTTATACAAAAATAAGGTGCTAAAGTACTAATTGCAATAAAAGAAGTAAAAAATAAGAAAAGCCTTGATTTATTACTAAATCAAGGCTTTAATATTGGAGTGATTTTGCTGGGACTCGAACCCAGGGCCCCTTGATTAAAAGTCAAGTGCTCTACCGACTGAGCTACAAAATCTCCGTATAATACCCCTTTTTCAAAAGGCGATGCAAAGATACACCTATTTTAAAGTTTTCCAAATTCTTTGAGAAAAAAATTGAAATTATTGTTTAATTAATCTGGATGATTGCAAAATTTTTCCATTTTGAGATTCCAAAGTAATATTAAATATACCCTTTGGCAATTGGCTCAAATCCATGTTATAATCAGATTCCAATGACTCTACTTCATTCATTATCAATCTTTTTCCATTGATATCATATATTGAAATAATTGCATTTGTTTTTAATTTATTTAAAAATTTTATATCCACATTATTATTTGTAGGATTTGGATTTATTTTAAATAAATTATCATTTTGTAAATTATTTATTGAAATACTTACGATTTCTGAAAATTTAAAATTACCATCTTGATCTATCTGTTTCAATCTATAATAAGCCTTATCTTGATCTAAAACCCCATAATTATCCATAAATTCATAAAAAAGTGGTTTGAAGACATAAGGTAGCAAATACAAATAGTATTTGTAGAATTAATTTATTGGATTTCATTTAAATTAGAATTTTATTTAAAAAGCAAAAAGCACTCAAATATACATAAGAGTGCTTTTTGCAAATATTATTTTTGAAAAAAATTATCGCCTAATTTCTAAATAACCTGTATAAATTTTATTTCCTGCACTTGGTCCAAGATTTATATGATAGAAATAGGTGCCATCAGGCAATGTTTTTCCATCCCATTCTCCTTTCCAAGCATTTACATTCGTATAATTCTTCTGACAAAGAACCCTATGTCCCCATCTGTCAAATACATCCACTTGGTTGCCAGGGTAATTTTCAATTCCAATAATGGTGAATCCATCATTTACATTATCCCCATTCGGTGAAATGGCATTAAAGATGATAAAGGTATCACACAATATTTTTATACAAACATTTGCTGTATCAAATCCGATTCCATTTGCAATAAAATAGGTAAATGTATCAACACCACAATAATTTTTATTCGGAGTATAGATAAATTTAGTTGAATCCAATGGATCTTTTGCGACAGTACCTCTTAATGGCAGTTTTACAATTCCAATACCTGTTAATGGACCATTCAATGTATCATTAGCTAGTACTGATATTGTTATAGACTTTCCAAAAGAACCTGAAACAGTATCGCAATCATTTACAGCGATAGGCAGTAACAAGTTAGGATCTTTGTTTACCATCACAATTAGTATAGTCGTATCACAAGTAACTTGATTACAAAGCACCAAACATGCGGTATCTTTTCCTTCTTTCAATCCAGTTATTTTGACACACCAAGGACTTGTACTAAATAAATCGAATTTTACATTATCTACTGTATTTGGCTCACAAATATTCTTTAATGAAATTATCTTATTACAATCCAACTCAGATGTATCTAGGCAAATTGTATCCATTTGTCCCACAATTAGCATCGTTCTAATAGTATCAATAACTGGATTTCTTGCATTGATAATCAATATTGTTGTATCACAATAATTTCCAGTCTTATCACAAATTACGATACATGCAGTATCTGAACCTAAAGATTCGGCAGTAATAGCAATACACCCAGTACTTCCTATTGTATCAAATTGAATATTAGTGCCAGAAAGTGTAGGGCAAATATTAACTATTGAGCCTACCCCTCCTTTAAACAAGGCAGTATCCAAACATATTGTATCAGAACAACCAACCAATAAACTTTGTCGGATGGTGTCAATTTTTGGCAATACACAAATTCTATAAGTAAATGTATCACAAATATTTGTGAGCTTATTGCACATCTGTAAACAGAATGTATCTACACCAAACTTAGCTCCTTTTATCGTTATACAAACCTGATTCAATCCAGATGGTAGTATTTCATAAGTGATATTTCCATCAGATGATCCAGGGCATAAGTTTTTGATTGAATCAACAACAATATTCGTTACATCAATACAAATTTTGAAGGAATCTCTTTCAACAATACAAGTATCAAATACAATATTTTTAGGTGCATTACAAGAAACCTTAATCATTGCTGTATCTGTACATCCAGTCATGATATTTGTGAATGTAATCACATGCATTCCTGTATCTAATTTGATTTGAATACCTTTCAAACTTGGTGTGATATTGCATGTATCAATTGGTCCGACATAAGGATTTCCATTGTCTAATATAACAACTTTAGGAATATCTGATGGATTTATGCCAATACAAACCATTGCTAAAGAATCACAATTGGTAGTATAAAGTATCGGTAATCCATTATAGAAAATTGGAATTACATTTACTCTTAAAGTATCTGCACAACCATTGTTTTTGTCAATGAATATAACATTATGATATCCTTCATTTAGTACGATTCCAACATTTTTAGGATTCAACTCTTGACTTGGAAGCAAATCTACTGACCCAGCTACACCAACTTGGCCAATATTCATATTTCCATAGAACTTGCTTTTCACCCCTCCCACTAATTTTTGACCTACTGTATCAATTTTCCACTGACCATTTGGATCCCAAATTTTCATTGAATCGAGTAAGGCATTAATATCTAGGAAGTTTCCTTTGAAGGTATCTTTTCCAGCACCCCAATAATTTAATAAATAAGGTCCGACTTTGCCTTCTCCAGGTATATCCTTGTATTTATAAGCAACTAACGTATCATAATTACAATCGACAAAACCACCATTATATGGATTTCCATTATCTAAAATATTGAAGTTTTTAATTTCAGCATTAGTAAATGGCGTACAATAGACTGCACTTCCATTATAACAAGTATTGGTAAACAAGTCAATCGTATCATTGGTGAAATAGTTATTACAAATAACTATGATTGGGTCTTTACAAATGATGATGATTGTCGTATCACAAACTCCATTGGTATCACAAACTACAACACACATTGTGTCACAGCCAGTCTTAAATGTAGAGTCTGCAACATATTGCAAACAAGTATCTTTTCCGTTAAATACTAAAACTCCTTTTGATGGTGCTTTACATAGATAAATACTATCTATTGGTCCTGTCAATTCAACTAAACTAATACAGATTACTGTATCATTTTTAGTAATTGGTAGATTGATACGAATGGTATCAATTTTCGGTTTCTTACAAAGATTATCTACAAAAATGGAATCAACTGCTAAGCTACAACCTTTAGAATCTGTCATTGTAACACTATAATAACCAGCATCTAAGTTGTATCTGTCTTTTGGTTCTGGCGAAGTTGTTAAATCAAGCCAGTTGAAAGCATATCCGCCATTTCCACCATTGCCATTTAATTCAATACTTCCTTTAGATTTACATTTCTCAGGTATTACTTCCACATTCAATGCTAGCATTGTTGGAGCAGTCACTTTGAAACATTTTGAAACCCAAATACAACCATTTTTATCTTTAACAATTAAGCAGTAATCACCAATGCCTAATTCGTTATTTTTGAAAATATTTCCTTTACTATCTTCTATTGTTACAATCAATGAATCATTTAAATTGAAATTCTCAATGGTATACTTTACTTCACCATTTATATCACCAATACAATTTAATACTACATCATCGGCACCAATTATTTTCAAAGTATTGCCTGTAATTGTATCATTGATTGTAAATGTAATTGAACCCGTACATCCTGTTTGTACATCAGAAACAGTTACTGAATATACACCAGATTTTAAAGAATCTTTTGTCGCAGAACTTCCCCAACTAAATAAATAATTGCCACTTCCATTTAATACATTAATAGTTGCTTTTCCATTTGATTGTTTACAATCAGATAATTTATCAATAGAAGCTGTTAAATCCAATTTTCCAATTGCATTTACTTTGACTGCTAATAAATCAATACAATTTGAATCTAATGGATTCACTACTGTAATTTGATAATTACCAGCCTTCAAATCTGTTCTTGTACTTCCTACAACTCCGTCATTCCAAATAAATTTATAAGTACTTGGACTTAAATATGCTTTTCCATCAGCAGATGCACAATTTGCAGCAACGACAGAATCTATTGTAGCTTTTGGACCATCCGCATTTCCTACTACAAATATTGCTTTATCGCAACATAAGGTATCGTTTTTATCACAAACTGTTACCGAATAAGTTCCTGCAGCAAGATTTTTTGCAATATTGCTAGTACTAATATTTGCTGGTGTCCATTTATAAATCAAATTATTTGCACCAGTTGCATGCACCTCAATACTTCCATCTGATTGACCACAATGAGACTCTAAAATCAAGGCATCAGTGATAATCACATGACAGCCTCCTTGTTGGCATTTTAAAGTAATAGTGGTATCTTTTCTACAAGTAGTATCTTGCTCACTAATTACTGTAATTTTATAAACACCAGCAGCTAAACCAGTAGCTGAATTTATGGTCGAAACATTTGGATTCCATATGTATTTATATGAAGTTGCACCACTTGCAGTGATTTCTATACTTCCATCATTATTTCCACAGGTTGGGTCTTTCACCTTAGCTGAGATAGCTAATTTACAATTATTTCCTCCTGTAGAATCACATAATAAGGTGATAATTGTATCTTTCTTACATGTTGTATCTTGTCCACTAATTACCGTGATTTTGTATGATCCAGCTCCTAATCCTGTTGCAACGTTTGTTGTTGATACATTTGGATCCCATACATAACTATAGGTTGTTGCTCCACTTGCTGTGATTTCTATACTTCCATCATTATTTCCACAAGTTGGTTGTTTTACTTTCGCTGAAATAGCTAGTTTACATCCATTTCCACCAGTAGAATCACATAATAAAGTGATAATTGTATCTTTCTTACATGTTGTATCTTGTCCACTAATTACTGTGATTTTGTATGATCCAGCTCCTAATCCTGTAGCAACATTTGTTGTTGATACATTTGGATCCCATACATAACTATAAGTTGTTGCTCCACTTGCTGTGATTTCTATACTTCCATCATTATTTCCACAAGTTGGTTGTTTTACCTTCGCTGAAATCGCTAGTTTACATCCATTTCCACCTGTAGAATCACATAATAAAGTGATAATTGTATCTTTCTTACATGTTGTATCTTGTCCACTAATTACTGTGATTTTGTATGATCCAGCTCCTAATCCTGTTGCAACGTTTGTTGTTGATACATTTGGATCCCATACATAACTATAGGTTGTTGCTCCACTTGCTGTGATTTCTATACTTCCATCATTATTTCCACAAGTTGGTTGTTTTACTTTCGCTGAAATCGCTAATTTACAGCCATTTCCTCCTGTAGAATCACATAATAAAGTGATAATTGTATCTTTCTTACATGTTGTATCTTGTCCACTAATTACCGTGATTTTGTATGATCCAGCTCCTAATCCTGTTGCAACATTTGTTGTTGATACATTTGGATCCCATATGTAACTATAGGTTGTTGCTCCACTTGCTGTGATTTCTATACTTCCATCGTTATTTCCACAAGTTGGTTGTTTTACTTTCGCTGAAATCGCTAATTTACATCCATTTCCTCCTGTAGAATCACATAATAAAGTGATAATTGTATCTTTCTTACATGTTGTATCTTGTCCACTAATTACCGTGATTTTGTATGATCCAGCTCCTAATCCTGTTGCAACATTTGTTGTTGATACATTTGGATCCCAAATGTAACTATAAGTTGTTGCTCCACTTGCTGTGATTTCTATACTTCCATCATTATTTCCACATGTTGGTTGTTTTACTTTTGCCGATAAAGCTAAATTACAACCACCGCCATTATTTTTAGGTTTTACAGTTATTATGAAATAAACTGTATCACATATCTTCTGATTATCACAGAAAACTATGCAGAAAGTATCATTTCCAACAAATCCAGCATTCGGAGTATAAGTAACACAAGTATCAAAAACACTTATTGTACCATTTTTAGGTAAAGAACAATAATTAGTAGAATCTATAATTCCTTTAAAATCCTTCAATGTAACACAAATAGTAATTGGCGTTTCAAACTCAGTCGTTCTGTAAATTGTATCAGGGTGTTTACACAAATCCTTTACAATTAAATTATTGATAGCAACTGTACATCCTAATCCATCTTCCACAGTCAAACCATAGTTTCCAGCACTCAAATCTGATCTATTGCTCAAATTTGTACCAGAAATATCTGACCAATAATAATTATATGGTGCTCCATTGCCACTTACAATTGATGTTTCAATCTTACCATTTTTACCACAATTTGCATCCGTAATTGTAACTTTTACATTTAACAATTCTGATCCAACAACTTTGAAATAAGCTACACCTGCAGCACATCCCAATGAATCTGAAACGAGTAAGCTATAGGAACCTTCAACTATATTATTAAATCCAACTACATTTCCTTTATCATTAATTAAGGTAATTACTTCATTTCCAACAAAATTATTGTCTTTAGTAATTTTATAATTTAAACTACCAAGCACTTTAGAACCACAATTCAATTTAATGATTGAGTCCACTTGAACAGTAGCTTTAGAGCTATTATCCAAAATCGTAAATAATACTGAACCTTCACAATTTGTAACATTATCTTTTACATTTACAACATAAGATCCTGATTTTAAAGTATCTATGTTTGAACCAGCACTACCTATTATTGACCAATTATAAGTATAATTGCCACTTCCACCAGTCACAGAAATGGTTGCTTTTCCATTTGATTGTTTACACTCTGCATTTTCAGTATTAGCAAATACAGTCAATGTACTCGTACTATTAACTTTAATTACTAAATAGTTTTTACAATCAGGAATATTTGAATTTTCAATAGTTACAAAATAAATTCCAGATTTTAAATCATTTCTAACCGAACCAACAAAACCATCATTCCAAGTATAAGTTAAAGTACTTGGGCTTAAAGTTACCTTTCCATTTGATGCATTACAAGTTGCATTTTCAATTTGGATAGATTCAGCTTTTGGACCATTTTTGTTCGTTACAGCATAACTTACTACCTCACTACAACTCGGATTATTTAGATCAGAGACTGTAATTGTATAAATTCCTGCTGGAATATTACTTGCAGAATGAGATGAACTTACATTTGGTGACCATTGATATTTATAATTCAAAGCACCGCTAGCAGTCAGAATAATCTCTCCATCATTATTATTACAAGTAGATTCTTTCAAAATAGAATTTACTGTAATTCCATTACATGGAGTTTTAGGTATTATCGTTACGACAATTATTGTTGTATCACAAATTCCTTTATCATCGCAAATTACAACACACATTGTATCTGAACCCGAATTAAATCCTTTATTAGGAGTATAAACTACACAACTATCGGGACTAGTAAATGACAACACACCATTACTTGGTTGATCACAAATTGCAACACTAGTAATTGTACCTTTTAATTCATTAGTTTTTACACATATTTTAACTGGTGTTTCAGGATTAGTAGCAGTATATATTGTATCTTTTGTTATAGTCGATGGATTACAATCCTTTGTTAATACTAAATTTGGTGAAACAACGCTACATCCTTTTGCATCTATCACAGTAACTTTATAGGTAGCTGGATTTAATTGCAATCTATCTTCAGGATCATTGTTTCCTGTTAAATCTGCCCAATCATAAATGTATCCTCCATTACCACCTTGTGTTTCTAAAAGAATGGATCCTAAATTATCGCAAGTCGGATTTATCTTTGTAATATCAACTTGTAATAAATTTGGCTCTGAAACTTCAAAAAATTCAACTGCAGCAGAACATCCATTTGCATCTGTAACTAAAATACAATAATTACCTGCTCCTAAATTTCCATTTTGATAAACAACACCATTTAAATCTTTGATTACAATTGTTTCTGGCTCAGCAAATCCTGGAGCTTTTGTCAATGTATAATTTATAGTCAAATTTTTATCCCCTTTACAATTCACCTTGAAATTAGGTTGAATAGATAAAGTAGCATGGCTTTGCTCATTAGTGATGGTTACTACAACTACGATTTTACAACCATTTTCGGTATCTGTAATAGTTACTGGATAAGCTCCAGCAGCTAAGTCTGTTTTAGTATTTGATGCTCCCCAACTAAAAGTATATTTTCCAGAACCGCCTGTAACATTAATAGTTGCAGATCCATTATTATTGCCACATGTCGCATCTTTGTTGACTAAAACTCTACCTTCCAAATTAATATCATTACCAATATTCACAGTTAAAACTTGAATACATTGTGGTCTGCTAGTCTCAGTAGCAGTTACTTGATAAATGCCTGGTAATAAGTCGGTTCTAGTACTGTTTGTGGAACCATCATTCCAAAGGTAACTTACTCCTGTATCTGGTTTTAGCACTGCAATACCGTTAGCTCCACCACAATTTGAATTTTCAATTTCTTTTGTAATGTTGATTGCAGTATTATTACCAACCGTGAATGACCTAACAATATAACAATCTGGCTTACCAACTTCTGTTATTGTAATGGTATAAGTACCTTGAGAAATATTTTTAGCAGAATTTGTACTACTTACATTTGGGAACCAATTGTAAGTATAAGATCCTGTTCCACTTACTGTAACACTAATAGACCCATCATTAGAATTACAATTCGAATTCACAATAATTGCATTGCTAATAACTGGAGAAATACAACCGCCTCCATTTTTGCAAGTATCTAAAACGATTAGATTATTTGATGCTACCGTACAACCCTTACTATCCGTAACTGTAACGTTATAGTTTCCATCATTTAGATTGTATCTATCTTTAATGTTATCAATTCCAGAAATATCAGCCCAATCAAATGTATAACTAGGATTTCCACCTTTTACATTTAATAGGATTTGACCACCATTCACACAATTCTTTTGTGTAATAGCAGCATTTAACACCAATGCATCAGGCTGTGTTACTTCAAAACATTTCATTCCTAACAAACAATTATTTGCATCAAAAACTTCGATACAATAATTCCCTGCTGATAAAGTATCTTTATTAAAGGAAACTCCTAAATTATTTACAATTGATATTGCTAAAGGAGTAGCTACAGTTCCACTAGTTGAAACTGAATAACTTACACTACCATTTTTCTCACCAATACATTTTACAGGAACAATACTATCAATTGTAATATCAATAGCACCACTTAAATTATTTGTAATAAAAAAGCTTACTGCTTTGCTACAACCTGTTGAGTCGTCTTGAACGATTACGTTATAATTTCCAGCTTTTAAATCTGTTTTAGTATTGGAATTACCCCAACTAAAACTATATTTTCCAGAACCACCTGTAACATTTATGGTTGCTGAACCATTACTTAGGTTACAATCTGGCTTTTTATTTATAACTACATCTGTATTTAATCCAGCATTAGTTCCAATAGATAAACTAATAAAAGTAGCACAACCATTATTTGAATCGGTAGCAGTTACTTGATAAGTTCCGGCAGCTAAATTATTTCTGCTGCTTCCACTACCATTATCACTCCAAGTATAAATTAAATTTGAAGGGGATAAGGTTGCAGTTCCATTGTTTTTTCCACAATCAGCATCTTTAGTTGTAAAACTTACAAAGGGCTGAGCAGCATTATTAACTGTAAAAGATCCAGTAGTAAAACAATCTGGTTTACCAATTTCAGAAACAGTTACATGATAGATACCACTTGATAAATTTGATAAAATATTTGTATTGTTGTTGCTACCCTCCCATTTGAAAGTATAGGCAGCAGCGCCACTTATAGTCAATTCTATTGAACCATTATTTTTTCCACAACCAGCATCTAAGATTGAAGCTTTTGAAATAATTGGTTTTGTACAACCACCACCACATGATTTTAAAACTGAAATAGTTTGCGATTTTGTAGCAATATTTCCACACTCATCTGTTGCAGTCCATGTTCTTACCAAATTATAACCACAACCAACTGCAGTTGAAGTCTGACCATAAGTCAAAGTTGGAGTAGCACTACAATTATCAGAAACCGTAGGATTAGCTGGATTTGGTACGACTTCACCATTATCTAAATTAACAGTTAAATTATTGGGCACCCCTGAAATAACAGGAGCTTCTTTATCAACTACAGTAATCTTTTGAGTTTTGAATGAAACATTCCCACAGGTATCTGTGGCTGTCCACTTTCTAATTAAAGCATAATTATTTGGGCAATTCGTATTTTCCTTAGTTTCAGAATAATGAATTTTAGGATAAGAATCACAATTATCTACTGCTTTTACGTTAGAAGGAGGTACTGGAATTGCATCATTACAATTTAAAGTAATATCATTTGGAACTCCAGATAAAACTGGGGCTTTTTTGTCAACTAAAACTACATAAACAGTAAAACTACTTTTGTTTCCACAGGCATCTGTAGCAAACCAAGCACAATATAATAATGATAAATAATTGCTACCAGGTGTACAAGTACCTTTAAAAGTAGTTGTATCAACAAAAGTTACAGTTGGTTTTGTATCACAATTATCCATTGCGGTCATATCACCTACCCCTAATAACAATGGATTATCACAATCAGAATAAACTGTATCTTGATCTTTATATTGAGCCAAAGCTGGCAAAACTGGAATTAACATTGGTGCTCTTGTATCTTTTACAGTAATTGTTTGAGTAGCAGTAGCTTTTTCTCCACAATTATCTGTAGCTGTCCATGTTCTTGTTATTACATAATTTTGTGGACAACTCGATCCATTTTGAGTTTGATTGAAAGCAATATTAATATTACCTGGACAACTAGAAGTAGCTGATACATTAGCAGGCGAAGGAACAGAATCACAACTTACAGTAACATCAGAAGGAACTCCAATCAATGTTGGTGGTGTGAAATTGTTTGTATGAGTAATTTTATATTTTCCATTTGGTGACACATGGGAAATAACGGGTGCAATAAAATAACCAATTAATAATACTGCTGCGATTAAAACTTTATTTATCCTAAATCCGGATACGTACATAAATTTATTTAATCTCATAGCCTAATTTTTTTCTCTTAGTAATGTTTGATTTTGTAATCAATGATTGCTCATTATTTTAAATATCAGAATTATAATGTAATAGTAATAAAAATACAAAAGTGACTAATAATATTGAATAAATCAAGTCATTAGTCAAACATAACATCCAAATACACATTCTATTACAATACCAATAATATTTTTCTATAATATAATTATCAAAAACTTATCCAAAAACAATTTTAATTTCAAAGCAGCTATTGTGACTAACAATCTATTTTCGGGTCACATCTTTAGCAATTCACATATCAAACTAGTTATCTTTCTGTTATATATATATTATAACTAAATATCATACCATAATTATCATTTTGAATAAAAAAATTATATTTTATTACAAAAAATATTTATATAAAAAAATTTATTCCACATTATTCGCTAATTTATTTGTACAAATATTAATTCTTATCTATTGATTTACAAATATTTACAAGTTATTTAATAGAAATATTTCGATACAAAATTTGATGAATGTACTTTTCTTCGTTAATTATAAACATCATCTTCGCATTAAATTTATTGATTATGTGGATAGGCAACAATTTTGTAAAACAATTTCCGATTCTGGCTACACTTAGTCAGGATGAAATTCGCCGGTTGGCATTTAGAACAGAATTCTATACTGCCAGTCGCAACTCAGTTATTTACAATCAAGGTTCTAAATCAGATTATATTTATTTTCTGATTGAGGGGACTGTGAAGTTATGTGTACATACAGATGACGGTCGAGAATTGATTAAAGATATAGTAACGACACCTTCTATGTTTGGTGAACTTTGCTTAGGTGGCGAGGTTTCAAGACCAGAGAATGCTGTTGTGATGAGCAAAGATGCTAAATACTATACGATACATGTGGATCAATTTCGTGAATTGATGTTCAATAATCCTATGTTGTGTTTCAATGTATTACAATTGGTAGGTGACAGACTGATTCATACGGAGACTAGACTAGAATCAATGGTTTTGAAAGATGCAAAAACAAGAGTAATCGATTTTTTGAAAGGCTTACTAACGAAACAAGGCAGAAAAGTAGGTTTTGAAATGCTAATTAAACATTCTTTTACACAACAAGATATTGCAAATATTACTGGCACCTCCAGACAAACGGATACAAGTGTTTTGAATGAATTGAAGAAAAGCAAAAGTATCCAATTTAATAGAAATACGATTTTAGTTCGAGATATGGCTAG
The DNA here is from genome assembly GCA_016710625.1 of Saprospiraceae bacterium. Taxonomy (GTDB): domain Bacteria; phylum Bacteroidota; class Bacteroidia; order Chitinophagales; family Saprospiraceae; genus JADJVK01. Next base: position 155,031 of record JADJVK010000011.1, read on the forward strand.
GTTATAAAACACTGTAATCAAGCCCACTAATTAGTACAATTACGAAAATTCAGAATTCACTTATAACCCAAAAGAACACATTATTCATTGTCGGGATTCAAAAAATTTAAATTTCGTTTTAGACCTTTAAATTTTGTCCTTTGAACAGCTGACCCTATGAATAATTTTTTAAAAACATCATCAGTGATTTCATGCCACTCCCGATTTGTCATACTTAATAAATCGGGATGTGGTAGGAAATTTGGCTCTTGATGTGGCTTCGAAAATCTGTTCCAAGGGCAAACATCTTGGCAAATATCACAGCCAAACATCCAGTTTCCCATTTTATTTTTATAGTCCTGAGGCAATTCGTCTTTTAATTCAATGGTGAGATAAGATATACATTTAGAGGCATCTAACAAGTACCCATTTTCATGAATGGCTTCGGTGGGACAAGCATCGATACACCTACTACATGTTCCACAAAAATCTTTCATCGAATGGTCATATTCAAGTTCCAAATCAATTATCAATTCAGCTAAAAAGAAAAACGATCCTTTTTTTGGGGTGAATTAGTAAAGTGTTTTTGCCAATCCATCCCAAACCACTTCTTTTTGCCCATTCTCGCTCCATCACAGGTGCCGAATCCACAAATCCTCTGCCTGAAACTTCACCGATTTCATTTTGTATAAAATCAATTAGCATTTTGAGCTTTTCTTTTATAACATCATGATAATCTTTGCCATAGGCATAAGTTGAAATTTTCGGAGCATCTATATCTGATTGTTTTTCATGGGTAAAATAATTATAAGATAGTGAAATAATACTTTTTGCTCCATCCACCAGTTTTCTCGGATCCATCCGTTTCTCGAAATGATTTTCAAGGTATTGCATTTTACCATGATTCCCATTTTTCAACCATATTTCCATTTTCTCAGCCGCATCATCCAACCTTTCAGCTTTCGATATACCAACCCAGTCGAATCCCAGTCGATTCGCTTCATTTTTAATTAAATTAGTATAGAGGGTGGTATTCAATTTTTAAATATTAGATGACCAATTTGAAAAAATATTAACGTAAAAAAAAGTAATTAAGCTAGAAATCATTAATTTTAGAACGAAAAAATCTAATTTTTATAAATTCACCCAATTGGAGAAATATATTTTATTCTATTTTTTGGCATTGATTGCTGAAATTATTGGCACCATCAGCGGATTTGGATCATCAATTTTGTTTGTGCCTATTGCTAGTTTGTATTTTGATTTTAAAATCGTTTTAGGCATCACAGCCATATTTCATGTTTTTAGCAATATTTCAAAAATTTATTTATTCAAAAATACAATCAATAAAAACATCGTCATCAAATTAGGCATTCCTGCTGTCGTTTCAGTTATTGTAGGAGCAGTGCTTAGTAATTACGTCCCACAAAAAGAATTGGAACTGGGTATGAATATTTTTATAGTTCTGATTGCTTTATTACTGATTAAATATTCCAAAATGACACTGGAGCAATCAGATAAAAATTTATTTATTGGTGGAACAATTTCTGGATTCTTGGCTGGCATTATCGGTACTGGTGGCAGCATTCGAGGTTTGACATTGGCTGCTTTCAATCTTGAAAAAAATGTATTTATTGCCACCTCAGCACTCATTGATTTTGGGGTTGATTTTAGCCGAGCAGTTGTTTATTATTTGAATGGCTTTATTTTGAAAGAATATCTTTTTATCATCCCGATTTTGTTGTTAATTAGCATTGTGGGAACATGGATTGGGAAACTCATTTTAAACAAGATTTCACAAGATTTTTTTAAAAATATCGTATTAATTGTAATTATTTTAACAGCTATTTTTCGAGTAGTTAACTATATTAGTTCGCTAAATATCAACAAATTACAATAATACTCTGTTTATTTTTTCTCCATAAAAACAATTAAATTTCAGGAAAGTAACAAATATCACTCTATTTAAAAATATTGAATTAGATATTTGCAGCTTTATTACTTAAAATAAAGATTGAATTTAAATGAATTTAGAAACCATTATCAAAGAAAATCAAGGTACAATAGTTGATGTTCGTACTCCTGCCGAATATATGGGAGGTCATGTTGCTGGATCGTTAAATATTCCATTACAGGAAGTTCCAGAGAATATTGACACTTTTAAAAACATGAAACAACCTTTAATATTATGCTGTGCATCTGGAAATAGAAGCGGTCAAGCAACCATGTTTTTATCACAATTAGGCATTGACTGTTACAATGGAGGCTCATGGATGGATGTTAATTATTTACAATCAAAAAAATAAAAATAATGTTTGATACTATTAAAAAATTATTTGGATTAGGAAATCCAGTGGATTACACCGCATTATTGTCAGAAGGTGCTGTAATAATTGATGTGAGAACGAAAGGTGAATTTGCTGGTGGACATATTAAAGGTGCCATCAATATACCCCTTGATCAATTAGGCAATAATCTATCCCAATTCAAAGATAAAAGCAAACCTGTTATAACCTGTTGTGCTTCAGGCATGAGAAGTGCTTCTGCAAAAAGTATTCTTATCTCCAAAGGATTCCAAAATGTGCATAATGGCGGTGGTTGGATGAGCCTTCAAAACAAAATTAATTAACATTTGTTAATTAATATAAAAAATTACATATATATAAAAAATATAATATATCTTTGTGACTAAATGTGCTTTCCGCAGTCTAATCACTTTGAATACTGAAATATTGCTATATGTAAAAGCATTAAAGATACTCTAATAATCTAGTTTATTAGATTCCAATTATTGAGCTACTAGATTAATTTCTAGTAGCTTTTTTTATTAAAGGCTTCTCGTTTTATATTCATTTTCAATACATTATAATTTATTAAAAAAAATATGTCATTTAATATTGAAATAAAAGATAAAAAACTCTTTATATATTTCTGAAACATATTATCTTTGCATTGTAAAAAGAGAGTATATGTTTTCGAAATCATGTGAGTATGCAATAAAAGCAATGATTTTTGTAGCCCAAAAATCAAAAAGTGATCTTAGAATCGGAATTAAGGAAATAGCAAGAGGTACCGATTCTCCAGAACATTTTATTGCAAAAATTCTACAAGACTTAAGCAGAAGGAAATTGATTCACTCTGTGAAAGGTCCTAATGGTGGTTTTTATATGGATGCTCAAGACTTGAAAACTTCTATAGCCGATATAGTGAAAGCAATTGATGGTGATAGTATCTATACTGATTGTGTGCTTGGATTAAAAGCTTGTTCTGAAAAGAGTCCTTGCCCAGTTCACATTGAGTTCAAAGAAATCAAAAAGAGCTTAATCAAAATGATAGAAACAAATACAATCGGAGAGTTTAATGAAAAATTAGATTCAGGAAAATTCTTTCTTAAAAACAGTTAATTTATATACATAAAAAGATAAAAAGGTATTAATATAAACTTATTGTCATGATACATTTTAATAAAATTTTATGCCCATACGACCTATCAGATTACGCTGAAGAAGCTATCAAGTATGCAGTAAAACTTTCTGATAAAAATACTGAAATAGTGCTTCTTAATGTAATTCAATTGCCATATATCATTGATCCTAACGGATTTACGTACTATGATTTAAAGGTAGATGAGTTAAAAAATGATTTTGAAAAGGCTATGACAGAAAAGGTTGAAAACCTTAAAGTCAAATTTCCAAATCACAATTTCTCCTATTCGATTGAAGTAGGCTCTAATCCTGCCGATGTAGTTTTAAATTATCAAAAGAAAGAAAATTTTGAATTGATAGTTATTGGATCACATGGTAGAAAAGGAATTAGTAGATTACTAATGGGTAGTGTGGCAGAATCAATTATGAGAGATGCAGATTGTCCAGTACTTATCATTAAATCAAAATAAAATATTTACTTAATTAATAGTTTTATTGATTATTTATAAGTGATAATTCACAAATATTTACTAACTTAGAACCCTTAAGTTCCTTTGATTTATTAAAATGGGCAAGCTAAAAAGTCATACTGAGGAAAAAATTTCATGCTATCACTGTGGTGATGATTGCAAATCGAATGATATACTCATAGAACAAAAACATTTTTGTTGTTCTGGCTGTAAATCAGTATATGAAATATTGAACCAACATGATCTTTGTACCTATTATGACTTGAATTCAAATCCTGGTGTCGGCTTGAAAACAGAAATTAGAGCGGATAAATTTCAGTTTTTAGACAATGAGGATATTAGAAAAAAACTGCTCCAGTTTACTAACGGAAAACAATCTCAATTAACTTTATATCTTCCACAAATTCATTGCAGTAGCTGCCTTTGGTTGCTCGAAAACCTCCACATGATAGAAGATGGTGTTTTAAATGCCACAGTGAATTTTACGAAAAAAGAAGTATTTATCGTATATGACGAAACCAAAACTACACTAAGAAAAGTAGTAGAAACCTTATCAAGAATTGGTTATGAGCCTCATTTGAGTCTAAATGAAATCTCCACTGATTCTTTGAAAAAAATGGACAGAACTCGTTGGTATAAAATTGGCGTTGCTGGATTTTGCTTTGCCAATATTATGATGATGAGTTTTGCAGATTATCTTTCATCCGCAAATCATGTTGAGACTAAAATTCAGACTTTCTTTCAAGGAGCAAGTCTTGTTTTAGTCTTACCTGTACTCTTTTATGCTGCAACAGAGTTTTTTGTTTCTGCATGGAACGGCTTGAAAAACAGATTTTTAAACATAGATTTTCCAGTAGCATTAGCATTAGTAATCACTTTTTTTAGAAGTATTTATGAAATATTTAGCGGCATTGGCAATGGATATTTAGATAGCTTAAGTGGCATCGTTTTCTTTATGCTAATAGGCCGTTGGCTTCAATCAAGAACTAATCAAACCATATCATTCGATAGAGATTATAAATCATTTTTCCCAATAGCAATTAATGTAATCAAAGAAGGCAAGGTTGCCCCAGTTGAAATTGCATCCGTCAAAGTGAATGATGTTATCCAAATTCATTCCAACGAAATCATACCTGTTGATGCCATTTTGTCGAAAGGTGCTGCAAGAATTGATTATAGTTTTGTTAGTGGTGAAAGTATGCCTGTAGCGATTACGATTGGCGAAATGGTGTATGCTGGAGGAAAACAGTTAGATGGTTTGCTAGAATTAATAGTAGTGAAAGAAGTTTCCCAAAGCTATTTGACTAACCTTTGGAATAATCCTGTTTTCACAAAAAAAGAAATTGTCAGAAAAACATCTTATGATACCATTAGCAAATATTTCACCTATTTCGTTCTTTTTCTTGGTTTTATAGCTGGCGTTTACTGGCATTTGCAAGGAAAGGACAATTTAATGTGGAATGCAATGACCACTGTATTGATCGTTGCTTGCCCTTGTGCTTTACTTTTATCCCAAAATTATACTCATGGAAATATTTTAAGAATCCTCGGATTAAATAAATTCTATTTGAGATCTCCTGATTTAATTGAAGATTTCTCATCAATCAATCATATTGTTTTGGATAAAACAGGAACTTTAACCCAGACCAAAGGGTCAAATGTGAGGTATTCTGGAAAAATTTTATCTGAAGATTTAAAAAAATTAATCGCTTCATTACTCAACCAATCTTCCCATCCAGCAAGTAAATTAGTTTTTCAATATTTGAATATTTCAGATTTATTTGAAGTAACTAATTTTAAAGAAATAGAGGGTAAAGGTATAGAAGGATGGGTAAATGACCAACATATCAAAATTGGGTCTGCCGAATTTATTGGAAAAACGCAAACTACCCAAAACAATGGTTCAATTGTCATGATTTTCATAGATGGAGCGGTAATCGGTGAATTTGTAATTTCTAATAAATATAGATTTGGCGTTACAAAGCTTATTCAATCTTTGAAAAAGCATTTCACACTTTCTTTGTTATCAGGTGATAATGACACCGAGTTGAAAAACATCGAAGAATTATTAGGAAAAGATAGTGAGTTATATTTTAATCAAAGCCCTCAGCAAAAATTAGAATATATCAAACAACTACAAGACGATCACCAATTAAATGTGATGATGATTGGCGATGGCTTAAATGATGCTGGAGCTTTAAAGCAAAGTAATATTGGAATTGCTGTAGCTGACACCTCCAACACTTTCACCCCATCATCTGATGGCGTAATCGATGGAAGCAAATTATCCAATTTAGATTCTTTCATCCAGTTTGCTAGAGTAGGCAAAAAATTAGTATTGATAACATTCGGATTTTCAGTAATTTATAATATAATAGGTTTAGTATTTGCGGTTCAAGGAATATTATCGCCAGTTATTGCTGCGATATTAATGCCTTGTAGTTCAATAACTATTATATTCATGACTTATGGCTTAACGGAATGGTTGGCAAGAAAATACAATTTGAATAGAAAGAATTATTAATTAATGATAAAAAGATAATTATGAAAAGAAGAGAACCAGTAAGTCATATTATGACAAAAAATGTACATACTGTGTCTCATTCCGATTCTTTAAAAGAGGTGGCAAATGTTTTCAAAGACGGGAACATTCATCACTTACCAGTTAAGAAAGGGAATGAGATAGTAGGTATTATCAGCAGTAATGATATCAATAGACTGACTTTCGGTAAGCTTTATGATCATCAAGAAGGTATAGAAAATGCTGTTTTAGACACATTATCTATTGATCAGGTGATGACTCATAATCCACTAACCGTGAATGCAGAAGATTCGATCAAAGAGGTTGCAGAGGTTTTTGCAAATGCAAAATTTCATGCCATGCCTGTGGTTGAAAATTCCCAGTTAGTAGGCATCGTCACAACTACTGATTTGATTAAATACATGTTAGAACAATACTAAAATTTCCAAATTATGAGCGTCATCATTATTCTTTTAATCGTAAGTATCTGTATAGCAGGAGGATTCCTCATCGCATTTTTATGGAGTGTTAAAGATGGCCAATTTGATGATGTACAAAGTCCTGCACAAAGAATGTTATTTGAAAATATTAAAAACAAAGAAAAGTAAACCAATATGAGTCTGGATAAATTTTATTACGAAAACAAGCTCCCAAAACTATTTGCGATTGCAAGTATTTTCTGGGGAGCTGTAGGAATGCTTTTAGGCGTTATTGCTGCCTTTCAGTTAGCATATCCTATCTTAAACTTCAGTGAACATCTACCACATTTAGCTTTTGGTAGATTAAGACCTGTTCATACAAATGCTGTAATATTTGCATTTGTTGGGAATGGTATCTTTACTGCAGTTTATTATGCTATTCCGAGATTATTGAAAACACCTATGTGGAGCGAAAAACTAGGTAAAATTCATTTCTGGGGATGGCAATTAATCATTGTTTTAGCTGCTGTTACCCTCCTTTTCGGTATGACTACTGGGAAAGAGTATGCAGAGCTTGAGTGGCCAATTGATATTCTAATTACCCTTATCTGGGTGGTTTTTGGTATCAATATGTTTGGAACCATTCTCACCAGAAGAGAGCGACATTTATATGTTGCCATCTGGTTCTTTATTGCCTCTTGGGTTACTGTAGCCATGCTACATATCGTGAACTCAATGGAAATACCTGTATCATTAACTAAAAGTTACTCTATGTATGCAGGTGTACAAGATGCTTTAGTTCAATGGTGGTATGGTCATAATGCGGTGGCATTCTTCTTGACTACGCCTTATTTAGGACTAATGTATTATTTCCTACCAAAAGCGGCAAATAGACCAGTGTACTCTTATAGATTGAGTATCGTACACTTCTGGAGTTTGATTTTCTTATACATTTGGGCTGGTCCTCACCATTTATTATATACTGCTTTACCAGATTGGGCTCAATCTCTAGGTACAGCATTCTCCATCATGTTGATTTTACCAAGTTGGGGAGGTATGTTGAATGGACTATTTACGCTGAGAGGTGCTTGGGACCGAGTAAGAGAAGATCCTGTTTTGAAGTTCTTCGTGGTTGCTGTTACTTGTTATGGTATGAGTACTTTCGAAGGTCCAATGTTATCATTGAAAAACGTAAATGCTATATCGCATTATAGCGACTGGACGGTTGCCCATGTGCACATTGGTGCATTAGGATGGAACGGTTTCATGACATTTGGTATGATGTACTGGTTAATACCAAAATTGTGGAATACAAATCTATATTCTAAAAAATTAGCTTCTCAACATTTCTGGATCGGCACATTAGGAATCTTATTATATGCAATTCCAATGTATTGGAGTTCATTCAGATCTTATTTCATGATGAAAGCTTTCACTCCAGAAGGACAATTACAATATCAATTTATTGATATCGTGCAAACAGTTGTTCCTTTCTATGCAATCAGAGCCGTTGGTGGAACTGTATTTTTAGTAGGAGTATTCATGATGGTTTATAATTTAATAAAAACAGCAAAAGCTGGTACTTTCTTAGAAAGAGAAGAAGCTGAAGCTGCACCATTAGTGAAAGAATATGTTGCACCAGCTAATTCATTTTGGCATAGTGTAATAGAAAGAAAACCAATTTTATTATTAGTATTGAGTTTAGTAGTGGTTGCAATAGGAGGATTATTTGAATTAATACCAACATTCTTGGTTAAAGAAAATATTCCAACGATTGCTTCTGTAAAACCATATACTCCACTTGAACTTCAAGGTAGAGATATTTATATCAGAGAAGGTTGTTATACCTGTCACTCACAGATGATCAGACCATTCAGATATGAGGTAGCTAGATATGGAGAATATTCAAAAGCTGGCGAATTCGTTTATGACCATCCTTTCCAATGGGGAAGTAAAAGAACTGGACCAGACTTGGCTAGAATAGGTGGAAAATATGGCGATAGCTGGCATTTTAACCATATGTTAGAACCAACATCTATGGCTCCAGGGTCAATCATGCCTACTTATCCTTCTTTATTCAAAAATACAATTGATAAAGGAAGTACGAATTCAAAAATTCATGCAATGAGAAACTTAGGCGTTCCTTATCCAAAAGGATACGAAAGTATCGCAAATGATGATTTGGAAAAACAAGCTAAAACAATTGCTGATGGATTGAAGGAAAATAAAATTGATGTGATGAGCGATAAAGAAATCATAGCTTTGATTGCTTACTTACAAAGATTAGGTAAAGATATTAAATTAGAAAATAAATAATATTTTATGAAATTTTCAACCTATTTAGTACAAATAACAGGAGTGAGTATATACCCAATCATATCTCTACTATTGTTCGTTGCTTTCTTTGTGATCGTAACTTACTGGGTTTATAGTATTGATAAAAAAGAAATACAAAGATTAGAAAACCTACCATTAGATGATAATAAATAATAATACAATGATTTCAAATATAAAAAAAATATCTTCTGGATTAATAGCAACGATGACGCCGTTCTTGCTATTCGCAGAAGAGGCAACCAATGATGTTGCCCCTAGCAGTAGTTTTAGTTTTGACATCAATATGGTATTAGCTATTATTGCTATTGTTCTTTTGCTTCCACTTTATTTTTCAATGAAAACTTTTTTTCTGACAGCAAGAGACTATGTAATGAAGTCAAATACTGATAAAAAAATTGGTGTTGTAATTTTGCTAATGTGTTTATCACAATTTGCTTTTTCACAAACACCAGCTGCGGCTAGTACGAGTGAAATGATTCCATCAGTTTGGTCAACTATTGTCCTTTTAATTCTGATTGCATTTGAAGTATTTTTTATACTTTTCTTCTCCAATCAAGCTTATAAATTCATAAAAGGCAATACAGTTTATGCTGCAAATTTATCCGATCAAAAATCTTGGTTTCAAACATTTTGGGATAAAATCAACAGCTTCAAACCGCTTGAAGAAGAAGGAAAAATTGATACAGGTCATAGTTATGATGGAATTAGAGAGTTAGATAATATCACCCCACCATGGTTTATAACAAGCTTTTTATTGACCATTTTGTTTGCAGGAGTCTATTTATATCGTTATCATGTTGCAAAATCTGCACCATTGATGATAGAGGAATACAAAATAGAAATGGCTGAAGCAGAACAACAAAAAGTTAAGAATTTGGCTAAACAAGGCAATTTAGTTGATGAAAATAACGTAAAAATGCTAACTTCTGCTGACATTGAAGCTGGTAAAGGTATTTTCACTAATAAATGTGCTCCTTGCCATGCTGCTCATGGTGGTAGTATGCCTGGTGGTGTAGGTCCAAACTTAACGGATGAATTCTGGATTCATGGAGGAGGATTAAAAGATGTATTCAAATCCATAAAATATGGATGGCCTGAAAAAGGAATGATTTCTTGGAAAGACCAACTCTCTGCCAACCAAATAGCTCAAGTATCTAGTTTTATAATATCAATTAAAGGTACAAATCCTCCTGGAGCAAAAGAGCCTCAAGGAGAGAAATACGATGAGTCAAAAGATGCAGCAGCAGCAACTGATGCTCCAAAAACAGATTCTGTAACAGTTAAAAAATAAAAAAATTGAAAGAGGAAGATTTTTTGCACGAAGAAGCATTTAGAGACAGGGTAAGTACAGTTACAGACACTGGAAAAAGAAATTGGGTTTTTGCTTTAAAACCTTCTGGAAAGTGGTACAATTATAGAAAAATACTTGCTTATTTTTATCTAGCAATATTTTTCATACTTCCATTTATTAAAGTGAATGGCTTGCCATTTATGTTGATAAATATTACCGAAGGTAAATTCATCTTGTTCAGTAAAATCTTCTGGCCTCAAGACTTTTTTATTTTTGCAATTGCAATGATTACTTTCATAATTTTCATTGTATTGTTTACAGTTGTTTTCGGACGACTCTTCTGTGGTTGGGTTTGCCCTCAAACAGTCTTTATGGAATTTGTTTTCAGACCCATAGAATGGCTGATTGAGGGCTCCCCCAATCAACAAAGAAAACTAAATGAAAGTACATGGAATAAAGAAAAGATGTTCAAAAAAGGTTTGAAACATTTTATATTTTTCATGATCTCTTTCGTCATTTCCCATACTTTTCTATGCTATATTCTTGGCGTAGATGAAGTGTATAAAATAATCCGAGAGCCTTTTAGTGAGCACTTAGGATTACTAACTGGATTAATATTTTTCACTTATCTTTTTTATGCAGTTTTTGCATTTGTAAGAGATTTAGTTTGTACCACAGTTTGCCCTTATGGTCGTTTGCAAGGGGTTATGTTCGATAAAGACACAATTCAAATTGCCTACGATTACAAAAGAGGTGAGCCAAGGGGGAAATTCAAAAAAGGAGTAGATAGAGTGGAAGGCGATTGTATCAATTGCCTAAAATGTATTCATGTTTGCCCAACTGGTATTGATATCAGAAATGGTTTGCAAATGGAATGTGTAGGTTGCACAGCATGTATTGATGCTTGCAATGAAGTAATGGACACCGTTCATATGGAAAGAGGTTTGATACGTTATGCATCAGAAAACGAGATCAGCAAAGGGGAAAAATTCCATTTTAATAGTAGAATGAAAGCATATACAGTTCTTTTGACCATTATGATTATAGTTATGGGCGTCCTAATCGGAACAAGAAAAACTGTAGATACTTACATTTCAAGAGTAAAAGGGCAATTATATCAAGAAGTTCCTGGTGATAAAATCAGTAATTTATTTGATGCAAAAATAATTAATAAAACAAGAAGTGAATTTCCTATAACTTTGAGATTAGAAAATGGGGAAGGAACAATAAGATTGGTAGGTTCTAATGTTTTCACCCTTAAAAAAGAATCTATTAATGAGTTCACGTTTTTCTTAGATTTACCAAAATCTGCACTAACGGAAAGGAGCAATGATATAAAAATTGGTGTTTACAATGGAGAAGAAAGAATCCAAACAGTGAGCACTAAGTTTTTGGGTCCTTTCAAATAAAAAACTAAACAAAATAATATGAATTGGGGAAAAGGTATCACCTTAGTTATTATTCTTTTTATTATTACAATGCTCGGAATGGTTTACGTCGCTTCGAAGCAAACAAATGAAATGGTGGAAGCCAACTATTATGACAAAGAGTTGAAGTATCAAAATTTAATAGATGCTTCCAAAAACTTGAATACAGTAACCAGTGATTCCATTTTGGTTCAAATGAATGATAAAATTGAAATCAATATCCCCCAAACCTTGATTGCTAATTTTTCGAATGGAATTTTAGAATTATTAAGCAATGACACTGGCAAAAAAGATGTAAACTTCAATTTCACCCCAGATCAAAATGGAAAATATGCAGTTGCTAAATCGAATATTAGTAGCGGGTATTATAAAGCAAAAATAAAGTGGGAAAGTAACGCAAAAGTGTATTATAGAGAACAAAATATTATCATCAAATGATAGATTTTCTTTATGTTTTAATGTCTGGAGTTTCTATTGGTGTTTTGGGTAGTTTCCATTGCATCGGGATGTGTGGTCCCTTGGCAATGTCGCTGCCAGTTCATCAATTGACTTCTTTCAGAAAATCTATTGCTATCACCCTATATAATTTGGGCAGAGCCACCACTTATGCACTTTTAGGCGTATTATTTGGTATCATTGGACTAACTTTTTCTTTATTCAAAGTACAACAATGTCTCTCCATAGTGGCTGGAGTCGCAATACTTTTAGTATTACTATTCCAACAATTTGGAAATCCGAATTCAAATAAAATCACTTATTTTACGAATCAAGTCAAAACCAAACTAGCAAAATATCTAACCTCTGATAAATCAACCCTTTCCTATCTCAATATTGGGATTTTGAATGGCTTATTGCCTTGTGGGTTAGTCTATGTTGCTTTAGCTGCGTCTTTTGCAGCTGGAAGTGTAGTAAACGGTGCCTTACTCATGTTCGGATTTGGATTAGGGACTTTTCCAGCAATGGCTGCAACCATGTTTTTTGGTAAATTTATATCGCTCAATGTAAGAAAGAAAATCAACCAAGCCACCCCCTATTTGATCATGGGAGTCGCTGTTTTATTGATTCTTCGTGGGCTAAATCTTGGTATTCCTTATATTTCGCCGACCTTGGCAAATGGTCATATGAATTGTTGCCACAAATAAACCATATGAAAAAAGATATTTCAGATATCGAAGATATCAAACTCATGGTAAATGCTTTTTATGACCAAATCAGAGAAGATGAAGTATTAGGTCCAATTTTTAATGGCATTATCCAAGATAGATGGTCCCAACATCTAGAAAAAATGTACACTTTTTGGCAAACCATCCTGCTTGAAGAACATACTTATTTCGGAAGCCCTTTCCCTCCACATGCAAAATTGCCCGTAGATGCTAGCCATTTTGAGCAATGGCTCCAACTTTTCAACCAAAACATAGATAACCTTTTTGAAGGAACAAAAGCCGACGAAGCAAAATGGAGAGCTGCAAAAATGGCACAAATGTTTCAGATAAAAATAGATTATATCCAACAAAAAGGGTTTAAAAGTATAGTTTGATTTGTTGATTTGTTGATTTGTTGATTTTATAAATTCAATAAAATGATATTTAGAATTATAGCAATAAATAAACAATTCAATCAAATATTCTAATATTCTTAAAAACAATACTTTAATTGTCGTCAATTTTACAATTTGTTAAATTTCTCTAATTTCTATTCCATAAGTTTAGTATTTTGGTAATTAATTTATTAACTTCATTACATCATGAAATACATATTCCATTTGCTAATATTTTCATTTCTACATTAGTAATATTCGGTCAACAAATTTCAAAAGTTATCGAATTTTCAAAATCAGATGATTATGGAATAAAATTTTGAATATAGAATGAATCTCTTAGTGTCGGAGGATTATGTGATTTACCAAATAATTATAAGGATTGTTAGGATTTGCTATTATTTCACAAGGAGACAGCTTAATGACTAGATTTATGAAAACAAAAGTCAACGAAAAGGGCCTTACATACACCTAAGAATAATATATGTTTTAACAAGGATACTATTATTTTTGCAACCAATATTATTGATAGTAAAAATAAAACTTTTATTCGTTCATTTAAGTTTGATAATAAAGGAAATATCATCCAATCCAAAGATTATAATTTTCCAAATAACGTGAAGAATTACGGAATGGTGAAAACTAAAAATGGTTATATTGTCCATGGGGGATATAATTTAGCTCCAAACAGGTTAGATTATTTATTACTTTTAAATGAAAATTTAGACTCAGTTGGATTAAAAATTGTTGGAACTGATTGCAGTACAACCTTTAGTGTAATGGCAAAAACAAGTACTAACGAAAACATATTTGCAAGGTTGTTTGATTGCTATGGTGATATCATTGATATTTATAACTTTGATAGCAATATGAACCTAAATTGGCACATTCCATGGTTAATTAATAATGAAAATACTTTTTCAAAATATGGAGATGATTATATTAGTATCAAAACTACCAAAAATGACGATATTATTCTGATTAGTGATTATATATATAAAAATGGGTTTCCTCCAATAGATTCTTCAGAATTTCCCCCACTAATTACTAAAATTAGTAAAAACGGTTTTCAATTATGGCAAAAAAGATTATATACTAAATATTTAAAAAACTCTTCTCACATACAATTGACCAAAAATGATGATATTTTATTTGTTGGTTCAACAGAGTATTTCACCATGTATGGAAAAAATATTTATCCTGAAGGGTTTGGTTCTTGGGTTGCACTATACGATTCAATATTGAATAAAAAATGGGACAGATTCATATTTGATCATCAGCATCCTTATGGATGCTCATTACGGGGTGGAGTGGCCAATCAAGATGGAAGTTTTGCCTTTACTGGTGTAGTTAATGATACTATACCCAATGCTGCTAATCTTACTTTTGATGATAATACTTGGTTTCTCACCTTGGATAGTCTTGGTTGTTATAATGGAGATTGTGGAGATGTACTCATTTTCAACAAACCTAAAGTTGCTAATAATGAAATAAAAGTATTTGACAATCAAATATATCCAAACCCGACAAATGGCATCCTAAATTTCATCAATCCTGCCATTCAAAAAATGAGTTTTATTAGAATCTTCAATGCTACTGGCAGATGGTAATGGAAGCATTTACCTATTGGTGTTCCTTTGCTCCAAATTCATTTAGCCGACTCCTTAACTAATGGCATCTATTTTATTCATCAATTCGAAAATGGGAAAGTTATTTATAGCAGTAAATTTATTTTAGAAAGATGAGTATGCTATAATCCGTTTTCATATAATAAAAACTCACCTAATCACCATTTGCTCAAAAAGCTGGTTCAATTTTTCTTCTGGATGAATGCAAAAACCTGGGTGTACTTTGGAGGTTTGAATGAGGGTGCTTCTGGTAGCCGTCAACCAACGGAATCTGGATGCGGTGGGTAACTCACCAATGGCTCCTCCCTGTTTTTCTCCATTGCATATCGCAACCCAAGTTTGCAAATAGTTCTCTAGAATTTCTTTATCCACTTCACAAGAAAATAATTCGATTTTCTGTGGGTCCAAATAGTATTTCGCTTCTAAAAAATCAGCTGATTTGCAATACAATATCACCCCTACATTAAAAAATTCTTCCCGCTCCACTTTGGGCACGACTCTAATGATGGCATATTCAAATAATTTCTTTTCGTTCAATTTATTCATTTTCTGCCTTCATTTCTTGAACAAATAAATTCAACATCGCAATTCTTGTGGTGATGAAATGATAATAAATATCTCTTCTCGTTTGTGGCGTTGAAGCATCTTCCAGCTCATTCGTTAGCCATTCCTCCGGAATGATATCCACTATTGCCCTCACCACTTGATGATCCAATTTGCTTTGAATTGTTTCAGTAGCTTTTTCTAAATCCTTTGCTACCGCATATAACACATGATTTTTTATTAAAGCAAAAGGCTTTTTTGCCTGCTCCTCCCAAGTATCCCAATTATGGTGGAAATAGAGTGATGCCCCATGATCTATCAACCACAATTCTTGGTGCCAAACCAACATATTCGTATTCCGAACGGTCCGATCCACATTGGTTAAAATGTAATCCATCAATAAAATTATGGAAGCCGTTTCCGAATCAACTGTTTTGACGATAGGGTCAAAAGTGATGGAACCCGATAAAAAATGAACGCCAAGATTGAGCCCAGTGCTTGATTTTAGCAAATCTTGTATCTCTTCATCTGGCTCAGTCTTACTGAAAGAGTCATCCAAAATGGCAAAAACTATTTCAGGCATTTTCAATCCCAAAACCCTAGCGATTTCTCCACCAATTAATTCTGCAATCAGTGCTTTCACCCCCTGCCCTGCTCCTCGAAACTTCAAAACATACAAAAAATCGTCATCTGCTTCGATGATGGCTGGCAAAGACCCCCCTTCTCTCAGCGGCGTTACGTATCGAGTGACATTTACTGTTCGGATATCTGGTTGGTACATTCCATTCTTTTATCTTCCATTAAACTCTTTTGCAAATCTAAAGTTACAATGTAGCAATTGGATTCTGAAATTACCTTTCAAGGAATTTGACAAAAAAAATACCATAAGCATTTTCAACTTATGGTATTTCTCCATTTAATCCGCTGCATACATCTGCAAAACCCTGGCTGATGGATCCACCACATCGCCACACCATTTCGGTAGCCATTGATAAGGTGTCAATTTTTGTAGATGCCCATAATGTTGGGTAAATATTTTTCTAAAATAATAGGCTTCTTTCGTTTTTGGCGTATCATACTTGAAAGTAGAAGCCTTTGCATTGAATTCTTCTTCACTTATTTTCGAGTCCACATATTCTTTGATCACCGTGCTCCAAGACCTATCCAATTGGCTGACACTATCAGAAAATCCATTTTTCTTCTCCAAAGCACTTCTTTTGGCAATAAATTATCTTCATCAAATGCCTTTCTGATGAGGTATTTTTCCATCTTTTCCGCATTGAACATTCTCATTTTTGGGTCAATTCCCATATAATATTGCATAAAAGTCTTGTCGGCAAAGGGAACTCTGGCTTCTAATCCAGCATAAGAGATACTCCTATCCCCTCTTTTCATATCGAAAAAAGTGAATATCTTTCAACAACCGTATTGCTTCCTCTTGAAAAGCTTCGGGACTTGGGGCATTTTGAAAATATAAATACGAGCCAAATTCATCAGCTGTCTCCCCTGAAAACAAAACTTTCACCTCCGAGTTTTTACTCACATATCTTGCAATCAACATGTGCCCAACCGATGCACGAATGGTGGTGACATCATAACTGCCTAACATATAGATGGTTTCCTCCAAAACTGCTAAAAAATCTTGCTCGGTCAGCTCCACATGATGGTGTTTACTCCCGATGTGATCTGCTACCAATTTTGCCGCAGCCAAATCAGGGCTTCCGGGCATACCGATAGAAAAAGTTTCTAGCTGATGTCCTTGTTTTTCATATTCTTTTGCTGCCAAAGCAGCCACTAAACTGCTATCCAACCCACCACTCAGCAAACAACCCACTGGTCGATCACTCATCAATCTTTTCTGAACAGCCAAAGTCAATAAATGCTGAATATTTTGAAGAATCACCGATTCTTTATCGTCATGCAAAGGATATTGGTGTTTGAAATAGGGTTTAAAACTATCTTTTTTACTCCATTGCCAATAATTGGCAGGCGGAAATTGTGCAACTTGCAGACAAAAAGTAAGTGCTTTTGACTCAGAGGCAAAATAAATTCCATCCTGTTCGTCGTGACCAAGATACATGCCTCTGATGCCGAGATGGTCTCTAGCTGCAAAAAGTTCGTCATTTAATTCATCATACAAAACAAAAGCAAACTCAGCATCCATCATTTGTAGGGTGGCTTCTATCCCAAACTTGCGATACAAATGAATGATGATTTCACAATCACTCCCAGTGGTTAGCTGGATTTGATGCTTTTTGGCTAATTCCAAATAATTGAAAACTTCCGCATTCGCAATTAGCCAACAACCTTCCAAATACATGGGTTGATTTCCAGTAGGCGTTAAACCGTTGATTGCCAATCGGTGAAACCCAAAAACAAATCTGATTTAATCTTTCTAAATTCTGAATAATCAGGACCCCTATGTTTGATTTTCAAAAAGTGGGGTTTCAATAATTGCTCATCATATTGCTTCGTCAATGCTCCAAAAATGCCACACATAATCTTTCAATTTTTAAATTATATTGCAAAGAAGCAATAATGATAAATATTAATCAATACTTTCATGATTAATATTGATTTTATTTAGTATTTTTACATTTTAACTAAATATTTTTAAGTAATGATAGACGAAACAGACAAAAAAATACTTTCCATTTTAGGAAATAATGCAAGGGCATCTTTACAAGAAATTGCACATCAATGCCATTTATCTCCTGCTGCCATCCATTTGAGAGTAAAAAAATTGGAAGATCAGAAAGTGATAATTGGCTCAAAACTTATTTTGGATCCTATAAAATTAGGCTTACAAACAATGGCATTTATAGGAGTCTTTTTTGAAAAAGCAGGAATGTATAAAAGTGTAAAAAAAGAATTGGAGCTCATCCCAGAAATCATCGAATGTAGCTTCACCACTGGCAACTATTCACTCCTTTTGAAAATATATTGTAGAGACAATCACCACTTAATGGATGTTTTGAGCAATAAAATCCAAATTATCCCCGGCATTGCCAGAACGGAGACTTTCATTTGTTTAGATCATTCTTTTGAAAGGATGGTGGTGGTGTGAGCAAAATACTCAAAACCACTTTCCAAAACTGATCAATGGAAGCGGAAGTATCAACAGACTATTATCAAAAACACAATGTTCGTCATATAGTCTATACATAAGATTCAAACCACAACGGAATAAAAAGCCGTTTGAATTTTGTAATCTATATGCAATCATCGTGTTCCCCAAAAATGAATTTTCATCATAGGTGGTCACATAAGTAAATCCAAACCCATATTCAAAACTGTGCTTTTTGGGCAGAACATGATTAATTGTAAATGGAATAATGAACATTGGTTTTCCATGTGGAAAATCATAAGGAAGTGCACCCAAACCTATTCTCATTCCAAAATTGCTTTTCTCAAATCTTGTATCCAAGTTGACGGAATAAACTAATGATGGACCGCCAATCTCTAAATCAATCGCATCTGCTTTTGTCCTTGAAGAAAATAGCATTGTATAAACAGAAAAGCTATAAATAATAATTTTTGTATTTTCATGAAATTACTTTTATTGAAAAACGATGTATAATTTTATGAAATTGTTTTCGTATTTTTATTAACATTTGATATAAAGCCCAACCTTTTTACCAATAAACCTGTCTATACTAAAAATCAAAATTATGAAATATCTATTTTCTTTTGTGCTGGTAATATTTTTGTTTTCAGCCTGTTATAAATGTAAGGATAAAATGGTGAATGACTGTTTTGAAACTAGATTGGAGGAATTCAAAAAGGAAAGCGGTGCCGTTTCAATTGATCGTTACAAATTGAAAAAGGGGATGGATATTGGTATTTGCTGAATAAAAACTCATCAGCATGGGACGGCAGCGACCCATTTATTGATGAAAATTGTAATAAAGTTTGCTTTACATGTGGAGAATGCAACCCTCCATCATGCTTAAATGAAATAGATTTTGATAAAACAATCTGGAAAAAATAAGCTCATAAAATAATAAAGGTAATATGACACAAACTCTGTATATAACAAAGTTATTTAAATATAAATAATTGATAATTCTTTTACATATATAGTTTAGAAATATTATTTCTTTAAATTGATAATAAACACAGCCATAAAATATATTTTTAAACATATTATTTACATTGCCATAACATTTATTAATATTTAAACTTTAATAGAAAAATAATCTACTATATTCTTTTTGTCTATTACAATCTCATCCAACATACTAAAACAAAAATTTTGTAATTTCTCTTTTTCATCAATAGTTAAACATTCTGAAATAATATTATTAGTATTTCCAGGATCAACAATTTTGATTCGAGTAATATTATTTGCTATATATTCAATAATAAATAGCAAAGCATTGTCTAAACCATGAGGAACTGAATTATTTACAAATGCTCTTAAAACTAAATGCTCAATAAAGACTGATGGTAAGTTTAAATCATTTGCAATTTTCCACCCCTTTAGGAGTTTAATTATTTGCTTCTGTTTTTCTGTAAATTTCAATTTGCTAATTTGCTTTTGAGTATTAGTTTTCTTTATGCTATAATTTTTTGTAGAGTATAAATATGTATCTCCTTTACCATTTTCAATTTCTCTCATTGGCACTATATCAATTCTTTTTTCTTCACCTTTCAAATCAAATACTAAACCTACAGAATGATTCTGACTTCTTACCTTTATTAAGTTTCTATCATAAAAAGAATCTTTAAGATAGTATTCAACGTTGTTTCTTATGTTTTCAATACTATCAGCATCTTTATTAAATTTTAGTTGAATGTCTATATCCGAATTTTGAATTGCTGTACCTTTAATTATTGAACCATTAATAGAAGGGTATTCTGTTAAAGATTCATTAAATTCATCATATAATTTTTTTTGAATTTTTTCTGCTTTTTTAGGCAAGGATAAATCATTATCGGTGTAATTATTTAAAGCCTCTTTAACAAAACCTGCTGTACCACCTGTAGCCATAAGAATATTAGTCATATCATTATCCTTAATTGCTCCTATTGCTAATCCACCAGCCCCACCTAATAATGCACCTTTACCAAATGCTCTTAACAATTCACTCCAGTTAAATGAGTTGGTTTTTTCTTGATTGTTTAATTGCTTAAAGGAATTTAAAAGGGCATTTCCTATTCCAAATATTAAAGCTCCATTTGTTGCATATTTTATTGTCTTATTCATTCTATATGTTTTTGTCAATTGTTTCACCAATTGTATCTAAGTATTTTTGCAAGTCAATTGCAGGAACTGTTCCAATTGACTGTTGTAAATGGCGAGTTAGTTGCATGAAAAATGTAACTAAAGAGTTTTCGGACTTGCTATATTTAATTTCTTTACAAATTCTATTTTCATAAAATTTTAAATATACATCTTGTCCTAATTCCTTTATCTCTTCACTTGGCTCATAATCAACAAAAAAACTTCCGTAATCAGCAATACAACCAATATCAATACTTCTTAAATTCATTTGTTCTTGAATATGCTTATTAATCGTTTTATTATTTGTTCTATCACCTGATTTTGTAGAAGTTAATATTCCCCCAATAATTTTTGTCAATGGTCTTGGATATAGTAATTTACCAGAATTAATCATATTAGTACTTGTTCTAACAAGTTTTCTGACACTTTCAATTTTCTCAGCACAATATTCAATATTTGTTTTGCCATCTGAATAATCTGATATATCTGGTTTTACCTCAAAAACTGCATAGACACCTTCTGCTGGTATATAATGAAAACCGTTTTGCGAAAAAATAAAAGGGGTAAACCAGTTATCGTATATGACTATGTCAATTTGATGGCTTGTATTGCCTAAATGGTCAATTATTATTGCTTTATTTACACTATATCTATTAGGTAAATACTTACTTAACCATTCTATCCAAGCATTTTCAAGAGAATCCCCTTTTGAACCTGGATGATAGATAAAATCTCTATTTGTATTCAATTGAGACACCATTTGACTTTGAAGTCCTTGAAATAATTCTGATAATGGAACATTATTCATATTTGTATAATTTATTTTTAAAATGAACATAAAACCCATATTCTACCTTCTTTTTGTGTGTAGCCAATTATAAGTAGAGTAGGATTTTGAATTGATGTGTCTTTATGTTTTAAAATTTCATTTAATGCCTTAATATCAGCTGTACTTGGAATAGGTATATTATCAGGGTGTGTATGCCATTCGCCAACATAGTATTTTTTAGGTACTTGCTCATAGTGACTTTTGAGTGTTTCATTTATGCCTATTGTATCTCTTTCAAATTGATGTTTTGAGGCTTTATATTTAGTTGGTTGTATTGAATCTGTAATATTTAATTGCTTTAAATCGTCCGAATAATATCCAATTAGAAAACCACCAAACTCATTAGGATAGTGCTTTTTGCCTATTTCTGTAAGTTCAATTAGTAATGTTTCATCAATACTAATACTCAATTTTATTTCTTTATTTATCAATATCAAAACTCCTTTAGTTTTATGTTAAAATTATTTTCTACCTCTGTTTCTAAAACAAAGTTTTTAATGATTTTTGTTTTTCTGCAAATCTTAAATTAATGTGCTTGATTGCATTTTGTACCAACACATTTATATCATTATAGGACGCTTTAAATGTTGGATTCCAACAGCTAGTAGGATTATGTAAGTCATCTATATCAAATTTTAATACATTTTGAAATTGATTCATAACAAATTCATACCTATTATTTTCAACTGCACAAACCAATTGTTTAGCATGATTTGAAATAGAAATATTTAATAAATTAGTTGTTATGTTTAATTGACTAAAAACATACAAAGGTCGTTATCTGTTGTACAATCAATTATCAAATCACAATGATTTAGATAATCTTCAATTTCTTGTTTTTTAATACTATTGCTATAAAATGCTTTTGTGTAGATGTTGAATTTTTCAGAAAAATCATAACCATATAAATTACTTTCTAAAAAAGGAGATATTGAATATAGCTCATTCATTAAATCATAAGTCTTGTTATTCAATCCTGTGAAAAAAGAATATTCAGACCTACAAACGTTTTCAGGTTCTTTTACTTCATAATCAATTACATCTAATTTAGTACAACCACTTCTTACAAATGTTTTAGCGATCATACTACCAATAGCACCAATCCCTATAATTAGAATTTTGATTTCAGTTAAACTATTATCTAATTTACCTCTACCCAAAAAATATTTTGGTGAAATATTTTTAGTAATTGCCCAATCAATTATTTTTTCATCATCAATTTTTGTAAGCCACTTTTGATTTTCTTTTTCAGCATAAATAGGAAACTTGCCTATTTCTAACATAATTGTTTGCCAATGAATTTCATCCTTAGTAATTCTATAGCCTACAATTAAAGGCAAATGACGTTTTTCTTGTTTCTTATATTGTTTTTCTACATTATAAAAATTGCAAAAGTCTTGTTTGATGGAATGGTTTTAAATCAGCCCAATTTTGAAATATAAATCTTCTGTTTTTTGTAGGGGCATTTTCAAGGAAAATAAATAAACCTATACTGATAGGTAACGATTTCAATTTAAAATTCCACCTCACATCAACAAGCATCTTGTTGTTTTTGTCCTTAAATCTTTGAATAACTGAACTTACTATTTTATCTGTCCGATAAAACCCGTTGCTCATTTGCGAATATTCAATAATACCAAATTGATTTTTCGTAAACTCATATTTAACTTCATTAAAAAAGTATGCGTACATACTATTTCTAAAAGGTTTTTCAGGCACAATTAAATGCTCATAATGAGCATCAATATCCTTATCAATATAATACTTTTTAATCCACGTTTTTACAGATTGAACATCGTAAATTAGCTTTTGAGAAAGTATAGACTATGTGCAGTATGAATACAAATTGAACCATCGCCCATTATATGATTGAACTCCAAACAAATTCTTCATTAAAGAATTTTATTGTTTCTGAATCGTGTGTTTTAAATGGATATTGTGGGTAAATATGAACATCAAATTCTAATGGTTCAACAAGTCCATTTACAAATACAGAAATACTACCATTAATTATTAAGTCTTTAACTTCAAATGGTTTGGTAATTATAACATCTTCAATTTTATAAATGGTATTTTCAACAACCTCTAATCTACCTTGCATTTATCCAAAATTTAATTTAGGTGGCGGTATAGGCATTCCATTGTTTTTACCATATCCATTATTTTTATCTTCTATTTTAAATTTTTGGTTTTCTGGAAAATAGCTCTTAATATTCTCGTCATTTTCATCAATCCTATCAAGCATATTTTTCATATCATTAGATAGGTTTTGTCTTTGATAAGTTTCCAAAGTATCCATTAAATCATTGGCTGAATTGCCTGGGTCAGTTAATTTAAAACTATCATTAGTCACATTATCTCTAATGTACTCTAATACAATTTTTAACTTATCCCATAAATTGCCAGTAACATCCTTGTTGTCAAATGTTTTTAACGTAATCAATTCAAGGAAGAATGATTTTGTTGGATAATCTCCTTTGGTTTTTTTCCAAACTTTTAAAAGCCTTATAATTTTTCTAATTGAATTTTTTTCTGCGTTTGCTCTATCTTTAATATTATTAAGTTGAGCATCAATATTTGTTTTAAGTCTATCAGAACCTTGCTCAAATAATCCATACTTATTGTTAATGTAAAGATTTAGGTTTTGATCATCTTTGTACTGGTCTTGATTAAATTCCCTACCAGGTACTACATCGATTTTCACTTCTCCGTCATCAGTCTTAAAAGTTATTCCAATAGATACTTTTTGGTCTTTGACTTTGTCATTATTGATGTTATATTTTTCAAATAGAAAATTATAAACATCTTCGTACATTTCCTTTAAAGTACCATTTGAACCAAAAGCATTTCTTTTAAAAGGAGCAACCAAATCAAAATCAAATTTTGTATTAATTGCTGTATTCTTAGCATAAGAACCTGAATTGAAAGGAGCGTAAATATTTTCTCCGTACTTTTCCTCCAATGCTTCTTTTACTTCATTGTTCTTTTCTTTGTGCTTTTTTAAAGCTGTTCTTCTTTGGTAATTTGGTGTGTAGTAATTACCGAGTCTAAATGTATACTTTTATCCATTATAAAATTTACTTTTTAATTATTTATTTTAAATTTTACACAAATAGTACCAATTTTAATTTATTAAATTATGTATTGTTGCAAATGACAATTTGTCACAAAATGCAGAATAATCTAATTGTAATATACAATTTTGGCAGAAAAATCAGTTATAATTTTCTGTCTATACTAAAAATCAAAATTATGAAATATCTATTTTCTTTTGTACTGGTAATATTTTTGTTTTCAGCTTGTTATAAATGCAAGGATAAAATGGTGAATGACTGTTTTGAAACTAGATTGAGGAATTCAAAAGGAAAGCGGTGC
>JADJVK010000012.1 GCA_016710625.1 Saprospiraceae bacterium
TTGTACCAACATTACTCACTGACATTCCTAATATTTCAGCTATTTCAGCATGGCTTTTATCTTCTAAATACAACACCATCAGAGCCTTATCTATCTCTTTTAGTTCGTTGATAAACTGTTCCAATAAAATTAATTGTTGTTCAGTTGCCGATTTATCATCTATATTATTTTGTACATCAATTTCTTTAAAATCTTGAATATTTGTTTTTACATTATTTTTTCTATAAAACGAAATTGCCACATTTAATGAAATACGGTACAACCAAGTCGTTACTTTGCTTTGATGATTAAATTTTGAAATTGATTGCCATACCTGAATCATTATTTCTTGCATAAGGTCTTGCTTGTCAGCTTCGTTTTGACAATATGCACGAACTACTTTTAACAAAATACCATTATGGGCTTCAATAATTTCGTGAAATAAATTTTGACTATCCTGATTGACCATAAATTTTTATTCAATAATTCTTTTTATTAACATTAGTCGTCAGCCCTTTCAAAAAATCACACTTGAAAGGGATATTTTTAAAAATATTATTTTTATGATGAACAGAATTGGTAATTAACTGCATTTTAGCTTGGCTTAAAAATGACAGAATTAATTTATAATCAGAAAGTTACAGGCTTATCTTTTCAATTCTTCTTTTATTACTTGATCAAAAGTTCTTTTCGTAATACCAGTTAATTGTTCAAGTTTAACAAAAAATAGCTCCTCCTTTTCTCCACATGAAATTAGTTCCAGTACTTTGGGAAATCCTAATTCTCTTTCCACTTTTCGAACTAAAATTGCTGCAAGTGGATATTTGATTGGAATTGGATATTTTAGGTAAATATCTTTTTCAAAAGCCTTAATTAAAGAACTATCGGGGTTTGAAGTGATAAAATCTCTTAAATACTTAAAAATTTGTTCGCTACTTTCTCCCCAAAAGTCAGTGGTATAAATGTTGTAACCTTCTTCTGCAGTCCAATTTCTAAGGCTATCTGGATATTTTAACCCAACATAGGTATGAGTTAAGTCATGTTTGTATTGGTCTGTGTTGGTGCCCGCTAAGAAAACTTTATTGGAAATGTCAAAAGAGCCAGATCGCATCTCTCCGTTTCTTGAAATATCATAATCAACCCCCAGTATTTTATAAACTTCCTGAATGTCTTTACATTTATAAAATTTGAATTGAATAGGAGTTAAATTAAATTTTTTTGCAATTGATGAGTTGTATTTTTCAAAATCTTCTGCAATATCTAAGTCAATATTGTTTTCGTAGAAGAATTCAATGTTACCTATTTTCTTTGATTTCCAATTTTTGGTATTCTCTTCAAAAGGGCAATAAAATTTAAACAAATCTTCGAAAGGTCTTGCAATAAGTGAAAAGTTAAGCCTATTGATTACTTCGTTATTCGGTGCTATTCCATAATATGATAGATCTATTTTGTAATCCTTATTAGGTTGAAGGACAACATTTTTCAGATAACATTTAAAAAAAAGAGTGTCATTGTATTTTTTACTTTTTTCAATATTTTTAAGTAATTCAAAAAAGTCAATATTTTGTTTGTAGTGATTTGTTTCAACAACTTTTGATTTATTCAAGTCCAAATTTTTGTCAATTAGAAACATTTCTAGACTTTGTAATAGTCTTGTTTTAACCAAACTATCGAATGGTAATTTGATTTGTGGTGTAATTTTCAATTTTGAATTTTGTCCAAAAACTATGAAAATATTCAAACTAAAAATTGTTAAAACAACAAGTTTCTTAACGTTCATACTGATGATTTTTTATTCAGTCATACTGTATTAAAACTGCTTGATCAAATTAAAATATTCCACACTTTTTTTCAATTTGTACAACGGAAGTGTCATCATTAATTCTTTAGCTTTGGCTTCATCTATATCTTTAAATATTATAACAGCGCCATTTTTGGATTGTCTTAAAAAGAAATGGTCTAAAATCCCTGCTGCTTTCCAGTTAGCAATAACTTCTTTTTCATGAATTAATATTTCTTGAAAATTTTCAGGAAGATTATCTGTATCTATTGTTAAAATTACTTGTATTCTATTCATGATTTATTAAATTTAATTGTAATATATATTATTTCATTTATGTTTTCAAGTGAAATTCATTATAGTCTTGGAAGCTACTCAATACTTTTCAACATCCATATTTTTAAATAAATTTCTTTTCTCATATCAATGTCAATGAAAAACAAATATTGTATCGCCAAATATACATTCTAAATTGATTTTTTTAACCATTCGGGATTTGTTCCTCTAAAATTTCATTACCTACTTTGTCATAATAAATACAAGTCATCGCTTCAAGATTGACAACCCATTTTTCAATTCCGGTTTCAGCACAAGCTTTACAAAAAGTAAAGTAGTCTGTTTTTCCTTGTTGGTGGTCCTTAAGTTGAGCAATAAAACTGCCCTTATTGCTTCTTTCAGCTATTTGTAAATCATCATATTTTGATTTTGATTTTGTACTAAAATCATTTTTACCAAAATATACGGTATGACTATCTTTAACCCAAGTCTCAAAACTAAGCACTCCAAATTCTTTGATTTCATTTATGTATTTTGGAAAATCAGCACCTGATTTCACTTTTTCATGAGCAAGCTCAATTTGTTCAACTGTAAACATATCTTTTTTAATGTAATCTAAAAAAATTATTTTGGGTCGCAATATAATTTATAATTTGAAGAAATTACGAATCTTTATTTTCAATTTGGTTTCATTTTAAGATGCCACGAATGCACGAATAGTTTTTTATTTGTGCATTCCTGGCAATGATTAATTATTCAAACTTCTTTTACCAAATTAAATTTCAGTTTTTCACTCAATTTATAAGCATAAATATATGATGAAAATTTATCTTTTAGCTCTTTTGTTTAAAGCTCCATTTCAAAAGCAAAATATGTGAAATCAATACAATTTGAACAACACAAGTTGGTAAAAAGCAATAAGGAAATTCCAAAACTGCAATATTGGGTTGTTCGAATGCAAATTGTTGAATTGGCAAAGGCGATGATAAAACTCCAATTAATGCAATTATGAATAAAAATACAATTCCAATGATATTCCAAATCATAAAAAATTGTCTGTTGATATTACTCTTTGTGTAAATTTGATAAATTGATATTGCTAATGCAGAAATGCCAACCAAAATATCAAAGTTCCATCCCTTAAACGTCATTAAGTTTGGGATTTTTTGAAGCAAAAATAATTGGTACAATACCAATTCAACAGGTATTCTCAAAATATGTATGGCTAATAGAATTCTAGGATTAATTATTTTTATGTCTATTCGTTTTAGTGAATAAATAGTCAATGCAAATGAACCTAAAATTAATATAGGAAACAATTTTGGATGTGTTTCTAACACCATAAAAAAGGCAAGAAATCCTACTATGAATTGCCAACTAAAAAATAAAAGCAAAAGTCTTTTATTTTTGCCAACTCCCAAATAAAGTAAAAGCAAAGACAAAAGACTAATGATTATAAATGTAATTGATG
This sequence comes from Saprospiraceae bacterium, assembly GCA_016710625.1. GTDB lineage: Bacteria > Bacteroidota > Bacteroidia > Chitinophagales > Saprospiraceae > JADJVK01. The sequence goes on from JADJVK010000012.1 coordinate 3,507, forward strand.
TCATTTTAATTCATTGGTATTGTTGGTCGAATCTCAACTGTTCCGCCTGCTAATAGCACAGGACAATCTTTCGCAGTTTCAATTGCCATTTCCATCGATTCTGCTTTCATAGTCATATTTCCACTTACTAAGAATCCACTTTCTACAAAAAAAATGTTTTCAGTAGATTGATCACTTTTGATGACAGCACCTTCAAAACCTAATCTAGAAACTATTACCAATTTGGCTTGCGAAGCAATAGCTCCAATAAATTTTTGCCATTGTTGGTGCATAGTCGCTATTTGTTCCGCTGTAGGTTGGGTGTTACTTGGTTGCATTCTGAACAGCAACATAAACTCTTTTAAATTTTTCATAATTTTTAATTTTTGATTATGGAACAAAAGTATCTGGTTTGTTTTGCTAAAAAGTTGCCCTATGGCAAATAGTGATTTAGAGCGAAATTTCTTTTCGAATTCTACTCAATGAATATTTTGTAATGCCTAAAAAAGTGGCGATATGTTGTAAAGAAACATTTTGTACAATATGCGGTTTGTCTTTCAGAAGCTGAATATATCTATCTTTTGCTTGGTCGGCAATGATAGAAACGCTGTGATTTTTCAAAGCAAAATAAGAGCTCACTAACCGTCTTCGTCCATGTTCTCTAAACGTTTCTATACTATGAAAGAGTTGTTGGAAATTTTCAAAATCCAATTGCCAACAAATGCAGTCAGTCAATGCCTGAATATTTTCTCTAGATGGGTTGCGAAGAAAAAAGGAAGACCAGTCAATTACAATGTCAGTCGAGCTATAAAAATTCGTCGTAATGTCATTACCATTGGTATCATTTACAAATGAACGGACAAAACCACTTTCCAAAAACCAATAATGATTTTCTGTTTTTCCTTCCTGCAATAGGAAATCATTTTTAGAAAATCTCACTTGCTTAAATTTTGGAAGTATCGTTTCAAGCTCACTTTCCTTAAAGTCAGTCTGTGAAAATATGGAATGTAAAAAATGATCTTTAATCATTATGTTTCTGATTTATTATTTAATTCTAAATAGGTTTTTTCTTTTTAAGGAATCTATCCAATTTCAATATTTATATTTAGCATTCGAATCCAAATAAGTTGCCACGAATGCACGAATAGTTTTTTATTTGTGCATTCGTGGCAAATAATATATAAAAATCTGAAGATTAAGTCAGGGAATTTATTTCAATAAAATTCTACAATAAATTGTCAAAAATTGCTATATATTCAGTTGTTGTTTTTCAGAATTATAGATATTATAATCTGTGCCAGGTATATTATCTTTTAATCCTATTTGTCTTGCAATAGTAATAATTTGCCCTCTGTGAAAAGTATTGTGATTGATGTTGTGTAAAATATATTCGTATCTAGGCAAAGTATTTTTTGCCCAAGGCATCTCAAGTTTCAATAATTCTGACAATTCATTCTGATTGCAATTACTAACGAATTCCTTGAAATTTTGAGAGGTTGTGATAAGTTCATTAATGACATTTATGACATCCTTTTCTCTAATTGACCAATCATGATTCTTAATTATTTCATTTTTGATAAATTTAAACCAAAACTTTTGTACTCTTAACATATGTTGCAAAGTAAGGTCTATACTTTCATAACTCGAATCCGCTTTTTGATAAAGCTTCTCTTCATTTATATTTAATAACCAATTTGAAATTTTTTGATTTGCCCACAAATTATAATTTGCTAGATTTTCAACCAATGCTTTCATTTCTTTTTTTATCAAATCTAAACTATAATTTTATTATTTTGAATTTTTACATTTTTTATTTCATTGCTTATCCAAATTAATTTGCCACGAATCCACGAATGGATTTATTTGTGCATTCGTGGCAACTACAATACTATTCTTTTAGTATTTAGCTTTAACTCTCCAAAATTTACAATTAATGCAAGCTGATTTTGGGAAACTTTCAAATAGTTTATCCCTTGAGCAATAAACTCATCGGATATTGCAGAAACGCCTTTTACTTCTAAAATTATTTTATCATAAATGACAAAATCTGCATAAAATTTATGGGGCAAAATAAAGCCTTTGTAATTTACTAAATATTCTTTTTCTCTTTCAAACGGAATCCCAGCTCTTCTAAATTCCCATTCAAGAGCATCTTTATAGACAATTTCTAAAAAACCAGCTCCTAAATTGTTATGCACTTCCATGCAGATTCCTATTATTTTGTAACTTTCTTCTTTGTATATTATTTTCTCCATACTATGTTTTTTGTTGCCACGAATGAACGAATGATATTTTATTTGTGCATTCGTGGAGATTACTATTAAATGAAACTATCTATCAATTATTTCAGCTGATATCCAAAAATTAAATTAATCAAAAAAGTTTTGTCTTTAATATGTTTGTCTGGTTGCCCGACTACTGTCTTATAATCGGCAATGTTTGCAAAGGGCATCAAATAATCGCCTCTTAAGCCAAAAAGGAATTTTGAAATTTTATACTTAATTCCGAGTCCGAAATTAATGCCACTATTTAATTTGTATAAATCATTATTGTCTTTTAATTTTTTAAATTCTATGCTATTTGAAACCAAAAAGTCAATTCTAGGACCAAAACTTACAAATGGAATAAATTTATCTTTTATAGGATATTTTAAATCAATTGTTGTATTAAAAGATATATAATCAGCTGTTGCTTTTTGAGTTTGGCTAAACAAATAATTTCCAAATTCATCAGTATATTGAAATACATCACTTCCTCCTTTTCTAAGAGTACCTAAATTACATGATAAATTAAAATATTTTTTCTGCAAATAATCCACACCTATAAAAAATGAGTGTCCTATTAAACTTTTATTAAATATTTTTAAATTCTGGAAAATTTGCCAATCTATTGACGAATTTGAGACTCCTGATTGAATATAAATTGTTTGGCCAATGGTGATTGAAGTAGCAAAAAATAGAATTAGTATTAAAAAAATATTTTTCATAAGGTTAATAAATTTAATGTGGTAAATGAAATATTTGATTTAAAAATGTACTTATAAATAAAAAACAATTTCAACCAAGAATTATTGTTTCAATTTCTTTTATTAACTAATGCATTAATTTGCTATTCCATCTATTTTTTCAAATGTCGAATTAGTATTATCTATAATAATAATTGTATAAAGTAAATTTTTCGATTGGCTAGAAGGCACAATAGAAGCTTATTTATGAATTCAGTATTTATTCAGTTTTACTAAATGTCCAAATAATGGCTTTTTCTTTTGTTGCTCTAAAAATAGTATTGTGTTTCTCATTGGGTTCGGCTGAATACTTCCATTTAATGTTGGGCTTATTTTCTGTTTTGAAAATTTCAGCCAGACTGTTAGTATATTGTGAAATATCTTCTGCACTTGAACCTGCAATCCAAATTCTTTTATCAGATTTTGAGGAAACAGCTAAATGTTCCTTTGCAGTTCTCACTAAATAGTGATTATTCCACCAAAGTGATGGGTCAAATGCAATATAATTTTCAAACATATCAGGTGAAAGAAAGAAAGATTCCATAACAAAAAGACCTGAAAGCGATTCGCCTATTATACTTTTTTCAGCAGTTGTTCTATATCGTTTATTGATTTCAGGGAATAATTCTTCTTTAATAAATGCTCTGAATTTTTCTGAACCACCAACAATAGGTGCAATTTCTTTGTCTTTTTCAATTTCTGTAAAACCTGTCAAATCTCTTCTACGTTGAGTATTAGCAATGCCAACTAAAATCATTGGTGGTATTTTTTTTGCCTTTATCAGTTCTGAAAGTGTATTGGCAATATGCGGAAAATCCTCGTCTATTATTCCTCCATCTGCCATATACATGACTGGCAATGAGTCTGTATTCGTTTTATAATCAGCTGGTGTCCATACATTTACATTTCTTATTTCACCAACTTGCTTTGATTCTATTGTAAATTCATCGTGATTTGGAACAATATCTTTAGGTTGTTCTACATTTTTACAACTAGAAATTGCAATAAATATTAAAAGGATGCTTAAATAAATTGATTTCATATTATTAATTTTTTTGTTCAAAAATAGGGAATTATTGTTTCTGATTCACAATCTTTGATGTCGATGAATTGTCTAATAATCGCTAATTTATCTTGTTTGTTCAATTTTAAATATAGGGTTTGATCTATTTGCAACATAACAAAGAAAAGTTGTATAAATCCTTATAACTGACTAGATAAAACTATCTTTCAAATATTTATTGTGAAGATATAAAATAAATGAAAGATTAGAAATGTACAAACTATAAAGTAATTTTCCAGTCTAATAAGCTAATATGCAAAATATTATGTATGTATTTTTAGTAAATTATATTCTTGTGATATTTAAAAATTTATCCTTTAACCTAATTGTTTTGTTTGTGCAAAAATTACCCATTTTAGGCGTTCGTTTTTTCAATTAGTTTATTGTTTCTACTCCATTCACTCCACGAACCGACATATAACTTCGGGATGACCATTTCAGCATAGTCTAATGCTAATAAAGTATGGCAAGCTGTAACTCCTGAACCACAATGGACTACAATATTTTCACTAGTAATATCTCCAAATATTTTTTTGTATTTATTTCTTAATTCGATTGGGTTAAGGAATAATCCGTTCTGGTCTAAATTTTCGGTAAAAGGAATATTTATAGCACCAGGAATATGACCTGCAACTAAATCAATAGGTTCTGTTATTCCATCATATCGTTCTTTGTCTCGTACATCAACTACTAAATAATTTGGGTTTAATGACACTCTTTCTACTTCGCTAATATCAATTGTTGGTAAATTCCATTTGTCAATTTTATATGATTCTGAAACTGTTTGAACTGTTTCTATTTTTGAACTTAATGGGAAATTATTTTTTTTAGCATGATTAAATCCACCGTTTAAAACTTGAACCTTTTCGTGTCCAACTGATTTCAACATCCACCAAAATCTTGCAGCAGCATTTGAGCCATTTTTGTCGTCATAAATTACAATATGTTTGTCTTTTGAAATTCCTAAATCTGTCAAAGTTTTAGCATAGGTTTCTATTTGAGGCAATGGATGTCGCCCACCTGATGAAAAGTCGCTTTTAATATCTGCTAATTGAGAGTTTAGGTCTATAAAAAATGCACCTTCAATATGTTCTGTCTCATAGTTTGATTGAGCATTTCTACTATTGCTTACATCGAAAATCAATACGTCAGAATTCCTATAAATTTTCAGTAATTCATCTACTTCTATAATTGGTGATATTCTCTTTTCCATTTCTAATTTTTTGTTTTAGTCTGACAGTCCTACAACACAAAAGAAAGTTGAACGAATCCCTGCTGCCAGATTATATGTAAACACTATTATTCAAATTACTATTGTGAAAATATAATAATAAAATAAATAAAAGATTAGAAATGTACAAACTATAAAGTAATTTTTCAGTCTAATTTGCTGACATACAAATTATTAAATGACTATTTTTGGTAAATTATTAACATTTTGATTTGAAAAAATTGCAATCCTTTTACTGTGTTGATAGATGTGCAATAGATACAGCTGTTATGCACAGGGCTTTATCGTCATCTGTGTTTTGCGTTTCTTGAAATATTCCAAAATTTCTTACTTGGTCATTCCAGATAACTTATCGCTCAATTTGTCTCTTTGTTGACGCATAAATTTTACAGCGTCAAATGATTTATCAGTCGTCTTCATATTTTTCAAATTCTCTTGGTGAACGTATTTCTAATTGTTTGTAACCATTTTTTATGTTGATTGAGTTATAACCCCTTATTCTTTCAATATTTACAATGTGTTTAAAGTTCCAACTTACTAAAAAGTCTGCTCGATTAATAGTAGCTAATGCAATGTGTAAACTTTACAAGTTGAACGAATTCTGTTGCCAGACAATATGGAAAAGCAATCATTCAAATTACTATTGTGAAGTTATAAAGTATAAAAATAAATGAAAGATTAGCAATGTGCAAACTATAACTTAATTTTATAGATTCTATTTAGCTGACATACAAATTATTAAATTTCTATTCTAGGGGATTTTTAGTTTTTGAAATAAAATTTTATCCCTTAACCTAGTTATGTTGGTTGAGCAGCAGATACCCATGTTAATTGTAGTTTTATTTTTTTCGTTCATCAATACTATGTAATTTAATATTGGTCTATGAGTTTTGATGTCTTTTTCCAATTTAATAATTCCTCCATCAAAGTTCCAAAGAAACACAACCTCTTTGTCACTATAAATGAACTCTTGTTTTTTAACTAAATGCTCTTGGTTATCCTCGTAGCCAAAAAAATTACAAATTCTATCAATTAGTCTTTCTGCTTCAGTGTAATAAATGAAACTTGAATAGTTTTTGAAAACCTTTTTGAATGTCAAAACAAAGGCTTTTTGCTCAATATAGTTCTGATAAATAACATAGTTGAAGAAGTTAAAATAAAATATAGGAAGTTTGAAGGCAAAAGTGTCTACCTCTATTTCTTCATCTTTTTCATACAATTCAACAATATTTTCTTTATCTAATAATTCTACTGCCTCTTTGATGAAATGTTTGTTTGTGTCTATCAAATGAATTTTGCTTTTTATAGTTTCAATGAATTCTTTCGGTGAAATAACAACTGTTGGTATATTAAATTCTTTGAATAAGACTTTTGTTTTAGTTGTCAATTTTTTGTCTATAACTACAAAGTAATCGCAATATGCAGAGTAAAAGGAATGTTCTGCGTCATTTTGAATATTTTGCATATTGTCGGTTGGCTTTGGAAGATTGTCTGACTTGTAGCCAATCATATCAAGTAACAAATATGCTGTTGTGTAATATTCAAATCTATTTACAGTTTCTTCTCTGTTTTTAAAACAAGTTGTTATATATTCACGGAAAGTAAGTTTAGTATTTTGTTTTTGCAGAAAATTATCAATGTTTTTAAAAACTTCATCAGCACTCCAATTTCCCGAATTTGGGTCCAACTTAAAACCTTTGTCACTAATTGTTTTCCTGAAATCTTTATAATATTCTTTTTCTGTTAGAAGTTTTTTTGAAAATGGTGTAATATCTTGCATTAAGTCAAACATAGAAGAATTGCTATCAATATTTGGAAACATATTTTGTAATATATCTCTATTCTCGTCAGTAATTTCAATTCCTGTTGGCATTAATTGATACAATGACTTTATTAATGTTCCGAATTTTCCTATCCCAAAATCACCATCTAAATCTTTAAATATTTTTTCAATATCCATCATTGAAAAAATGTCTTCACTTTCTTTTTCTCCTTCAAAATATTCATGTGGTGTTCCATATAAAACTTCAATTCCATCTTTTCCCCATCTTAAAAGATGTTTTTCAGATAAATATTCAAGATTTTGCAAGTCTTGAGTAAAGTATTCGTTGTCTGAACTAAAACTTTTCATCAAGTCTTTAAAATGGGCAGGGGTATATGGAAATTGTAAATAATCTTTATGTTCCGAAATGAATTCTCTGATTTCAATAAATTCATCCTTTTTGAAATTGCTTACAACACCCCTAATCCAAGTATATTCTTATCATAATATTTTATTCAGTCTTGTTAATGAATGGTCGAAAAATTACAGGAACGTTATGCGTCTTGGCGAATTGGCGGATTTTTAACACTAAAGTTCAATAGAATTACTGCTGTAGAACCTTGCACAAATGTTTCATAACAGTACTTCAGCCGCCATATTGCAAAACCGATGTTAGCAGTATGTGCTTATTTTTTTCGTTTTTCTTCGTTCATATTTCTCCACAATTCAATATCACTGTCAAATTCTTCTTCATCATCTGATGGGGCATACTCAAATTGAATAGAGGTTTTTGTTGAGTTTGTCAATTCTGCAATTTTCTTCTCTACTTCAAGTGCTTTGTCATAATTGTCAATTAAATTTCCAATGTCATCAATTTTCTTTTCTTCAACAGATATTCCAAAAATTACCTTGCCGTCAAACGTAAACTTCAATATTATATGATTTATTCCTTCTATTAAATTGTCTCCTATATAAAATGCGAAGCCATAATTTTTATTTTCAATTCCAAAGTCAATTACTTCTGTCAAAGAGATAATTGATGTCCAAGTTTCTTCTGTTTTATACTTCTCATTTTTGTAAACGGCAATTTCTTGTCCTTCTCTATTTTCAATTTTTTCTCTGATTGAAAAATAGTTAAGGAATTTTTCAACGGTTATTTTGTCACGTTGTTTTGAAAGTCCGTATATATCGTAATATGCTGGCATTTCTTTTATTTCGTTGTAGTTCTAGCATTATCGCTAACGGTTTCGGGGCTTGGCGAGTGGGAAATCGGCTCAATGTTCAATAAACCACTAATGTTGATAGAATTACGAATGTTCAAATTTAGCACTTCTGCCCATTTTGCCAAACCCTTGTTATCACCGTTTTTTTCCAATTCTCTTGGTTTCCTTTTTCTTCTCGTTGTTCGTCTTTGTTGGTTGTCTTCGGTTTTATCATCTCTTTTTCACAAGCACCAAATTCAATAAAGTTTTTCTGTCCTTGTTTTAATGAAACTCTGTTTGCTCCACCTTCATAGTTTGGGTCATCAAGTTGGTTTGGGTCATCTTCCCAAAAACAAACTTCACAAATGTCATAAGTGCCAGTTGGATTTGTTCTCTAAATGTTTTGTAACCACAACAAGGCAAGCAAATTTTTCTGTTACCATACTTTCCACCAAGGTTTAATTATTTTCTTGTCGTATTTGTGATAATTGATGTCCAAGTTTCTTCTGTTTTATACTTCTCTATTTTTGTAAACGGCAATTTCTTTAGTTCTTCTATTTTCAATTTTTTCTGATTGGAAAATAGTTAAGGAATTTTTCAACGGTTATTTTGTCAATGTTGTTTTAAAAAGTCCGTATATCGTAATATGCTGGCATTTCTTTTATTTCGTTGTAGTTCTAGCATTATCGCTAACACAAAGGAAAGTTGAAGATTGCCCCCGGTGCCAGACTATAGGGAAAACTATCACTCTAATTTCTATTATGACGGTACAAAACTACCAATAAAGCATAAAAAAAGTGAAAGATTAGCAATGTGCAAACTAAAAAGTAAAAGTTGTGAATTTAAAAGGCATCATATCGACCAACGAATCGGATATATCTTCCTGTAGGGATATATGAATTAAAGCCGTTTGGTGACGGAAGGGTTATGGCACCTATTTTCAGAAATGGATGGTGGAGATTTAAGACTATCAGAGGAAATAAAATTAGAAATTACATGATATGATGGTAAAAGTATAGAGGTGGTAAAATCTGTACTTTTGCAATTTTCGCATTCAAAACGGTTAATTTGGTAAGTTGTGTGATTGTTTGAAAGAGGGTTCTAATGGTATTTGTCTGTCTTTTAAGTTTTGGGGCAGCTCATTTCTGACTTTTGTTGATGCATTGTGGAGACCATGTCGTCTAGATTTTTGAAAATATTCAGGTAACACTGCTGTAAATCAATACTCCCTTGATGTGTAATCGGTGTAAATGAGCCAAAAAGATGGATTTATACGTAGCACACATTGCTCTATAGTTTGCCAATAATTTCTTGTGAGGAGGGTACATCCAATCTCCATTTTTCCCTAAACCACCAAAAGTGACGAGACAGTGTACATGGATGTGGTATTTCATATCAGAGCCAAAGGTATGAAGCACTCCTGTCATCCCTGGATAAGCTCCGTATTTCCTAGTTGTTTCCTTTATGGTTAGCCAAGCTACTTTCATGATCAGGCCATACATCACTTTTTCATTCCATTTTGCTAGGGAATTAAGCTGATGGGGTAGTGTAAAAACACTGTGAACATAAGGGACTTTGAGCAAGGTCGCTTTGAGCTTATCTAGCCATTGCTCTCGTTTGATACTTTGGCAAAGCATACAATGACTATGTCCGCAGCTTTTATAGACGTAGTGGTTTTTCCCACAGGATTTACAACTATATACAAAGCCACTCCGAGTGCTGGTGTTCTACATACTGGAGAGCACGTATTAATTTTATTTGCTGTAAAGAAGGTTTATATATGCCAATATATTGTTCGCCATAATCACGAAACAAATCGCCTAAGGAGTTGGGTTTTGATAGTCGATCTGAAGGCTTTCTTATCGGATGCTTGATGTATCGATGACGTTCTACACATAGTCCTATATAGCGGATAGTGGTTCGCAAATTCTGTGTCCCATCTGCTCCTGTAAGAATACTAAATCTGTGCCACCTTCTAAATGATGCGTTGCATAGCAGTTTCCGCAGGGTATGAATCGACCCTTTTTGCTATATTTGCTTTATTCTTAGCAACTTGCATGGCTAATTGTAGGATCTATGAGCATACTGTACCCCTTTTGTTTTGCTATTGAACAAATAAATTTTGGGCTTTTCTTTTAAATAATATATTCTCAAGAGCTCCAACATTTTCTGTGGTATGATGATTAATCTATCTTTATTGCCTTTTCCTCCGTTTACCCTTACTTGAAGTCGGTGTCCATCTACATCTTCTATCTTCATATTAATCACTTCACTCAATCTTATTCCGGTGACATAAATAAAAGTAAGCAGTACTTTTTGTTTGAAGGTAGCCGCATTTTCAATGATTTTTACAATATCCTCTTTGATAAAATAGAAGGTAATTTCTTTTCTTTCTAGGACGAGGCAATTTTTTTCAAACTCCAAGGAAGCATCAAACATTTTTAAACCACTTTTGTATTGCAGAATAATCTGAGTTTACTGTCTGCCAATCAAGCCCATTATCAAAACGTTGCAGAAGATATCGACGTACTAAGTCATCTGACATATTAAGCGGTTCTTCCTCCAGCAGCTTCCACCAATTTACAAATTGTATTACTATCTGGGTATAGGTCTTAATCGTCCGTTTTGAGAAGTTTTTAAGAGTCATAAACGACCGAAATTCTTCTACCGACCCCATTTTTTCTAGCTCCATTTGTGTCATCACCATTATTTTTTTGCTTTTAAATAATATCCTCAAATATACTAGAAAAAAATCCTTCAAATATTACATAACTATCAGATTGTCAAATTAATGTGATTAAGGTTTGTTCAACGGTTTGGGGCTGGCGAAGTGGGGGAAATCGAAGCTCAAATGTTCAATAAACCACTAATGGTGATAGAAGTACGAATGTTCAAATTTAGCACTTCTGCCCCCATTTTGCCAAACCCTTGTTATGCACCGTTTTTATTGTAATTCTATTGGTTTCCAATTTTCTTCTCGTTGTTCGTCTTTTGTTGGTTGTCTTACGTTTTTTATCATCTCTTTTTCACAAGCACCAAATTCAATAAAGTTTTTCTGTCCTTGTTTTAATGAAACTCTGTTTGCTCCAAACTTCTTAGTTTGGGTCATCAAGTTGGTTTAGTCATCTTCCAAAAACAAACTTATACATAAATGTCATAAGTGCCAGTTGGTTGTTCTCTAAATGTTTTTGTAACCACAACAAGGGCAAGCAAATTTTTCTGTTACCCATACTTCTCCACCAAGGTTTAAAAAAATCAATAAATAATTTTTTTTTTATTTTTTTTTTTTTTATTATTTTGCTTGTGAAATCAGTCTTGTGATAGCTTACTTCCGCCTGTTAATATTTGTAGTGTCAATGTCATTATGGAATCCGGAATTCATTCATCATCATCGTGCATTGGGTCGTAGGAAAGTCCTTTTACCAAATTATCTTCAATTTTTAATTTAGCTCATTTAAACCATGCCAAGAAATTCTTGCTGTATCCCAATATGTTCCGTCAGGCTCAACAATTGTCAGGTCGGTTTGGTCTTGTAAAATAAGTCTGTCTTATGCTTGCCATAAAAATGTTGATAGCTTTATAACTCCAAAACCTCAATAGGTTTTGTGTCGAATGGGTTCAATTAAGTAACAGATTCCACAAGCAACTACCAACAAGTTTTGAGTTTTTCAAAATCAATTTATTCTCTTTTTAAATCTGTCCAACCTGGTTAAAAAGCTGTCCGCTATATACCCATTCTGCTGCAATCAGTTTCTATAGAAACGAATAGCAAACCCTTCGAATAAAATGGTTCTCCCTTGTCTGTTAAAGCAACATACATTGGTCCGTAAGCAAATGGCAAAGAGTTTAATATTTCGTACTTTTTCCGTCTTCACTTTGAGTTTGTGCGGGTTGTCCTAAAATGGCCTATAACAATTGTATAAACGAAAGTTCCCCTTCAAAAATCAAAAACTTGCGTTTATTCCCTTATTAAATCTAGTTAAACAACTATTATTCATTATTTGCTTAAAAATTTAATCCAACAAATTTACCAAATTAATTAATTTTTCCATTCACAAATCCTACTAATTATTTCAAAAAAGCATACATATTAATTTATGTTAAGCCGCTTTTCTGATTACAATTTGGGAGTGTAAAGGTGAGAGTAAATCAAACTGTGTCTAGAATTCTAATCTCATTTTTACCTTTTTACAAAGTATTTTTAGTTTTTTACAATTTATTTTCAACTTTTTACAATTTATTTTTAGTTTTTTACAATGTATTTTTAATTTTTTATAACATATTTTTAATTTTTTTCAATGGATTTTTAGTTTTTTGCAACACATTTTCTATTTTTTATAAAGTATTTTTAATTTTTTACGAAGTATTTTTACCTTTTTTAAAGATTTAATATCGAATTGCTATTGCAATGCTTAACCTTCTATCCCAAAAGCATCTGATAATTAGCACTTTGCTATACTTTTATATAATTTATTTCCAAAAAATCATTTATATTTGTCACTATCATTCCAATTGTAATTAATTATTTATTATTTAGCATCGATAAAGCTAACTTTTTAGGATTTACAAATTTTGAATAAACAAACCGTTAAATTCATTTATACTCAGCTATAAGTGTTTGTTTCTAATGCGTTTATACAAAATGATAAGATGAAATTCTTGAAAAATAAAAATTATATTGCATCGTTTATTGCACTAATTATACTCTCCATTGCATTGCTGTTTCCAGCTTGCATGGATTACTCCCTAACCAAAATCAACGCCTCAAAAAGGGAAAAAATAGTCGCAGCTTATAAAGAATATTACGAAATTCCTCCTAATAAAGTATGCTTACAATATTTTCGTCAACTGATAGATAGTTGTAAAGAAATCAACGATGTCAATCTCCTTTCTGAAATTGTCAGCACTTATTCGATAAAGCTAGAGCATTTTGGCGACGACCAAAGTGCCTTGAATGAATTGATGCAGTTTTACTTATATTATGATGCACAATTGGATGAGGATCACAAATTTAAGTTGTATCTCCGCATCTGCTCTTTGAATCTAAATTTCAATACACAGTTCAATTCTAATAACCAATTGGTGACTTATTTCAAAGAAAAATGTTTGAAATTGGCTGAAAACAATAAGGATCGATTGAAGAATTATTACTCCAATTCCATTCGATTTAACGAATACCTCTCTGAAACAGAGATCGAAAAGTTATGTAAATTATCTGTGGAGAATGGCAACGAATTGAGTTCCACATACTTCTTCAAAGCTATGAGGTATCGGCATATGAAAGATTCCGAAAAAGAACTCCAATATATATTGTTGGCAAATGAAGTGACTCCTTTGTCCAATTCTGAGTTGGGTGTCAGTTATCGGAACAATGGGAATTATGCCATCGCAGAAAAATTGCTAAAAGAATGTTATTCGATCAATAATAATGACACCATTTTAGATTTTATCATCGACCCCATCAACCTTGCAAAATTGTATATACAGACAAAACAATTCGAGGAAGCTGAGAAATTATTGAATATTGCCAATTCCTATTCCCTCAAAGTGGATAATCCCTATTATATTTTCGAAGTGCAGAATGCTTATTCTCAGTTATTCGAAAAAAGTAATGACAAAGATAGGTTGATTGCGTCCTTGAAAAATGAGCTGAATCATAATATCGAGTATGTTATTCAAAACTGGAATGCCAAAAATATTGATTTGATTTATCTACAAAACTTTGAAAACACAAAATACAATAATCAGAAAAAATCGATTCTCTATTTTCTGTTTGCATTGATTTCTGTTGGAATTCTTGTGGCATTTTCCATTATTCAAATCAGGAAAATCCGCAAAGCAAAGCAGGAAAAGAAAGTCATTGAGTTCGAATTGATTGAAAATCAGGAGATACTAAAAGAAAAAGTGGCACAAATCACGAACCTTATTAATATTTCCAACGAGAAAAATAGCCTCATCAATAAAATTAGTTATGAAATAAAAACAGATGCTGCCCCACAGAACTTAGATATTTTGGTCAAGAATTTGAAAAACCTAAATAATATGTCGGAAGATTGGAAGCTCTACCAAACCAATTTCTCCATTCTATACCCCGACTTTTTTCAGAAACTACTCAAAATCAATAATGAACTAACGGATTTGGACTTGAAACATGCCAGCTACATTAAGCTCAACCTATCGACCAATGAAGTTGCCACCATGCTGAATATCAATAACCAAAGTGTTGCAACTTTTCGTTATCGGCTCAAACAAAAGCTATTTTTGGACAAAGAGGCAAACCTTCGATCTTTTATCATGAACCTATAACCATACTACTCAAATGGTGTTTGAATAAGGCTTTGTAAGAATTTCCTATAGGAATTATTTTGCCGTTACCCATGACGATTTGCAGGTGATTATAATGTTTTATTTTGTACATATTGATGATGAAAGATTTGTGAATCCTTAAAAAATGGCTGGGTAATCTGCTCTCAAAACTGGATATTTTTTCCAAACTTACTGTGACCTCATTTAAAGTGATGATTTTGATATAGTTGCCATAACCTTCTATGGCAATGATTTGATCTAAATTGATGTGTTTGATATTCCGATTGTATTTCACCCCGATTTGCCTACTTTTTTCTTCACTATTCGTCATTTTCAAGATTCTGGTTACGGAAAGTAGCAACCTTTCGTTGGTAAATGGAAAATACAAAAAATCGGTTGCACCCAATTCATAAGCATTCAATGCGTCTTGTGCAATGCTGGAGGTTACGATGATATTTTGCTGGGAAGAAAGCAAATTAAAAACATTGATTTTTTCTAAAAACAAACAGTTATGTTCTAAAATAACAAAATCAATATGCTGAAATAGTTTGGCTTGATGAATAGCGGATATGGATTTACACACCGCTACCACTTCCACAAATTCACATAATTCAAGATTTTCTTCTATGCTCTGAATGATTTCATCTGCTTGGATGATTAAAATACAATTCAATTTTCTAGACATATACCCATTTTAAATGTATGAATCAATAGTATTCAAGTATTCAAAAATAGTACTAAATATCTATGTTTTCCCGTAGCATATTTTGATGTATAAGCCTTGTATAGCGGTTATTTCTATTTTAATGTAATTTTAAAAGGAGATTTGAATGGCTTGTATATGAAATGTATAGTGCTTTTATTCAAAATATATTCATCACTTTTGTCAATTTTAAATTCAAACTTAAAATAACACCGTTATTACATGTCTTGCAAACTCCAATTGACTAAATTTTCTTTCTAAATAGATATTTTTTAGCTACAATTATAAAATGATTCTTTAGTCCATTACAAACATCGTTCGTCATTTAAATCCGTAATTGTGCCCTACTTCCTATTCTTAAAATGATTTTAGGTACTAATTTTGGAACTACAATCACACAGCACAAAAGCTAAATCCAATTAATTATTTTTTCTACATTCTATACACAGTTGTTTTTAAATTAAACTTTTGAGGAAAGTGCGACTAAGCACATTGGGTCATTGCATTAGAAACATTACTAAATTTCTGAATTATCTATTGTATTAAATTTCAAAAACTGAAGCAACTATTTCTTTTGATTGAAAAGAAAGATTCAATGTCATATTTACAAATTTATGGCTACAAATTCTTTCATGAAAACTGAAAAATAGTAAGCTTTATTTACCCAACTCCTATTAAAAGTTAAGGACAAAAACATCAATGAATCGATTGCATTCATCGACTCGATTAAATTTTATTAATAACCATTATAATTTTTAAAGTCCACTGAATAAGTGGATTGTAACATTATTTAAAATTGAATGAAATGAATTACATTTTAAAACGATCCTTATGTTTGCCCGTTTTTTTATTACTTGTTGCATCGACATTTGCTAACCCTTTCGACACGACTTCAATAAAGAAAAATAGGCAAGATTCTTTAGTTGAAATCAATTTAAAAAACCAGCTAGTTACTATAAAAAACAACGATGCACTTTTGATTCCTGAAAAAACAAATAGAATTAATGCAGTCGTAAAAACCTGTAGAATCGTTCAGCCACAATCCTGTGATGGCAAAGGAGGGGTGTATTTTTTTTGGAATCAGCAAGGAGCTGATTGTGTCTGGAATGGAAGACAAGAAAATCAAGGTGTCAGCGGCACCTATACGGAATATGATAATGGAACTGCTTCATTGACTGGGAATTTCGACAGAAATGGTAGTTTTAATATTAGTTTAAGTGGAAGAACTCTTGTAAACACTCCCCACTTTGATGCTTGCAATACTTCTACAGATGTGTCAGGTTGGTATTATTTTACTGGTATAAGTGGCACCATTGATAATGATAATAATTGTTTTAGGCCGAATACGAGCCAATGCGGAATTTCTCAAACTGCACAAGTTGGATTGGGAGCTTCCACTCGATCCAATAATAGCTATGGAATTGCTGGCTGGTGGCAAGGAACTTGGTGTGGAGGAAATAATCCTAACGCAGCCGATATTAATTTTGATTTAATAGAATGTGTTTCATATGAATGTACCATTTCTAGTATTTCTTTAACGCCCACTGAATGCAATCCAATAAACAACCAATATGAATTGAATGGAACTGTAAACTTTGCAAATCAGCCCACAACAGGCGATTTAATCATCCAAATGGATGGAATCACAGTAAAAACAATACCTAATCCATTTGTCAGCCCCTTAAATTTTAACATTCCAAATTTAGTATCCGATGGATTATCTCATACAATAACCGCCACTTTTTCGGATGTAACAACTTGTACCAACTCTCAGACCTTTACAGCGCCAAACACCTGTTTGCCATGTTCTATTGTCAATATAACTGCAACACCAAATACTTGTAATGCAATCAATAGACAAAATCACGATATTACTGGGGTTATCACCGTTCAAAATCCGCCACTGACAGGAGGATTGAACATTTTTCTCAATGGTATATTGAAATTAACACTTTCCCAACCTTTATCCAACTCTATCAATTACACCATTCCCAACATTAATTCAGATGGGAATTTGAATACAATAGTAGCAACCTTTGTTGACAAACCAAATTGTTCTGGAAGCATCAGTTACCTTTCCCCAGCTCCACTCACACCGCCAACTCTAGAAATAGTTAACAATGTTTGCCCTCAGAAAATTGGGGAAATCAATGTCGTGGAGCATTGTGGCACCAATAGTTTTATTGAATATAGCATCAACAATGGCACTTCTTGGAGCATTTCGAAACCACTTTATTCCACCATTCCAATGAATATCTTGGTGCGATGCAAAAGCACAGTGGACAATAATTGTTACGGCAGCAACAATACATTTACAACCGACCCAATTAAATGCACTAATAACAATCCTTTATGTACACTATCACCCACTATTTATATAGATCCATGCAATAATAACAACACAGATTTTACAAACTCAGATGATTTCTTCACTATTCAGGCAAGTGCTTCTATTCAAGGAGGTAACCACCCACAAAGATTTGAAGTGGTGGTGGGTGCAGATCCATTCACTGGATTGGGTGGCAATGTTTTGAATAGTGGGGGGACCGTCTATAATTCCACGATTTTATTGGGACAAAACAAAATATTCAAAGCAGATGGAATATCACTTTACAAACTGATTGTCAGAGATTTGACCAACAACTCTTGCTTTAAAGAAGTCACTTTAAATGCTATTGCTCCATGCTCCGAAACTGACACCAATTCCCCTTGTTATCCCAGACCTTGTGTGCCCATTCGGCTAACAAAAAATTAAGAAGTAGCTTTCTGAAAAAGCGAATAATAGGAAAATGTTGAGTAATAAATAGTGAAAGCTCTAATAAAAAGTTATTGGAGTTTTTTTAAAAACTTAGAAATCAAATTGTGTTATGAACAAAATTAAAATTACAAGCTACCTTTTTGCTATCATTTCATTATTTTCTATAAGTGAAATGAAGGCTCAGACCGTGACGATTACTAAATTAAAACAAACGGATTGTTATTACTATAGCAATAAAAGTTATACGACGGTATCGATGGAAATACTCTGGTCAAACCAAGTTTCAGGGATTATCAATGTGTTTTTGGATACAAAAAACATCAAAATATCAACCACCAAATCCATGCCTCAACTCATCAATTTTGAAATATTGGCAGATGGACTTACCCATACCATTACTGCATCAGGACCAAGTGGCGGAACAGATACTAAAACTATTCTCGCCCCAAGTCCTTGTATTCCATTGGCTTGCAACACCAATGAACTAGGCGGAATTATTTATTTGGATTATAATTCAAATGGAATAAAAGACATAGGTGAGTATTTAGGTGAAAAAAATATTAAGATAAATGCAGTTGATAAAAATGATATACTTTATTCTACAATGAGTGATGAAAATGGACTGTATAAATTGAATATTCCAGTTGCTAATTACCCAGTTAGAGTCGAATTTTCTAACATTCCGAATAAATATAAAAATACCAGCTCCGTATCCCCTAATGGAAACAATACGATGGTGCAATTTGTGAAAGTACCCTCTTGCAGCATAAATTTAGGACTCATTGATGAGATAGGATATTGCGAAAATAACCCCAAATTTGTTACTACGATTTTCAGGAATGGAGACCCACTACCTAGTGGTAGCATCTATGGCAATTTAGATGTTTTGCGGTATTACCATTATAATGAAAACACATTAAGTGCTGTCAATGCCGGGACAAAACTGGCGAATGCCAACCAATTTGGCGCAATATGGGGCGTTGCATACGACAAAAAACGCAATAAAGTTTATTCCTCAACAGTTGTGAGGCACGGCTCCGGCTTCGGTCCTTTAGGAATTGGTGGCATTTATGTAACAGATATGACAACTAATACCTCCACACCATTTTTGGATGTAGAAACCTTAGGCATAGACGTTGGAGATATTGGTAACAACAGTGTCAGAGGACTTTTTAGTAATGGAAATTTATCACAAGATTTAGACACTTGGGCAAAGGTCTGTAAACAAGGAATTGGTGGCATCGATATTGACCCAAATGGAGAGGCGATTTATTTCACCAATTTATTTGACAAGAAAATTTATAAAATTCTTTTGGATGCAGATAACAATCCAACTACTATACCCACAGCTGCCGATGTTACATTCTACAATATTGGAAATGAAGCAACATATGGATATACCGGAGGAAATATGCGACCTTGGGCACTAAAATATTATAATGAAAATCTATATGTGGGTATCATCAATGACGCAACTAACTCACAAAACAAAGGAGACTTGAGGGCATCCATTTTAAAAATAGATATTCAAACCAACACCCAAACAACAGTTTTAGAATTTCCCTTGAATTATACAAAAGGCTCTCCCCATTCCTTTTGGCCAAATTTAGGCGGTTTCTATCCTTGGATAGACGACAATACGGGTCCAAAGATTAGCCCACATCCTTTAGACAATAAGGCTCTATTTCTAATATATCCAGAGCCCATTCTTACAGAAATCGAATTTGATATTGATGGCTCCATCGTTTTAGCATTTAGTGATAGAACTGGTTTTCAAGTAAATGGTAGGGATTTGAGTGCTAACAATACAATAATATCAGCTTTTGTTGGTGGAGATGTATTAAGAGGTTTTAAAAAAGGGGAGAATTATATTATTGAATATAATGCCAAAGCAGGTGCTTTCACTGGATTTGGTGCAAACAACAATCAAGGTCCTGGAGGAGGAGAATTTTATGTTGAAGATTATAGTGTACATAATGAAAATGCAATGGGTGGGCTTGCAATCAAACCAGGAAGTGGACAAATATTAATTACTCAAATGGATCCTTACATAGCAAATACCAATGGTACAAAAGTATTTAATAATACAAATGGGTCAACAGTTTCTGTCATTACAGCCTATTTACAGGGATTTACTCAATATACACCAAATTATTCAACTGCCCACAAATCAATAGGGATGGGAGATGTCGAAATATTGTGTTCAACCATAAATACAATTGAAATTGGCAATAGAGTATGGCTAGATAACGATAAGGATGGAATCCAAGACCCAGACGAAATGCCCATTGAAAATGTGGTGATTGAATTGTATAAAGATGCTAATAACGATAATATTCCAGATGGTGCTGCTCTAGCTTCTACCGTAACCAGTGTGGATGGAAACTGGGTTTTCAACAATGCAAATGTTACTGAAGGTATTTTGCCCAACACAAATTATCTTATTAAAATAGCGAATTCACAATTTAATAATGGAAAAGGATTTGGGTTACTCAATAAATTACTGCCAACGGTGGCAAATGCAACAAACCCATCTTCCACAAATGATGAAGTACCCGGATTAATCAATAATTCAAATATAGATACTTGGGCAGATAATGATGGAAATCTCTTCAATGGAGAAGTGCTAATAAAATACAGGACTTCTAGTTATGGCGAAAATAACCACCATTTGGATTTTGGTTTTTATTTAGACCTACATTGTGCTATTACAAACATGATAGCTACACCCAATATTTGCAATAGTATAAATAAAAATAATCATGATGTCGCAGGAAGTTTGGATTTATTTGATGCCCCATCAAGTGGCTTGCTTTTGATTTATATTCCAAATATTGATACTTTAGAATTTACTCCTCCTTTTGGGAATCAAATTGATTTTGTTTTTACGAATATCCCATCAAATGGAAATTTAAACACTATTTATGCCCAATTTACTGCTTTAACAACCTGTAATAGTTCAGTTTCATACCTTTCCCCAGCTCCACTTACCCCACCAACTCTAGAAATAGTCAACAATGTTTGTCCTCAGAAAATTGGGGAAATCAATGTCGTGGAGCATTGCGGCACCAATAGTTTTATTGAATATAGCATCAACAATGGCAATCTTGGAGCATTTCGAAACCACTTTATTCCACCATTCCAATGAACATCTTAGTGAGATGCAAAAGCACAGTGGACAATAATTGTTACGGCAGCAACAATACATTTACAACCGACCCTATTAAATGCACTAATAACAATCCATTTTGTACACTATCACCTACTATTTACATAGATCCATGCAATAATAACAACACAGATTTTACAAACTCAGATGATTTCTTCACTATTCAGGCAA
The DNA here is from genome assembly GCA_016710625.1 of Saprospiraceae bacterium. GTDB lineage: Bacteria > Bacteroidota > Bacteroidia > Chitinophagales > Saprospiraceae > JADJVK01. The sequence goes on from JADJVK010000012.1 coordinate 24,855, forward strand.
GTGCTACTATTCAAGGAGGCAACCACCCACAAAGATTTGAAGTGGTGGTTGGTGCAGATCCATTCACTGGATTGGGTGGCAATGTTTTGAATAGTGGAGGAACTGTCTATAATTCCACGATTTTATTGGGACAAAACAAAATATTCAAAGCAGATGGAACATCACTTTACAAACTGATTGTCAGAGATTTGACCAACAACTCTTGCTTTAAAGAAGTCACTTTAAATGCTATTGCTCCATGCTCCGAAACTGACACCAATTCCCCTTGTTATCCCAGACCTTGTGTGCCCATTCGGCTAACAAAAAATTAAGATGAAGCTATGTGAAAGCAAATAATTTTGAAAATGTTGAGTTATAAATAGTTAAAAATGCGTCACCAAAAAGTTGGTGGCGTATTTTTTTTAAATTTAAACTCCATTTTAAATAGTCTACTTTATTTCCAAAGTCAAATTTCCGTTTTGCACATTCTTTGCATTTTCTGGAGGAGCTTGCCAGTTATCACCATTAATTACAAATTTGAACTCATTATAATTGTTAGAAAATTTAGATTTTGGGAGGCTAAATTCATAGATATTCTCAGATTTATTCGTCATTTTATAATTCAAATCTTTGGGATTCCACCCATTAAAACTGCCAGCTATGGTGATATATTCGACAGCTTTTTTATCAATACTTTGAGGCAAAACAAATTGGAAAATCACCTGATCTTTGGCAAATTGATAGCCATATTGAATTAATTTCAATTGACTATTTGCTTCAATGACTTTTTTAAATTGAATATTTCGGATAATTTTTGCATCACTTTTGGCAGCATAACCTGACTTTTGTAAGAATAATCTAGCTTTCTCTTCTGTACTAACGTCCATTTCGATGATTTCTCTTATCGCTTTCTTTTTGTCAATCGCATTGTCGTAATAGGCTTTACAAATTTTGTAACCCATAAAATATCCTAAATCTCTCATTTGACTTCCATTAATATTTCTCCCTTTCATACCATATAGCCAATTGAAAAATTTTCCTTTCTCATTCGAAGCAATATATTGCTTAAATGATTTCCAAATCGCTTTTTCATTTTTATACCCAAAATCAATATAGCCATTTGGGTAAGTCACTCTTAAGCTTTTTTGATTCACTAATTCTGCAATAAAATCAGCAGCACCTTCATTTAAGCAATGTGCCAATAAGGCATTTTCAGACATTTTTTGCAAAGTATGAACGTATTCATGTAACACGATACTAACTGCCCAATCAGGCTTTTCATTAGCCACCACTTCACATCCAATATATAGATTTGTCCCATCAGGTCTCCCACCAAACATGCCTAAACCAATAAAAAAATATACATTACCATCCTTAAACTCCGGATACAAATCCTTGAAATACTGAAACTTAGGCACCAATATTTTCATCTGCTCCTGTAGATTGTCAAAATATGGTTTCGATTGAATGATTTTTTCTTTATTATTCAACATATAATTAGCCCAATCTTTTGCAGTTGCTTTTTTCCCACCATCTATAGAATTATCAATGGCATACTTAAGACCCAAACTCCCTTGATCGATATAAATTTTTTGAACAAAATCAACTTGCTTTTGCGGATCTGAAATTGTCTGCAAACTATCGAAAGCTTCAAAAAAATGGCTAATATCTGAATGATGAAAAATGGTTTGTCCATTCAAAGATGCCAAACTAAAAAGAGTAAATAAAAAGAAAATTCCTTTGTTTTTCATGTATGAAAACAGCTAATAATATTCAATTAAAAAATTTGGTTTCCCTAAAATACAGTTCAGACTTATTTTTTATCCGAAACAGTTGGCTCCCATAATTCGATTTTGTTCCCTGCATTATCCATAATATGAACGAATTTTCCGAAATCATAAGTCGTAATTTCATCCAATACAGTCACCCCATTTTCTTTGAGTTTTTGCACCAAACCTACTATGTTTTGCACCCTGTAATTAATCATAAATTCCTTTTTGGAAGGGGCAAAATAATCGCTATCTTTTTTAAACAGCGTCCATTGTAGAGAATTTATTTCCTCTGGTTTGTTTAAATCCCGAGATTCGAATGAGACCCCGCCCCAATTATTGATTTCAAATCCTAAATTTTTTGCATACCAATCCTTTGCATCCTTTGGATTATCTGAAATAAAGAAAATCCCACCGATACCGGTCACCTTTGGTATCGTTTCATCAGTATTTTTTGAGTTGCTTTTTTGATTTTCTTGCATATCCATTTTTTTTGTAATTTTATTTGTCGTTCTGCAACTGGAAATTGAAGCTACCAACATAATTATGATAAAAAGTCTATTCATTTGTTTCAAATTATTAACTCCACATTACAACTTTTAGTTGCGATGTTTAAAATTATACCATTTATAAATTTCATATTGACTAAAATACAACAAAGTTTCATTTTTTTGTTTAATCAATTATCTTTAGCAGGATATTTTAATAAAAAGAATTAATCTATGTCAGCAACCTTTTTTGCGAATCCAAAAGAATTCAGAGCATGGCTCTTAGAAAATCACAAAACTGCAAAAGAATTGGTGGTTGGTTATTACAAAGTTGAAAGCAAAAAGCCTACAATGACTTGGTCCGAGTCGGTTGATCAAGCTCTTTGTTTTGGGTGGATAGATGGCGTAAGGAAATCCATTGATCATGAAAGTTATTCTATCCGTTTCACTCCAAGAAAAAAGACCAGTATTTGGAGCACTATAAACATAAATAAGGTTGCCGAGTTGTCAAAATCCGGACAGATGACTGCTGCAGGTTTGGAAGCATTTAGTTACAGAACTGAACATAAATCCGAAATATATGCACACGAAAATGAACATAAGCAATTTGGTGAAGCATTTGAAAAACAGTTTAAAAGCAACACAACAGCTTGGGATTTTTTCATAAAACAAGCCCCATCCTACAAAAAAGTAATTACCCATTGGGTGATGAGTGCAAAACAAGAAAAGACAAGAATGTCAAGAATGGAAAAACTCATTTTGGAAAGTGAGCAGCAGCGGAGGATATTGTGAGTAGAAATTTGATTTCCCCATAATTTGCTTTAAAAATTAAATCTTCCAACAAATGAAACTCCCTCCTAATTTCAAAAATTAGGCAGGTTCAAACATTTTTGTATATTTATTCCTTCTATTCAACAAAAGTTAATGTATGGAAAATTGGAAAAAATATGGTTTTGAATTCTTGACCATTTTTATTGGGGTGTTTGCAGCTTTTGCTCTTGAAAATTGGAAGGACAATCTAAAGGATAAAAAAATTGAGACAAAAATATTGCTTGAAATCCGAAAAGGACTTGACAAGGATTTGGAAGATATAAAATTAAATGAAGCAGGTCATAGAATTGGTATATCTGCAACAAAATATTTTAAAAAATTAATTACAAATGTTGTAGTGAATGAAGACTCTCTGCTTATTTATTACAATAAATTGTTTCGTGATTTTGTAATTGTCCAAAATATTTCTGGCTATGAGTCTCTTAAATCGCAAGGATTGGATATTATAGAAAATGATTCGCTTCGATCAGAAATCATTTCAATTTATGAATATGATTATAGTGTAATTAAAAAAATAGAAGAGGAATATAGTGAGTTACAATTTCATACTTCCTATTATCATGAATTTAATAATATACTAGCACCACATTTTAATTTTAACGAATATGAAATCTTAATTAATATTAATCAACCATTGAAACTTTCAATCCATGATAGGAATCTTTTATTAGTTGATTTATATAAAATATATTCAAATCGATTATTTATATTAGCAATCTATTCAGAAACAACCAAAAAGGTAGAAAAATTGAAAAAAGATATTGATACAATTTTAAAAATTAAGAATAAAAAATCTTTATTTAACTTTTTTAAAAATTAGTTTATCATGAGTAAAAAAAGTATCTCTTCAGAGCAAAAAAACGAGCTATTAAAAACATTACAGCTTCGTTTTGAAAAAAATATGAAAAGACATAACGGTATCGAATGGTCTGCTGTTCAAACAAAATTGGAAGCTCTCGAATCAATTGAAAAACTTTGGACTTTGCATGAAATGGAAGCAACTGGTGGAGAACCGGATGTTGTTTTTTATGATGAGGAAACCAACGAATATCATTTTTATGATTGTTCACCTGAAAGCCCAAAAGGGAGACGAAGCCTTTGCTATGATAAAGCAGCCTGGGATTCTAGAAAAGAGTACAAACCTGAAAACAATGCTTTGGATGTAGCTACGACAATGGGAATAGAAATATTAACGGAAGTAGATTATAGATATTTACAACAGCTAGGAAATTTCGACTCTAAAACATCGAGTTGGTTGAAAACACCAGAATCTATCAGAAAAAATGGCGGTGCTATTTTTGGAGATTATCGCTTTGGTTCCGTTTTTATTTACCACAATGGCGCTGAATCTTACTATGCGGCAAGGGGATTTAGAGGGTTTGTAAAGGTGTAGGGTAAAAATATTTAATTTTAATTTATATAACTTTTTTTATGAAAAATAAATTTATACTAATTTTTTTTATTTTCTTACTTCTTATCAAATGTACAAACAATTTATTTGCACAAATAGATGTGAATCGAAAGTCGAAAACAGAAAAAACTGATACAATATCAAAGAATGCTGATTCTAAAAGTTTCGATGATTTGCCGTATTTTGATAATTATGAAAAACCACCGCCTATACCAAATTTTAGAGAATCGCAAAGCACTGAAAATTTCACTCAACATAAATCTCTTAATAATGATGTAAATGTTATTATAAAAAATGCACATTATGGATTAACCAAAAAAGATAGAATACTAATTCCCCCAATATTTAATCAATATGAATATTATACTAAAGAAAAATATCTTAATGATAAGATTATATTAAAATTTGATGATTTTTATGGTATTTATGATTTTAATAAGGAGAAATGGATAATTCCATTAAGATATTTTAGTCTAAAAATATTAGATGAAAATAAAATCCTTGCTAATAAAGACAGAAAAATTGGTATTATTGATTTTAATAATAATATTTTACACGAATTTGAATGGGCAGAATTTATTACACATGTTAATTATCCATATATATCAACTGCTAATAATACTTTCATTTATTTGGTTTGTTTGATATAATAAATCTAAAATATAGTATTCCAATGATATATACAAGAGATTAGATGAAAAAAGAATAGATATATAGTAAAAAACCTTGATGGAAAAAAATAAAAATTATTTCTCCAAGTTTGAATTTTCATTTCAAAATTGGTATGACAATCTAAATTCATAAATAAAGAAAATATAATTGCAGTAAAAAATAATATTTATGGAATTATAGATACTAATGAGAATATAATTTTGCCCTTCAATTATAATTATCTTGATTTTTATAAAGATAGTTTATATATCGCAAAAGATAAATATAATAAATATGGTTTTATTTCATTAAGTGGAAAAATAAAAGTTCCATTTGAATATGACCTATTAGTCATACATGGTAAGTTAATTTTAACAAATAATGGGGATAAATATGGTGTTTCCAAAATTACTAATGATTCAATGATTGAAATATTAAAATGTGAGAATGATTTAATATATTTTGAAAATTCTAGTGCCACTTATAAAAATACAAAAAGATGGTAAATATGGATTAATGGATTATGAAGGTAAAATTAAATTTCCAATTGAAAACGACTCAATTGAAATTATTGATAAATATAGAAGTGAATTGATTTTTGTCTATAAAGATAAAAAAATAAATGCTTATAATAATTATATTAAAATCAATTCTCCTATCATGAAATCAATTAAAAAATTATATGAAAATAATAATTTTAGAAATTTAGCTGAATGTTTTAAATATGAAGGTGCAAATAATAGATATGGTATTTTAAACACTTATTTTAGAGAAATAACTCCACCATTATTTGAAGATTTAGAATATGCTACCAATTCCTTAATAATATTTAAGGAAAAAAACAAATATGGAATCTATAACTATAACGATAAAAAAGAATTAATTACTCCAATTTATGATCAAATTATTTTTACAAATAAAGGCTTTATCGGATTGAAAGATAATATTTTTTATTCAATAGACATAAATGACCCATCTAAAACCATAAAGTTGAACTAATTTTTTAATTCTATCAAAATTGTCAAACAAATACCTATATCTGCTCCTTATCAGTTGCTACACCCTACTGACTTCAGGTCAAAATAAAACATTGTTGTTTGTAGGCACTTACACAGAAGGGAAGGTGGATAAAGGTATTTATATATTTGAGTTTGATACTTCCAAAGGGAAACTAAAACTTACAGGAAGTGGCGAAAATTTGATCAATCCTTCCTTTTTAGCTATTGCTCCCAATGGACAATATCTATATGCTTGCATGGAATCAAAATTGCCCCAAAAAGGAAGTGTCGCTGCATTTAAGATTGATAGCTTAAAAGGTAAAATTTCTTTCATTAACAAACAATCTAGCGAAGGAGAAAACCCAGTTTATCTCACAGTTGACCCGTCCAATCGATTTATCATTAATGCAAATTATAATGCAGGTAATATTGCTGTTTTCAAAACAAATGTTGATGGTTCTATTCAGCCAGCCGTACAAATATTCAATTTTTCAGGAAGTAGTGTCATAAAATCGAGGCAAGAGCAGTCTCATATCCATGCTGCTATATTCTCCCCTACTTACGATTACGTTTATTGCACCGATTTGGGTGCTGATAAAATAAGAGCATTCAAATTTGATTCCACCCAAGCCAATCCTTTGCAACCAATTGAAAATCTAGACATTAAGACTTCATTAGGCAGTGGACCTCGCCATATGACTTTCCATCCAAACCAACATTATGCCTATTGTATTGAAGAGTTAAATGGTATGATTACAGCATATTCTTATTCAAATGGTAAATTAGAGGCGGTTCAAAGCATTTTTTCTTACTCCAAAAAACAAGAAGATTATGGCGGAGCTGATATTCATATCAGCCCAGATGGGAAGTTTCTATATGCTTCCAATCGATTGAATAATGAAAATACGATCTCTATTTTTTCCATAAATGATAAAAATGGGCAGTTAACTTTAGTGGGACACCAAAAAACATTTGGTGACCATCCTCGAAATTTTATTATCGACCCATCGGGAAAATTTTTAATAGTAGCAAACCTTGAAACAAATAATTTAGTCGTTTTCAAACGTAATTTAAAGACTGGTTTACTCACCAAAACAAAGCAAGAAATTAAGATTCCAAGACCATCTTGTCTTCAAATGAGAACCTATCATTTTTGATTTTTTAGCTTAATCCACATTTGCAATATAGTTATATCATTGATTATTAAATGATTGATGACCTAGATGGCGTACTAACAGTAGGAGATTTCTATAAACAAAGTACTGGAGAAGGGGTTCACATGTTGTTTGTATAAGGATTGGTAAAATAATAAAGGCTGTCCAAACCAATTGGACAGCCTTTTCATATGTATAATTAAACTAACTTCTTGACCTTGCATTAAATCCAACTGATATACCATATTGGCTTCCATTTTTGTAATCCGGTCTGACATAAGCATTCACAGGGATATTCAATCTACCAGATTTGAAAGTTTTACCAACTGCAAAAATGAACCCAGCTGTTATCCCATTCTCTCCCCTACTGTCCAATCTTGTCACCAAATTATTGGGATTGGGTTGGCTTGAGGTCCATTCACCTTCAAGATGCCAAACATTATTTTCATAGTAGCCTTTAGCTCTTTTATTAAAAATAAAAGTAGGTCCAAAAGCTATTTCGATGCCCAATCTATTATCTCTTAATCCATTCAAAATGGTAAAACTAGGGATAATTTTACCTTGATCCAGCCCAGAAATCATCGGTAAAAACTCTGCTAATGCTTGAAAATTACCTTGTCCTATATATTGCACCTCGAACTGATACCCAAACTGAAACATCACTGGAACCATATCATACCCCCCTTTATTCTCAGCCAATCTTAATCTGTTTGCAGTTTCACCAGTATAAAATGCAACACCCATTCTAGGTCCTGACAAGCTAACTTTTTCTTGATTTGGCTTATTTACAGATGAGTCAAAAGCATCTACTTTGGTTAGTTGAGCAAAAATCGCTTCATCATAAGGCACATTATACATTTTTTTCAAAGTAAAAGAAATCATTGCTTGCACCTGATCTTTCACATTCAAAAAATCCTGAACCTGCGTTTTCTCCACTGAACCGGTTACGACATCTATCATTCTCAAAGAAATATAAATTCTTTCACTCAAAATTTCAATACTACCAGTCAGCATTTTTTCTGCTTTAATCTTTTTTGCTACATCCAAAAGACACAGTTTCCCATAACAATTGGCAACAGTTTGACTTTCTTTGTCCAATAGATAATCTATATCATATCGATCCATCACATCGAACATATTCAATTTGTCCAATTCGATTCTAGCAATATTTCCTGCTTGAACAGGGTCGTAAGCAAATCCTTTGGTATCCAAATTCAAAACTGCAACCTTTTGCCTTATTTGATTTTGAGCTGAAATATTAAATACAACCAAAACAATAACGCTTAGTAATACACATAACTTTTTCATTTTTTTAAAAATTTAATTAATAAAAATTGATAAATTCAAAAATTATTTTGTGCACAAAATCTATTGATAATCAGAATAATGATTTAATATCATTGAATTAATAGTACAAAGTTACAATGTATAAATAGGTGATTTGAAGTAAATTTCAATAAAAACATATATTTTTTTATTATATATCAATTGAAAATAGAATTTTATCAACTAATTCTATTCTGGTTAATTAATAGTAAATAAATGACAAAATTAAATTTGTAAAAAATTCATAATAAATTTGTATAAATAATATTTGATTTAAACTATTATTAGAACTTTAAGAAAAAAAGACAATGCAAATTGTAATTATTTAATTATCCTATTACAAATTCAAATATTTCAACTTGTTTTTCAACTTTAGATTTAAGCTGGAATTATCTTAAAAAAGGTGAATTAGTATTAATATGTGGTCGACCATCAATGGGAAAAACATCATTTATTATAAATTTAGGTAGAAAAATTAGTTTAAATACAAAAGTACTAGTAGTAAGTTTAGAAACACCTTTTGTTGGTTTAATAAGAAAATGGACATATATTAATAATTCAAATTTTAAAAACTATTTAGAAAATTTTGAAATTATTGATAATCATACTTTTACAATAGATGAATTGAAACAAATTATATTAGAAAAATTCTACAGTAATACTTATTGATGGTATTGATTTTTTAAATATTCAAATCAATAATTTTGTTTATGATATAAAAAAGTTAGCAAATGATCTTAATGTCTGTATATTATTTTCTATACAATTAGGGAGTAGAATAGAACAAAGATCAATTGAAAATTTGAGACCTAATAAAAATGATTTAATTGATAGAGGGTTTATTACTCCTAGTTTAGAATTATTTGAAAAAATAGTTTGTTTGTATCGTCCATATTATTATAATATAGGTATGGACGATATTACGAGACATACTTTAGAAATTCATACCTATTTTCAAAATACATTAACCCCAAATTATGTAGAATTATACTATGATGATGATTTAATTAACTTTTATGAAAAATATGAAAAAAAATAATTTTATTAAACCAAATATTTTTGACTTTGCTACAAAAGAATTAAGTCAAGATGCTTTTATAGCCTGGTTATTGTCATGGGCAGAACCAGTTTATGCAGAGACAAATAAAGATTTACATGAATGTAGCATTAAGTTAATAAAAAACTGAGCGATGATAATATTGATTATGTTAATGATATCGAAATAATTCCGCAATGGAATAATATTGATATTTTAGTTATTATAAATAATTCTAAATTATTAGTAATTGAAGATAAAACAAATTCGGAAGAACATAATAACCAATTAATTAGATATAAAGATTTAGTAGATAATGAATTTGAAAATCAAAAAAGATTATATATATTTTAAAACTGAAATGAATCACAAAAAGGCTTAGAAAAGTTGAAAGCCAAGAATTTAAGACCTTTCTAAGAGCAGACTTTCTTAATATTTTAGGTCAATTTGATATACAAAATGATATATATAATGATTTTAAAGATCGCTTATTATTCATAGATTATGAAACAAATAAATGGAAAAATAAAAAAATTGATGATTGTAATGAATTAAATATTCAAGGCTTTTTTCAAGCATTAGAAAGAAAATATGAAGATATTATTGATTGGGGTTATGCTGCAAGGAAATATTTGGTATATAATTTTAAAATGGGTAAATATAGACAATAAATCAGCCATATATTTAGAATTGGATGCCGATTTAAAAAACAAGAAATTAACATTATTATATAAAGTAAATAATTCAGATAATAAAACTACTGTTGAAGATTTAACAAAATATTGTAATATTTTAAAATTAAAAACTAATATTAAACCAAAATCAAATCCAAAACCAGCTAAATATTCTGTAATTGCAAATATTCATTTATCAGGTTCATTAATATCAATTGTTGAAAATATAAATTCACGTTTTGATGAGTTTGATAAATTTGTAGAAATAATTAGAAATGAAGGCTAGCTAACTTTCAAAATTACTAACCTCATTTTTAAACCTATTTTAAAATTTTTATTGCTTATTAATCTCCACAATTGCAACCACTGCTTTTTTCTCTGCAACATCACATTCGAAAGCTGCATTACCATTGCTAACGCCAAATCTTACATTTTGCAAAGCAGTATTTTTGAAAGCATCATTGAATTTCATTTGATAGTTGCTTTGTCCACTACTACTCACAATACCATTCAATTTATTGTAGTCTAGCGGCGTTTTCGAAACCACCACAGCCATATAATCTTTGTTTCCTATATTATCTGCCTGCATCGAATGATCTTTTGGAAACAATCTAGATCCAGTGATTCCACAATAAGGAGAATGCTTTTTGGTATAAGGGAATAACACATAACTCGAATTGTCCGTCTCCTGCCCAAAAACATATACATAACACTCCGTATTGTTTTTAATTTCCATTTTAAACTTTTGTCCTTTTTTGATGGCGGAAGTGGTTCTGAATAAATTTCCACCAGCATTCGTTAAGGAAATATATTGCTTTGTATCAACATTTACTAATCCTAAAACCGCTGATAATTTCTTATCATTTGCTTTCACCACTCCCATCGGATAGGTACCATATGCCTCCTGAGTGAAATGCAAAAAGTCTTTATATTTCACCCAACCTTTACCATTTTCTCCCCATTCTGGTCCCCAAGAATTTGCAAGCTGAAATGCACCACCTTCCAGATTGTCATCATATCCGATGACACACATACAGTGACCACCTAAATTTGGTCCATCATAATCATAACTCGTTGGATGCCAAACTTTTCTACCCATCATACCTTGTGTGAAACTCTCTGTAACGAACATTCCAACAACAACAGGAGCTCCAGCTGCAAGATGTTGTTTTACTGAATTGATGTCATTTCGATAATCTTCTCCCGACAAGGTCAATCGATTATACCCTTTCATTTTATATTGTCCAGCAGAAGCAACTTGTTGCTGATTCGGCATTTGGTCACAGCTGTTTTGATCATATGGGAATTGGTTATATGGCAAATCACCTTGTCTGGTCAATACTTCCATTGCTTTATTGATGTAAGCACCTTGGCAACCACCAAGACCGATTTGATTATATAAGTAAGCAGGGCTAAAAGCTACGTTTCTTGGATCTTGCCCTGTAGCAGTAGCTTCAAGAATCGTCCTAGCTGCATAGGATGAACCCCAACCCACACAACTCCCCTGCTGACCTTGATTCTTTGCAGGTGGACAATATTGCGATAATGAAGCACTTGCTGGAATGCCGTTTTTCTGTACATCTAATGGCTCATAAACTTCCGCTTTGTCATATTCTTCCTGTTTCATTTCGCAACCTCTACCGATATCTGAAGAACTATCTGATGCCCCTAATCCGCTGAATTTGCTATATAGGAAATAACCTACGATGGCTAAAATGATCAACCAAATCATTCTACCTTTGAATAATTTGAATAGTAATGGAATTCCCAATAACCAACGACTATCGAAACCACCACCTCCAGTATTTACATCCTGTTCCTGAGGGGGGGTATATTGTTCATCATTATTTTCGTTCTCTGAATTTTGTTGATTTTCATCTTCAACCATTCTGATTGGCATAGAATAAATTTTTAAATATTAAAAAAATGAAAGTTTAAATTTAGGGAAAATAATTTTTAGATAACCCATTTTATTGGAAAATAGTTTCTAAATAAAAAAAGTCTAAGAATTCAAAACTCTTAGACTTTTAAAATAAATAATTTTATGATTTAAAATGGACAACCATGACAGTTATCTACTTTCGGATTTTCTTTTGGTTTAGAAAGCATAGGAGTACCATTAAAGCAATCTGTTGATCTACAACCCAATACTCTAAATTCAGTTCTTCTATTATATTGGTGTTCTTTCTCACTACATGGAACATTGTTAGCACAATTATTCACATTTACTGTTTCACCATATCCTCTAGGAACCAATCTGTCTCTTTCGATACCTCTATTTACTAGCCATCTCACCACAGCTTCAGCTCTCTTTTGAGACAATCTATTGTTATAACTATTTGATCCTCTTGAGTCTGTATGTGAAGATAATTCGATAATCAAACTCGGATTATCTATCAACATTTGTCTCAATTTTTCAAGTTCAGGAACTGCTTCCTGACGGATGAAACATTGATCGAAATCATAATAAATATGTAGCAAATAAGATATTTCACCATTATCTCCAACAGGAGTTGGACTTGGCTCAAATATAGTATTTCCAGATTCTATTATTTTTCCATCTTTATAAGTGATACCATTATATTTTCCATTTGCTGGTTTTCCAGTATTTGGATCCATATAATCACCTGTTGAGCTATCAAAATATATTGGCTCTTTGGTTTTCTTTTTCTTCTTCGTTTTTGTTTTCGTAGGAGTAGTTGGCTCATCCGTTGTAACTACAGTATTATCTGTTACATTATTCTGAGTTTGTGTTTGGTTGGTCGTATTAGTTGGCGTAGTTTCTGTTCCATTCTTAGGATCAGTATTACTTGTAAGTGAATTTGTTACTAATGGTTGTAAGTTCAAATCAACATGAATTACAGTAGTATCACCAAGATTTTTTGTACATTTCATATCTGATGAAGCCGCCAAATAATTGATTTTCTCTGCCTTTACTTTATAGCAACAATCTCTATCTAATTTGAAATTGTATTTACCAGTAGCATCAGTTGTAAAAGAATCTATTTTTTCTTTACCACAATCATTTGTTAATGTAACCAAAGATCCAGCTAAAGGTAAACCAGTTGACTGATCATAGATTACACCTTGAAGTACTACATCTGATAATTTTTCTAGTGGTATTTCAACTAATAGCTTTGCTTCTTTTAAGTTTTTCGTACATCCTTCTTTTTCTCCAGGACCATACAATTCTTTAGTAGCAACGAATTTACAACACTCATTAATTTTCATGTCCATTCTTGCTTTCCCATCTTTTCCTGTCTTCAAAGTTGTTGCTCCAGTACAATTATTGGAAACTACAGCACCTTCAATAGGAAGATTAGTTGCTTTGTCATAAACATAAATCTCTACAGGAACTGCAGTTTTCTTGAAAGAGTAAATATCATCTCTTCCTGCTCCACCAGCTCTATCAGATGTAATATAACCACATGTACCTTCTTCATTCATGGTGATACCAAAATCATCAGAGATCGTATTCATTGGATATCCCAAATTCACTACTTCTCCAAATTGGCCAGCACCTTTATCATCTGTGTAATATAAATCTAAACCTCCGATACCAACATGTCCGTCAGAAGAGAAATAAAGTCGATTACTTTTATGATAATATGGAAAAATCTCATGTCCTTCCGTGTTAATTTGTGGTCCTAAATTCATAGGAGGTCCCCATTTGCCACCTTCTTCTTCAGTTACATACAAATCCATTCCGCCAAATCCACCTGGCATATCAGATGAAAAATACATCTTTTTGCCATCAGGAGTTAAAGTTGGATGTGCCACAGAATATTCATTACTATTGAAAGGCAATTCCTTAATATCATCGTAAGTATCTCCTTTTTTAGTAGCAGAATAAATCTTTAACTTCGTAATTTTATCATCGCTTTTTCCTAATTTTCCATCCAAATAGTTATTTCTTGTAAAATAAACTGTATTTTCATCAGATGTAAATGCTACTGCAGCTTCGTGATATTTTGAATTAACATTCTTTGACCATTTCTGTGTCTTGCCATATTCATAATTTCCACATTCTTCCCCTTTTATCTCTTTTGCATCCACATTGTACAATTCATTAAATGGATTTCCTGTCCAGCAATGTACACGTTTTACCGCTGTACCTTTTTCTCTATCCGAAGCGAATACTACACCCTCTTTGGTAATTGATGGGCTAAAGTCATCTAAAGGTGAATTGAATGGAGTCGTTTTAATTTCATAAATTCCAGCGTTTTTGGTCATGAGTTCATCTTCATAATCACATGCCTTCAACAAATATTGACCACGAAGATCATCTGGTGCTTCTTTTACATATTTTTCGTACCATTCTTTTGCTAAATCACATTTACCATTTCTTTGAAGCGCCATACCATAATACAATCTATGGATGGGTTGTGCCTCAGGCAATTTTACAACTTGAGCATACCAATACTCCGTATTTTCAGCGTTGTTTACTTTTCTATAACATTCAGCAATATTTATTTTTGCTTCCGCTACATCTTTTCTTTCTAAAATTTGATTATACAAAGTGATAGCTCCTACATAATTGTAATCTGCCATCATTTTTTTTGCTCTTTTGAGCTTTGCAGACTGAGCAGATGCTACACCAATCAATAAAAAGAAACTACAGATAGCTAATAATACTTGTCTTTTATTCATAATCATAAAACTATTTTGCCTGGGATAAATGCCTTAATTTTTGAGATAATTTTTTTATATTAGAAATAACGAGGAGTTGCAAGTTTCTTAGACTTGTAATCAAACTCATATCCTAACATTATTTCAAATGAACCTATTGTACTCGAACTTAATTTTGTCAATGGGTAGTCATATGCAGCTCCAATTCTTAAACCGTTTGTCAAAAAATAAGAAGCCCAAATATCAAATGAATCGTGAGTAGTTATTTTTGCTCTGATCCATCACCAGATTTTATTGTATTAAATTGTTCTACAGCACCTCTATATGCTAAACCTACCCATAATGTCTCATAGAAAAATAAAGATAAATCTAAATCTACAGAAGTAGGAGCACCAATATTTTGATAAACTTGATCTTTGCTAAATTTGCTAAACCAACCAACATTTTTCACCATTAACATCGGTCTAAAAATCAATGCATCTCCATTCAATGGAATAGCACCTCCTACCGAACCGTAAAAATGTCTGTATTGTCTTGCAACAATAGGATTATTAACATTTTTAGTTAAATCCCATTCAATTAAATGTGGGCAAGAGAAACTAGTGAAAAAATATTTAGAATAGTAGTGTAATCCAACCCCAAAATTAGGATTCCAAGTACTGGTTGGAGTAAACTCTATTCCAGGAGTCTCAGGATTTACATCTCCATTAAACGCCCAATTCTTCATTCCTCCTTGTAGTCCAATAGCTAATTTACCTTTTCCCATTGGGATCCGGTAGGCATATTGAATATTAAAATCAAGAATGTGATTAGAGCCAATGACATCATTAACTGCATTAAATCCTAATCCAACTCGATCATTTTTTAATGGTGAATGAATCGTTAGTGCCTGTGAAGTAGGGGCACCTGTAATCCCAACCCATTGGGATCTGTGAAGTAATGAAATAGCCAAATGGTCTTTTGATCCAGCATATCCTGGATTATAAACAGATGGTACAAACATGTACTTCGTAAATTGTACATCCTGCTGTGCATTCACAGCAAAAGTACCAAACATAATACCTAATAGTAATAATTTTGTGAGAGCTTTGTTCATCGTACAATCATTTTAGTTTGTTTTATAATGTCAATAATGTTAATATATTGTGTTTCAGCAAAAAAATTATACAAAATTACAATTTTTTTTCAAAAAAACAATAAAAATATTATCTTCTTAATTCTAAATATCCTTTAAAAATATCACCCTTACCAGTATCAAACACATAAAAGTATGTTCCATCTGGTAGAATGTCACTTTTCCAAGTTCCAGTCCAGTCGTTTTGGTAATTTTTTGTCCTCACGACTTCTTGTCCCCAACGATTATAAATATACAATGTGTGATTCGGATAGGTTTCGATTCCATCAATTTTGAATACATCATTCACATCATCTCCATTTGGCGAAAATGCATTATAAATTAAGAAGGGTTTTACCTCCTCTTTGCATTTCAAATAAATGGTTACTAACGCTGTATCACAACCTGCCTCATTACATATTATATATTTAAAAAAGTCTAATTTATTACAATCACTTGTTGTTGGATTATAGAGTAAATTCCCTATTGTATCCAACATAACTACACCATAAAGTGGACCAACACCGCCTTGTACTAAAGTTTGGAAAGCGAATTTCTTCAATGTGCCATCAATCAAATCATTATTTAAGACCAAAATCATTTTTGATGACCCGATAGTTACCGTATCTGTATCATCAATCGCAACAGGTCTTTTCAAACTAGATTTTATCACATTTACTATCCAAACAATCGTATCACAACTATTGGAGCTATCACAAATAACCCAACATGAAGTGTCGATACCGATATCTTTAGATTTGGCATAAATGCAAAATTTGTTAATCACATCCTGTGAGAACTCAACATATTTTCCATTTACAGTACAGCTATTTTTAATAGATTGAATATTCCCTGATAACTTTGTAGTTGAAAGTACTAACTTTTTAGTTATTCCATTTACAATAGTATCCTTGATTATTGTTTTGTTTATAGGCAAAACGGTAATGTACACCAAAATTGTATCTCTTCTTCCATCAGAAGTTACAACTTCAACACAAGCCGAATCAATTCCAATATTCTTCGCAGTATATGAAATTGAGATGTTTTTGCCAACTGAGTTTTGACACAAAGAATTACTTTGAGTCACATCTATCACCACATCATTCCCAGAATTCTGAGGACATAAGTTGTTGACTGCTGTTATGCTTTTCGTAAACTTAGTACCAATACAAGTATCAACTTTTTGATTCAAATATAAAGTATCATAAAAAACATTAATGTCTTTTGTGTCTAAAGTTGTAACGACCCATTTAGTCGTATCACAAAAACCTTTATCATCACAAATGACAATACATGCAGTATCCGTCCCAAATGTCAATCCAGTTGCATAAACACAATTGGATAATGAATCAATTTTAAAATTTACACTAAAATTCCCTGCGGAAGAGCAGATATTAGATATGCTAACAGGCTTACCCGGAAGATATTTAGTGCTTATACATAATGTGTCCCAAATTTCTTTTGTAATCGTATCATACACAAAAGATGTACCAACTAAACTCTTACCTGTTACATAAAAAAAAGTAGTGTCACAAAAACCGAAGTCATCACATATTACATAACATGCCGTATCTGTACTGTTTTTCAATGCTTTAGCTACAATACAGGAGTCATTTTTTGTGGTAGAAAACTCGATATTCGTTCCAGATTTATTTTTACAAATATTTTCAATTGTTGAAAATTTTCCAGAAAGCTGGCTAAAATTGAGACAAATCGTATCGCTTTGTCCAATTATTACAGTTCGATTTACAATTTCTGGAGTTGTACAATTGATAATTACATAAATTGTGTCAGAGCAAGAAGCTCCATTTAATATTACTTGATTAAAACCTGAATTTAAAAATAATGATGTACTTTTTGGAATTAAATAAGTATTGGGGATAACAATTTTATTATTAATTCCAGAAGCAATTTCATCAATCACTAAGTTGGAATAAATATTCTTATTTAATTCGCCACCAGTGATTTTCCTAATATTATCAAAATAAGTCCAATTCCCTTGCGGATCCCATTTATTCAGTGAATCTGTTAATGCATTAAAATCTTTAAAATTACCAGAATAGCTAGTTGATACTCCCGTTAAAATATTTTTAATTGTCCAGTCTTTTAAAAAATAGGGACCAATTGGAATTATTTGATTTAAAAGATATTGCAAATTCGGGTCATTATCGCAACCACCTAAAATACCAGTATATTTTTGTTTATTCACAAATATTTCTAGTGTTCTAGCAACATCTTGCTCTAATCCAGAAAAACAAACCTCATTTACGGGTAAGCAACTTTTAAATTTAATGGTATCAAATGGCAAAAAACAGCCAGCCTTTAAGTCAAAAAAAGTGAGTGAAAATATGATGGCAAGAATAAATTGTATTTTTTTATTCATCAGAATATTCGATTTGTACAAATAAAACACCACAAATCATGCCAAACACATATAAAATTGTTTGAATATGAGATTCGCTAATAGAACTTTATTTATTTTATCAAACAGATGTGACTAATCTGTGCATTATGATTGATTCAATTGAATATCAATCAATTCCTTATTAGAATTTCATTAAATCTGATATTACTGCTTTTGGGTTTGATGCTCTATAAACACTGTTGCCAGCAACTAACACATCAGCACCAGCATCTAAAATACTTTTTGCATTTTGCAAACTGACTCCCCCGTCCACTTCAATTTTCGCAGATGAGCCTGATTGAACAATCATTTGTTTTACTTTTTGCACTTTATTCAATGCATTTTCAATGAATTTCTGCCCACCAAATCCTGGATTTACAGACATAATTAACACTAAATCAATATCTTTTATAATTTCTTCTAAAACAGAAACGGGAGTATGTGGATTAAGTGCTACTCCAGCCATAGATCCAGTTGCTTTTATCTGCTGAATGGTTCGATGTAAGTGTGGACATGCCTCATAATGAACTGTAATCATATCCGCACCTGCTTCTCTAAATGATTCGATATATTTTTCGGGTTGCACAATCATCAAATGAACATCCATGAATTTATTCGAAAGCTTATTTACAGCTTCCAACATCATCATACCAAAAGAAATATTAGGCACAAAAACGCCATCCATTACATCAACATGAAGCCATTGAGCCTCACTTTCATTAAATAATTCAATTTCTTTATCTAATTTTGTAAAGTCAGCTGCAAGAAGGGATGGTGCGATGATATGATTCATTAGATTATTTTTTTAACACCCAAGATTCAGGTGAAATTTTTCTGATTGAATTTAATTTGGATTCTTTGTCACTTTGGTTGTCATAATCAAATTGGACACCGATACGATAAAGTCCTTTATTCTTATCTTTGTAAACTTTCCAATTATGTTGTTTTAAAACCCGTTCTACTTTCGATAAATTTTGGTTATTTCTGAAAGCACCAGTAATGACAATGCAGGTATTTTCATTTCTATTAATAGGCGTTTCTTCAATACTTTTTGGAGTATCTGAATGAGTTACTAGTTGTTGTGGCGTTTTCTCAGGTTCTGTTTTTGCCACTTTGTTGATTGAATCTTGCTCTTGCAACTCATTGGGCAAGGGCATATTTTCCAACTGCTTAATTTTCTCTTCGTTATTATGAAGCACATTGTCTTGCTCAATCGACTTATTCCCTAAATCAATCGTACTATGTTCATCATTATCAATTTTAGAGATTTGGGCTTGATCAATAGCTTCTTGATTTTGGTACTGATTTTTGTACCATTTGTAGGCAAGAAATGCAACTAATACCCCTAAAACTATTGGAATCAGCCACAATAACCATTTGAATTGATTTTTTGGCTCATTATTTTCTAATGGTGCAATAATGTTTGTTTCAGTAATTTCACTATTTGTAACCACCTCGATTTTTGGTTCGATATTTTTCAAAACAGGCTCTCTTTTAGTGATAATTGGGCTATAATTCAACTGGGGCAAACCAAAGGAGGCAGTCCTAAAATTAGTTTCGAATGGAATAAACCGAATTTGATGATCATAGTCTTTATAGAGCTTTCCTACATATGGAATTTCAACTTCTTCTTGAAAAGAAAGGGCATTTTTTATAGATTCAATATAATCATTTAACACTATTTCTGACTGATGATGATTGATATTATGAGCTGTTGATATTTTTTTCAATAACAACTCATTATTTATATCCACATCTTCACTAAAGGAAATTGTTTTGGAAGGAGGATTGATCACACCCTCTAAATGGTTGATATTCGCAGGTTTGTATCTAGTAAATAGCTTACCTAAACCAGGCAGTGAAACAGCTTCGTTTTGGTATAATAAATTGCTAATATGTGCTGCAATATCTATTACCATTTAAAAATAAATTCGGATTTTAAAATTCAAGTGCAAATTTACACATACAAGTTTAGTATTTTAATACTTTACTAAATTTCTTAATAATATATTTTAATCTTAAATCTATTTGTTAAAAAAATAAGTTCTGTAAATAAATAAAATGCACCTACGTTTTTATGATACAACTTTAAATTATGAAGTATCTTATTTCAATTTTTTTAATTTTATTTTTCTTACAAACATCATTTGCTCAAAATTCCATTGCAATAAAAGGAGGCATTGGGACTTCAATGATTTACTTTAAAAATAGCAATCGAAAAATTGATTTGGATTTTATTGCAACGCAACATTTTGGGATTTCAAAAAAAATAGCAATTAACAATACTTTCGATTTACTTTTGGATTTGCAATGGTCGAATAAAGGCGGAAAACTAATCTTTGAAAATTCCTATTCTACTGTAAATTTCTCCTATTTATCCTTGCCCATCTATTTAAATTACAAATTGAATCAATTTAGATTTGGCTTTGGAGTTGATCCATCAGTAAAACTCTATACAAGAGTAAATGGATTATTTTTGGACGCAAAACAAATTGCATTATTTGAAAACACTTTTTCGAACAATGTTGACATCAGCTTATTTACTAATCAAACTTTTGAATGGCGTAATTTCTTCATTGAAAATAGAATTGGTTTAGGATTGTTGCCCCTTACAAACAATAATATTACAGACGAAAATGGACAAGATCTTTTGGTATCCAAAACTGGAAAAAACATTTGGCTTCAATTATCTCTCGGTTATTTCTTTAGATAGTTTTATTATCTTCCTATTTTTATTTAAAAATTAATACTTTTGTATCTAACATAAACTTTAGTATGTTTCGACTAATATATATTTTTCTATTGATTTGTTTGGGTTCAATGATTGCCAATGCTCAACAATCGGCAACTATAGTAGGTAAAATTACAGATGTAAGTAATGACACCCCAATTGAATTTGTAACTATTTTTATAGATGGTACCAACACTTTTGTTGAATCTGATATTAATGGAAAATATACTATTAAGATTCCTGCAAAATCTAAAACAGTTCTTAAATTCAGAAGAATAGGATACAAGGAAATTACCTATAATTGCAAACAACTAGAGCATGACGATAGATTTGAAGTAAATGTGGCACTTCCTCCATCCGAATCAAATGTGGAGGTAATCATCAAAGAAAGTAGGGTTCAAGGTGGTGGAATGATAAAAGAAAATGTGTCAGAATTAAGATATTTACCCACTACTACAGGCAATTTGGAAAGTATTTTGCCACATATTGCCTTAGGAGCTAGCAGTGGTACAGGTGGAGAATTGAGTTCTCAATATAATGTAAGAGGTGGAAATTACGATGAAAACTTAGTATATGTGAATGATTTTGAGATTTATCGTCCTCAACTTATTCGCCAAGGTCAACAAGAGGGTTTGACATTTGCAAATATGGATTTGGTGAAAGATCTATCATTTTCTTCTGGCGGATTTCAAGCCAAATATGGCGATAAAATGTCATCTGTATTAGATATCAAATACAAAAGAGCAGATTCATTAAGGGCTTCTATAGCTGGTAGTTTTTTGGGTGGCTCCGCTCATATTGAAGGCAGTCTGAATATCGATTCCTCACATTACAAAAAATTTAGGTATTTGGTGGGTGCAAGATATAAAGACACAAGATATTTACTGGGTTCATTGGATACCAAAGGGGAATACACTCCTAACTTTACCGATATACAAGCCTATTTAACTTACGACTTATCAAGGAGTTGGCAACTTGGTTTTTTGGGCAACTATAATCGATCGGTTTATAAATTCGAACCTTCTTCCAGAAACACTGCTTCTGGATTAGTCAATTTTGCACTACAATTATATACTGTTTTTGAAGGTCAGCAAAATGATGATTTCGAGACAAACTTAACAGGCTTGTCTTTAACCTATTTACCAGAAAGAAAGAAAAATCCATTGTTTTGGAAATTGCTCGTTTCAAATTACCAAAGTAGAGAACAAGAAAGTCTTGATATCAGCGGATATTACAAACTTGGTGAACTGGATAGTGACCCAGGAAGTAGCACTTTTGGTTCATTAATTTCAATTTTGGGAGTTGGCACACAACAACAATTTGTAAGAAATGTCCTACAAACAAATGTTTCCAATATAGAACTAAAAGGAGGGATAGAATTACAAAATTCGAAAAACAATAATGCAGTTCGAACTCATTTTCTACAATGGAGTACAAAGGCTCAATTAGAATCCATTAATGATAAAATCAATGAATGGGAAAGAATAGATTCGGCAGGTTATTCATTGCCATTCAATCCAAGTTCTTTGCCCCTCAATTATGTTTTAAAGACAAAAAATGATTTAAATTCTTTAAGGGTAAATGGCTATTTTCAAGATACTTATACATTTAGAAAGGATGAAAAACATGAATTGCAAATCAGTGGTGGCTTAAGATATGCTTATTGGACTTTAAATTCAGAATTCAACCTTTCTCCTAGGGCTCAAATTCTTTATAAACCGCTTAATTGGAAATCAGATATCTCTTTCATTTTATCAGGTGGCGTTTATTATCAGCCTCCATTTTACAGAGAGTTGAGAAATCCTGAAGGTGTCGTAAATAAAAATGTGATGGCACAAAAGTCTATTCACTTAGTAAGTGGGATGACTTGGGATTTCAATTGGGGAAGATTTAGCTCGAAAAAATTCAGGTTCATTATGGAAGCTTATTATAAAAAACTAAGCAACTTGGTGAGCTATGATGTTGAAAATGTGAGAATTAGATATTCTGGAAAAAATGATGCTACTGGGTATATTACGGGAATAGATATGAGAATAAATGGTGAATTTGTCCCTGGGGCGGAGTCATGGTTTAACCTATCGTTTCTTAGAGCTAGGGAACAATTAAATGGTATCGAACATAAAAGAAGAGAAGTGGGAAGTGCGACAGGAGAAGTTGTTTCGGATGTGCCAAGACCAACGGATCAGTTGATGTCAATGTCTATCTTTTTTCAAGATTATTTGAAGAAAAACAAGAATATCAAAATGCACTTGAATGTTACAGTTGGAACAGGTTTACCTTTCGGAATTCCAGATAACAATGTTGAATATAGAAATACTTATCGATTCAATGCTTATCATAGAGTAGATATTGGTTTTTCGTTCTTATTATATGATCGATTGATGATGAAATCTAAAAAACCAAACCATTTTTTGAGATTTAGCCGAAGTACTTGGTTGAGTTTAGAAGTATTCAATTTATTGAAAGTTAGCAATACAGCATCGAATACTTGGATAAAAACAATTTACAATTCTGAATATGCAATACCTAATTATTTGACATCTAGGCGATTAAATGTTAGATTAAGAATAGATTTATAATTACAGAATTAACATAAAGTGACATAATTTAATTACTTTTCATGTTTCCATATCCATGTAAATATTATTAGATTTAATATATTAGGACGATAACAATAGTAACTTTTAAATAAGCTTTTAATAATACTGTAATTAAAATAGATTTTACCAAACAAAAATTTCTACTTCAGTTTTTATATTTACCTGATTTACAGTTAGATAAATTACTTTAAATCACAAAAAATATATTTACAATACAATTGCTTGAAATTAAAAGAAATACACTTTATTTAAACTAACAATAAGTATTTTTATCATAATTCTTAAATTAATATATAATCGGAAAAATTATATTAATTGCTAAAAATGTGTAAAAAAGTTGAATTATATTTGAACTTATCAAAAAAATTATTCAACTTTGCTGTCTTAACTGTACCTATCCCTGTAATTATTATTTATTTCGCACATTTTCAACAAACAAAGAGTTTAACAAACAAGCTTTAATTGAGATTTTATACTCATTACCAATTATTTAAGACTATATGAGAATACTATTGCCGATTTTACTTATATTGTATATATCAACCCAACTTAATTCACAACAAAATATTGAATGTCCATTTGTAGCAGCTATTGTTTCATGTCCAAATCCTAGTGGTTCTGGGACATCTACAGCAATAAGGTTAAAATGGACTTCTGCTACATTTCCTGGGTGTGTACCATCTACCCTACTTCCTGATACTATTGGAATTATTTATTCAAATGACGGAGGAGCTACTGTAAATGTTGATAAAGTTACAAAAATTGCCAATTCCTGTGAAGGTGCACCAAAATATGCTGTAAATTATCATGCACCATTATTTGGCGGATGTTTATGTACATTATATGATGGATTAGTGGTTATCAACAATAATATATGTGCTTTTATTGATGGAATTTTACCTATTCAATTAGGAGCGATTAGTGTAAACAATATCAATAAAAAGCCAATTTTGCAGTGGACTACTATTTCAGAAAAAAATAGTGCATATTTTACTATTCAAAGATCTTTTGATGGCAATAACTTTACAAATATTTATAATTATCCAGCAAGTGGAGATAGCAAAGAAGAAAAATATTATAGCTATTCCGATAATGATTATCAAACTGCTTTTCAAGGACATACAGTAGTTTATTATAGATTAATCATGATTGATAAAGATGATAGATTTAGTTATTCCCCTACTGTCAGTATGAATATTGATAGAGAAGGTCAAGGTTTGAAAATAATCAAAGTTAGAGACTGGAATATCAGTTCGGATATAGCAGTTTATTATAATTCAGATTTATCTGAAAATATTTCAATTAAATTATACAATTTAGAAGGAGCTCTTATTAGTTCAGTTGATGAAGTTTCGATTGTTGGTTTGAATAATACTAGTATGCAATTAAAGTCATTAACTGCTGGAAATTACTATATAACGGTGTCAAATGGAAGAGATATTGATACTTACAAACTTATTTACAACAACTTATAATAGACATTAACAAAACATTGACATCCTATTGTTTCCATATTTGTAAAAATTATTAGCTTTTGCTTATCTTTGCAAAAAAATATTTCAATGAAAAAAAGTATATTTTATAGTTTTTTGGTTTTTACTGTTTTATCAGTAATTTCTTGTAATACAGGAAAATCTCCACTTGAAAATGGTGGAAATAGCTCATTAAACAAAGATAACGGTCCAAAAGATGGTATAATTGACCAAGGAGCAAATCTGGGTCCTGTAACAACAATGGAATTTGAAGAGCCAATTTTTGATTTTGGTACAGTTGAAGATGGTGAAAAAGTAATCCATATATACAAATTCAAAAATCTTGGTAAAGAGCCATTAGTTATTGCAAATGCAAAAGCTTCATGTGGCTGTACTGTTCCTGATTGGCCAAAAGACCCAATTGAGCCTGGAAAATCTGGTGAAATAAAAGTTCAATTTGATTCTAGTGGAAAAGGAAGTGAAAGTGGAGCTCAAACTGAAAAGAGAGTTACTGTAACTGCAAATACAAATCCTCCACAATCATTTTTGACGATTAGAGGGAAAGTGAAATCAAAAGCTGGAGCAAAACCTACAGCAAATCATTAATATTTATATTAAATAATAATTTTAAAACGCCTGTATTTTATTAATATAGGCGTTTTTTTTCGTTTTATGAAAGCTTACTTTTCTTTAGTAAAATTTAGTCATACTGTTTTTGCCCTACCTTTTGCTATGGTTGGTACTGCTCTTGGGTATAAAATGTATCAAGTTGATTTCGATATCTATCTATTAATCAAGATATTAATTTGTATGGTTAGTGCAAGGAATGCAGCTATGGCATTTAATAGATATATTGACAAAGATATAGACAAATTGAATCCACGAACATCCAACAGAGAAATTCCAAGTAATGTAATTAGCCCAAAATATGCTCTAATCTTTGTAATACTAAATTGTATAATCTTCTGTATTACAACATTATATATCAATAATTTATGCTTTTATCTATCCCCAATTGCTTTATTAGTGATTTTGGGTTATAGTTACACTAAACGATTTACTTTTTTATGCCATTTTATCTTAGGAATTGGGCTCGGGTTAGCACCTATTGGTGCATATTTAGCTGTAACAAATGAATTTAATATAATTCCTGTTTTGTATGGAATAACTGTAATATTTTGGGTAGGAGGATTTGATATTATATATGCTTTACAAGATAGTAGTTTTGATATAGAAAATAAGTTATATTCAATACCATCAAAATTTGGAATTGACAATGCAATCCAAATTTCGATGATATTTCATAATATATCTGCAATATGTTTAATTTGTGCAGGTTATTTGGCTTATAATAAAATTGAAAATTTAGGCATACTTTTTATACTTGCAAACCTTCTATTCATTGCTTTGTTAGTATTTCAACACAGCATCGTTCGAAAGAAAGATATGAGTAAAATCAATCTTGCTTTCTTTACTACAAACGGAATAGCTAGTGTTCTATTTGGTACACTTTATATTATCGATTTAATTAATTAGCTGGATATTCTTTTGTAAATTGGTATTTTAATAAGTCGTAAGAAGAAACAATACCTAATAATTCATGGTCACTATTACAAATAGGAATAGCATGAAATAAATGTTCCATTAAAACCTCAGCAGCTGCACCAACTTTATCATCTGGCTCTAAAAAGGCTACACCTCTAGTCATCACTTCTCCTACTTTGATTTTGTCAAATTCTTCGTGGGGTTTATTCAACCAAAAAAGTTTAGAACTAGAAATTATTCCAACCAACTTTTTTCCATTTACCACAGGTAAATGCTGTAATTTCTTGCTTTTCAATAATCCAAGCACTTCACTTAAAGTTTGGTCTTCAGTAACAGTTTGCACATTTACTGTCATAATACTAGAGATTGGTTCATTCATCATAATCTTAAATAATTTTTATTCTTAAAGGTAAAAGTATTTAACGAATTAGACAAATAATATTTTGTACAATTTTATTTTTTTAAATTTTCGTTAACATTACCAGTATTTTAGCCTTAAAAATAAAATATAATATTTTATAGTTCAATGATTATTTGATAAATTAGAATTAAATTATTACTTTTGCGCCTCATTTAATGACCTGATGTTTCCTTGGGAAATTATTCAGGTATGGTTTCACTACCTAATCTATAAAAAAATGTCAGTAAAATTAAGATTGCAACGTAAAGGTCGCAAAAAAGCTCCGTTTTATCACATTGTTGTAGCAGATGCTAGAGCACCTCGTGACGGAAAATTCATTGAAAAAATTGGTACTTACAATCCAATGACAAAACCAGCAACTATTGATATCGATAGAGATGCTGCTTTCGAATGGTTGAATAAAGGAGCACAACCAACAGATACTGTTGCTGCTATCCTTAGATTCAAAGGTGTAATGTACAAAAAACACCTTATGAAAGGTGTTAAAAAAGGTGCTTTAACTACAGATCAAGCAAACGATAAATTGAATGCATGGATTGAAGCTAAAGAAGGAAAAATTGCAAGTGGTGTTGAAAAAACTAAATCTGAATTAGAACAATTTAGAAAGATGGTGGATGGTAAACCAAAACCAAAACCAGTTGTAGTAGTTGAAGAAGAAGTTGTTGCTGCTGTTGAAGAAACTGTAGTTCCTGCTGCTGAAGAAGCTACAGAAGAAGTAGTAGCTGCTGTTGAAGAAGTTGCTGCTCCTGCTGCTGAAGAAGCTACAACAGAAGAAACACCTACTGAAGAAGCATAGTATTTTAAACATACTTATTAAAAGAGGCGATTACTTTATTTAGTAATTGCCTCTTTTTTTATGCCTTTATAAATATCTAATACAAAATTCTTTCTAATTCTTAATTCTAGATTTATATGTGTAAAAAAATAGGTTGCCAAATTGACAACCTATTTTTGATTATATTTATTTACGAAGTAATGTAATATCACCTTTGAAGACTTTATTCGTACCATCTTTGAATCGTACCTTCGACCAATAAACATAGACTCCTGGATTCATATCCTTATTTTGGAATCTTCCATCCCACCCTAAATCTGGCTCACTATGGTTAAAAGCATCTCTCTTGAATAGTAAATTACCCCATCTATCAAATATTTGTAATGTCTCTATTTTATCAACATTCTTGTTTCCAAATAATGTAAAATAGTCATTTGTTCCATCATCATCACCAGGAGTGAAAATATTTGGAATAAATACTTCTTTATCGTTTTGAATAGAAACTAACACACAATCTTCCGCTTTACAATATGCTTTATTGTAAATAGTTAGACAGTATTCATGCCACAATTCAGGTTTAGCAACCACAGCTAACGGGTTTCCAGGAATTGTTGGAATATTTGGTTTCCATTCAATTTTGAAAATAGAATCTTTTGTGATTTTTTTCAATATTGCTTCTATTATTGCACTATCACCAAATTCTATAATCAAATCTGGTCCTAAATCAACTGAAAAATTCTCTCCATCTGGTACTATGATTGAATCTTTTGTTTTACAACCATTTACATCTTCTAATTCTATTGGATAAGTCCCTGGAACTTTTATTCCTAAATCTAAAGAAGTCCAACTTGGATCCCAAAGTGCTTTCACTCCATTCATCTTATAGGTTAATGGAAATTCACCACTTAAGACTTTCATAGAAACTCCAGCATCTAATTTTCCTTTACAACTTGGAATTTTTATTTTAAAATCTGCTTCAGGTTTAGAAGTTTTAGCAATAATATTAACAGTATCTAAATCAAAACAACCAGTTACTGAATTGTAAACCTTTAGGAAATAATTACCACCATTGCTTGCAATTGTAAATTTAGAAGTTGGCTTAGACGTTGCTGGACCTGTCCATAAATAATTGATATTAGCACCACCAGTTGATTGGTTTCCACCCAACTCAGTAGTAGGTACTTTACAATTAATCAATTTATCAATTCCTGCATCAGCAAATGGTTTTTGGTTGATTACTATTCTTACAATTGCAGAATCACCCAAACAACTCGGAGGAGTAGCTTTGGTGGCTAGCCCATATCTAAATAAATAGGTGCCAGAAGGAACTCCCAAAGTTCTAAATGTTGCATTTGCACTATTAAATCCATTGACAAGTTGCAGAGATTCCCATTTGCCTCCTACATCTTCATTTTTAAGAATATCTACTAGGTTGAACAATACATCATCTCCTTCACAAGCAGCTGATACAATTGAATTTCCAGCAGTTGCCTTACAATAACAGTGATGGTCTCCAGATAAGAATAATGTATCACAAGATTCTTCCGTTTTAATCGCAAATTGATAACTCAAATCACTCTTAATTGGATTGGAAGTAAATGTTTGTCCATTAAAAGTTCCAGCATTTGAGCCAGTTAACAATTGTAAATTGCCACCAGAACTTGTTAAATCATAGGAAACAGTATAAGTGGTATCTTGACTATTACAAATAATAATCGGTTGTCCATTTACTTTTGGTGCTGGAATATAGATAAATTTGAAACTTACATTACAGCTATCTCTATATCCAAAGTTATCCTCTAACCATTGTAAAGTATAATCCCCATATTCAGAAACTTTTAGTGAGGTACCTGCTGAATTTTGATTTCCAATAGTTACAATAGAACCAGCTGGTTTGCTTAAAACAGTCCACTTGCCTACACCAACACTAGCTGTCGCTTTTAAGTTATGCTGTAGTCCGCAATAAATTGTGTCTGTAGGAGGGCATTTCGCTGTTGGACATTTATAGAAAATGACAGGCTCCCATACAAATCCAAGACACTTATTATTTACCAAATTTAATTGTCCATTGTTTAAGCTATCACCTACCCCAAAAGCTATATAATAAGTCTTTCCAAATTTCATCGGAGAAACAAAAGAGAATTTACCTGTTTTATTTCTATCAAAAATAACCCCTACTTTTTTAGAAGAACAAGTATCTGTTAAAATATATTCATAAGTATCATTTGGATCAAATTTCGAATTATTATCATTTGTAGCTTGAACGAAACCGTTTCCATTATCATCCACACATACTTTCAAAACATTGGAAGGCATTGTTCCAACCTCAGTATTTAAACATTGACAATTTTTAGTTCCATTGATGGCTGTTTTACAACCAAATGCATCTATAATATCAAAATTATACTGCAATGTATCAGAAGGAATTGGGTTTGATGTAAAGGTAGTACCATTCACGGTTCCTCCATTCATACCTAATACTTTATAAGGTCCACCACATCCAATAATATTAAAAGTTACTACATACTCTGTGAAAATATTGTTACAAGTAGCAATTCTATTTACATCAGTTGGTGGGTTACTAAAGTCAATTTCTACTGTATCACTATTTTTACAACCATTATTATCTGCAAATAATTGATATTTGTATAAACCACAAGAAGTTACATCAACTTTCGTGTTTGCCGAATTTGGATCTGCAAAAGTATTTTGGCCTGGACCTGCAATTTTCGACCATACTCCAATTCCTAAAGTCCAAGACCCAGCTAAATCGTAAGATTGACCACAAATGGAATCTTTTACACCAGCATCCACTTTTGGTGTACAATTGAAAACAACAGGCTTGCTAATATCAGCAAGACATGTATCATTCAATTTTACTTGTTGTGGATTAAATGGATCTTGTCTAGCTACCACATAATGAGCATAATATGGCACTCCACAAGTCATTCCCACATTAAATATAAATTGGCCAGTCTGGTTTCTTTGTAAAATTTTTGTAGATGGTAATTTCAAATCAACGCCAGTTGTTAATAGATATTCGGAAATATCTTTTCCCCCTTTCTTGCCTGTTCCTGTCACGTTAATTACTTCATTCTCACAAGCATCATTTGCATTGATAGAAAATACTTCAGCTATACAATCACATTCTCTTATTCCTGATAAATTTTTGCTTTCACAATTATTGGCATCAGAAATATTGAAATCAAATGGGTCTCCAGCAAGTATTGGTGCAGAAACATATTGATTGCCAACTATTTGCACTCCATTAACACTATATGGGGGCTGTCCACCTGAAATAGAAAATTTCATTATATATGACAATCCTAAACTATCACAACTCTTTATAGGAGTCGTTACTTGTAAATCATCTGGGAAAAATTCAACTTTCATATCGTCTTTTCCAGTACATCCAAAGTTATCACTTGTCCATTCAAAAACATAAGCTCCAAATTTAGAAACTTTTACAAATGTTTTAGAATTGTTCGTTTGATCAAAAACCGCAATACCTGGTCCAGAGATTAATTTCCAACTTCCTTTTGGTGCATCAGCAACTGCTTCTATAGTTGCACTATCTCCACAAATAGTGAAATCAGCACCAGCAATTGGTTTTGGATACCCATGGAAAATAACAGGTTGACCAGGAGCAATTGATAAGCATAGGTCATTTAATAAATCAACTTGACCATTTGCTAAAACATTTCCAGCAACATAAGATATATAATAGGTGTTTTCCAATTTCATTGGCGGATTAATGAATTTGAATTCACCTGTTTTATTTCTATCAATGATAGTTCCTAGTTGAGTACCAGGATTTGTATGCATGATAAATTCAAATGTATCATCTATTTGTAGCACTTGATTGCCTTTATGTACTGCTTTTACAGTACCATCCTCACAAGCTGAAAGCACTAAATTTGACATATCACCAGCATTTGTTGGGCAACTACAAAGTTTAGCACCAGAGATGGTATCACTTACACACTCATTATCTCCATAAACAACAAACTTAAAAGTACTGGAGTCTGGTAATGGATCTGAAACAAAATTGTAAGGAGCAACATTTACAGTTTTAATTTTGCCATCTACTAAGTTTTTAACTAAAAATGAATTTCCACAACCATTAATAGTAAAACTTACAGTATAGAATGTTTTCGAAGTATCACAAATAACACTTACATTAGATACTTTTGGAGGTAAACTTACATTTACACTTACAGTATCTAAATCAAAGCAACCATTATTATCTTCTTTCCAAATCATATCATAGATTCCACAAGAATTGGATTGGAAAATTGTACCAGTTTTGGTTGTAGATAAAGAAGCGTTACTATTCGATGGTTTATTTATTATTGTCCAAGTTCCGTTACCAATACTAGGATTTGTATTTATCGTTGTTTCAAATTGACAAAGCTTTTGGTCATCACCAGCCTGAGCATTTGGAATTTTATATACTTTTACTTCAATATCATCATTTTTATTCCCACAAACATTATCAGCATCTACTTTTACAATACCAGTAGTTTCATTTATCCAATTGATTATGATACTATCTTTTGTCTTACTAATTATCGTTCCACCAGTTTGTGTCCAAGAATAATTTGCATTTGGATCGATGATATCATTTTTATAAACATAATTTGTATTGGATGCACAAATAAAGGCTGTACCAGAAACAATTGGTTGTTTTGGAGCTTGAACTATTTTTGCTTTAAAACATGTTTGTTTTGAGTTCTTACAAACTCCTTTGGCATAAACACATACACTAGCTGTATCTTTAAGTGTAGTCCATTCAACGTCAATTTCATAAGTACCTTGACCATTTAAAATATTTCCACCATTGAATGTCCAAACATATTCAGTAGCAGCTGGGTCAAATGGTATAGAATAAGCAGAATATTCCCCTTTACACACTATAGGTGGACCTTGTATTGCTGTAACATCTGGATTATAATGAACATAAACAGATTTACAAGCTGTAGCAGTGCCACATTTATTTTTATTAATAGCACATACAGCCTCTAATCCCCTGGATCATTACCAAATTTTACTGTTACACATGTTGCTGTTTGATTAATAATAGTCGCAAAACTAGGAAGTTGCCAAGAATAAGTACTTCCTGGTTGAGGGTTTGTCACACAAAACTGAAGATTTCCACCTTGACAAACTGAGTCTAAACTCGTTATTTCAGGTTCAGTTGGATTATCTAAAACTTGGATAGTATAGCATTTTGAAGTATCCTTATTACAGACATTTACAGTTTGAATACAAATTTCATCATCTGGTGCAGAAACAGTAATCACTCCTGGATTTCCAGTGTAAACTAATGCACCATTCAAAAACCAATTGTAAGTAAATGCAGAATTATAATTTGTTATACTAATGTTATAAGTATTTCCTTCACAAAATGGACCAGCTGTACTAATGATTGCAGCAGTTGGTTTTGGAGGATAATTTTGAGTAATTACAATTTGAGCAGTTTTGCTACAAATTTTTCCATTCAAATTTAAAGTAATCTCAACCTTATAAGTTCCTGGATCTTTTGTAGTAATATCACAGAAAGTTGCACCAGGAATTAATATATTATTTTTATACCATTTAAAAGAAGCAGCTGCATCTTGAGGTTCTAAAATTGCATTACATGCAGAAATAATTATTTCATCATCAGGACAACTAAGATTAGTTGCGGAAGCAGAAATATTCGGATTAATGATTAATCCAATAATATTTACAGTAATTGTTGTATCACAACTTTTAGGGGGTAATAATCCTACCCCTGGACAAGAAAACTGTTTTTGCCCTGGTTGATTTCCAAAAAATGTATTTGCACAATATGTAAATGATTCACTTTCGCATAATATTTTATCACCTAAATCCTTCAAAATTGGAGGATATTGGTCTACATTAATATTAAAATTATAATTACATCCTTGAGATGTAGTTAAAGCAACAATATGTTGTCCAGGAGGAAAAGGTGCTCCAGGAAGTGGATTTGGGGCATTTGGTACATTTGTTCCAGGCCAAAATAAATCTTCATTACAAATAAAAACAGCTGTATCTCTATCAGGAACAGTTATTACAGGAAAGTATAGCAAATATTTGTATCCTCATTACAAATATTAGATGTTTTAACACACAATGTAAAACTTGGAGCATTTACAACAGTTGAAACCGAAGATCCTTGACTTATAACTTGCCCATTTAATGTCCATTCATAAGTAAATGCAGAATTATAATTACTTATTGTAAAGTTATATGATTGATTATTACAAAATGGACCTTTTTGTGGAACTATGGCGACTGTTGGATTTGGAGGGAAATTTTGGGATATTGTTATAGTAGAATTTTTGGTACATGATTTTCCATTAAATGTAGCAGTAATTTCAACTTTATAAAGACCAGGAGTTGTAATTGATAAATTACAATTAGTAGCACCAGGAATTAATATATTATTTTTAAACCATTTGTATGTTAAATCAGCACCATTCGGAGTTGATGTACTTCCACATGCATCTAATGTTATAATATCACCTGGGCAATTTAAAACAGTCGAAGAAGCAGTTAATTGAGGTGTAATTACAATACCTATAATATTGACTGTAATAATTGTATCACAACTTTGAGGTGGATTTTGTCCATTTCCAGAACAACTAAATTGTTTTGGTCCACCTTGAGATCCAAAAAAAGTTTGTCCACAATAAGTGAATGACTCTGATTCACATAAAATTTTATCACCTAAATCTTTAGTATTTGGTGGGTATTTATCTACAGTTACATTAAAATTATACATACATCCTTGTCCATTTGTCAACTGAACTACATGTAAACCTGGACCAAATGGTGCACCAGGTAATGGATTTGGAGCATTTGGAACATTTGTACCAGGCCAACCTGTATCTTCATCGCAAATAAATACTAAAGTATCTCTATCTGGAACAACTATTGCTGGAAATATGTAACATTTATTGGTATCTACATTACATGCATTTGTTGTTTTAACACAAAGCTCAAATGTTGGTGCTGAAGCAGTTACTGTTACTGAAGTTCCACTTGAAACAACACTTCCATTTAAATACCAAGTATAAGTAAAATTTGAATTTACATTAGAAATAGTGAAGGTATAATTTTGATTATTACAAAATGGTCCATTTTGTGGTACATTTGCTGGTGTTGGTGGAGGAGGATAACTAGTTGTAATTATTTTAGTTAATTCTTTTGAACAACTTTTGCCATTAAAAGTAACAATTACTTTAACTTTATATGTTCCTGCATCCATTGCATCATAAGAACAACCTGTTGCACCTGAAATTAATACATTATCTTTATACCATTCATAGCTTACAGTAGCATTATTTGGTGTAAATGTTGAGCTACAGGCATCTAAAGTAATTTTATCACCCGGACAAGCTAAATTTGTACTATTAGATGTTAGTGATGGTGTTATAACAATACCGACTATATTGACAGTAATTGTAGTATCACAACTTTGAGGAGGGTATTGGCCAGTACCAACACAAACAAATGTTTTAATTCCTGACTGATTACCGTTGTAAGTTCTTCCACAATAAGTAAATGATTCAGATTCACATAAAACTTTATCCCCTAAATCTTTTGTATTAGGAGGAAGTTTATTAACTGTAACATTGAAAACATAAGGACAGTTTTGTGCTGTTTTAAGATTTATTGCATATGTCCCAGGAGCAAAAGGAGCTCCAGGCAATGGGGATGGAGCATTTGGAACCCCAGTGCCTGGCCAAGAAGCATCTTCATCACAAATAAAAACAGTTGTATCTCTATCTGGTGGGGTTAAAACTGTAAACACTTTACATAATTGATTTGTAGAGTCACATCCATTTGTAGCTTGACAACAAATTTCAATTGTACCAGGAGCATTAAAATTAACTTGTGTGCTAGTTCCAGTAGAACCATTTAATGTAATATCATTTCCTTGAACAGTACCTTTTTTAATCGTAGCATCACCTTGTTTAACCCACCAATGGTATTTATTTGCACCTGGAACAGCAGGAACGCTAAAATTATACCAAACATCTGGTA
This sequence comes from Saprospiraceae bacterium, assembly GCA_016710625.1. GTDB lineage: Bacteria > Bacteroidota > Bacteroidia > Chitinophagales > Saprospiraceae > JADJVK01. The sequence goes on from JADJVK010000012.1 coordinate 60,918, forward strand.
TTGGATTTGCACAAGGTATAGGATTCGGAGCATTTGTTGTCATTGGGCTCCAACTTTGTGTTAATGGATTTGGTGGCTTAGAAATACAATCAGGATTTTCACATTCCACATTAAAAAAACATTGAGCACCAGAAACACCATCTATCATTAACATATACATTGTACCCGCTGTATAAGTAACAGAACCACCAAATCCACTTATTGTTCCATTAAAACCTGCATTACATTCCAATGGCGTCATATTACACATTCCTTGTTTATATATAGCTGCTTGAATATTACAACCTCCGTTTGAGGTAATTGTAAAAGAAACAACTCCTTGTCCACTACAAGTCGGAATAAATGCTAAATACTGGTCATTATCTAACGAAGTACCATTACCACAAAACTGATTTGGAGTAGCTCCTTGATTTTGAAAACTAAAGGTATTTCCAAAATAAGGATTCAAACAAACCCAACAAGGGTTAGCACATGTTTCTCCAGCACTTCCAGGAATGGGAGTACAAGGTGTTTGAGCATTACTGAGGAGATAACAAAAAAATAAAATAAGACTTAGTAAATGTCTTTTCATAATTACAAAAGTTGGCAAAAATAAAATATTTTTTTTAGGATAGAGTTGTTATTTAACACGTACAAAACTAAGTATTTTTTAAATTAAAATAATAAAATTCTTTAAATAAATTATTTTTTAAAATTTAATAACATACATGTAAAAATTAAGCAAATTTAAAATCTTAGTTTAAACATATTTTTTGAATCATTTCATATAACCAATTACTTTAATTTTTAAATATAATATTTTGAAATTCAAAAAATTATATATCACAAATAATCAAAATAAATATTTCTATTGTAATAATAAACATTTTAACTATCTTAGCGACATTATATTAAATAGTAAAATTTAAATTCATACCATAAAAAAATGATTGAACCGTTGTTCAAAATAAGAAATCAAGGGTATTTTGGTTTTATTAATAATAAGGGTGAAATTGCTATTGAGCCACAATATATCTATGCTGAAGCTTTTCATAATGGGTTTTCTAGAGTTCGATTGAATGATAGACTAGTTCATTTGGATAACCAAGGAAGGTTATTGGTTAAAAAATTGTATCAATATGTTGGTAATTATGAATGTGGATATGCCCCTGTTCAACTTGTAAGATATTGGGGGTATATTGACCAAAAAGGAAATCAATTTACTCAGATCCAATACGATGAGGCTCAAGAGTTTAGTGAGAATTTGGCATGTGTAAGGCTAGAAGGCAAAGTAGGATATATCAATAATGAAGGTACATTGTTATTTTCACCAAGATTTAATGAAGGGAATTCTTTTAAAAATGGATTGGCATCTGTAATCACTGATGAAAATGTGCCAGCATATATCAATCAAAGAGGTGATATTATTTTCTCCAATAATTATGAATTCAATGGTGCTTTCTATTCTGATTTAGCGGTAATTGCAAATGATAATCATTGGGGATTGATTGACAAAAGTGGAAAAACAATAATTTCGCCACAATTCGATATTACTGAAGATTTGAATGAGTTGAAATTTAGTCAAGATCTTTTGCCTGCTTCAAAGGATGGTTTATTTGGTTTTATAGATTTAAGTGGAAAATTAGTAATCCCACATCAATTTGAATTTGCCTCTAAATTTTCGGATGGATATGCTTCATTTCATAACGATGAAGGTATTTTTGGCTTTATCAATAAAGAAGGCAAAATTGCAATTGAGCCAACCTATGAAGAAGTTGGTGAATTTGTAAATGGCTATGCTCCCATCTCATTAAATGAAAAATGGGGCTATATTGACAAACAAGGCAATATGATAGTCAAGCCCGTTTTTGATATGGCTACAAGTTTTGAGAATGGATTAGCAATGATTGAAATAAAAGGTAACATGGCTTATATCAACAGTAAGTTTGATGTTATTTGGCAAGAGGAATAATTATTATGGCTTTAATTAAAAAAGTAAAAGATAAGGCTCCAATTTTTGGCAAAAATTGTTATTTAGCTGAAAATGCGACTGTAGTTGGTGAAGTTGAAATGGGTGATGATTGTAGTGTTTGGTTTCAAGCTGTAGTCAGAGGTGATGTACATTTCATCAAAATGGGCAATAAAGTAAATGTTCAAGACGGTGCAATTATTCATTGTACTTACCAAAAAGCTCCTACAATAATCGGCAATAATGTTTCGATTGGACACAGGGCAATTGTTCATGGTTGCACGATAAAAGATAATGTCTTAGTTGGAATGGGGGCAATTGTAATGGATCATGCTGTTGTGGAAGAAAATGTATTAATTGCAGCAGGAGCTATCGTTTTGGAAAACAGTCACTTGGAAAGTGGATTCATTTATGCTGGAATTCCTGCTAAAAAAGTAAAAGCTATAAGTGAGGAGCAATTTAAAGATACTATTCATCGTATTTCGAACAATTATGTCATGTATGCCGATTGGTTTCGGTAATATTTAGGTATTCAATTTATGTCCACATTTGCAATTATTGATGTTGAAACTACTGGTGGTCAGCCATTTACTGATAAAATCATTGAAATTGCAATTATTTTACATGATGGAAATCAAGTAATAGAAAAATTTGAAACATTAATCAATCCAGAGAGACAAATTCCTGCTAATATTTCTGTTCTTACTGGTATTTCAAATGAAATGGTAAGGGAGGCTCCCAAATTTTATGAAGTTGCAAAACGGATTATTGAACTTACTGAAGATGCCATTTTTGTAGCTCATAATGTTCGATTTGATTATAACTTCGTGAAAGAAGAATACAAAAGGTTGGGTTATGTTTTCACGAAAAAGCAATTGTGTACCGTTAGATTATCAAGACAAACTTTTCCTGGTTTACCCTCTTATAGTTTAGGAAATTTAATCAAACATTTCAATATAAAAGTAGATGCCAGACATAGGGCAATGGCAGATACATATGCAACAACCTTAATTTTCGAAAAAATACTATTATTGAATGAAGAATTATCTACAACGGCAGATATAATTTCTTTGGGAATCAAGGAAAGTAGGTTGCCACAAAATCTTTCTGTCGATAAAATTGCTAGCTTGCCCGATGAATGCGGCGTTTATTATTTTCACAATAAAGAAGGCAATGTAATTTATGTTGGGAAAAGTAAAAATATTAGAAAAAGAATCATAGAGCATTTTGCAGACCATACTGAAAAAGCTTCAAAATTGCAAAAAATCGTATTTGATATAAGTTATGAAATCACTGGTAGTGAGTTGATTGCGTTGATTTTGGAGGATGTGGAAATAAAAAGGATTAAGCCAGAAATCAACAAAACTCAGCGAAAAGAAGTTTATCCCTATACGATTCAATATTTTTTGGATAATGAAGGTTATATGAGATTTGGAGTGGCTAAAAACTCCGCTTCCAATCGAAAAAAATATCAGATGATTGGAGAATTTGCTCGGCTTCCAGATGCAAAAGCAAGATTGATTCAGGTGAAATCTACTTTTAAACTTTGTGCAAACCTCTGTGGGCTTGAATATGGCAATGGTGCATGCTTTGATTTCAAATTAGGAAAATGTCAGGGAGCCTGCTGCCAACAAGAATCTTTTATCGAGTATAATGCAAGAGTAAATGAGGCAATTTCTTACTTAAGTAGGAACTTAATCGGCTCTTTTTTCATTATTGAAGAAGCTCGTTCGAATGATGAAAAAGCAATTATTTTTGTACAAAATGGGAAATTCTATGGCTATGGCTATTTGGATGAAAATGCTCTAAACAACCCAACAGAGCTGAAACAACAAGTTAAAAAATGTCATCAACAATTGATATACAACGTATTATATATAGATATATGAATGAAAATAAAAAAATTAAATTAATTCCTTTCAACGAATTACCTGAATAATTTGATCTAAATGCCAAAATGGTTACAACTCAATAATGGTAATTCCATCACTATCTATGATAAGCCATTTGCCAGCGGTGGCGAAGGCTCCTTATTTTCAATTCAAAGTGGTCAGGATGCCGGAAGAATCGTTGTTAAAATCTACAATCATGATAAAAGAAGCCAGCTTAGAGAAAAGAAAATCGAGTATTTAATAAAAAATCCGCCCTTACATTTAGATAGTAATGGGCATCCCTATATTATTTGGCCCAAAAATATTGTTTATGAAAATGGCAAATTTGTCGGATTCACCATGCCGATGGCTTCAGGAGAAAAACTTGAGTTTCTTTGTCATCCAAAATTACCCAAAAAGCTATCCTCAACTTGGAGTAGATTCTCCTTTTCAGAAGATGGCATACAAAAATTGCGCCTTAAAATATGTTATAATATTGCAGTAGCAATCCACCATTTACACCAAAATGGAAATTATGTGCTGACGGATTTAAAGCCAGATAATATCATCATTCAGCCTACTGGTTTGATTTCTATCATAGATACAGATAGTGTGTCTGTCAATGCAAAAGATGGAACTCGATTTATGGGTCCTGTGGCAACACCAGACTATACACCACCTGAATATTATCGAGGTATCAATCCTGAGAACCAACCCATCCCACTCAATTGGGATATGTTTAGTTTGTCTGTATTGTTTTATCGTTTGCTCTGTGGCATTCACCCTTTTAGTGGGACTTGCAAATCACCATTTGATAGATACAATTCGGTTCATGAATTGATTGAAAAAGGGTTGTTTCCACATTCACCGAGTAAGGGAAATTATTTTCACATAGTTCCCCCACCCCATCAATCATTTTTAACTTTACCACAAAATATACAAAAGCTTTTCATTCAATGTTTTGAGGAGGGGCATCCTTATCCAGAGAAAAGACCGACAACAAATGATTGGTGCCAAGCATTAAGTCCCTTGCCAATCATAATATCTAATAGGAAATCCCCCATTGATGATTTGCATGAAATTGAATTCCAACCCTTTCATTATCAAGCTATTTCAGAAAGTGAGTTGCAATTAAAATCTGCTATTTTACAATCTAAGTTGAAAAATATTCAAACGAATATTGATCCTAATACATCCAATAAATTAAATTCTGGATTTAATAGATTGTCTTTAGTTGAAAATCAATTAATTCAATTAGTTCAAAAAGTAACAACGGAACAACAAGGTTTTCAACTTCAATTTAAAAACTTTTTTTCACAAAAAATTAGTGAATTATCCGAATACAAATCTCAATTAACTCAAAAAAGTAAACAATTGAATGAGGAAGAAGTGCGAAAGTTGCAAAACCTTTATGCCCATCGGCTCATGACGACCGATATGCTTGAAAAAAAATATATTGAAACCATAAGAACCCAATTAAAACCAATTCATGAAACATTTTTACCGAAACAACATGCTGCTGAGCATCAGATTCAGGTGTTAAATGCAGCCTATAACGATGCTATTCTTGCAAAAGATAACAAACTCAATCAATGGTTGGTAGCTATTGAAAACAGGGTGAAAAAAGAGGAGCAAAAGTATTTTGACAAATTTGAAAAAGAGTACAATATTCAGTTTAAAAAATTACAAACTCAAAAAAACAAATTGAATAATGAGCAAAAGAAGGAACTAAAATTAGTTGAAAACAATTTTTATTCGAATGCCATTTATGACCAATTATCAAATTTCAAGATTTATGATGCTGCCATGCATTTATTTGGAGGCAATTATGCGACAGTCGATAATATATTAATGAATTTAGCCTATTGTGGGGTCGTCACTGCTGCTGATTTTTCACTTGTGAATGAACTAAATGGTAGTCTTCTGACAAAAAATGGAAATTGGGTTAGAATTTCAGGATTAAATGCAGGTTGGGCGAAGCAACTTTCTGATTGGAGAACCAAACTTATCAGAGGTATGAATACTAATATTGCAAATATTCCGTTAAAAAGTAATGACCTTGAGAAAGTTTACAAAAAATACGAATTGAAATTTTATAATATAGAATTGGAGGAGCGAAAACTTTGGCATCAATTACAGAAACAAAGAAATACGATACCAACACTTTTATCAAGGCTAAATTATTTAGCAAAAAATAAAATCATTCAATTAAAAAAAGAACATGAAAAAGGTATTATTGTACTGAACAATAAATATTACCCAAAAATACAGAAATGCCAATTGAAGCTCAGCAATCTTCAAACAGCATATCAAAAAAAGGTGGAAACAACGAAAAAGAAAGTAAATAAGCAGCTGAAAAACAGCAAATTGAATGACAATGTAATTAAGAATTTTGAATCAGAAAAAAATAAAATCCAAATTTTTTACGATGTCAAACAAGATGAAATTAGACAAGCTTTTGTGAAAAAGATGGAAGATTCGAAAAAGGAAATTTTGAATTTTAAAACAATTTTGGATCAAAAAAACAATCAATTACAATTAGAGTTGAAAAAATACAGACCGATACTAGAGAGAGAACTAGAATTAGCATCAAATGAAATTGAATTGTTATGTTATAATTTGCAAAAAAAATAATATAAAATTTATTAAATATTTGTATTCATTTGGTAAATTGCATCGTCTAAAGACAATACTATTAATTTATTCAATAAAATAAAAAATCAATATTATGAGCAAATTTGATGAATGTTTGGATCTTTATAGAGCCTCTTTCAAGGAAATGGGTGCTTCATTTAATGAAGATACTTTAAAAGCTGTAGCTAAATCTTTAGGTCCATCTATTTATAATGCAGATTCATCAAAAGTATCTGCTTCGGATAAAGAAGAATTAGATAGAGTAAAGAACAACTTTTTAATAAAGAAATTAGGAATGGCTGATAGTGCTGAATTAGATAACGCTATCAAAGATGTTGTTAATAAATTTGGAAGTTCTAATAGAAACAAATATAGAGCTGTATTTTACTATCTTTTAGCTGAGAAATTCGGCAAATTGGATACATATACAAAATAGAATTTAATATGGAAGTTGCTGACTCCGACACTTATACTTCCATTTGAGTTATATCAGAGGTTGTCTTGTAAAAGCAACCTCTTTTTTTTTATTCACCTCATAATTTAAATCTTATCACATTTAACATTTCTAATGTAAATTTCAATTATATATAATCATTCCTGACTTTCATATTTTCCTACCAATTATTTGATTTTCAATACTTACTGTAATCCAAAAAACCTTTTTATTTATGATTTGAATCATAAATGATTTTTTGTATTTGGGTCAATTTTGTACAAAAATTCAAATTATTGATTATGAAAAAAAGTATTATTCTATTAGCAATTATTAGTATGGTTTATAGTTGCGGAAATAATAATCCAGATTCTTCCTCAAATAATGAGCAAGCAAAAAGTATGGTTGCAGACCCTTCAAAATATGACCCACACAGAGGTGAAGGAAAACATACTGCTATCGAATTTGGAGATAAATTAGATGCTCCAATGGCCGAGTTAGGCGAAAAAATTCAATCCGTAAAATGCAATTCTTGCCATAAACTAACTGATGAAAAATTAGTAGGACCAGGTTGGAAAGGTGTAACTACTAGAAGAAAACCAGAATGGATTATGAACTTCATTACGAATCCAGATCCTATGATTGATAAAGACCCAGTTCTTCAAGCTCAACTAGAGCTTTGCTTAGTTAGAATGCCAAACCAAGGGTTGACAGATACCGAAGCTAGAGAAGTTTTGGAATTCATGAGAAAAAATGATGGCGTAAAATAATTTTAAAACAAATACTTTATGAAAAAGTCCTTTTTATATTTTGCAGCAATTACTGTAATTGTTGCCTCTATTATTTCTTGTAAACCCAAGAATGCTACAAGTTCAACTGGAGCAGATGCTGCTGCAAAAGCTTATGTTGCTCCGGGGAAATATGATGAATTTTACAATTTTGTGAGTGGTGGTTTTAGTGGCCAAATGAGTGTTTATGGGCTACCGAGTGGCAGATTGTTTAGATGTATTCCAGTATTCTCTGTAGATCCTGAAAAAGGCTGGGGATATAGTGAAGAAACAAAACCTATGCTAAATACTTCACATGGATTTGTGCCTTGGGATGATTTGCATCACATTGAATTATCACAAACCAAAGGGGAACAAAATGGAAAATGGGCATTTGCCAATGCAAATAATACTCCTCGTTTGGCTAGAATTGATTTAAAAACATTTAGAACAGCTGAAATTATTGAATTACCAAATAGTGGTGGTAACCATAGCTCTCCTTATGGCACAGAAAACTCTGAATATATCGTTGCTGGGACAAGATTTAGTGTTCCAGGTGATAATGACAATGGGGATGTTCCGATCAATTCATATAAACAAAATTTCAAAGGCCATATTAGTTTTGTCAGTGTTTCACCAGAAAATGGTGAGATGAAAATTGCATTCCAATTAAGAACTCCTGGGATAAATTTCGATTTGGCAAGAGCTGGGAAAGGCAAATCACATGGTTGGTTTTTCTTCTCATGTTACAACACAGAGCAAGCAAACTCATTATTAGAAGTAAATGCATCTCAAAAAGATAAAGACTTCATCATGGCTGTAAATTGGAAAAAAGCAGAGGAGTATATCAAAGCAGGAAAAGGCAAAAAAACTCCAGTAAAATATGTTCATAATGTTTTTAATGAATCAACACAAACGGCAACTTCTACTATAATGAATGAAGTTTTGGTTTTGGATATTGCCGAATTTAAAGATATATGCTACTTTATTCCTTGTCCTAAATCTCCACATGGTTGTGATGTTGATCCAACAGGTGAATATATTGTTGCAAGTGGAAAATTAGCTGCTTTAATTCCTGTGTTTAGTTATGATAAAATTCAAAAAGCTATTGCTGATAAAGCATATGATGGAGATTATCAAGGTATTCCAGTAATAAAATACGAAGCTGCTTTGTATGGAGAAGTAAAAAAACCAGGTTTAGGTCCATTGCATACAGAATTTGATGCAAAGGGGAATGCATATACTTCTTTCTTCGTATCTTCAGAAATAGTGAAATGGAATGTAAAAGATTTGAAAATATTAGATAGAGTACCTACTTTCTATTCAGTTGGTCACTTATGTGTACCAGGCGGAAACACCGTAAAACCTTGGGGAAAATATTTGATAGCATATAATAAAATCACAAAAGATAGGTACTTGCCTACTGGACCTGAATTGACACAAAGTGCTCAATTATATGATATTAGTGGCGACAAAATGCAAATGATTTTAGATTTTCCTACTATTGGAGAGCCCCATTATGCTCAAGCTGCACCAGCAGATTTGATTAGAAATAATGGTCAGTTGAAAATCTATAAAATAGCTGATAATAAAAATCCATACAAAACGAATGGTGAAGCAGAATCAAAAGTTGTTAGAGAAGGAAATAAGGTACATGTTTACATGACTGCAATACGATCTCACTTTGCACCTGATAATATTGAGGGAGTTAAGATGGGGGATGAAGTGTATTTCCACGTAACTAACCTTGAACAAGATTGGGATGTTCCTCATGGATTTGCCATTAAAGGAGCAAATAATGGTGAATTATTAATTATGCCTGGTGAAACTTGTACCTTAAAATGGACTCCTGATAAAGTTGGTATTTTCCCAATGTATTGTACTGACTTTTGTAGTGCATTACATCAAGAAATGCAAGGATATGTGAGAGTATCTCCAGCTGGAAGTAAAGTTCCAATTCAATTTTCGTTAGGTGCTACTGCACCTGCAACTCCTGCTGCTAAATAGAATATTTTCATATTGCAATTATAATTGGAGCAAAGGTTGGCTTTGCTCCATATTTTCCTTTTTATAATCAAACTCTATTTGAGCAATAGTTATTTATCGAAAATACTATTGATTTTCAGGAGTTAAAATATCTTATTTATGAATTCGGTAGAACGTAAAATGAGTTCTTATTCGAAGGCATTGGTGGCTTTGGCAGGTTTGTTATTAGCTATCTCTATTTTTGTTCCAATATGGAGAATAGATTTAGATGCACCACAATATCCTGAAGGGCTTAACTTATTAATTTTTTCAGATCATCTAGGAGGAAATGTAGATATTATCAATGGATTGAATCATTATATTGGGATGAAAACGCTTCATAAAGAAGACTTTATCGAATTTACGATATTGCCTTATATAATTGGATTCTTCTCTCTTTTTTGTTTTTTTGTCGCATTGTTAGGCAAAAGAAAATTACTCAATATCCTATTTAGTATATTTCTTCTTTTTGGAATTTTAGCGATGTATGATTTTTGGAGATGGGAATACGATTATGGACACAATTTGGATCCTAATGCAGCTATCATTGTCCCTGGTATGGCTTATCAACCACCTTTAATTGGCTTTAAACAGCTGTTAAATTTTGGAGCCTTCTCCATTCCAGCCATTGGTGGATGGCTGTTTATTGCCAGCGGATTAATTATTTTGATTGCTGTTCTTTTAGAATATAAAAATAAATTGATAATGAATAAACTAAATATAATTATTTTGTTAATTACGTCATCATTTTTGATGGTTTCCTGTTCGACAACAAATCCAGAGCCCATACAATTAAATAAAGACAATTGTGCTCATTGTAAGATGACCATTGCAGATATTAGATTTGCCACAGAATTAATTACCAAAAAAGGGAGAATCTACAAATTTGATGATTTGAAATGTATGCTGAATTATTCTAAGGAATATTCCCTACTAAATGAAGCAAAATTTTATGTTTCAGATTTTGGTGGTAAAAATAATTTATTACCTATTGAAAGCCTATATTTTATTCAAGGAAGCAAACTCAATAGCCCAATGGCAGGTAATGTTGCTGCTTTTTATAACAAGGAAATGAAAGATGCTACAAAAGCCAAATTAGAAGCAAATGATATTAAATGGGTGGATATATTGACAAAATAAATGCAAAAATTTCTGATCATATTATTTTTTATACCATTTTGGGCTCAGGCACATAGTGTTCATATAGGTGAGCATTTCTCTATTCGTTCTATCAAAGAAGGATTAAAAATTGTTCATGAAAATGATACCCTTTTCGTTCATAGCGGATGGTATAAAGAAGGAAACATCATCATTGAACTTCCCATAACATTGATAGGCATTGATTTTCCAATATTAGATGGTGAAAACAAGTTTGAGCTTTTGTCTATCAAATCAAACCATGTGTTAGTTACTGGTTTTAAAATAATTAATTCAGGTTTTGCGACTACTGACGACCCTTGTGGTATAAAAATTTATGATTCAAAAAATGTAACTATCAAAAACAATATTCTTGAAAATAATTTTTTTGGAATTTATTTACAGTATTGTAAAAATTGTATTGTAATTGATAATACCATCAAATCCAAAAGTGTGGATGAACAACAGATTGGAAACGGAATTCACTGTTGGAAAAGTGATAGTTTGCAGATAACACATAATGTTATCTCGGGGCATCGAGATGGAATATATTTTGAATTTGTCACCAATTCTCTTATTTGGAGAAACATTTCTTATGAAAATAAAAGGTATGGTTTGCATTTCATGTTTTCAAATGACGATGCTTACATCTGCAATGTTTTTAGAAAAAATGGTGCAGGAGTAGCAGTGATGTACACCAAAAAAGTGATGATGTTCAACAATACTTTCGAAGATAATTGGGGTGATGCCGCTTATGGTTTACTCTTCAAAGATATTTCAGATAGTTATTTAATTGGTAATAAATTCCTTAATAATACGACAGGGTTGCATATGGAAGGCACAAGTAGAATTGCTATCGAAAATAATTTATTCAAAGAAAATGGTTGGGCTGTAAAGATTTCGGCAAGTTGTATGGACAACGATTTCAAACATAACAATTTCATTTCCAATACTTTCGATGCAGCTACAAATGGCTCTTTAGTTTTAAATTCCTTTAAAGAAAATTATTGGGACAAATATGAAGGTTATGATTTGAATAAGGATCAAATTGGCGACATCCCTTTTCATCCTTTGAGTCTTTATGCAGTTATTATAGAAACGATGCCTTCAGCCATGTTACTATACAGAAGTTTTATGATTACACTTTTGGATAAATCCGAAAAAATATTGCCTAGCATAACACCAGATAATTTTATTGACGAATCTCCAAAAATGAAACCTTATTCGATATGATTGAAATTAAAGGATTAAAAAAATCATTTGGTAAACTGGAGGTATTGAAAAATATCTCGCTCCAGATTGTTTCCAATGAAAGTTATGCTTTAATCGGACCAAACGGATGTGGAAAAACGACCTTAATTAAAAGTATTCTTGGAATGGTAATTCCTGATTATGGGGATATTATTTTGGAAAAAAGTTCAATACTCAACCAATTTGAATATAGAAAAACCATCGGTTACATGCCTCAGATTGGGCATTATCCGAGTAATATGACGATTGGGCATATCATTGATATGGTGAAGGAAATTCGGAATACTTCTGAAAAAATTGATGAAGATTTGTTTTTTGCTTTTCAATTAAATAAGATTTTAAACAAAAAAATGAGCACTTTATCTGGGGGGACTACTCAAAAAGTAAGTGCTTTTTTGGCATTTATGTTCGACCCTAATTTGCTAATTTTGGATGAGCCAACTGCTGGGCTTGATCCAATTTCTTCCGAAATATTGAAAGAAAAAATAATCACAGAAAGAAATAAAGGAAAGACAATCATCATTACTTCCCACATTTTGAGTGAATTAGATGAAATGATTTCCAGGTTAATTTATATGCAAGAAGGAAATATACTTTTCGATTTGTCGATAGATGAACTAAAAAAAGAGACACAAGAAGACAAAGTATCAAAAGCTATTGCTCACATTTTAAAAAAACAACACCATGTTGAGAATTATTAAATTCGTGATGCAGGATATTGTAAAGAATAAAATCGTACTATTCTATACCTTATTACTAGCACTATTATCTTGGGGCATTTTTGGTTTGGAAGACAATAATAGTAAAGGAATCTTGACTTTGCTCAATGTGATATTATTGAATGTCCCTTTAGTATCCATCATATTTTCAACTATTTATATTTATAATAGCAATGAATTCATCGAGTTGCTATTGAGCCAACCCATCCATAGGAGCAAAATTTGGATTAGCTTTTATTTAGGTTTACTTTTAGCATTAGTACTATCCTTTATTATAGGGGCAGGAATACCAATTTTGATTTTCGTACCTAGTGTTTTAGGCTCCATGATGGTCATTATTGGAATATTAATTACAGCGGTTTTCATTTCATTATCTTTTTTAAGTGTTGTGATAACAAGAGACAAAGCAAAAGGAATTGGTATTTCTATAATGTTATGGTTGTTTTTTGCTTTGTTATTTGATGGTTTAGTGTTGTTCTTACTTTTTCAGTTTTCAGACTACCCTATCGAAAAAATAATGGTAATTGTTGCAGCTTTAAGTCCAATAGATTTGGCAAGGATCCTAGTTCTGCTATATATGGATGCTTCTGCCATGATGGGTTACACAGGGGCAATATTCAAACAGTACTTTGGAAGTAATTTAGGGCTTCTTATTACTTTTTTACTCCTATTTTTTTGGGCACTCATCCCTTTTCTTATTTCAAAGAAAATATTCAATAAAATGGATTTATAAATTTAAAATTATGATAATCAAAGAATTATTAACACAACTCGAAACCTCTGATAAACCAATTGCAAAATCAATTAGGAAAGGGGAATCCTTCAATTTAATTTCTATTGGATTTAAAAAAGATATGATTCTGAAGGAGCATTTGACAACAATACCATCAAAATTAATTGTAGTAAAAGGTTGTGTGGTTTATAAAGAAATCGACTTTTCTTCTACTTTACATGAATACGACACCTATGATATCCCTGTAAATATTAAACATTCAGTAGAAGCATTGGAAGATAGTTTATGTTTTTTAATCAAAGGATAAATCAATTTTTATCATGAAAAATGACATTCAATCTAGAATTGATATAGAAACACTAGTTCAAGCTTTCTATACTAAAGTAAGAAATGAAAATAGCTTAAATAAATACTTTAGCAAAGTTATACCTGTAGATTGGAATTTACACTATGTGAAAATGGCAGATTTTTGGGAAAATATCCTATTTTTCACTGGCAATTACGATGGAAATCCAATGGAAGCACACAAAAGAATCAATGAAAAACAAACAATGGTTCAAAATGAATTTGAAATTTGGATTAAATTATTTTGTTCAACTGTAGATGAGCTTTTTGAGGGAAAAAATGCAGAAAAAATAAAAAGTAGCTCAACGCAGATAGCTTTAATTATGAAATCTAAAATTTAGATTGCCTAGATAACATCAAAAAATAAAGCACCTTTATTCGAAGATAAAGATGCTTTGAAAAATGAAATTAAGCCAATTTTATTTAGGTAATAATACATTATTTATCACATGAATCATTCCATTAGCAGTTGGAATTGAAGCAATTATTTCTGCATTTCCATTTACAAATGTTTTACCATCTTTCTTTGAAATTGTAATTTTACCACCATTCACTTGTTCAAAAGTCTGTCCATCTTGTAGATATTCTGCTTTCAAAGTTCCAACATAGGTATGATATCCTAAAATATCATTCAATGCATCCTTTTTGTCAGGCTTCAATAATCCATCTACAGTGCCAGCTGGTAATTTCCCAAAAGCTTCATTTGTTGGTGCAAAAACGGTGAAAGGACCTGCATTGCTCAATGCATCCACCAGCCCTGCTGCTTTAACTGCTGTTACTAAAGTAGTATGATCTTTACTGCCCACAGCAACTTGCACAATATTGGGATTCGAAACATCATCTTTAACACCCGATTGTCCCGTCATAGGGGCTTCATTAGTATTTGTTGCTGATTCGGCACTTTTTTGTTCGGTGCCTTGATTGCAGGAAAACATCCCTATTAATAATAAACATAAATAAAAAATCTTTTTCATAAACCGTTAATTTTTATACAAAAAAAAGGATTTATCAAAGCAAAATTTATGATTATAATCATAAGAATTAACCAGCATCACTTTTTTTACAAATTAATTCTCAATTTTTTTTAAGCTATTTTTGATAGCAATATAAATAATTCCAATTCCTAAAAACATAATAATTGCGATAATCAATAATAAAAAATTGAGGTAAGGAATAGATAAATAACTAAAAGCTGCAATGCCTTGTATCATCAAAACAAATTCATTGAGAAATATTCCTCCAATAAATATAAACATTCCCAGAATGACTTTTTTTGAACTATCAATCAAAGTTGAACTCAATAAATATCCAATTATAAAAATGGTAATAATTCCTAATAATACTAAATGTAAGTAGGCAATAACAATGGGTCTAAAACCAAAAGCTAATTTGCTTACTTCAGGTAAAGTTGAGCCCAATTGAAGTATTATTTTAATGGACATCGCAATTGCAGCCATCGAAAAGATATAAATTGATTTTCTATTGAATTTATTGGCAATTCTTAATTTTATGTCCCATATTTTTTTCACAAATACTACCCATCCAAATGTCTGTAGTAACGCTGCAACAATGGTAAGAACATATACCCAAGTCGGTAAATTTGCCCAAAGTGTAGATAAAAAATAAGTGGGAATACAACATCCTACTAATAAAAGAAAAGGAACTTTATCGTTGAAAATAATATGATATTTGTGCATTAAACCAACGAAAAGACCAAAGCAAGCCATCAAAAACCAACCATTATATTGGAAATGTAAATAAAAATAAACTGATGCCAAATAGAAATGTTGGACGACATGTTTGGTCATCATCATATACCCCAGATAAAATGTGCCGAAGGTGGATAGAATATTAAAAACAAGCCCAGCTCTGAACCATTTTAATGCTGGACTTTCATTTTCCATTCTTTTTTGATAGTGAAAAAACAAATAAGCAAAATAATAATTCACCAAAATGGAACATACAGATACAAAAATAGAAATGCCGCCATAGCCTTGAATAAAAAAAGAAATTAGCATTCCATAAGCACATATCAAATTCGCAATTATGAGTTTATTGAATTTTGCAATATATTGACTACCAATATAATAATAAGCAATTAATGTATAAAGTGTATGGCTTATCCATCCTGTAAAAGCGAAGTGTGAATGGGCTTGTTGGATATTTTTTTGGTCGAAATAAGGAAATTCAAATTCGATTTTATATCGCATCAATGTCCCTAATATAGCTACAATAAGTAAATTAAGAAATGATATTTTAATATATTTTACAATATTCATTTAATAGTAAATTTTTCTATTTATGATTTCAATTTTCTTTTCAGAACACATTTTTTTAAGTGTTCTAATGACTGTTTCAACTCGTAAGCCAGTAAAATTTGCAAGTTCTTGTCTAGTGAAAGGCATGATACATTTTCCTTCAATCAGGTAATTGTGTTTGAAATTTTTCAAAAAACATAAAAGTCGATGTTCAGGATCGTTGTTAATTATATCTCTAATGCTATTTGCTTTTAGAAAGATTCTCTTAGATAAAATCTGAATAAATTCTAATTGCAACTCAGGGTAGGCAAATAGAATTTTCAAAAGTAATTCTCTTGATAGTTTGAATATTATTGATTCTTTTGTAGCGATAGCTGATGCTGGATATTTTTCACAAAGAAATAATGGTGGTTCTCCAAAACTATCTCCGGATTGAAAAAATCCTTGAATAAACTCCTTTCCATCATCATTAATATTGAACATTTTGACATGGCCATCCATGATTTGAAAATAAAATCGTGCATTGGAGCCTTCGGAGAAGATAACCTCATTTTTCTTATAAATTTTAGATACACCTCCCCAAGTAATTAGAATGTTAGGATCAATAATCATAATTTTAGATTAATAGGTAAGATTCTCCATTTTGGATTGAATCACAAAGAGACTGAATGGTGTTTTCCTTAAAAATCTTATATAAATCATCTCGAACTTTACTAAAAGAATGGTGCATTGGACATGGATTCTTACTATTGCATTCTTTGAATCCCAAAACACATTCTTTGAAAAGCAGGTTGCCATCAATAGCTTCCACTACTTTAAACATATTGATTTTCAATTGTATATTTGTCAGATAAAAGCCACCGATGGGTCCTCTTTGGCTACTCAAGACCCCTTGTTTTACTAAAATCTGAAGTGTCTTCGCAATGGTATGTTCATTTTCCCCTATTTCTTTTGTGATATCTTTGATACCAGTTTTAACACCTGATTCAGATTTGGATGCTATAAATACTAATGACTTAATTGCTGCTTTACAAGATTGACTTAATAACATTATGGTAATCTTTTTTGCAAAATTAATTAAAGTATTCCAATACTTCTTTACTTTTATTATGTCAATAATTTTTTTTTACATTTAAATTACAAATTCTAATTTGAAACGTTATAATTTTTACTACCTTTAAAATTGTAATCAAAGAACGATAAACCATAAATTGCATAGCTATATGAGCAACAAAAACAAACGTAAAACACCAACTTGGAAGCTGTTTACAGCTTTGTTTCTTATCCTATTTTTTTTAATCGCAATAATCGGTGAATTGTTTTTAAGGTCAATTCATTATGGAGTAAAGCCTTCAGTCACACCACCTTATGACACTGCATTAAAGGATGAATTATTTGGATGGGTAATGAAGCCCAATTATTCCTACTCTGGGAAAAAGCAAGATAAGGCAGGTGTAGAATATGACATAGATCTAAAATTCGATGAAAATGGTTTTAAAATGTTTGGAAATATACAATCCACAAAGCCAAAAGTATTATTTATTGGAGATAGTTATACTGCAAGTGTTGAGTCATCGAATGACAAAACTTTTTACAAATTAGTCGCCGATTCCATTGATATAGAAGTGTTTGCCTATGGACATGCTGGATATGGTAATTTACAAGAATTTATGATTTTGGACAAATGGGTAGATAAAATCAAACCAGATATTATTGTTATGGAAGTTTGTTCAAATGATTTCATCGACAATTATGCTCCATTGGAAATAGAATGTGGGTATAAAGTTGGTGAAAGGAGACCCTATTTAGATGAAAATCAAACAATAACCTATTATAGACCCTTATCTTTAGCTCAAAAGCTAAAGGAAAAATCTAGGTTTTTCAATTGGTTTTCCAATCGATTAGAAAATAGCTGGTATAATATTACAAAAATAGAAAAAAGAGTTGGAGAATATTATATTAGCACTGAAAGAACCAATTATGAGCCCTATAAAAATTCTATAGAAATCACTAATCTGATAATTGATAAAATCAAAAGTAGAATTCCATCAAATGCCAAGTTTTTGGCTTTTTCAGCTGATTCTTATCAACCAGCAATGGATGATTTTAAATATATATTTGAGTCAAAAAAATTGCAATTTTCTACAATTCCTGTAAAAAAGGTGGATGCTTTTGAATATTTCAAAATGGGGAATGTTCGAACAAGTGATGGTTATCATTGGAATAATCAAGGACAAGAATTAATTGCTTCTGGAATTATCGAAGAATTAAAGAAGTTGCTACCAAATCAGCAATCCAACTAACAATCAAGTAGTTACACATGATTAAAATATTAGGAATTTCTGCTTTTTACCATGATTCTGCTGCTGCACTAATAGTGGATGGTAAAATTATTGCAGCAGCTCAAGAAGAAAGGTTTACTAGACAAAAGCATACACCAAATTTTCCGACACAAGCCATCAAGTATTGTTTGGAAGAAGGAGGTTTTGAAATTGATGAACTTGATGCAATCGTTTTTTACGACAAGCCACTATTGAAATTTGAAAGACTTATAGAGACTTATTATGCTTTTGCACCAAAAGGACTACTTTCCTTTTTAAAAGCAATTCCAGTATGGCTCAATGAAAAAATGTTCTTGAAAAAAATGATTTTTGATGGCTTAAAAGAAGTTGGAGTTTATAACAAAAAGAAAATTAAACTCTTATTTCCAGATCATCACTTATCACATGCTGCAAGTGCCTTTTTCCCTTCTCCTTTCCAGAAAGCCGCTATTCTTACATTGGATGGCGTTGGAGAATGGTGTACCGCATCTATTGGTATCGGAGATAATAATAAAATTTCGATGCTAAAAGAAATGAATTTTCCTCATTCTCTCGGCTTATTATATAGTGCTTTCACCTATTATCTTGGGTTTACAGTCAATTCTGGCGAATATAAATTAATGGGATTAGCCCCTTACGGTATTGTTTGCGATGAAACAAATCATTTTGTTGAGCTTATTAAATCCAAAATTGTGGACATAAAAGCGGATGGGTCCATCTGGCTAGACCAAAAATGGTTCAATTATGCCACTGGATTAAGAATGGTACACGAAGACAAATGGCAAGCATTATTTGGATTTCCAAGGAGAGAATCTGAAGAAAACTTAACACAGCAGCACTGTAATTTAGCACTAGCCATACAGCTAGTTACAGAAGAAATTGTCTTAAAAATGGCAAGTTATACAAAAGAAATTACGAAATGTGATCAAATTTGCCTTGCTGGAGGTGTGGCTTTAAATTGTGTAGCCAATGGAAAATTATTAAAAACCAACCTATTCAAAGATATATATACAACCAGCGGCAGGAGATGCAGGGGGTGCTTTAGGTGCTGCTTTGGCGATTTATTATCAATACTTTGATGGAGAAAGAACAACCAATTCCACTTCTGATTCTATGAATGGATCTTATTTAGGTCCTTCCTACTCAGAGAAAGAAATTATGTTGATGAATAAAAAATCGAAGGCTATTTATCAACATTTTACCCAAACTGATGCATTATATGCTATGGTTGCTGAGAAACTTGCAGCAGGAAACGTAGTTGGCTGGTTCCAAGGAAGGATGGAATTCGGACCAAGGGCTCTCGGAAATCGGAGTATTCTTGGTGATGCAAGAAATCCTGAAATGCAAAAAAAATTGAACCTAAAAATAAAATACCGTGAAGGATTCAGACCTTTTGCTCCATCCGTTTTGGCAGAGAAATCCAATGAATATTTTGATCTTGAAACGGATTCTCCCTACATGCTACTTGTTGCTCCTGTAAGAAAAGAACGCCACAAACCTTTGCCATCTAATTTCAATCAAATGGAGTTGATGGACAGGCTTTATTGTCTGAGAAGTGATATTCAATCAGTTACTCATTTGGACTATTCAGCGAGAATTCAGTCCGTTCATGCAGACACTAATGAACGTTATTATAAATTGATCAAAAAATTTGAGGATTTAACAGGGTATGCCTTGTTGGTTAATACAAGTTTCAATGTTCGTGGTGAGCCTATTGTCTGTACACCACATGATGCTTATCGCTGTTTTATGAGAACGGAAATGGATTATTTAGTCATCAATGACTTTGTATATTCAAAAACAGAGCAAGATGATTGGCAAAATAGAGAAAAATGGAAAGTGGCTTTCAAGCCAGATTAGTAAAAATAAAAAATAGCGTAAATGGATTTTTTAAATGACTTGTGGCAGTTCATGAAAGAACGCAAAAAATTTTGGTTAGCACCCATCATCATCATCCTATTGTTATTAGGATTATTAATTGTTTTCGGAGGTAGTAGTGCTTTAGCTCCGTTCATTTATACCTTATTTTAATGAAAAAGAATTCAACAGACCCTATAATGACCGTACTAACCATTTGTGTTGGATTTGTAGGATTTTATTTATTGTATAAGCAATTTTGGTTGCTCCAAGCCAGTTTTATCATTGGATTAGCAGGGATATTATCTACATTCATTAGAGAAAAAATAGATTATATCTGGCAAAAGTTAATCAAAATATTAAGCTTGATTGTACCCAATATTTTAATGAGTATTGTTTTTTATGTTTTTTTGTTTCCAATATCAATGTTAGCTAAGTTTTTTTCTAAAAATGATCCATTAATGTTGAAAAATAATGGGAGTTCGACATTTGTAGATTCACAAAAAGAATACGTTAAAGCATATTTTGAAAAGCCTTGGTAAATATTTGAAAATAAATAAATTATGCCTAAAAAACACCTTTTATTATCCGTTTTATCGCTTCTCTTATACAATATTATTTTTGCAGCAGAAAATTATACTGTTGGTGATACGCTGTATGTATGGGCAAAAAATGGGATGAACCTCAGAGCAGATGCAAACACCAAATCAAAGGTTAAGCAAAAATTAGCTTTCGGAGATTTTATAGTCGTTCAAGAAAAAACATTGGTAAATTATAAAGAACTCTTTCCTTTGGAGCTTAGTACAGTTTCTTTAGATCCAAAACCAAAAAATTTAATACTCAGAGGAAATTGGGTGAAAGTAATTTCTTCAAATGGAATAGAAGGATATTTGGTGGATCCTTATTTATTAAAATATCGCCCAAAGTATATATATACTAATAATGGAGAATTAAATATAAAAGAAACAAAGCGGTACCAAACTTTTAAAGCAAAACCATCTATGAAAGATGGAGAGTTAAGAAGCAAGGAAACAGTTTTTTATGAACACAATATCGTTGCAAAGATCACCTATGCAGATTATATCTTATATGAATATGAGTTTGAATCTTATTCAATACAAGATTGTCTAATATTAATGATGTCTAGAGATGATATAAAATTTGCAATTCTTGAAAAAAATTTGGATACGAACCTTATTATTTGGAATGATTCCTGTAATTACAACTTCAAAAAAATAAAAAGCAAGCACAAAATACTATTGAAAGTACTTTGTGCTTGCTAATGAATTTATTGCTTAACAACTTTTCCTGAATAAATTTTATCTTTTGATTTTATCGATACTAAGTAGATTCCACTTGGGTAACTACTTAAATCTATGGATTTGATCTCAGATATCTTTTGGTTGTGAATACATTTTCCAATACTATTAAAAATGCTTACATTCACCGTTTCTGCACTGATATCCTTATTCATCAGATATACAATATTTTCGGTTGGATTTGGGGACATCATTAATTGCAATGTCGTGATTTCACTGTTGCTTACCGATCCAGTCGTTATCGTACTGACCACATTATTTGTGATCACTGCATCATTAAAATCAAAATAGATAAATGCTTGATTCTGAACAATATCGCCCACAGCAATTGATGAATCTAATGCTATAGAAAATTTGATAAATCCATGAGATAATGCTTCATTTTTAAAGCTATCTACCCAACATGATATTATCAAAATCTACAATCAGTTTCCTATTTTCTATCTTCCACCTGAATGGATGGGATGCCACTATCGGACGTATTTTATTCACATTGAATGCAGAAACTATTGGGTCTTCGATTCTTACATGGAAAGCAGTATCCGTACCCGTATTTTGGAAACGTATCTGGTATTCAATTTTGTCTGTTTTTACAAAATCTTGTTGATCACTTTTTCCATTGACGAAAATAGTTTTATCATTCGGGTCGTAAGAGCCGACATTTGCTTTGCATTCTTTATAGAGCTCCGTAAATTTATTACAATATTGGTTATCCTCTTTCAATCCTGCACTGATACAATGTAATTGCCCAATTTCTGCAGTGCAAGATACTTTGAAGTTTACTGTAAAAAATTTCAATTCTCCAGGCTCCAGAGTACCGCCATCTAAAACAATCGAAGTATCATTTTGCTCCAGGACAGTTAGGCTGGAATATTCAAAATCCAAATCTTTGTCAAAATTAATCGTGATTTTATTCTGAGGAGAAACCACATTTCCTTTATTGGATATATTTCCTACATAAACATTTGAAAAACATCTTCTTAGAATCGAATTGGACATTCCAAGTTTCATATCTGCACAATACTTTTTCACTTGAATAGGAACATTCAAAATTAGGGTATCCGAATTTGAGCCTAGATTGACAGAATAACTCGTTTTACAAAAATCATATAAATCAGGATTATATTCAAAACTAACGTCATAATTTCCTGCTTGTATAAAATAATTTGCAAATCCCTTTCTTGTCGGTTAATGCAATATAATTGTTATCTACGATTACTTTAATATTTGAAATAGCCTCTTCTCCTGCATCTAAAGTACAATTCTTATTCAAATCATTAAAGGTGTTGACGATGAGTTGCTTTGGTGTCGCCAACTGCTTCTCATATTTCAAAATTCCTGCCCCAAGGGTGGATATGTAGATATAATTGTCGTGACTAACTAATAATTTATTTATAAAGATTAAATTTGAATTTGTAGGTGTTATATCTTTCCATGTCAAACCATCATCCTGAGAAATTTTAATTACTTTATTGTTATATACATAAATATTGCCTAAATGATCTGTTGAAATATTAACTTTTTCATAATTAGTAGATGTGAAATTTGTTACTTCCAATTTGGTAAATGTATTACCTAAGTCAGAGGATTTACTAATAAAGTATTTATATGTATTGGATTGATTTTCACTTGTTAATACATAAACTTTCTCTTCATTAAAAGATGTTTCAAGACCTAAAACATTGCCAGTATTACAAATTGTGTATTTTTATTAAATTTTCTACACAATATTAAAATTTTAATTTTTATATAATTAAAATAATAAACTTTCTTTCCATTAGAAACTGTCAACAACTAAAATTTAACTAACTTAATATTTAGATATCCATAATTCCATGATTTCCAAAGTCTGACGAATATTTTAATCCATAATTTCCAAAATTAAAAAGTATGTCTTTTTTTTCAATAAAAATATTATTATAACTGAAAAAATTGTTTTCTTCTGTCCAATTTTTTCCATAATCATATGTTATACCAAAACCAAAACATAAAACACCTAAAGTTGAATTATTCTTTAAACTAATAAAATTATTGTATAATAAAAATTATTTGTTTTTTGAAATTTTTTCCCAATTTCCATTATTTCTATAAAATCCTTATGAACAATTATTTAGATAAAGTGCCTCATTAATTCCAGCAGAAAATTTAGAAACATATTGATAACTTAATGGTAAATTAATTTTTATCCAATTTACTCCTTCATCATTAGAATAGTAATATTCATTCCCATTACAAATTTGTTTGTTTGCAATTAACACCTTTTCTTTATTATACCATTTAATATTAAATAATGGGTTAATATTTTGACTTTCAAAGCTTTTTCCATTATCATTTGAAATATATAGTTTTTTATAATCTTTTAGATATAAATTATTATGATAGCTTTTATTAAATTAAAATTAAAAGTATCTTTAATGCCAATTATGTTAATTTTATTCCAATTGATTCCATTATCAGTATATCTATTATTTTGCAAAAAACTCTACCTTTATTAATTAAACAATTTTATAAAAATACTGCATTGGATATTGAGAGCTTATATAATTCAAATCATTAGTGAATTTCACCATGTAAAAAGATGCACCTATACTATTTGTTACAAAGCTTGTATCTCCTAAATGATTAATTAATATTTTAGCAGAATGAGTATTCAAAGTAAGTGATTTTAATTTCACTTTATTATTATCATATAAAACTAAATTATTAGTTGAAGCGACTATAAAATTTCCATTATCAAGAAATCTATATCTTGTACATTTGAGGTTAGTGTTAAAAACTTATCAAATATATTTGTTGTGTTGTTGAATATTAAAATATCATAATAGCTCTTTATAATATAAATATTATTTAAATTATCTTCCTTAAAAATTGTTGAATTATCTATTAAATTCACTCCAATTTTTATCCAATTTACGCCAAGATCTTTTGAAATATAGGCATCCTTCGTAATTAAATAATTGCCAAATAAAGTCCCACTTTTGGATTGATAAACTATTTCAAAACTTTCTCTACCTGGCACATCAATCTGTTTCCAATTGGTATTTTGTGCATTTATTGAGCAAAAAGAAATGAAGAAAAGTAAAAAGAAAAGGTACTGTTTCATGAGAAAAGTATTTTAGGTGAAAAAAATATGTACAAATATATTATAAAAATCGCTTTAAAACAACTTTTTTTATTTTATATATGATATTTTTTCCCAATATTTACTCTTTCACCAACTTAATTACCTGATGTTCTTTTCCCGATATTTCCAGAAAATAAACCCCTGAAGCTATTTTGCTAAAGTCTTGTAATTCAATATTTTTTCCATTAAAAATCGTTTGATTCATAGCATTTAGCAGTCTATACCTATTATTTTGATCAGGA
This sequence comes from Saprospiraceae bacterium, assembly GCA_016710625.1. GTDB lineage: Bacteria > Bacteroidota > Bacteroidia > Chitinophagales > Saprospiraceae > JADJVK01. Next base: position 85,902 of record JADJVK010000012.1, read on the forward strand.
TTGGATAAATGTATGAAATCTGTAAAAGGATTTGGAAATACCTGATTATCAACAGCTAAGCTATTTTCACTATTTGTCAATGAACAAAACCCACCAGTGCCCACCAACTTACTCATTTCGTTACACAAATAATTATAATTTTCTAATTCTATGCTATTGAGAGTTCCTTTCAACAAATCATTGTTTTCTGTAAGGTCCGAACTAATATGGAAAAATTTCTGGGTACCATTATCAAAATCTATCAACTTATATTCCTTATTTCGCATTGCTTTCCCATCACCAGAAACGGTAGGAATTTTAAAAACTTCTGTAAATACCCAAGGTCTTATGTCCGATTGTATCTCTTTCAGAATGGGCATTAAACTTTTACTATCAACTGGTTTGGAGGGAGATATCCATTGCTGCCATTCCATAAACCCAAAAAGATCTAAAATGGTAGCAAACAAATCTTGTGTATTTACTAAAGCATCACTCACCCTATTCGGATTTGTAACTGAGGGACCTGAAATGAGGAATGGTACACTGACGCCTTCTTGATAGACACTACCTTTTGCACCTCCTGTATTCTGAGCAACCATGGCATCATCACCATTATCCCCAATAAAAATGAAATCCGTATTTTCAAATTGGTTGATGACTTTCAAAGAATCAAAAATTCGACCTAATTCGTGGTCCAATGATTCCATGGCAGCTTTAAAATATGGTTTTGGATTATTAGTAATGGCAGTATCTGCACTAGATAAGTTCTTGAAAGAATGAAGATTGAGTGGGGGCAAATGAAAAGGGGTATGTGGTGCATTGAAAGCCAACCACAGAAAAAATGGTTTATTCTGCTTTTTTATCCAAGCAATCGCATTATCGGCTGTTTCGGTAGTTGCATAATTCGTCATTTTCGTAGCGACACCATTGGTCACTTTATCCCAATCGGTATAGCTATTCAATACTCCAGTGAAATTGCCTTCAAAATGGTCGTAACCCATTTGGTTTGGGAAAAAATAGTTAGACTTTGGAGTAGGCAAATGCAAATGCCACTTCCCGATATTTGCTTTCGCAAAAGTATTGGGTGCCATTAAATTGAGCATTCGGGGAATCGTCTGCTCTGCAGTATCCAAAACTGCAGAAGTTGTGCCACCCACCGCATTTCCAACACCAGTTCGGAAACTATATCTGCCAGTTAATATTCCAGCTCTGGTAGGAGAACAGAGTGGGTTGCTCCATGCATTCTTAAAACGAACACCTTTGGCTAACAATGACCGTATATTGGGCATTGGAATGGTATCCAAATGGTTTTCGTAAAATCCACAATAATCTGATCCTAAATCATCAGCGATAATCAGCACAACATTCCTTTGACCAAAAGAAATATGAAAAATAAAAAGATAGCAAAAGCAAAAAAGTATTGATTTCTTCATTATTGGATAACGATCATTTTTGTAATAACTTGGTTTTCAAAACGAATATTCATCCAATATAACCCTTTTTTGTCCATAAAAATAGTAGTATCATTCTCTAAATTATTTTTAGATAAAACCATTTTTCCCAATATGTCAAAAATTTCAAGTTGCTCTATTTTTATCTCTGATTGTAGATGCAATGTACCAAAACTAGGATTAGGGAAAATAGATATATTTGGCGTATGAATATCAGCAATATTCGTTGTTTTTTGAGTTCCACCACTAACACAAATTACGTAGTAAGGAACCGATTTTAAGTCATAGGTAGTGATACCAAACTGAGTATCCAGATACCAAGCCTTAGTTGTTTGGTTGGGTAAAGAAGTAGATGCCCAATATTTTTTAGCTCCTGAAACAGCGAAAAAATTAGTATTGATGCAAGGATTCGTTAAGGAAACTTCTGCTAGGGTTTGCAACTCTTTAATATTGGGCAAACGCCAATTATTTTCACCAGCTAATGAAAGATTTTCTGCATAATTCAAAGCATCTTCCCATGTCAAAGCATTGGTATTGGGTACTTTTTGCCACACCAATCCAGTTAAATTATCTGTAATTGTCCCATTTCCATTATCTAAATATCTTTGGGTTAAGGTAGTTGGAATATTTATATCTCTTACTGCTCTGACGTGTATTTTTTTGGTTCCTCCTGCACTGAGGGCTTCAGATTTCTTGTGGTTCCCGATGCCGCCACCGCCATTGGTCAACCATTGCCTAGTGGCATCATTCACTTGAACATCCGCTGTCCACCAATATTCGGCTCCTGTTTTAGTGAAAAAAGTGGTATTGATAGCAGGATTTGCATTTTGATGAATCAGAATACTATAAGCTTCATAAGTGTTCGGCAATCGCCAGTCTGTAAAACCGCCGAGGGTAAGTGAATCTACATAAATCAATGCATTTTCATAAGACATTTCACCACTATCTCCTTGCTGCCACATCAATCCAGTTATGGTATCAGTTATAGTCCCATTTCCATTATTTTTGTAAAAGGGTGGATTGATTGTATAATCGTGATCTTCCCCGAAAGTATAGTAAAACTGGTACTTTGTCCTGTATCTGGAAGCTTTAACATTGTTTTCAAGGTTTGGCTTTGCAAAAAACTGGGTACAAATAACACATTAAAAACCAATGTATTAATATAAAATTTTATATTCCAATTACCGCTGCTCTTATTCATAATTCTATCCATATTATTTTACAATAACCACTTTTTTCAAAAAAGAACGATTATTCGTTTTTACTGTTAAAAAATAGATTCCAGCATCTAAATTAGTGGTTTCTATTGCATGAACTCCATTATTTTCAAATTCAGTATTTACCACAGTTTGCCCTACTTGGTTGGTCAAAATGATGTTCCCTTGATTGATGGCAATATCTTTAATTTCGATATTAATTTTATCATTAGCTGGGTTTGGAAAAACTTCTATTTTACTATCCTCTATCACTTGAGTTGCTGTTGGAGTTGGGCAAACTTGATAACTAAAAGAGACAGTGCCATTTTTTAAATTTGGCTTTTCATCTTTTGGCAAAACTGCATTTACAAAATCAACAGTCGCACAATCTGGCGTCACACTGACTCTCAAATGCCCAGATCCTTTCAGGCTTGTGCCTGTATAATATTTTTGAGCAAAATCGGTATATCCAATGCTGTAAGATGAATCACTAGGCATTGGAACGGTATTATAAACTATGCCATCTAACTTTTCATAAGAATATAAATGGTCATGTCCTTGAAACAATATATTTACTTGATTATCAATTAATAATTGGTGAATCGGTTTTCCCCATCCTGATCTTTCTTTATCAAAATCATAAGAGCCCTTCTTTGATTTACCTCCCCATTCAAATAAAGGTGCATTGACGACACCTCCTCTGGTTTCACCATGAGTATGATGGATGAAAACAAATTTATATTTTGATTTACTCATTTCGAGTGTTTTTATAAACCAATCATATTGCTTTTTTCCTAAAGTCCAGTCCCATTCTGTAGGTTTGACGACACCTGAAATACTTTGATAACGGTAGGCATCTAATACAACAAATTGCACATCACCCCAAGTCCAAGCATAATAATTTTCGGGAAAGCCAATATTAAAGGGTTCTTGATCGGTATTTCCAGAATAGAAATTATTGGGGTAAGGATTTGGATAATAGAATTTTCTCCATTCGGTGCCATATTGTGCAATATTCATTGGAGGCGTTTGGTTTAAATAATAATTATTTTCCCCTTCGTGATTCCCAAGGCAAACAAACAAAGGTGCTGAATTACAGACTCTTGTAAAATATTGCAAATAATCTTTGTGCAACAAATTCATATCGCTACTGGTTGTTTCGTCAGGAGTGTGATCATCGCCAAAGACATCCCCCAAAGTGAGCATAAAATCTGGTTTGTCTTTCACCTGATTGCCAATGGCTAATTCATATAAAGGTCTGTGTCCTTTTTTATCGTATAAATGCTCATCCGCCTCAATGGTGAAAGTAAAAGAGCTGCCCAAAGCCCTTTGGGTGTAAAAACTATGTTCTGCCCCTTCGGAATATAATAATTCACCAATTTTTCGATAACGTGTTCTGTAATAATACTTTGTATTGGGTTGTAAATTTGTAAAATCTGCTTCCAAGGTTTTTCTAGCTTCTGTCAAAGTTGGCGTAGTGGAGCCAGTATAAATTCCTGAAACGGTGCCATATTCAAAATAAACTTGATTGGTTTGCTCAAAATAAACATTTATTGAAATAGAATTATCAGTTGGTCTTCCCAAAATTTCAGTAAATGGAAGTTGTGCTTGAATTTTTAGTGCAGCAGTTATAATTGAAATTATTAATACTATTTTTTTCATTAAATTCATTTTAATAAGTAACATTAATCATTTTTTTAGTCAATGATTGACCTTCAATCTGTAAACTATAAAAATAAACACCAGGGTTGATTTGGCTGCCATTTTGGTTGGTAGAATCCCACTCCACATTGTAATCACCAGCAGTATATTCCTGATTATCAATTACTTTTTTAACAAGTTTACCATTGATATCAAAAATCGAAATACTCACTTTTGTTTTCTCCGTTATGCTAAAATTGATATTCGTTTTATTTTGAAACGGATTTGGTGCATTATTTCCCAAACTTCCGTTGCTCAATTTTATCTCATTTGATTCGGAAATAATACAAGGCTTAACAACGTAACTATTTGATATTGAACGGTTTTTTCGAACACTATTTTCGTCTTTTGGCAAATAAGTTCTCACATAATCTACTTTAACTGAATCTGCATTTACTGAAATATTCAAATGGCCTGCATTTGCAGCAAAGTCACCTTTCAAATAACCATATTCGGCAGCTTGATTCTTGGTATAACCTGGATAACTTGGTTGTGGAACTAGTTGATAGACAATACAATCCAAATCTTGTTTTGCATAAAAATGGTCGTGACCATGAAAATAAATTGAAACATTATTTTCAACCATAATATCGTGAATTGGCTTATACCAGCCTGGTCTGTTATTTGCAAAACCCGGAGTCCCATCTGCATTCAAACCACCCCATTCGTATAAGGAAGCAAATTCAATTCCGCCTCTCATGGAAGGGGCACCACCCACTAGATTATGAGAAAAAACAAACTTGAATTTTGATTTACTGTTTTCTAATGTAGAACGAAACCATTTGTATTGCTTTTCCCCTAAAGTCTGATTCCAACTATTATTTCCTTGTTTTTTATTGGTGTAATAAAATGGATCTAATACAACAAACAAGGCATCTCCCCATTCGAAAGCATAATAATTTTCTCTTACGCCTTGAAATGGATATTGAGTGGTATCACCTGAATAAAAACTATTTGGATAAGGGTTTGGATAATGTATTTTTCGCAATTTTGTATCCCAAACGGTTATGTTATTTTCTGTTCCATTGAGATTGTATCCCCATTCTCCCTCATGATTCCCCATCGCCATCAACAAAGGAGTGGAATGGCATGATAAATCATAAAATGATCGCATATATAAAACCCTTTCTTCTATTGTATTATAGTTGATTACAGGCAATTTTTCTGACATAAAAATATCCCCCAAATCCACCATGAAATCAGCTTTGTCCAAATATTGGTTTTTCATACATAAATCATAGACTAAGCTATCCGAGTTTTCATCCATATGAGGATCCGCTTGAACAATAAAATTAAAAGTAGTTCCTTTCGGTTTTTGGGTATTAAAATAATGTTCCTTTCCTGCAAGATAGGTGGTCATTCCAGCTGTTTTATATCTTGTTCGATAGTAATATTTTGTATTTGGTGACAAATTGGCAAAGTCAATATCAACAGGAATACTTTTAGAAAAAGACTGATTTGCAGTCTGTTGGGTATAATTTCCAGATGCTATACCCCACTCAAAGTAAGCATCCACATCGGTATCAAATAATAAATTGACAGTAATTGATTTATCGGTTGGTCTTCCCAAAATTTCTGAAACTTTTTGACCAAAACTTTGGCTTGTTTTTGTCAAGAATATAACAATACTTAACCACAATAATCTATTGAAACAACGAAAATTATGCTGCATAAACACTAACTTAAATAATATAATGATTTAAAAAATATTTGCTCAATTCCTGTTTTAATGAGGTTTTAAAAAATTATTGAATGATAATTTTCTTTGATAAAATACCATTATTACAACTTAAATTCAGGAAATAAATTCCTTTTGGAAAATTCTGAATATCTATTTTAGATTGCTTTTGGGTAGAAAAGAATACTGTTTTCCCAATAATATTTTGAATTTCAATTTGTTGCACCTCATGATCAAATGACTCATAATAATCGATATGAATAATATCATTTGCTGGATTTGGATATACATTCACCAAATTCTCGTCCAACTGTAGGTAATTTGTCGCAGTTGTGCCACCAACAGTATATCTTACAACGACTTCGTTATCCAAAATCACATTAGTGCTCCAAATGAATTGAGCATCCGCAGTTGCATTATCAAATATATCCGTAAAATTGGTGTAGGCAGGTTTATTATTCACCCCAATTGTTGCATTGGAATAAGTTGATGCATTGGGCCAGCTACTATCATCAAAGCTAGGCATCATCCAATTACTCGGTTTTTTCCAATGTAAAGCATAATATTTAGTGCCATCATTAGAGTCTTGAGTACTGCAATCACTACTTAACCTTTGAGTCCCAATTTCTTTTGGACAATTCAAATCAGTAATTGGGGAAGTATAAAAAGTCTGTGCTTTCCAATTCTTATCCGTAATGGCAATGATTTTGTTTGTATTATCTTTGAAAACTGCAACCATTCCGCCATCCCCATCATGATAGGCAAATCCACCATTTAATTCTGAGCCCAATCCTAGATTTTCTTCCCAATCTACCAATTGGATAGCAATTGTAAATGGCTTTTTGACTTTGAATCGAACAATGCTAGAATTAAATTGAGTAAATGGCACTTTATCTTTCCCAACTGCCACTCCGTTGATATACATTTCGAAGTAATTATCCGCAAATAGGTAAGCAGTGATCACTTCCCCATCCGAATCAATATTCACAATGTCTGAGCCATTTAATGCTGCTAAAGCGGCTGTTGCATTTGCATAATTTGCTCCAATACATGCATTGTGCAAATCAGATGAAAATGGAAATGCTGTATTGGTAAAATTCACTTCTGCTGGTACAGTCCATACTGAATTATCAGTTGCGGTAATTGTTCCTAAGCCGCTAATTCTTCCTCCTGTGCAGGTATATAAATTTGTTGTTGTGGTATTCGCTTTACCTTGTGTGACAGCGGCTGTCCCTTTATATTGACCCAATAAATCAGCAGATATAGAGCATAGCACAGCTATTAAGAAAAAAGTATATTTACTCATTTATTCAATTATTATTTTTTTAATAACCATTCCACTTTCAAATTGCAATTTTAAGCAGTAAGCACCTTTAGGGTAGTTATTCAAATTTATTGTTGGTGTAAAACTTGAGCTTTCCATCATTTTTTTACCCTCCAAAGTATATAATTGCATTTGTTTAAATTCATTTTCTAATCCAGGCTGCTTTAGTTGAATGGTCAACCTATCGCTACTTGGATTTGGGAAAACGGAAACCAGTTGCTCATTAGAAATAATTTCATTTATTGCGGTTGGTAAAACACAATTCACATAACCATTATATGTAGCAGTAGTTGTACCTGTTGGGCTTACAAAGTTGAAAATGTAATTTTTTCCATTTGCCCAATTGTAGTCCACTGAATAATTTTGGTTATTCAATGTGTAATTCAAAGTATATCCATTTTTATTGGCGTTGGGAACACAGCTCGTAATCACAGCACCTTTTAAAGGCGTCAATGATGGTCGGATGGGTTTTGCAGCAGCTTGTGGAACGATTTGCAAAGTAGTATCTTCTGTTACTTTTCCCACCATATTTCCAATCATGTATGGTACAGTAGCAGTACCGTGATAATGATAAACGCCATTATCATAATGTCCATGATTGGCATCCAAAGCTTTCATATTTGAGCCATCTGGCTCTTTGCTACCATAAATTGCAAATCCATCCAATGCATAAGCAATTGGCAATGTCAAAGTGGTGTTATCGTATAAATGCAATGGGGCATTATGGTAATGATAATCGTCAGCTCTTCCGCAGTGTCCGCCCCAGTTGTCTAACTGTCCATCTAAAAAAGCATCCACTCCAGTATTGGTGTAAGGATTGAAAATTGCGATTCCATTCACTGCTATCGCAATTGCACCTCTCAAAAAGTGCATTTGATTTACTGGAACTGGCGTTGCAGCAATTTCAGGATTTAATGGAATACTCCATGCATTTGCTCCAACATAGCATTGAGGAATTGGCACTTGTTGTTGCCAAGCTGTAATGCCTTTCATCATATCGTGAGTAGTAGGGATTCCCTTTCGATTCCACATAGAAATATTGGTTATCCCATCTCGTATTCACATTTGGTTTGAAGGGTTTGAATGCTTCATCCATTACTTTAGGATCGGTGCCATTCAGCATTTTGTAAGAAAAAGCAGACAAAACCAATATAGAAAAAACTGCAAATAATGGCTGACTGAGTTTGTAATTGATATTCAAGAAATTGAATTTCATTGACATTAAAAAAACCAATAATACCAACAACAAAAGGCTTGCTTTCCATACTTTACTTTCTGGAACAAGCACTCTTTTCATGAAAATTGATTTTTTTTGTAACAATAAAACTTTATGACTATTAAGATTAAAAAAGGTTTAACCAAGATTATAAAAAAAGTTATAATCTTTAAATAAAGACATTCATATCTTTTATTATTGCTTTAAATTGTCTTAATTTTGAACTTTTATAAAAAAAATTTATTTCATTATTGAGTTAATTTTATAAAAGATAAATGATGAAAAAAGTAGATTACAAAGCATATTATAGTAAGTCTATCGACTTTGAAACTTACCTGAAAAATATGGAAGCGGAGATTGGGTTGGGCATTGTAAATGATCATTCACAATATGTTCCTCAAAATTTACAAAGAGTGAAAAGAATTGGGAAAACCATCAAACTACATCCCGAAATCGTTGCTGCTGCAGAAGGTTTGAAACAAAAAATTCACTGGTTGGTCATCACGGAGCATTGGTGTGGAGATGCAGCTCAATTGGTTCCGATTATGAATGCAATTGCTGAGAAATCAAATGGAAATATTGATTTTAGGCTGATTTATAGAGATGAAAATCCAGATTTAATAGCAGCTCATTTAACAAATGGCACTTTGTCGATTCCGATATTGCTTCAACTAGATGAAAATTTTGAATTACTAAAATCTTGGGGTCCTCGACCTAAGGCTTGTGTTGATTATGTGGAAGAATTAAAGAAAGTACCTAATTATCAAGTAGATATCAAAGAAAAATTGCAAAAGTGGTATTCTGATGATAAAGGAAATGCTGCCCAAAACGAATTATTAACATTGTTATAATCATTTTAATAACAATTCAGTTTTATTCAAAAATTTATATTACCTTAGTTTAGAACTCTATGTTCGGAACTAAGGTAATTTTTTATTAATCTAATTGTAATTAAAATACATTTATGAATATCGCTGCTCAAATAGCCAATAATATTAGAGGTGTCTATTTCGGTGGAAATTGGACAGTTTCCAATATGAAGGAACACTTGGCTTCTGTAAATTTCACTCAAGCCACAACTCAAGTATTTGGATTCAATACAATTGCGACTTTGCTATTCCATTCCAATTATTACATAGAAGCTGCAATGCAAGTTTTAAATGGATTACCATTGACATCAAGTGATAAGTTTAGTTTTACTCATCCGCCGTTGCACTCAGAAGCAGATTGGCAAAATATGCTCGAAAAGTCTTGGGAGCAGGCAGAACAATTTGCAAAATTAGTGGAGCAGTTGCCGGATAGTCAATTGTTTGAAGATTTTTCAGATAAAAAATATGGCAGTTATTTCCGCAATCTGCAAGGAATTATTGAGCATACCCATTACCATTTAGGGCAGATAGTTTTGATTAAAAAAATAATTCTTCAAGAAAGTGAAAAATAATTAACTACTTCAACTAATTGTAAATGAATTGTTTAAGATTTAATTCTAAAAAAAAATTATTTATTTTCATAGCACTTTACAACTAAATTAAAATCCCCCTCGTCATTAATTGTATCAAAGCAAGTGGAAAATGAAAATTGTAGATATAAATTATGATTTAAGCAGATTGATTCAGTTGGCTCAAAGTAAAGACCGACAGGCTCAATCGGCTATCTACAAGAAATTTTCGCCAAGGATGTTCAGTGTTTGTCGCCAATATTTAAAGGATGAACAAAAAGCGGAAGATTTGTTGGTTACTGCGTTCATGAAAGTTTTTACACATATAGATAAATTTGAAAACAAAGGTAGTTTTGAAGGATGGATTAGGAGAATCATGGTGAACGAATGTATTTCTTACTTAAGGGTGAATAAAAAAATTTACTACACAGAAGAAGAAAACTTTAAAGAAGAAAGTGCCAACGATTTAGAAATTCAGAGTTCAGTTGAAGAAATTCAATACATGATTGACTCATTACCAGTGGGTTGTAAGATGGTTTTCAATCTTTATGCTATTGATGGATACAAACACAAAGAAATTGCAGAAATGCTTGATATAGAAGAAGGTACTTCAAAATCTCAATTAGCTTATGCAAGAAAAATGTTGCAAGCTATGATCACTGATTCAAATAAATTGAAAAATGGAACACAAAATAGATAAAAATTTTAAGCAACAATTGGACCAAAGAAGTCTGAATCCTAACCCCGCTGCATGGGATCGTTTGGATGCGATGTTGTCAATAGAAGAAAAGAAAAAGCCAATCTTTTTTAGGTCTTGGATGGCTATTGCGGCAGGATTTGTTGGGCTATTAATCATTATTCTTATTGGTTTCCAATTTGCTGAAAAAGAAGTGCAACCGATTGTAAATAATCAGATTGAACAAAATAATTTGAATGCAACAATTGAAAACAAGCCATCAAAACCATTAATTCAACAAGAAAATACGGTGGTTGAAAATAATTCAGGAAACCAACCAACACAACCAATTATTTCGAGCAATAGAGTAAATAACAAGGTAGAAAAGTTGGAAAATTACGTTCCAAAAAATGAAATGGCACCAAAAAATATGGAATCTTCTGAAACGATTTTAACCACAAATAATAAGGAGCAAACGAAAACTCCTTCAGTTGTACAAATGCCTGAAAACAAGCAAAAAGAGCAAGAAACAATATCTGTAAAGCCTTTGAATATTGAAAATAAAGTGGCGACTATTGAACTTAAAAATGCTCCTTCTAAGATTACAAAAAGGAAAATAACAGTTGACCCAAACATGCTTTTATCTAGTGTAGAAGAGGATAGAAAGACCATTTTGCAAAGGGTATTGGTCGCTGCAAACAACACAGGATCAAATTTTTACCTTAAAGTAGCTACCAGAAATATCGACATACAATAATCAATTTTTTAAATAACAATAAATCTATTAAATATGAAAAATTTGAATTTCATACTGGCAATTATTTGCCTTTTTATTAAGCGGAAAAACAATTGCACAAGTCTCATTTGAGGCTCAAGCTAAAGAGATTGCGAAGCAAATTGAAAAAATTGCGGATGAGGAAAAAACTTATCTAAAAGCTGACTTAGAGGAAATAAGCAAAAAATTGGAGTCGAATGCCATCTCAACAACTGAAGCAGAGAAACTAAGAAAAGAAGCGGCTGACAAAAGTGCTAAAAAAATAGAAGAAAGAATCGCAGCTGAACAAGAGAAATTACAAGAATTAGTACAAAACAAAGTGGATGGAAAAATTAAGGAAAAGTCGAAAAATGAATTTGATTGGGATTTTGATTGGGCAAAAATAAAACCAAAAGAGAAAAATTATAAAGGCGAATCTAGAACTACGAGTCAATTCATATTTGCTTTTGGAAAAAATGGTTTGATTGAAAACGATGTATGGAGTGAGGATTATTCTTTCTCAAAATCAAGGTTTTATGAATTGGGACTAAGCTGGAATACAAGGGTATTTAATACCAATAATCTGTTGCATTTGAAATATGGTTTGTCTTTTATGTTCAATAATTTAAGACCTGAAAATAACAAAATTTTCGTTCAAAATGGCAATCAAACTGCTTTAGAAACTTTTCAATATTCATTGGACAAGAGAGCTTATTTCAGAAATACACAGTTGGTGGTCCCTGTTCATTTAGAATTTGATTTCACAAGAAGTAGAAAAATGGATGATAAAGTCTATTTCAAATCTCATAAAAGTGTTAGAGTCGGAATCGGTGGATATGCTGGTTTGAATATTGGTACTAAACAAATTATGGAGTATAAAGACAATAATAAAAACTGTGTGGAACAAGAAATAAAGGGCGGCTATAATACGAATGATTTCATTTATGGCATCAGTTCTTATATTGGCTATAAATCCATGAGTTTGTATGCAAAATATGATTTAAACCCCTTGTTTAAGAAAAATCCTATTGATCAGAATAATATATCTGTAGCCTTAAGATTTGATTTTAATTAAGAAAAAGGGAGTCACTTACCAGTGACCCCCCTACTTATAAAATCTATTAATTAATTTTTAATTTTAATGAATTTTGTTTTCTGGTTCAAAAATTCATTACTCAGATTTAAGAAATAAACTCCTGCATCATAATCCGATGTATTGATTTGGAAATTTTCAACTCCTGCATCTACTTTGAATGAATTTACTTCCATGCCACTTAAATTGATAATTTTTATAGTCGATGGCACCTTCAAATTTTCAAATGCAACATTCAAAATCCCATTTACAGGATTTGGGTAAATTTTAAAATTTGTCAATTCATTTGAGTTTTCACTATTCAAAGAAACTTGAGTACTTTCTAAAATATTATTATTGATTTTGAAAGTCTTTCCCCATTCTCTCCTGGACATGGATTTATGAAAAACACATTACTTTGTAAATTATTCAAAGTCGTATTTCGTTTAATCACATCAGACAATCTAACTGAACTCATTTCATTTTTGATATTATTTGGTAAAAATGGGTCATTTTTATAAAAATAATAATCACCCTCTCTCATTTTTTCAAATTGAACTTTAAGCATTTCGTGCATTGTCCTACCAACTGATTTCCCAGGCAATAAATCTTCAGAAAGCAAGCCAATCCATAGATCAATATTATTCACATTTCCATACAAACTTTGCAATGCAGCAGCTTTAGTTGGGTTTGAGGTAATTTGTGAAAAATTATTAATATTATTTCTGTATAAAATGCTCTTGCTACTTTATAGTTTGGCAACCCATGATCCCTACCTCTTTGGATATTAATAGCAGCTAAATCCAATCCAAATCTTACTGGACTGCTCGAATTTCCAAATAAAAATTTCTTAAGTGCTATTTATCTCCGTATTCGTTTCATATTGTTTGTGACCAGAAAGTCCTTTCAAAAATGGGTCGATTCCATACTTATTCACGAATTCTGGATTGAAAAACACATCAACTAGCTCCAAACTTCCTCCATCTATTTTTTCACAATCTAAGCTTCTCAAAGCGACTTCATCTGCCACCATCGTATGACCAATTCTATAGGAAGCAGTTGCAAATGTGTTTAAAATATCTGGTCTAACAGATTCCTTATAGACAGTGTAACTACTCAATGAAATACCTAAAGCTGGTAAAAACTCTTGATAGGTGATAGCTTGTATCAAAGCACCAATTTCTTTCCTTGCTTTTTGATAGATTTCTTCATCATTCTTTAGCCCTTGAGCAATTAATTTTATCACAAATCCTATTATGCTCTCTAACAAACAGAGTATGTAAACTGGTAATTCCTGGGTGTTCTCCAGCTCTAATATCACCAGCAACATAAGCTTTTGTTTGTGATTATTATCATTTGCCATACTTGGTACATAGATATCTATATCACCAGTTTCTTCATTATTTAGAGTATTCCATGGCAACAAATTATTGGCAGAGGTCTTTAGTTTCCCATATTTTTTGTTCTCAACCAAGAAGCTCTAGTACTATCTGACCCATAGACAACTGATGCATCAATCCATGCAGTCGTCAAATTGAGTTGTTGCCTAGGATTGGTTACTCCAGTCCCAGATGCTACCTCACTCCTATAAAATGGAATCGGTTCAGTAAATATTTTTTCATCATTGGGTAGCACAATTGGAGAATATTCTGTATTCCCTGTTGGTGTCAGATTAATATCATGGTCCAAAAATTGTCCCCAAACATAAACGAAAGTGCTTAAATTTCTAGAATTAAAAATCGTTACTGATTCATCACATAATACATTAGGTTAAAGGTTAGATAACCCACCTATGCTATTTTTTGTATCTGATTTGCCATATTCTGTTGGCAATTCTCTCAGTAATGGTATTTCAGTCGCTCCCCATTCTCCTTTTTGTGCTCCAATATTGTTATTGGTTCCATCAAATGTTCTATATGGGTTGTGTTTACCCACTTAGGTGGCGGTGGCGGAATACCTGCTCTAGTATTGTAAATAAATGACTTGGGATTTAATCCGTCAACAAACTTTATTTGCTGTGCCTGGATTTTTTCGCTCACAATAGTTACAAATAATAAACTCATTGCTGCGACAAGGTGCGATTTTCTAAACATTTTTTACACTTTTTAAAAAATTAATCAATATTCAAATAGGTCGACTCTATTTATTTTTTCAGTTTTGTCTTTGGGAAATTATTATTTGAACTTTAGATTTATTCATTAACAAATTATAAAAATTCGGTTATTAAAGGATTTTTAAAAATTCAATTTCATATTAACTCAATAAGTCGAAAGAAAATTACTTTTCCTTCGTCAAGATTAAAATAAAAGTAAAATAAATTTTATTGGAATGTATACTTGTCACATAATCAGAATAATACGATTACTTGATTTTTTTTAAAAAAAATATCAAAAATCAATATTGATTAGCATTTCGATTGGATTGAATTTTGTCGAAAAAGTTTAATTGAGTTTGGTAAAAAAATTTGAACTTAAGATACAATTTATAAATAAAGGGAAAGTTTTTTTTACTCCAATTAATTTTAAAAAGAAATTATTTGTTCCTTTTCAATTTTTTCGACTTGCTTTCTATTAAATTTTAAATCTGTTAATTTGTGGAAAATTATTTTAGCAATAAAAATGTCAATCAAATTTTTTATTATTTTTTGAATTTTGTTTTATGAACTCAAAAACTTGATTTAAATAATTTTCACCCCCTATTTTATGCAAATCAAAGTGGCCAGCACCAGGTACAACAATAAATTGTTTGTTTGTAGATTTAATATTTTCAAAATTTTCACTCCCAAATGATATTGGTATTTTTTGATCATTATCTCCATGTGCCATTAAAATTGGACAATTAATATTACTACAATATTCTACAGGATTTACTTCAAAGGGTTTAAAATTTGCAATTTCTCCCGATTTTTTTAAAACTTTATGGACAATATATTCACTTTTAAACCCACTTATATCTTCAAAGTACTCATTTACAACATTTTCCAACCTATTAAATGTACTTTCAATTATTCCAAACGAAATTCTTTATCTGTTCCCAAAGATTGTAAAGCGATAGCACCTCCCAGAGAGTTACCAAAAATTCCGTAAGGTTTTGCTATATTTCTTGATTCTGCTACATCAATTAGAGTAGAAATATCTTGTTTTTCATAATATCCGAAAGTACAAAAGTCGCCTTCACTTTCCCCATGAGCTCTATTATCAATAATTATAGAATTACAATGAATATCTACTAACTGCTTACAAAAGGCATAATAATGTTCTTTACAATCTCCTATTCCATGTAAGAGAATTAAAGTTGCAATAGGTTTTCTGCCTTTATTAAATAACCTTTTATCTTTAAATTATCAAAAGTTCTAAACGTTAATGTATCATAATTCAATCCAAAATTTGAGGGAAAATATCCATTTGCAAACTCCTTTGAATTTTTCACATCAACTCTATTCGGTTTAATTGGAGAATATGGTAAAATATTTTGAATAATATAAATAACAATGATTACCAATAAAATGATAATAATTGAAAAATATTTTAGGATTTTTTTAGTCATTATTGTTTCTGTTAAATGATGTTATGTAAAATTAATAAATTAAATTTAACAAAATAAAAAAAGCAACCTTTCATGACAAAAGGTTGCTCAAAAATTCACAACTTGATTAATAAAAAAATTGCCTACGAAAACTATTTTGAAACTCCAATCTTTTTAATTTTTACGATTTCAAACACTAAATAAATCAGTGTTCCCCAAACGCCAATTATAATAGAATATGCCATTGCAAGCAACCAAATAGGGGTTCTATATCTCGTTGCCCACAAAGTTCTTTTATTGAAAAAATCATTGTCAAGTATTTGCGGAACACCCCAATGTGCTTCTTTTTGTGCAATCACATTTCCAAATTCCTCGTTGCCTTCTAGTTTAGCAATGATTTTAATATTGCCTTTGGGGTCGCCTGGCAAATTCTCCCTTTTGAATTCAGCAGATATATTTCCTTCTGCATCAGTGGTATAGGTCGGATCGTCGCCAGCAGAAAGTACACCTCCCACACAATCGACGCCCACTTTCATTTCAGCATCTGGAACAGGTACCCAATTCTTTCCATCATATTTTTTCAAATTGACATTGATGAGTCTATCCCCATCAGCAGAGGTGTCTATCGTCATCATCGTTTTAGTTATACTATAATCGGAAATAACCTCATCCTCCCCTAATTTTACAATAAAGGTATGATTCGGAGAAGCATCCCAAGCTGACTTGAGTGAAACTGGCAGGAATGATTTTGCTTTTCCATCTTCATCAGTCGTCACTTTTCCGATAAGATTAGAGGTAGTGCTGCTGTCTAAATACAATTCATATGTAATATTTTTTTGAGGCGTCAATACTTTATTCTTTTTCAATTTGCTATCAATAATCAAATATTGAACACCGCTATTATTGAAATATTGGAGTTTCAATACAGGCTTTCCAGCAGATTCTTCTTGTGCTATACAATTATTTTGCGAAGAAAAAAGAATAGAAATTATTATAAAAATGTATAATTTACTAATTTTCATGGCTTTCAGATTCTAGTTGTTCAGTAATAGTTTCGTAAATTGGTACAATTGGATATATTCTCACAAAAAATGTAATCACCAATAATGCTCCAGCCAACGAACCAGAAGTAATTGCCCATTCTTCCCAAGATGGAAAATAATGTCTAAAATTGGCAGGAATGTCTTGCATCGGTAAAAAAGGATGCAATAAAGTAGGCGTCACGATCAAATAACGTTTGAACCATGCCCCCACTACAATCATACAACCCACAATAAACATCGGTAATGGCTTTCTACCTTTTTTGAATAGTAAGATAATAATCGGTATGATCATCCCTACAAAAATCGCAAACCAAAACATATGTGAAAAATCACCAGAAAATAATTCTGCTAAATGATCTTCTTCCGATTTTTTCATCTTGAAAGCTGGTACCAAATATTCATTTACATTGAAATAAAGATATAGAAAAGATAATAAAACGACGATTCTTCCCATTCTATCAAAATGTAAGTCTGTAATATATTTTTCTAAATGGTAAAATTTATGAAAAACGTACATGGCAACCACAACACCTCCTGACCCTACTAAAAAGGCACCCGAAATAAAGTAAGCACCAAAGTTGGTACTATCCCAACCCGGTCTGTAAGTGGTAGCAAATAGCCATGATGTAACAGTATGAATAGTGAAAGCTACTGGAATAATTAGAATACTTAAAGTATTGATTGCTTTATTGCATATTTTTAATTGTTCAGGCGTTCCTTTCCAAAAAGATCCTTGGAATCGATATAACCAATTCAACTTTGGACCTGATTTATCTTTGTTTTTAATGAGGATTTGTAAATCTGGCAATAAAGGGAAATACAATAGTAAGATACTGATAAAAAAGTAAGTTCCAATGACGATTACGTCCCACATTATGGGAGATTGCAAACGGCCATATAAGAATAAATTGGTGAATCTTTCTGGTCGCCCCATATCGACAATGATGATAATAGAAGCAAAAACGATTGCTGAAACTGCAATGATCTCCGCAATTCTAGTCAATGGCGTACTCCATTTCACATTTGACAATCTAAATATGGCAGTAATCAATGAGCCTACCAAACTGATAGCTACGAAAAATACGAAATTGGAAATGTAAATCCCCCAAGAAACGTAATCTCTCATTGCGGTAACACCCAATCCATAACGGATTTGTCGATAATAAGCATATACGCCAACTAAACAAATTGTAATTAATATGCTTACCCAAATCATGCCTAATTTTCCAAACTTTTGGGGCAGTAAATCTTGTGTTATTTGTTCCTCTGATAATCGAATACTATTTTCCATAATCTACAATTTATGAGTATTTAATTTGTCGTCAGCAGATTGATTTTCCAATCCATTTTCAAAAGGGAAATTTCTATTCACTGGCGGTAGATAGTAAACACTAGGTTTTGTTCCTAAGTCTTCCATTAATCGATATCCTGCTTTTTCCTTTATTAATTCACTAAAACGGAAAGTTTCAGATCCATTAGATACGATATCTGTATTCATGTCGCCATAGATAAAAACACCATTTGGACATGCCTGCACACAATGGGGTAATTCTCCTTTTCTATTCATATCTGGGCAAAAATCACATTTACTTACTGTTCCCATTTTTGGTGGTAAACTTGTTTCGCAAGAATAAGGCAATGCTGCGATATCGGCTGGAACATCTTGACCACTCCAGTTGAAAATTCTGGAAGAATAGGGACAAGCAGCCATACAAAATCTGCAACCAATACATCTTTCATTGTCAATCAATACGATGCCATCCTGTCTTTTGAAAGTGGCATCCACTGGACAAACTTTCACACATGGTGGTTCATCGCAATGCATACAATTGGTTGGTTGCCAATAAGGTGCGGTATGCTCCGAGTCTTGCATCGGATAAATTTTCAACCAATTCTGACCCGGATTGATCAAGTGTGCTTTATCACATGCAATTTGACATTTTTTTAGATTTTTACATCTAGAAAGGTCAATAACCATAACGAATTTCTTACCGGGGATTCCTCTCCTTTCGTCTTCATTCGTTATTGTTGGTAGATTGGGTACGGGTTTTAGATAGGCTTTATCGATTTCAATAACTTCTCCTTCAACGGACAACAACTTCACTTTTTCTCCAGTTAGTGCCACTTCCTGATTTTGAACAAAATCATTTGGTTTACTACAACCGGTTATAGCTGCTCCTGCTAATAATCCTGAAACTAAGAAATCTCTTCTGGATGTTTTATTATTTTCTTTCATTTGTTGCATTATTTTTGACCCAATCATGAATTTCATCATTGCTTAATCTAGTCCTATTTGAAGCAAGCAACTTTCTATCAATCTCGACTAATCTGCCATCCTCTGTCAACATTTTTACCGTATTACTTTCATTTTCAACCACTTTGGTTTTTTTTGAAAATAGTTTGATAAAAAATCCAGCAGAAACAGCAAGAGCACCCCAGATCAGAAAATTCTTTCTAGACGTCTTTTTATTTAGTTCTTCCATAAAATTTATGTGTAAAAAATTGTTAGTAAAAACAATTGTTTTGGGGAATTACAAAGCATAATTCCCCAAGAATATGAAATGATATAAAAAAGGCTGCATTGGACAGTTCTGTGAAGAACCATCCAACTTGCATTAGCCTTATTTCTTTAACGTTCTGATGTAATTTACCAGATTCCAAATATCTTCAGCATCAGCTATTTTCTTTTTGAATGAAGGCATATCATCCCTTCCTTCTGAAGTTTTGTAAAAAATAGCACCATCTGTTTGAGCTTGGAATTCAGCCTTCGTAAAGTTGCCCGGTTCAGTTTCAAGTTGAGCAGCTTTAGAGCCGTCTCCTAGTCCCTTTGCACCATGACATGCTTTACAATGCTTGCTCCATAATGCCTTTCCAGCTTCTACAGATTCAGCCGATTTTGCAACCGGATTTTTCTTGTTTTTTGCTGCATCAGGCACTGGCCATGGTTTTCCACCATCTCTTAAATTCGTTGTAAAACTGAAGGCGATCAACCCTGCAAATACAACCATAATTAAAGATTTCATTTTCATAAAAACAATTATTTAAATAATGATTAATAATTCCACAAACGGGTTATATTAAATCCTATTAAGAAATTACCAGCTGTATAATCGTTTCTGTTAAACATATTATTGCTTTGAGGAACGATACCATAATAATTACCTACAAACACTTGAAATGCATGGGCACTTGTAGTTGTTTCAATTCCAAAACAAATATTTGGATGCGGATTATTGGTTGGATGACTCGTCAAAGGTTGGTCATAACCAGCAATGATTGCTGAGTTTTCAGATATTTTATATCTTCCCAAAACAGATACTGCAAAATGACCATTATTCATTTTCTTTTGAATATCTCCTTTACTATCCACATAGCCATCTATATTATTGAACCAAGAGAAACTTGGAGCAACTTGAGCTGAAAACTTACTTGTTATCTTTCTTGCAATTAATAATTGATTGAAATAAGATAAACGATGAGCATCATATCTAAAATTGCTAGCAGCTCTGGTGTCAATGACGATATTTCCATAATAGGTTAAACTTACTGGCATTTTACCATCCGTTTGACGCAATAATGCATATTTCGCATTTAAATCCATCTGCATTCTTTCTTTAGTTATACCTAATCCTAATGTTAAATTATTGATCAAAGTATATCCTAATCCCAATCGGATATTAGAGGGTGCAAATAGTCCGAATAAATCTTTCGAGCCATTATTTACTGTACCGAAACAGTGTTGAATATCAAATTGTAAGGTTCCTTTTATGGGCACCATCACCGTTTGGTTATTCATCACCAACGTACTTCCAAAGGTGTTTTTTACTGGTTTAACTTTTACAACTTCAGTAGTTCCTGTTTCATCTTGAGCCATCAGATTGGTTACACTAAATGCTAATGAAAAAAGTAACACAATACCAACTCGATGAAAAATAGGATACTGAATATTAAAATAATTTTTCATAATTAATTTTTAATTGTTTTCTGCTCCTTGTTTTATCCAAGCTAAAACTAGAGCGTTATAATCTTTATTTATTCCACTGACAGGCATTGGTGTACTTTTCTTTCCAGTCATCCACTTAATCAATTCACTATTCGCTGCATCCCCTTTATTAATGAAATTTCCACTAAAAAGATTATTATATGCATTGGTTACAGTAAGATCTGGAGATTTGCCTCCAGCACTATGACAACCACTCACAGCACAACTTTTATTGAATATAGGTACCACATCTCCTGAGAAAGTAACTGGTCTTGTTATTTCAGCTCCTGTATCTAAAACTACAGTTTTATCTTTATAACAACCAGATAGTAAGTAACTTACCAAAATAATACTCAATGCCAACAGCATAACATTTTTGCTTAACATAGCTTTAAATTTATTATTTTTGCAAAAAATGAATGTCCTATTTAACAAACTTTAGTACTAAATTTGGTTTGATTGAGTGTTGATAATTACAATTATTGAATATTGCTAATCCGAATGGTTGATCCAATAGACTTGCAAAATTTACATCTTGTTTCCATATACTGTTGGTATTTAATTTACGTTTAAATTCAATAACCCAACCAGAACCTGTGTGTACTCCTTTAGCAGTAATATCAGCTCTTCCTAAAGTTAAAGGAACTTCGATAAAGCTTGGGAAACATTTTGCACCAACACCTACTAGTCCAGCAACTTGTTGGTATTCAGGTTTACCATTTGGATCTATCGTTCCACCATCATAAGTTAAAACACCTGTGCTACTAATAGCAGTAACCTTTCTAGCCAATCCACCTGGTAATGTATCTTTCACATCAATATATGCAACATTAATTCCATCAGGAATAATCCAAGCTGGAACGTTAACATTTGATCCAGTACCATCTAGTTTCAAACTTACTCTATTATTTATTGGACCATTACTAGTGTTCGTATTATTGTTTTTATACGTTGTTGAAAAAGGCGTTGGAGGTGTCAAATCATCAAAATGACGACCGTTACCAGCTCCACCAACAGTATCTGTAACTGCAGGACCACCAGCCCAATCTTGATATTGGTCATCCATTTGACCATAAGGTAAATCTTTGTTTAAGTGTAACCACCACATATCAATTTTCTCATTGGCACCATTTGTATAGTGATTACCACTTTTGTTAGGCACCATCATACCAGCATAGTTTCTATAAGAATTGAATAAGTGACAACTTGCATAACAGGTTTGAGATGCAAATTTTGGAGTAGAAAAATCAATATTCCATAACATTGCAAATTGGTCTTGACCAATTCCTTCTCTTATTTGTACTCCGTTTACATCGAACTGTCTAGCATTTGGCTCTTGTGCCCACAATTTAGTAGTTGGATTGAAATACCAAGGCTGCACTGTAGTTCCTTTTGAAGGGTCATTCCATTCAGCTAAGAAATAAATATTTTCATTGTCGTACATTGAACGAATGGTATATTTATACTTATCGCCAACATAACCAGCAAACATACCATTTCCAGGATTTGGAACTTCAGTCTCACCAGTTAGTTTCTGAACGCCACTCCATGCATCATCGATTGTTCCATCAATAGTGGGTGCTGTAGTTGTAAATTTGGAGAATAATTCACTTCCAGTTGCAGTTGCAGTATCTAATACTTGATCATCATGTGTGCAACTTACAAAATAAATGACAAAGGTTAAAAAAGCTGTAAATACCCAAAAGTATTTTGTTTTGATAATTTTCATAATTCAATTTTTAAATTAATTAACTCTTATAAACTAATCTTAAAAAGTAGCTACTAAATCGTAATTTATAAGTTCAAATTTAAGCATAAATAAAGATATTAATATCTTTTTATCTGTAAATTTTTAATTTTTCAGCCATTTTTTTTAATTTTTTTTTAATAATTAATTTTAATAATCAGCATTAAATTTTATGAATAATTCGTCATTCTAAGTGCCTATTATTTGATATTTTACATTAATACATCTTTATAATATTTTATTTTGATAATTAAATTTTTTACAAAACAATATTTATACATAAAAATTATTAAATGTTGTAACATATATTGATCAAAAAAATTTAAAATATTTATCAAATATTTATTTATTTTGATTTTAAGCTACTTAGAATCAATATAAATAGGGAGGGTATATAAAGCTAGAAATAAATTAACTTAGCTAAAATATAGTAGCTATTTCGATGATTTTAAAATTGACGCAATCCTTCATTAATCAAATTAAGTAAATATCAATTTAGAAACTTATTTTTGGAACGAGATATCCAGGTAGGTTCGTAATTTATTGTTTGGCGTAGATATAAATTTAATTGTGCCGTATGATGTTGGACATGCCTCATATTATTCAGAATTTGTTCGAAAAAGGAATAATCTCTATAGTGATTTACAAATCTTAATTTTGCTTTTTCCTCCGTAAAATTCAATAAATATTCATGGCATTTTTTTCTGCTAAATTTCAGATAATCTAATAGCTCCTTTTTGTTATAGACCCTTGCAGGCAGTAAGCCATCTGGACTCAGTTCATCCAAATTAAATGGGCTAGGTGGGCTAAAATGTACTGGGTCTTCTGATAGGTAGTAGTCTAAAAAAAATAAGGTATGATAGGCAATATGCCAGAATTTGAAATCTGTATTCCACAACTCCTCAGGGCAATCGATAATTGATTGCTCTAACATATCAATAGCTGCCCCAAATTGGTCCCAAATTACTTCATTTTCTAGCGTCATCTAATTCTCAAAATTGGTTGTAATATTCCTTAATTTGACTTTGCCAGAATTTTTTCTCCTCTTCCGTAAGAAAACTTGCTTCAAATCCATTTTTGGCTAGTTTACAAATATCTGATTTGGAAAGATAGAGGGCATCAATAACTGCAATAAAATTGTCGTTCATATAACCGCCGAAATAAGCTGGGTCATCTGAATTTATGGTGACGAGCAACCCCAGATCCATCATTTTCTTCAATGGATGCTCATGCATATCTTTCACCACTTTTAATTTCAAATTGGATAAAGGGCAAACAGTTAGTCCCATTTTTCTATTCGCCAATTCTTGCACCAGCAATGAATCTTCCAAACATCGATTACCATGATCCAATCGATCAATTTTCAACAAATCGAGTGCTTCCCAAATATATTCTGGCGGACCTTCTTCTCCACCATGTGCAAACAATTTGTAACCTTCCTTTGCAGATGCTTCAAAAACATGTTTGAATTTTGAGGGTGGATTGCCCATTTCAGATGAATCTAAGCCAACACCAAAAATCCATTCTTTGTAGGGCAAGGAGCTTTTTAGCGTCTCAAAAGCACTTGCCTCATCCAAATGACGCAAATAACTCATTATTAACTTGTAGGAAATATTTAACTTTGATTTTCCAGCTTCTAAAGCTGCATGAATTCCTTTAATTACAGTTTCGAAAGCAACGCCTCTTTCTGTATGGGTCTGTGGGTCAAAGAATATTTCCACATGAACTACATTTTCAGCATGCACTTTTTGAAGATAAGCCCAGGTCAAATCATAAAAATCTTGTTCGTGAATCAAAACACTTGCTCCAGCATAATAAATGTCGAGAAAGTCTTGTAAATTACTAAATTGATAAGCATTTCGAATAGCTTCCACCGAATCATAAGGCAATGCGATTTGGTTTCTTTGTGCAATTTCGAACATCAATTCTGGCTCGAATGTACCTTCAATATGCAAATGTAATTCTGCTTTAGGCAACCCATTAACAAACTTTACAATATTCAATTCATTCATACAAAATTATTTATTTCATTTTTGAATAATCCATATAAAGGACATTCCAGCGATGATCATCCAAGTCAAGAAATCCAAAACCATACAACCAACCTTGAGATAATTGTGGTTTTGAATACAATTTACCACCAGCACTTTCTACTTTTAGTGCCAATTCATCCACTTCAGCTATGGATTCTGCATCGAAAGAAATGAGTATTTCGTTGGATTGTTTGGAATCAGTAATTTCAGATTGAATAAAGCTTTGAAAAGTCTTTTTGGGAAACAACATAATATTTATATTATTTTCACCAACAAAAACGGAAACCATATCTTCACTATTTTCAAATCTCGGGTTTATTTTGAAACCTATTGCTCTGAAAAATTCTCTAGATTTAGCTAAATCATTTACTGGGAGATTAAACCAAACTTCTTTTACCATAAATTATTGATATTTAATCTATTCTATATTTCAATTGCATTCCATGGAGAAAATTTCTCAGTATTTGGTCTTTACAAGGTCGATATTGTGGTTGGGAAGGGTTTCTGAAAAAAGCACTAATTTCATGTGCACTCACATTCAATTCAGCCAATTTCAAAATCTGAATGAGGTCTTCGTCTTTCAAATTTAATGCTATTTTCAATTTCCTTAAAATCAGATTGTTGGTCAAAGTTTTTTCAGGCTTCGGTTGCTCTCCTTCTTTTTTACCTCTTTTTTTCACAATCAATCCATTCAGAAAAGTGGCTAATTTGATATCATGTAAACTTTGAAAATCTTCCTCTTCCTCTTTTTCAACCAATTCAAAATTTGCTCCTTCGTTACTGTCAGATCTGCCAATTTGAAAACCTCCATCATTTCTGCATCCGAAAAGTCAAAAGTGTATCGAATTCTACGAAGTATATCGTTATTCAACATGTAAAAAAAATTTATTTTAATATTATTGCTCAAAATACAAAGTTGTTTTCATTAATTAAATCTTTCCTGAAAAGATGTTGGATGATTTTTATATTATTTCAAAAATAACTTAATAAAAAAATTCACGTCTAATAGATTGCACCACTCCCAATTGGTTATATTGGCGTCTGAATGAGGAATTATTTTGTTTTAATTTTCTGTATTATTCAAATATTCATTTGTGAAAAGAAAGCATATTCACAAAAAGATACTGCTGTGAATGAAGGCAATCACTTTTTGAAGACGATAAAAAAAGAGTTGATAGGGAAAATTAGCGAAAGTATCAGTATTGCAAATGTACCAGCAGATACCGTGATTAAAAATGATGTTTCCTTTCAACGATATGAAGGTTTGATTATACGAAACATTTTCATCCAAGAAGTTAATTTTGGAAGTTCCATTTATAATACTACCCAAGTTAATAAAAACTTCTTAACTAGAATTGCAGACAAATTGCACTCAAAAACTAAGGAAAATATTATTCGAAAAAATCTATATTTTAAAGAAGGTGATGCTGTCTTCCCCTATTTGATTTCGGATAATGAACGATTTTTAAGAGAGCTCCCTACCTTCAGGATGTGAGAATCAAGCTTTTGCCAGATACTACTTATAAATATGTTGATATTTTTATTATTGTGAAAGATGTACTTTCACTTAGGAGTAAATTTTTCGATTCAAAACGTGAAAAGTGGTGAACTGGAATTGAAAGATGAAAACCTATTTGGATATGGTGATAAGATAAGTGGGAAAGTATATTATGATAATTCGAGAAAGAGTAAAATAGGCAAAGGCATCTCCTTTACGAAGCGAAACATATTGGGAACTTTTACTGATTTGACGATGGGTTATCAAGATTATCAACCAGCTTTTAATAGTGGAAAAAGGGAGGAAACTATCTATTCCGTTGGAGTAAATAGACCTTTGGTCAATGCTTATTCCACCTGGACTTACAACCTCACTGCAGCTTATCATTTGAATGTTAATCAATATTTTGGAGACTCTATTTTTAAAAATGAGCAAAAATATGATTATCAAGAGTTGGATTTATGGGCTGCCTATAATCTTGGTTCAAAAAATTTCTTGAATCCTAAAAATTCCAATAGGGTAAGGAAATATATTGCTGGCAGGTTTTTCAATAGTTTTTTTTATGACCTTCCAACTAAATATTATAGTGAATACAATAAACTTTATGCTGATATTATAGGCATTTTAGGGTCTTTCACTATTTCTAGACAAGAATTTTATAAGGCGAGATTTATATATGGATTTGGCAGAAATGAGGATATTCCAGAAGGATATAATTTTTCAGTCATTGGCGGATATACGGATAAAGCTCAAAGAAATCGAAATTATGTGGGGGTAGAATATCAAAAAAACAAGTTCAATTCAAAGGGACATTACTTTAATTATGGTGCAAAATTCAGTACTTTCATCTATCAAGACAAGCTAGAAGACATCACTTTTTTTACGAATTTAGAATACTTCAGTCGATTGATGAAAATCAACGAAACTTGGAATCACCGACTTTTCTTGAGCAGCAGTTTTACTCGATTAGGCAACCTGACTTTGCACGACCCCTTAGTACTTAAAAGCAACTATGGCTTATTAGAATTCAACAATGGAAATATTACTGCTGAATTGAGGGCTACTTTTAATGGCGAAGTGGTTTTTTTCAATAAATGGTCCTTCTATGGCTTCAAATTCGCCCCCTTTCTTTTTGCTGGTGCTAGTTTCCTCACTCCTAGTCATCATGAACTCAACAAAACGGAAGGATATTCCAGTATTGGATTGGGCATAAGGAGCAGAAATGAAAACTTGATTTTTGGTACAATGCAACTAAAAGCTTTTTATTTCCCGAGAATCACTCAGGGAATGACAACTTTCAAATTGGATTTTGTCACCAACCTACGGTATCGTTATTCCAGCAATTTTGTGCATCGACCCGAATTTTTGGAAGTGAATTGATTGGTTATCAATCCTTTTCCACGCCATCCTTCATCATCGGACTCACTATCAAAGCAATTACAATCAGTATCATCGGATATACCAAACCAATAAATGGTGCAAAGGTAGCTCCCACCAAAAGGTGCGTCTTTAGAAATTCTGTAATAAGAGGAGTCGCTCCTCCCAAAACTCCATTACCCACATTATGGGTAAATCCCATACTTGTATATCGGGTTCTTCCTTCGAAAAATTCCATGACATAAACGCCCATCGGACCATAGACCAATGCACTTGCCAATGTGTTAATAAACGTCAAAAATATAAAAAGCAATAAGGTCGATAATGGTAATGAATGCAAAGTGGTCGATTGATCAGGATTGCCTAACAAATGAAAAAAGTAGAAGGAAATGGGGATAGAAAAGGCACCAAGCCATAGTCCCATGTAAATGATTTTTCTTCTACCATATTGATCGCTCCACTTTGCAGTTAATTGGAAAAAAGGAGCGCCTAAAAGCAAAGCGACAGCTAAAATAATCAAGCTGGTGTGCTCCTCTATTTTCATTGCTCTTTGCAAAAAATATAAGGTGACGAATTGTGCGGTTTGCATGATGGTACTTTGTGCTGCATTTCCGCCAAAAATGATGGCTACAATTTTTTTCCATGTTTGCCGATCGCCCAAACTGTCTTTTACTGGCGATTTCGATAGAGTATTAGAAACCCTTAGCTGCTCAAAAACAGGTGTTTCCGCCATCTTTTTTCGAATGAAATAGGAGAAAATAACCAATATACTACTCGATAAAAAAGGAATCCGCCACCCCCACTGATTGAAATCATCCACTGACATCATTGACTGCACAGCAATCACCACCGACAAACAAAGCAACAACCCAATTGGAACAGTAGCTTGGATGAAGCCTGTGTAAAAGCCTCTCTTTTCTTTAGGTGCATTTTCAGAAACATAGATGATGGCACCTGAGTATTCCCCACTGAGGGCAAAACCCTGAATCAGCCGAAACATCAATAACAAAATGGGTGCAAACCAGCCGATTTGCTGAAAAGTTGGAATGAGCCCAATCAAAAATGTGGCACCTCCCATCAACAATAACGACAGCAAAAAGGACTTTTTTCTTCCTTGCCGATCGCCCATACTACCAAAAAATAAAGAGCCCAAGGGTCTAATAAAAAAGGATGATCCCACAATTGCTAAAGTTTCCAAAAAGTAGGTGTCATTCCCACTAGGAAACAGCTGATTGCTTAGGCCTTTTGCCAAAATTATCGCTAAATATAAATCGTACCATTCCAGCAAAGTACCAGTGGCAGAAGCAATAATCGCCAACCTCATTTTTTTGTTTTCAACCATCTACAAATGTAAAAAATGTGTAGGAGAAAATAATGAAAAAATTGTTGATACTGAATTTTTGGGAGTTGTTACTTTTAATTGTTGATTTGTTGATTTGTTTTTCACGAATTTTCGGGAGTTGATCCCGATTTTTCGTGAGTTTAATTGATTAGAAGGCTTGTAATTTACTTTTTTAAATCATTATGTTCTGACTAAAGTCCGAACTCCAATAAAATGGATAAATTTCAAATCATTTCTACCCCTAACTTTCCTTTTTCAAACGAAATCTTGCACCAATATAAAACTCTCTTCCTCTGGTGGGTCCCCATACAAAGGAGGTGTCGAAATGTTGCCCAAAGGGGTTTTGGTAACCGACGATGGGGCGTTGTTGCCTGAAGTCAAAAATGTTTTCACAACCTCCAAATACCTCGATTGAATTGAAAATATGGGTGTACTGCAAACTCAAAGTAGCATATGGCTTGGAAGTCTCAGCTTGCTGATATTCAACAGGTAAGCCACCAGAATCTGGCAGCCTTTGCTCTCCGTACCAATGCATATTGGCATCAATTTGCCATAATGGCTTTTGGGAATGCAAACTAGCGACAGCCAAAAAACGGTGTTTTGCATTGTATGGCAAAGCTTTTTTTTATTCCATTTATAGTCCTCGAAACATCCAAATAATTATAAGCAAATCTCAGATTGAGCTGCTGATTTGTGTTGGCACTCAACTCGGCTTGAAAACCATTAGAAACGGAGGGTTGGGTGAAATTAGCAATAATTGCTTTTCGGCTATCTGTATCATAATCTGGAAAAAACTGGTTCTGGAAAGCGGTGTGGTAGTAGTCCACTGACGCCACAAAATCAGTCGATTTCCATATCCATTTTTGAGTAGCATTCACCCCAAAATTGATGGATTTTTCAGGATTTAACTTTTCTGCAAAAACCAAATCTCTGTTGCTGGTCAATAAATTGATATTTTCGGAAAAGAGATTAACCGTTCGCCAACCAGTTCCAAAAGAAGCTCTTAAATCGGTATTTTCCGTTGCCATATATTTCACTAAAACTCTTGGCGTCAAATACCAACCAAATGTGTTGTGATGATCAGCTCGAATGCCCGTAATCACTGTAAATTTTTGAGAATTATAAATATTTTCAACGAAAACTCCTGGTATTTTTTCTAACTTTTCATAAGTGCCTCCGAAAGTTCTTTTCACAGTATCTGAGCTAAATTTGATATTTTCTTGAATATCCAAATAACGAAAAGAAATCCCAGTTTTTAAGTCATGTTGCTTTTTTGGTCCATAAAACAATTCATATTGGAGGTTGGAATATAAGTGGTTTTGATTGGCTTTGTAATTCAATACACCAAACCAAGAATTCTGAAAATGCTGTACACTACTAGCTAATAAACTAATTTTCTGATTGTCATCAAATCTATAACCAGACTTTGTAAATAACTCAGGTTGAGTGAATTGCACCACTTGTCCGTAATTTTTGGTACTCCCCTTTTCAGTATCTGGGTCGAAGGACGTTTGTCCACCAATCCTTTTTTCATCCACAAATCGAGCTCCGATAAATGTGCTAAAACCCAGCTCATTTTCTTTCTTATAGCGCCATTTATTATAAAAAGAATAACGAGTTAACAGAGGCAAATCCAAAAAGTTATCCTGATCTCTATCAAACTTATTCCCTGGCTGAGAGCTATGAATTGCCAGATAATTGGTCCACTTTTCTTTATTAATGGCGACCCCGGCATTGAGGTGTTTTTCGCCAAATTGATTTAGGAGCACATCTCCAGTAAATGGCTCAGCAGTGCCTCCTTCCCTCGGGAAAACTGTAATTTGACCGACCATGTTTTCATATCCTTGTAGCACACTATTCGCTCCCTTCACCACCCAAATATTTTCGACCATACTGCCGGGCAAAGTACTGATACCGTAGGTATAAGTCAGCCCTTGAATGAGTGGCAACCCATCCACCAACACCTGATTGTAAACGCCGCTAAGCCCTAAAATTCGCAATTCTTTTGAATTGGTGAGTATATTGGTGGTTTGCGGCTGAACGGTACTTTGTGTCTCAAAACAACCTGCTAAATCGCAACAAGCTGCTTTTCGGAGCTCACTTCTGTTGATAATTTCGGTTTTGATGGGAAGGAGTTGTGAAATGAAAGCACCACTTGATCGGTCATATATTTTGACTTCTTGCAGGGTGACATTGGCGTTCATTTTGAAAGCCCAATAGGAGTGTAAATCATCAAATTCGAAGGTATCTCTAGCCCCAGAAAAAGAGCCAACCAACTTGAAAGGCAAATGAACAGTATCGGGTGGAAATGTGATTTCAAAAATCCCTTTTTCGTTTGCAATTGCCCCAATTTCAGTACCCAACCACCTGACACTAGAAAAGGGTAACAATTGGTCGTTCAAATCGGTTACTTCGCCTTTGAAAATAGGCTGAGCAAATAAGCTTGAAATTAATGCAAAAAATAGGGCGGTGAAAATACTTTTCATATATAAAATATTACCCATCAAAGATACAAGAAGTAGGAGAAGATTGGGTTGTAATTCACTAATTCTTGCTTATTAGAATTACAATTTCTACATATTTGTTATATTTATCCAAAATTTAATTGTACAAAATGAAGCAAATACTTTTTTTAGTCCTTCTATTTTTTCAGCTATATTCTTTTGGGCAGTTGACAAAATATGTGGATTGGGCAAATTTGAAAAAATATGAGCAACAGAATACTCAAATTAAACAACAAACGATGGATCAAAAAATTGTTTTGATGGGAAATTCGATAACAGAATTTTGGTCCCATAGTGATAGTACTTTTTTGGTAAGAAACCCATATATCAATAGAGGAATCAGCGGACAAACGACGCCTCAAATGTTATTGAGATTTAGGCAAGATGTGGTGGAGTTGCACCCATCCATGGTGGTAATCTTAGCGGGTATCAACGACATTGCTGAGAATACTGGTCCCATTTCTCTCGAACAGACTTTTGGAAATATTGCCTCCATGGCAGAAATTGCAGTCGCCAATAAGATAAAAGTGGTGCTTTGCTCTGTGCTTCCTGCCTACGATTTTCCTTGGAGAAGGGGTATGAATCCAGCTCCAAAAGTGATTCAATTGAATGCGATGCTAAAGGATTATGCCAAAAAAAACAACATGGTTTATGTAGATTATTTTTCTGCAATGGTGGATGAAAGGGGTGGTTTGGATAAAAAATATACCAATGATGAAGTACACCCAACATTGGCTGGTTATCAGGTGATGGAGCCCTTGTTGAAAGCTGGGATAAAATTGGCATTTGAAAAGTAGGTTAGTTTTCCTCTAATTGATCCAGTACGTTTTGAATATGATTTAGATATTTATTATATGTTTTATTCACCCAAAAAACTGTCATTTTATATATAAATAAAAATGATAATAGAAATAGAAAAAAGATAAAATAAGGTTTAATAAAACTAGAATCACTCCAATATTCATAGGATTGAAATAAGCCTTTATTAATTACAGCATACCCAAAAAATATAATTAAAATCATATAAGTCAATGCTTTGTAGAGTTCAATTGACAATTTTAATTCATATTTGAACCAAGTTAAGTTTTTTAGTGAATTGTAAGACAAGGTATAGGACTTTTTATAAAATTGATAAAACATTTGAAAATAATAAAGGGTAAAACCTACCGCAACACTATAAAAAAAGTAAAAAACAGTTAATTTATCTGAATTCAAATGAAAATAAAAAGGAACGAAACCAATGAATACCATAGTAATTATCTGAACAAAAAACTCTTGTTTCATTAGCTTTCTGACTTTATCAATTGGGTTAAGCGAAGCATTATACAACTCCATTTTTTGATCCAAATTTAGTTCATTACCAGATTGGTTGTTCCAGTTATTTTTGAAGTTTTCCAAATTAAAATCATGCTTTTCCATAATATCTATTGTTAATAATTTTTTGTAATTTCTCCTTTGTTCTATGCAGTTTGACCCTAGCATTTTCTTCACTAATTCCTAAGTTTTTCCCAATTTCTTTATGATTCAATCCTTCCAAATAGTAAAAGATAATTGCCTTTTCTATTTCATTAAGCTCTTGTACAGCATTGTAAAACATAGACAATTCATCTGGACGACTTTGTAGCTCATCTGCAAAAACTGGCTCTTCTAACTCATTGATTACAATAGATTTGTTAATATTTTTCCTCCTTATTGTCTGCTTCATAAAAGTTAAAGCAGTGTTGATTGCAACTCGATACATCCAAGTACTGAAGGAACTATTTTCTTGAAAAGAAAGATAGGATTTCCATAATTGATAGATAATTTCTTGCGACAAATCGAGTTGATCCGCTGCATTAACTTGGTAAATTCTGATGATTTTCAGAATGATCCCTTTGTTTTTTTCTATCAATGAAATGAAATTTTTTTCTTTATCCATCTTTATATCAACAAATCTAAATTGATTTTAATGGATTAGTAAGAAAAAATGAAAAACGTTACAACTGTTGATAATTTATCTTCTGAAAATAAATAATTTGATTGGAAAAACTCAACATAATATAAATCACCAGAATCGGTTTGGAAGGTATAAACAAATTTTCCAATTTGCTCGTTTTCAGTGTAAAAAGGTATGTTTCTATCAAAATTATTACATTTAAATGTTATTTTTTGAATGATCAATCTTTTGAGATTGTAGTTTTTTCAATCTTATTCATTTTATTCACAATTGCCTGTTTTAATTCTGGTGGAATAGGCTTTGAAATTTTAATTATTTTATTTTTATCAATTTTCATATTATATATTTATTGCAAATTTAAGTAATTTAAAATTCTATTCAAAAAATAACTTACTATAAATCAACATTTTATAATATTTTATTTAATCATTAATATTCTTCTTTTCATCTTTCTCAACTTCTAATTTATAATAAAGCCAGCCAAAGCCGATGATGAAATGTAGCACTACAATCGAAATATATACTATTTCCATATTCAATTAATTTGTTTCTTGGGGCAATATTCTAAAAACAAATGGACAATTTTAGTAACTAAAGTCACCCACTTTATTTAAGTGCCTTCCCCATTTGCTCCACTTTGTCCAACCAATTGGCTCTGAACTCAGTCGTTGATTTTTTGACTGGACAGACATAAGTAACTTTCACTGGTATTATGCCACAAAACTCCAATACCGTTTTTTTCAATTGATTCACACTGGGTCTGCCATACATCCATCGATAATACCAGCTTGGCTGATCCATGGTTGTGATAATATGTGACGTTTTCCCGATTAATAATTTATCCCACCAGACTGAATTTTCTCTGTATTGAAAAGCCATTCCAGGCAAAAAAAGTCGGTCAATAAATCCTTTTAATTGAGCTGGTAAACCACCCCACCAAACTGGATGCACCCAAACTAAATGATCCGCTTTTTTGATTTTCTCCCAACTTTCTAATAAATCTGGTTCTAATTCCATCCTTTTCTGATACCCATATTTCAGATTAGGATCAAAATCCAACTCCCCTATTTGAATTAATTCTACTGAATTTCCAGCTTCTTCTGCTCCTTTTTTGTATGCATCAGCCAGTGCTTTGCAAAAACTTTCTGAATTTGGATGTCCTTGAATGATTAAAATTTTTTTCATATTTCTTTTTCTTTTTCATCCACTTTTGGTGGAATTAAATGATACAAAACAGGTGTTACAAGACGACTCAACAAAGTGCTACTGATCAAACCACCGATTAATACTATTGCCAATGGGCTAATTAATGGGGAACGCTCCATTACCAATGGAATCATCCCTCCTATTGCCGTCATGGAAGTCAATAAGATGGGTAAAAATCTGGTTTCAGCCCCATCCATGACAGCGTCATACAATCCCATGCCCTGTTCTCGAAGCGAATTGGTATAATCTACCATCAAAATGGAGTTTTTAATCTCGATACCTACTAATGCAATGATGCCCACTGTAGCAACGAAAGACAATGTCTCTCCTGTAACATAAAGTGCTACAATTGCACCGATTATACCCATCGGAATCACACTCAAAACGATTAAAGTTGATTTGAATGTTCTGAATTCAAGGATCAAAATGGCAAGGAGTCCAAAAACAGTAAGAATGATAATCGTTCCCAAACCGCCAAATGACTCACTGCTCGTCTCTTTTTCACCAGCTGCCACCACTCGATATCCTGTAGGTAAATTTATGGATGATTGTATGTGTTTTTCTATTTCATCCGTTTTGGCAGCCACATTCACTCCTGTTTTTACAAAACTATTCACCAAGGCATAACGTTCTTTATTGTAGTGGTTGATAATGGGTGCTGACGGTGTAAATTCAATGGTCGCAATATTTTTCAAAGGAACTAACGAACCACTTAATGAGGTTATGTTTATTTTATCAAAATTTTCAAGTGCATTTTCAGTGTTTTTCGATATCGAAACATTGATTTTTTGGTCGTCAATTTCATCATTTTTTAAGGAGCCAATTTCAATTCCAGCAATTGCCAAACGGATTGTTTTAGAAATCTCGGCTCCAGTGATTCCATAAAGCCCTGCTTTTTGCTTGTCGATTTTGATACTCAAGTCTGATTTTTTGTATTTCAAATCATTTCTCACATACATTGTCCCATCCGTATTTCGCATCAAATCCTCAATTTGAGCACTCAACTGCTCTAAAGTATCCAAATTAGAACCCAAAATTCTCATTTCAATCGGAGCGGTGATTGGAGGACCTTGCTGGAATCGCTTCACTTCAATTTTTGCACCTGTGACGGTAGAAAGTTCTTGGCGGATTTCATCTGCAAAAGCCACAATTTCAGGAACTTCTGTATGCTCTTTTAGATGCACCACGATTTGTCCTAAATTTTCTTTGGCTTGAATCTGAAATTCATTGTAATAAATTCTTGGATTTCCTTTCCCAACATTACTACTAATATGATCCACCAATTTTTTTTGCATTAGAAAATCTTCCACCTTTCTCGTTACCTTATCGGTGTGTTCCATATTGCTACCAGGTTCTGTTTCAATATTCACAGTTATAATTGGTTTTTCCGAAGCAGGAAATACACTTTTTCCCAACTTAGAAGCCAATAACAAGGAGCCTCCAAAAATAATTGCCGCTATCAACAAGGTAATAAAAGGGTGTTTCATACACCAAACTAGAAGTTTTTGATAAGGGTTATTGATATATTTTTTGAACCCTCTAAAAAAGAAATTTCCTTCACTATGGCTATCCTGCTCATGAGCTTTTAGTAAAATACTCGACAAGAAAGGAATAATTGTAACTGAAACAAAAAGAGAAGCTAATACCGTCAGCATCACAGCCATAGGCAAAGATCGGATAAAATCTCCTGAAGCTTCTGGTAGGTTTGCCAAGGGCAGAAATGCTAAAACTAAAGTAGCGGTACAACCAATAATGGCTACAAAAATATGGTTGGTCGCAGAAACAGCTGCTTCTTTTGCAGAAATCCCTTTCCGCATATATCGCTCAATATTTTCTACCACTACGATACTATCATCCACCAATAATCCTAATGCAATCACCATCCCCACTATACTCAATTGGTTCAAGGTGTAACCCAATAAATTGAGTAAAAACAAACCAATACTGAGTGATAATGGAATCGAAATCATCACCGTCAAAGAGGCTCTCGTTCCTAAAGGCAATAAAGTTAGCAACACCAAAAATATGGCTATGGCAAAGTCTTTTCCCAAGCCAGAAAGGCGATTTTTCACCCCTACCTCTTGATCAAATGCATGATGTAATTCAAGACCTTTGGGCATGGTTTTCACATAAGAATCCAATTCTTTTTGAATTTCTTCCCTTACTTGGATGATGTTTTTCTTGTCCTTCATGGCTGTCAACACCCAAATTGCCCTTTTGCCATTGAATCGGGCAAAATGGTTTAAATCGGCATCCCCATAATAAATTTGTGCAATTTGTTTGAGCTGGGTCACTTTTCCTTCGGTTGTAGAATTGATTACCGTATTGCCTATATCATCAATATTTAGATATTCAGTAAGGGTTTTAATATTGTATTTTCTTTTGCCCAAATCAATATCTCCACTTGGAATATTGATATTGCTGGATTGTATCAGCCCCAACACTTGATTCAGCCCTAATTTCTGGGCAGCCATTTTTTCTAAATCAATATCAATATTCACTTGTTTCTGAGGTACTGCTTGAATTTCTACCCATTTTACACTTTTGATTCTTTCTATATTTTTCTCTAACAACTCCGCTTCTTTTTTCATGTTTTCGAAGCTCATCGTATCCGAAACTAAGGCGGATTGCAGAATGACCACGTCGCTACTAGCTGCTTTTTTGATGTCTATTGACAAAATACCTTCGGGAAGATTTCCTCTGATTT
Organism: Saprospiraceae bacterium; assembly: GCA_016710625.1. GTDB lineage: Bacteria > Bacteroidota > Bacteroidia > Chitinophagales > Saprospiraceae > JADJVK01. The sequence continues at coordinate 123,287 of JADJVK010000012.1, forward strand.
TGTTGATTTCTCGAATTACATCGTTATTTTTCCCTTCAATATCCACCCCATAATTAAATTCACACAACATCACCATAACGCCATCCGCTGAGGTGGAAGTGATTTTCTTCACATCTTGCAACTTGTAAAGCTCTTCTTCTATCGGATCCGTCACCAATTGCTCAATATCCTTTGGGCTTGTCCCTGGATAAATCGCTACTATTGAAAAAATGGGTGCATTAAATGGAGGGTCCTCTCCTCTGGGCATATTGATTAATGCATTGGAGCCAAGGAGCAATACTGCTGTAAATATTATGAGTGTAAATTGCCAATTTTTGACAAAAAATTTATTGAAATTCATTGAATATTAATTTAATAGAAAAGAAATGGTGGTGGAATAATTTATTCTTTCACTAAATCGCCCTCTTCCAAATACATGGCTCCAGTTGTGATAATTTTATCAACACCTTCCAGTCCGTGAATGATTGCCACTTTATCCCCCAATAATTTGGAGATAGTGAGGTGCAATTTTTTTGCTTTCCCATCCACTATCGTAAATGCATCTGCATAATTTCCATTCGATTTCACTAATGCTTCTATCGGAATAGTAGTCATTTTTTCTGTTGTTGTGGGATGGATAACTAATTTGGTAATCAATCCAGCAGCTAGATTTGCCGGATTCTGATTCAATTTTACTTCAATATCAAAAGTGCCACTTGCATTTCCGCCAATGGAAGTTTTATCGGTTATTTTTCCATTAAAAGTTTGGGTCGGATAAGCATCCATTCTGACGGTTACAGCATCACCCTTTTTCACCCTTGCCCAGTCTTTATCTACCAATCCAGCATTGATTTTCCAATCGGCATTTCCCACTCCCATGATGCCACAAACTGGATTTCCAGGACCAACTATTTCTCCATCGTGCATTATCTGCTTCACCACTCTTCCATTGATTGGAGAACGGACTTCACTAAAATTTCGATTGAATTTTGCGATTTCAACTGTTTTCTTCGCTACTTCAAAAGCAGTGGTTACGTTCTGCAATTGCTCAGTAGTAGCGACACTATCAGCATACAAGTTTTTGACCCTTTTCACGTCTCTTTCTGCCTTCGACAATCCTTCTTCAGCTTGTCTTACTTGAGCATCAATTTCGTTCATTAATAAAGTTGCAATCAATTGTCCTTTTTTAACATACTGACCTTCAGAAACATATACTTTATTAATTACGCCGCCAGTTTTAAAAGCAGGTCGAGCTTCTGTCTCACTCAACACTACTCCAAGTACGTCTATCGTTTGTTGCCTATCTTCTTGTATGATTGGACAAGTCTTGACATTGACAACATTCAAATTGGCGATTTTGGTGTTATCGGTCTTTTCGTTTTTATCACTTTTGCATTGCACAAAGGAAAAAAGGGCAATAAAAATCAAGGAAAATAAAACTATATATTTCGTATTCATTTTAAATTATTTTAATGGTTTATTGTAAATTTTAGTCGATTTTCAATTTGGCACTGTTGTAAATATATTCTGCCCATTTTTCCCAAGCTGTTGATTTTGCAATAGAAAATTGCAATTCATTTTGGGTGATTTGTGTATGAGCATCCATCAACTCCAGATAATTTGAAGTTCCTTCCTTATATTTTTTCAAAACATCTTGATACAATCTTTTTGAAGCAGCGATTCTAGGTTGAAATGTGTTGGCTTGTTTGACGGCAGACACTAAATTGTCGTAGGATATGTTTTTCACCAAATCGAATTGTGTTTTCACATAAGTTAGTTGTGATTGAGTACTTTGTACATTCAATTCGGCTTGTTCCTTTCTCCATTTGTTTCTATTGTTATCAAATAAATTAATTTCCAAATTTATCCCCAGAAGTGCATAGGGCGACCAGCCAAAATTGTAAGCCTGTGAACCAAAGTCTAATTGAGCTCCCAATTTGGGTTTATAAAACAATTTCTCTTTATCGATTGCAAGATTTTGAAGGCTTATAGCTTTTTCAAGTTGCAAAATTTCTTCTTTCTTTTCTATATCTGCTGTATCTAAAGAAGGCAAATCGGACATTTGAACTGATTCTATTGTTGCTGATTCTGGAACACCTTCTAAGAAAAACAAATATTTTTTGGCATTGGAAAAGTTCGTATTTGCCTCAATCTTTAGTGCATCAATTGATGCCATTTGAGACTCAATCCTATTCAAGGCAGAAGGTAACGCAACGCCATTTTTGACCATACTTTGAGTCGTTCTCCTAGCTTCCATTAAAAGGGAATCCGAATTTTCAAATATCTTGATGGCTTCTTTTGCTTTAGTTACTTGAAAATAGGATTGCATGATTTCCTTCGCCAACCATCTTTTGTAAGCTTTTATTTCCAGCGACTTTAGCTCGATGCTTTCTGCTTTGAGTTTCTTATTCAATGCTAACTCTGGATAATAAATTGGTTGGGAAACACGAAATTTTGCATCGTAAAAATTATTTGGTAAAAACTGCTCTTTTACATTTTCTATTTGAGGAAAACTATTAGAGTTAGTCAGTTTATTTAAAGTAGAATAAACAGGATTCATCAAATCACCAACTGGTAAAGAAATGCTCCTTCCCCCAACAGCTAAGGTGTATTGGGTGTTAAACTGGGCAGTTGGTCCGTACAAAGCCTTAGCTTCTTTCAAAGCAATTTCTGCCATTTTCAAATTGAAAGTCTTTGATTTTAGTTGTTCATTGTTCGCCCATGCTTTCTGTAAGATTGGCGAAAAATCTTGTCCTAATACAAAAGTAGAACACCCTAAAAGTAAGATTAGATTGAGATACTTTCTCATGTATTTTTTATTTACACCGTTTAGTAATAAATTAAATTTTTTATTTAACTTGATTAAAAATGCTCACCAACATGGAAGTTAACGTTTTATTAATCAGCTCATTAGGTTCACCTTCAACCACTATACACATCCTTTCGGATAAGGTGAGATTCACCAATCCATGAACGGTGCTCCATAGTTGTAAAGCTAGAATTTGGGGTTCTAGATTTGTTAGGTTATTTTCTTTTATGGCTTGTTCGCAATTCAAAACTAAAAAGTTGAACATATTCATACCTTCATTCCATTCTGCACCACAATCGAAAATATGTTTCATGGGCTTTTCAGAGTTGAACATCAAATCATACCAATCCTTGTTCTCCAATCCGAATTTAATGTAAGCTTCTCCAGTTTTGTGAATTCTCTCTATCGGACTCATATCAGGACTGATATGCTTCATGTAGGAGCCCATCATTTTAAAGCCAACTTCCATCAGTTCATGCAAAATTTCATCCTTATCTTTAAAATAAAGATAGATGGTTGCTGGACTATATTCCACTATTGAAGCGATTTTTCTAATAGAAAGTCCATCTTGTCCGTTTTTGACAAGAATATCTTTTGCTGTTTTTAATATTAATTCTTTTAGCTCTGCCTTTTCTCTTTCTTTTCTTTCTGCTGTACCCATTTTCTATTTTACAACGTTTTTAATAATTACGTAGCAAATATACTGAACACTGTTTATTAAATCCAAATATTTTTTTTAATAATTTCATAATATTCGACAAAAGGCAAAAAATAATCCCTGAAGTTACTTAAATAATGCAGTATATTTGATGAAAAAAATATGGACTTTAAAATATCGTGTGAGATAAATGCTTCGGCAAGAGCTATCTATAATGCTTGGCTAAATAGCGAAGAACATGCAGCAATGACGGGAGGTGATGCTAATATTTCACAAAATATTGGAGGAGAATTTTCAGCTTGGGATGAATATATTTCAGGAGTCAACTTGGAACTGATTCAGAATGAATATATTAAACAAAGATGGAGAACGGTTGATTTTTTAGATAATCAGGAAGATTCAATTCTGGAAATAAAACTCATCTCAATAAATGAGCATAAAACTATCTTGGAACTACATCATAGCCAGTTGTTAGATGCTGATTTTCACTACAAACAAGGCTGGGTTGATAATTATTTTGAACCAATGCAGTCCTATTTTGAAAAAAACAAAAAATAGTGTTTTTCGGGATTATGCTAATTTTTATTTTGCTTTTTAGATTGGAAATAGGCTTTTCTTTCTTCCTTAGTCATATTTTTAATCTTCTCCTTATCTGCCTTTATTTCAGCTTGCTTTTCTGGAGGTAATTGGTCGAATTTTTCTTTCGCTTTTTCCATTTTCTCACCTCTTTCTTTTTTCATTGCTGCTTTTTCTTCAGGAGTCATATTTTTCATTTTCTCTCTTCTCTCTTTGATTTCAGCTTGCTTTTCTGGAGATAATTGGTCGTATTTTTCCTTTGCTTTTCCCATTCTCTCACCTCTTTCTTTTTTCATTGCTGCTTTTTCTTCAGGAGTCATGTTTTTCATCTGCTCTCTTCTCTCTTTGATTTCAGCTTGCTTTTCAGGAGGTAATTGGTCAAATTTTTTCTTTCGCTTTTCCCATTCTTTCACCCCTTTCCTTTCTCATTGCAGCTTTTTCTTCAGGAGTCATATTTTTCATTTTCTCCCTATTATTTTTAGGCTTCGACTCATCTGCATTTGTTGTAGATGGAGCAGGAGTTGGTGTTGCTGGAGCAGTCTTTTGTTGTAAACCGTTTTGTGCATTAACAGTTAAAAATGAACCAACTGCGAACACAGATGCTAAAACTATTTTTTTCATTATTTTTAATTTTTAAATGAATGAATAATATAGTTAAGACGATTTATTTTTCCAATAGATTAATCCATTTTTTGAAAAAACAGAGGTTTAACATCACTTTAACATTAGTCTGAAAAATTAACAAAATTTTACCCTTTCCTTACAATTGCAAAAACCAGTTGGCAAAATTCTTCTGCGTGGTTCAACTGTGTTTTGGAGCTTGAAATCTTTGCTGTTGGGCGGCCGGGTTTTGGCCATGTAGGGCGCCTCGTCACCTCCCTGTTCATTTTTGCCCTAAGTAGGGGCTTTCTACCGGGGCCGAACCCCCCGTTTCTCTCTCCCTCTATAAACTTTCAAATTAGATTTTGCGTGCGTTCTCGTTCTTGTTCCGGTTTTTTCTTTAATTTCAATTTACAAGAAGCCGCTTGGTTGTGTTTTATTTAATTTTTGCAAATGCTAATCAATGAATTATCAAAAGAACGCGCTCACCTTGAAGGGGTTGATAAAGGGCCGATTGGAAGCCGTAACTAACAATTATTTCACTATGATGAAGACAGTAGATAAATTGGAAATTGGGCATGCAAAAGCAGTAGGTTTTACCCTTAGTGAAATTGGGGAACTCATAGATGCTTGGTATGATAAAAAATTTACCAAACATGATAAAATAAATATTCTAGATGCCAAACTTCAATCTATCGATTTGAAAATAAAGCAATTAGAAGAGTCTTGTGGGCTTTTTGAAATCAATGTTTCCAATTTGTCATTCCAAAATCTTAAATGTAGTCCTCCTATTTTTTTGATGTTCTTCTTCTGTACAATTGGAACAATTGCAAATAACTGCTGGGTTGCTTTCTCCATATCCTTTGGCAATCAATCTATTAGCATTAATCCCTAAACTGATAAGATAATCTACGGCACTTTGAGCCCTTCTTTGGCTAAGCTCTTCATTATATCCTTCGTTTCCTCTGCAATCTGTATGAGAGGACAATTGTATTTTTATCGATGGATTTTGCTTCAGAGTGTTTGCCAATTGATTCAAGGTTGGCTTTGCATCCTCTCTGATATCTGATTTATCAAAGTCATAATAGATATTGTCTAATACAATCTCTTTGTTTTTAAATATCTGATCCAACACTAACTCCACCTCATATTTTTGTATTGGATTCGCTGGGTCTTTTGCGATTCCGACAGTTGAAAATCTGCCGTCTTTTCTCAAATAATTATCTTTGAAAGCATATAATAAATACTCCGTATTTTCATCCATATCAAAAGTGAAAAATCCATCCTCTCCAGTTTTGAAACTTTTAGCTTTGTTATTGCCAAAACTAACATTTACATCAGCATTTGCCAATGGTTTTCTAGCTTTCACTTTACTATTTGGATCTAATGGATTTTCAAAAATCTTCTCCAAAACGTATCCTTCCAAAACTAACCTGTATTCTATATTTTTCTTGATGGTATCTTTCTTTTCTGGTCTTGGTTTTGGCGTAACTTTTTCAAACTTATAAATATCGTCATTTCCCTTTCCTCCCACTCTATTCGATGTAAAATATCCACTCATTTTTATACTAGTATCCAATTGGGTGAATCTATCTGGAATGAATGAAAAATCATCGCCACAGCTATTGATGGGTGCTTTTAGATTTTGAGCTGGCGTCCAAGTATCTTTATTTGATTTATATGATTTATAAATATCCAATCCGCCCATTCCGCTATGACCATTGGAGGCAAAATACAAAGTATCACCGTCCATATTTGGAAAAAGCTCGTTATCGGAAGAATTGATACTTCTTCCAAGTAAATCAGGAATTCCCCAAATGCCATTCTTTCTCTCAACTTTGTAAATATCATAACCACCCCATCCATCCGATTTATTGCAACAAAAATAGAGGGTATTTCCGTCAGAAGATAAGGTCGGATGACCATAATTCACTTTGTTTTCACAAAATGGCAACGGCTCAGATTCTGTCCAATTGTTTCCAATTTTTCTTGAAATCATCAGCTTACAATACACATCATTATTGCCTATATCATTACAACTCGTAAAATATGCTTCAGTTTGATTCTGATTATAACACAAAGTGCCATCATTCCCTGATGAATTGAATGGATTTTCTATTTTACGGCAATTGCCATTCTCATCTGTTTCATAAATATCTGAAAATGAATTCCCTGTCCAGTTGTATTTCGTTTTTTTATCTACAGCACCTCTATCAGAAGTGAAAATTAAATGGTGGGCTCCTACCAGATAAGGAGCATATTCAGCAGAGGAAGTGTTGAATGGTTGGTTGATAATTCTAAATTCGTTATAAGCACTATCTTTGTTCCATAAGTCAGCAACAGTGCATGATGAAATTTCCTTCCTGAATTCATACGGGCTCCCAATTTCCTGCCCCAATTGTTTGAAAACTGCCTTTGCTTCTTCGTAATTACCCATCATTTTCAACGAAAAGGCATATCCTTTTAAAGCATCAGTTCCATAACCGTTGTCGTAAGCAAATTTATACCAAGTTTGGGCTTGTTCTGGTTTGTGTAGCTGTGTAAAACTCTCTGCTAACAAATAGGATTTTTTCTTTTTCTCCGATTTAGTTTTTCCTTTAGCTATTTCTTTTTGGAGCATTTTGGTCGCAACTGCATATTGTTTTCTATCAAAAGCAGTCTTACCATCTTTAACTTTTAATGTATAAGTACAAGATGCTACTAGTGCTAAAACTGCAAATCCAAAAAATAATCTCCACATATTAATAAAATCAGATGAATAGGAAAACCTAATAATGACGAAAATTAATCATTCTTATTTTCTTTTTTATCATTATTAACGATATTTTGTTGCTTCAATCGACCATTTTTCTTTAATGCCTCACTAACAATCCATTCCAATTGCCCATTGACACTCCGAAATTCATCCGCAGCCCATTTTTCTAAAGCTGCAAAAGTGTCTTCCTCTACCCTCAATACAAAAGACTTTTTGCCCATAAACTTGATTGATTTTTGAGTTGTAAAAACAGAAAATCAACAGGCAAAATAATCTTATTAAGCCTGTTGATTTTTTTTTATTCCTTTATTATTGATGTAATGTTCCAGAATTGATGACTGGGCTGACATTTCTATCACCACAAAGCACCACCAAAAGATTGCTCACCATCGCAGCTTTTTTGTCATCATCCAAATGGACTATATCTCTTCCCGACAATTGTTGCAAAGCCATTTCCACCATTCCCACAGCACCTTCCACAATCTTACTTCTTGCTGAAATAATGGCAGAAGCCTGTTGGCGTTGGAGCATAGCACCAGCAATTTCGGTAGAATATGCCAGATGACTAATTCTAGCTTCAATTATTTTGATACCAGCTATCGACAATCTTTCGCTAATTTCGGATTCCAAACGATGATTCACTTCATCAGAACTATCTCTCAAGGTTACTTTTGCACTTTCATCTTCATGATTATCATAGGCATACATTCCCGCCAATTTTCTTAAAGCAGCTTCACTCTGTGTGTTTACAAAAGATTCATATTTGTCCACTTCAAAAACTGCTTTGTAAGTATCCTCCACTTTCCAAGTCACTATCGCTCCTAACACAATCGGATTTCCTGGTTTGTCATTCACTTTTATATGATTGGTTTCCAGATTATTACCTCTCAATGAAATATTCTTTCTAAGATAAAATGGGTTTGTCCAATAAAATCCACTTTCTTTTATAGTTCCTTTATAGGTTCCAAAAAGATTAAGAATTCTACTACTATTGGGTTCGATTGCCATAAAACCTGGAGCAATAAAAACTGCTATAACAACCAAAATAATTCCTAAAGCCATTTGATGATTCACCAACAATGCTACCCCACTGATCAATGTAGCAAAAAAGAACAATAAAAACATCCAGCCTGAATTGGGTTTAATTACTTTTTCCATAAAATTTGATTTAAAGTGATATTAATTTGATATCAAATATAAGTCAATTTGAATTAAGTTTCCAAATCTTTTTTTAACGATTCCGATAAACTTGCTTAAAAAATCGACAGAAAATACTGGGGTCATACTTTTGGGAGTGGGTGAAGGAGTTGAGGGGGAGTTGGGGAGTTGAAGAGTTTTACAAATCAGCTTTCAACATTTCGGAATAAGCAAATCAACAAATAAATACATCAAAAAATAAACAACTAAAACAACCATAACAAATAAACACATCAACAAATCAACACATCAACAAATAAACAACTCTAACAACTCCAACATCTCCAACAACTTTACCAACTTTATCTATCTTTGCAAAAAAAAAATATAAATGGATAATCGATTAGCTGCTTTTGAAAGATTGTTAAATATAATGGATGATTTGCGGGAAAAATGCCCTTGGGATAAGAAACAAACTTTTGAGAGTCTGAGAAACCTGACAATTGAGGAAACATATGAATTGGCGGATGCAATCATTGAGAAAGATATGAAAGGGATCCAAGAGGAAATTGGAGATTTGATGTTACATATGGTATTTTATGCAAAAATAGGCAGTGAAACCAATGATTTTGATATTGCAGATGCATTGAATGGCATTTGTGATAAATTGATTCGACGTCATCCTCATAGCTATAGTAATGTGGTGGCAGAAACAGAAGAAGAAGTAAAGAAAAACTGGGAACAGCTGAAGCTAAAAGAGGGAAAAAAATCAGTCCTCTCTGGAGTGCCCAACTCAATGCCAGCTATGGTAAAAGCATATAGAATGCAAGAAAAAACCAAACAAGTTGGGTTTGAATGGGAAAACTCAGAACAAGTATGGGAGAAAGTTCAAGAAGAAATTGCAGAATTTAAAGAAACAATTGACCAAAATCTTTCTAAAGAAAAGCAAGAAGAAGAATTTGGAGATGTCCTATTTTCACTCATCAACTATGCTAGATTTAATGGCATCGACCCAGAAACAGCATTGGAAAAAATCAATAAAAAATTTAAATTTAGATTCGAATTCATTGAAAAAAATGCAACGAAACCGCTTCTTGAAATGACACTTCAGGAAATGGATGCACTTTGGAATAAAGCTAAGTTGGTTTAATTTGACTATTGACAGCTAAATATTCCCATTTCAGTTTGCTATTTTGCCATTTCAAATAGTAATTTTTCTATATAATTCATTTACTATATATTTTTGGTCAAAATATGAAATTATGAAAAAATTATTGATATTCTTTGGACTTGCTACAACACTGATCTATGTTTCTTGCAAATATGAATCATTAGTTCCTTATCAACCCCCTGTTGAGACGACTACCTGTTCTCCTGATACAGTATATTTTAGTCAGTCAATTGCTCCACTTTTAAATAGTTCTTGTGGAACTAGTGGTTGCCACGATGCAAACTCACATAAAGATGGAGTGGTAATGACGGATCATTTTTCAATCATTCAAGAGGTAAAAATCGGAAATCCTAGTAATAGTAAACTCTATAAAGTACTGAATGAAAATGGGGAAGAC
>JADJVK010000013.1 GCA_016710625.1 Saprospiraceae bacterium
TCAAAATTAATGAAATATTAAAAAAGAAAAATAAAATCATTTGGTTGAAAGAGAACCTAAAAAATGGTAGTAACGATAATCTTAAAAACAATAAAAATATGCTATGTAATGTTCATTTTATATAAAAAGTTTATGAAGTAACTAATCAAAAATTTTCACTAAAAAGAAATTTCATAAATGCCTAAATATCATGGACATTTAATATTTTCAAAATAATAAAAAATTTATTTATTTGATTGATTTTAAGCCTAAAACCAAGATTGTTTGACTAAAGTCAATTCTTTTACTCTCTTAAGGCGAATCGGACTAAAGTCCGATTCTATTTATTTGAATAGGATTTTTACAATTATATAATTCTAATTTTGGACATCAATTATTTAACTGAATCTGTTTCTAATTTTATGAAAAACTTTGCATCCGATGGTATGAAGAGAGGAAATAAAGTAAATTACATAAAAGCCACTGTAAATAATAAAGCTTGGTGGATATCAAGGAGAGGATTTTGGAAGAAATGTAGCAAATGCCTTCAAATCTGATAAAGTACTGAATCAAGAATTTTCATCACAATGACCTGATGCTTTGACAATGCAAGAAGGTGCTCAGCAATTTGGAAATGGATATTCTAAAGAAAAACTATCTGTAGGTGCTTTCCCAATTGGAATTTTAAAATTTATGAGTATTTTTATGCCATACATAAAATTTCAGTCCAACTTGATGCAAATAATGCTAAATAATATTGATACATTTGAATCACAAAAAACTTGGGATTTGCTTGGTAAACCAATGATTTCTGTTGAACAATTTGCAAAAAAACAATAACTATTATGAATCAAAAAAGTATTTTAGCTATTTTTCTTGCCTTTATTTGGATAAGTATCTCTGAATTCTTTCGAAATTCTTTTTTGGTTCATTCTGAATGGATAAACCACTTTCAAAACTTAGGTCTCATTTTTCCAGAGAAACCTGTAAATGGGGCTATTTGGGGAATTTGGTCTTTTGTATTTTCTATCTTCCTTTACATTATATACAAAAGATTTAATTTTTTCGAAACGATATCTTTAGGTTGGGTAGCAGGATTCTTAATGATGTGGTTAGTCCTAGGTAATTTAAATGTTCTTCCTTTCAATATTTTAATATATGCAGTCCCATTAAGCATAATTGAAGTTATAATAGCTGTTTATATAATTTCATATTTTTCAAAAATAAAAAAATAGAGTTTAAAATGAGTATAAAAAAAGTTCTTCCAACTTTTTGATAGAACTATTTTAACTATTTATAACTCAATATTTTAACATTTATAGATTGTCTTCTATTTCAATATATTGATAAATCCTAAAAAGATTTTACAAATTTTCGATTAAACCATTGTATCGTATTTACAAAATACACATCCTTAATTTATATAATCCCGAAATTTTGGGTTGGAAAGGAATTTTCGAATTCTCGAATTTTCCAAATCAACAAATTAACCTCTAGTTCCGTCCCTTAACTTCGGGATATCGGAACTTCGGGATTCACCAATATTTTCTAATTCTTATTCATCCCAATTGGCACACAAGGCACAGGATAACAAGGGCTTTTAGCAGGTGCATCAGAACAAGAAGGTACTGATGAAATATCAATCAATTGGAAACAATTATTATTATTGATATCTCTCACCACCAATTGATAGGTTGATATTCCATCTGCCTTGAAAATTTTTGTATTCCCAATGGTTGCTGGAGACCCATATGCTGTTCCACTACTATTGAGTATATTACCTCCTAGACCAGTCATTGGGTCAGCACCAATTACCACTTCATATTTATTGCTAGAACCACCATTTTCGACAGTTGCATTTATCTGGATTGTAAAATAATCATCTGCTAAGAATATCATCAGTTCCATTATTATTGCAAGGATCAATTGTCGCATTTGAAGTGATTGAGCAAGACTCACCATCTTTCGGGCTACACTTTTTAGGATTTGTAGTTACTGTAGAATTTAAGCTTTTACAAGTTGTATCAATACTATGAACACATCTTGCCAAAATGGTAAGTGGTATAGTAGAATACATAGGTTTAACAGTACTCCAAGTAATTCCATTATTGATGCTGTATTGATTAAATGTGCCTGCACCACAAACTTGAACCAAATTAATTGTTCCAGTTCTATTTGGACAAATATTATCATTAACTGAAAGCAAAGGCTCAGTAACATTACAAACTGAGCAGGAATTTGGTGGAGTAACTGATAATATAGTTTTACAAGTACTATTATTTGCATCAGTAATAGTAATATTCAAGATTCCATCTTTTATTAAATAGGGACCAAAAGTAGTAGGAGCTCCATAATTCGCTGTTACTGGACTATTGGTCAAACCTGTTACAAGATAAGTTGTAGCAATTCCATCACCAGTTGGGTCTAATGTAAATGTATATGTATCATCATCTGCATTTGTTAAAGTATTATTGGAATTGCAATTTCCAACTACTAAATTAGCATTATTTATTGCACAACAAACACTATCTTTTATTTGAATGGCTCCAATAATATCACAAATTGGACTTGTATTAGTCACTAAATGAATAAAGTATTTTCCAGCAGTTGAAATCATTGTAGGGTCAGGAATAGCCATTGTCAAAGCAGAATCTTTATAATAGGAAAGCATTCCAGAAGTACTACCTAATGTTATTTCTGGCAAAGTAATATCAGCTGTTCCATCCGAACATTTATTAATCGGACTATTTATTTTCAATTCTGCAATAGTTGAAACTATCACTTCAGGTGTTTCTTTTTCACATGTATTTGGTGCTATCCCTGCAATTATTCTTGCTTTGTAAACACCTGGTAGTGCAGGGCTTATGGTTGTAAATAGTTTATTACTCAAGCAACCAAAATTCCATCTCTGTAATATTCATATGTTGCACCCACAATAAAATCTGAAACTCTAGCTTTTAAAGTTACTCCTGGACCATTACAAAAAGACGTTTTGTCTAATATCAATGTTTCATCAGGAAACAATCCAACTTTTGCTGCATTCAAATATGAGTTTCCGCAAGCATCATAACCTTGGATAGTATAAGTGGCTGTAGAATTATCTAAATTTGGTGGAAGACCAGCAAATAAAGAATCTAACGAACCAGGCAAAGGTGGATAAGGAAGTGTTCCATAATATGGCGCTGTCGATCCATAAGCATTTGAATTAGTCCCCAATTATTTGCCAATAATAAGGTCTTTTAAGATTAGCTGGTTGTAAATTAAATATTTGCACATCCCCTTGAGTTACTGGAGGACAAACTAAACCATAACTTACTTCATAAGTGGGTTGTTGCCACTCTGGAACAGTCGCATCTATACTTACATTTTGACAACCATCATTATAGGTAAATGTATAAGTACCACCACTTAGCAATTTTGAAAACTTACCTTGATTTGTCACATCAGGCACTTCAGAAGTTTTCCATACATCTGTAGGTCCAGCAATTATCTGGTAACTGTAACTATTACTTGAAATAGGATTATTATTAACACCAACCAAAGTAATTACACCTGAACCATAACATTGGTGATTCACATCAACTATAACGGTAGGTAAACTATAAGTAGGTACATCAAATGTGCCTTCACAAGTTGCACCACATTGGTCAACAATATAATAACTATAAGTTCCAGGGTCTAATGCTTGAATATTTTCATAAGATGAATAATTCATATTTTGTGGATAGCCTGCAATTAAATTATTATTCACATCTTTTAAAGTGATTGATAATGGATACTTTGCAACATATTTGCTCCATTCCATATAATTTCTAACTTTAACTTTATCAGATCCTTGATCTGGACATAAGAAATTGAATCCACATTGCAATGTACCAACCCCAGGAGGAATTAGTTCGAAGGTTGCAGTATTTGTTTTTCCACATCCATCGGTAACAACAACTGTATAAGAGCATGGTCTTGGCAAATTGCTGATTGTAGTATATTCTGAAACATTATTAATAGTTTGGGTATAACCACAAGTACTTGTAATTGATAATGAAAAAGGTCCAATTCCTGTTGTGCAAATATTTATTACTTGTGCTCCAGTCCCATTCGGAGTTGGACCACAGGAACCCTCTGAACCAGATGTATATATACATGGTGGTGTGTAATCTGTAGTAGTAATTGTTTTTTTAATGGTACCACCACATTGATCTTTTATTTCAAAAACATAAGTAGACAATGGTAATAAATCAAAATTTGTAGGATTAGTTGAACTAGAATTCCCGACCTGATCAGGACCTGAGATAATGGTTGTAGTATAAGGTCCTGTACCACCAGCAGCAGTAATAGTATATTTTGATTTACCAGAACAATCAGTAAACCCTTTATAGGTTGCATTCAAAGATGGAGGTGGTGGATTATTTGGAACTTGAATATTAAAAGTTTTAAAATTGCCACAATTGTCTTTTGTTTGAATTTGAAAAGTTTTTCCTTGAGCTACAGAAGGTGTAAAACAAAATTCTGGGTTAGTACCATATGCTGGTGAACCTGTACCATCAGGAGGTAATGTTCCATTTGGAGCAGAAATTCTATAAGTATATGGTGGTCTTTGTTGAATGCTCGTTGCATTTGTAATGCCTGTTACTTTCACACAAATTGAGCCTGGATTACCTCCTGAACAATTAATAAAAGAAACATCAGCTGTAAATTGCCAATTTTGTTCATAAGTTGTTGTAACAGTAGTAGTAGAAGTGAATTCTTGATTGTCACTTTGTACTTCAGTTACTGTATAAACACCAGCTGGTAAATTCAAATAAGTATAAGTTGTTTGACCGGGTCCAAATGATGTTTGAGGCACACCAGCTCCAGTTAAAATATAAATACTAGATGGGTCTGCACTATTTACTTTTACAGAACCATTTGATATACAAATAGATTCGGAAGGTACAAGAGTCCCAGTAAATTGTGCAAAAATGAAATTAGGTAAGAATATAATTAAAGCAGCTGATAAATGTCTAAATATGCTAACATATTTATTTATTGAAAAAAAAGTAAGAAGTTTTGGCTCCAAAAAATGTAAGTTCATAAATGAGTATTTAAAAAAAGTATGAGTACTATTATAATAACGTTTGCAAATATATATTAGATATCAGCAAATAAAATGGATTATTAAAATATTTTGTGACACATTAATTAAGTTTAATTTTTTTAAATAGTAATTTATTATTTTATATTACATTATTATTCAAATATTTAAATAATTATATTTCAAAATAAAAGTGATTTTTAATAATTTTTAATAATCATTTTTAATTACATTTTCATAACTTTTAATTACCTGTTTGCATGAAATATAATTTTTTGGTTTGGAATGCTTAAAATAAATTGTCATAATTCTTACATTTCACAAACAATTTTACAAGAAATAAGTCAAAAAAATAAGCCCTACCAACTTTTTGGCAGAGCTTGATTTACTATTTATAACTCAATATTTATTTATTTTTATTACTAATTATTTAATGTAAATTTCTCAATTCTGAGAGCTGATTATTCAAACAATTAGTAGTGTTCTTTCATGGTTAATTTTTATTAATTCCAATTGGTACACAAGGTACAGGATAACATGGGCTTTTTGGTGGTGCCAGTGAGCATGGAGCAACTGGATCAATATCAATTATCTGATAGCAATTATTATTATTAATATCTCTAATCAATAATTGATAAATTGTTATACCATCTGCCACAAAAACCTTAGTATTTCCAACTGTAACTGGTGAGCCAAAATTTGTCCCTCCACTATTCAATACATTACCGCCAGTGCCTGTTAAAGGATCTGCTCCAACAACTACTTCGTACTTATTGCTAGTTCCACCATTTAAAACAGATGCATTCACTTGAATAGTGAAATAATCATCAGTTGATAAATTGTCTGTCCCATTATTATTACAAGGATCAATTGTTGCATTTGCAGTTAAGGAGCATTCTGTTCCTAATTTCGGGATACATGGCTTTGGTGCAGTTGTCACAGAAGTATTTGGGCTTTTACAAAGATTATCTGTACTATTTACACATCTAGCCAAAATAGTTCTCGGTGTGGTAGAATACAATGGCTTCACTGAACTCCAAGATGCGCCATTATTGATGCTGTATTGAATGAAGGTGCCGGCTCCACAACCTTGTACTAAATTGATAGATCCAGTTCTGTTTGGACATACATTATCACTTACTGTCAAAACTGGCGGTGCTACATTACATACTGAACAGGATGGCGGAGGTGTTACACTAGCTGTTTTAGTACAAGTACTTGCAACATTATCTACTACTGTTATACTCAATACACCAGCACTGATTAAATAAGGACCAAATGTCGTTGGGCTTCCATAAGTCCCTGTTTGTGGGCTGTTTGGTAAACCATTTACAGTATAGGTTGCCCCTACACCATTCCCCGTTGGGTTCAATGTAAAAGTATATTCATCATCGGCTGCATTGGTTAATGTACCTTTATTATTACAATTTCCAATTACTAAACCAAGATTATTGATTACACAGCAACCTAAAGGTGCATTCAAGACTGAAGAACAAGTTGCAGTACAACTATTATTGTCTGTTACTGTAACTGTATAAGTTCCAGCCCCTATATTTGAATTTATTGCACTAGTCGCACCATTTGACCATAAATAAGTTAATGGTAAAGTTCCACCAATTACTGAAGTGCTAACACTTCCACCATTTTGAGTAAGACAAGTAGGCTGTGTTGGAGTGCAAGTTATACTAGGTGGACTTGTTGTGTTTTGGATAGTTGCTGAACAAGTACTAGTACAAAAACTAGTTGTACTGGTTACAGTAACCGTATAAGTTCCTGCATTCAAACCAGTTATGGTAGCAGTAGTGCCTCCATTGCTCCACAAATAAGTTACACCTGATGCTGTTGCAGTAGCCGTTCCATTTGGTGTTGCACAATTGGAGTTATCCACTTTTGAGCAAGTAACTGTTGGTGGTGCAGATGTATTTGAAACTACAGCCGAACAAGTATTTGTACAAGAACTAGTTGTACTGGTTACTGTAACTGTATAAGTCCCTGCATTCAAGCCAGTTATGGTAGCAGTAGTTCCTCCATTGCTCCACAAATAAGTTACACCTGATGCTGTTGCAGTTGCAGTTCCATTTGGTGTTGCACAATTGGAGTTATCCACTTTTGAGCAAGTAACCGTTGGTGGTGCAGATGTATTTGAAACAATAGCCGAACAAGTATTTGTACAAGAACTAGTTGTACTGGTTACAGTAACCGTATAAGTCCCTGCATTCAAACCAGTTATGGTAGCAGTAGTGCCTCCATTACTCCACAAATAAGTTACTCCTGATGCTGTTGCAGTAGCCGTTCCATTTGGTGTTGCACAATTGGAGTTATCCACTTTTGAGCAAGTAACCGTTGGTGGTGCAGATGTGTTTGTAACAACTGCCGAACAAGTATTTGTACAAGAACTGGTTGTACTGGTTACAGTAACCGTATAAGTCCCTGCATTCAAGCCAGTTATGGTAGCTGTAGTCTTTCCATTACTCCACAAATAAGTTACACCTGATGCTGTTGCAGTAGCCGTTCCATTTGGTGTTGCACAATTGGAGTTATCCACTTTTGAGCAAGTAACCGTTGGTGGAGTTGTATTATTTGCAATTATTGCCTGACAAGTCGTATTACAACCAGCAGCAAAATCATCAGTTACTGTAACAGTGTAAGTGCCTGCTGATTTATTTGAGATTGATGCAGTTGTTTCTCCAGAACTCCATATATAACTAATAGTTCCTTGAGCTCCATTCACTGTAACACTTGCACTTCCATTTATTGGAGAACAATTTGATTGTGGTATTGCAGAGCATGTTGCTGAAATTGAGCAGGTTGGTGCAGATGAAAACCCAAAATCCATGTATGATTGTTTTCACCAAATATACCTGTTGTGATAGTCACATCAGCACTATTCACATTTAAACTACCATCACTATCTCTTACATCACCATTTGTTGTATTATCTGAATTAACAGTAGTAAGAACATTTGAACCAATAACAGCCTGCTTACTACCTCCTTGCACATTGGGTATTCTAACAATGTATTTTGTTTGTTGCAAGATAGTTAATCCATATTTATAAGCACTTGAAGAAGCACCTGGTGCTGAACTAAAGATGTAATTTCCATTTGAATCAGTAGTTGCAAAGGCAATTAAAGATCCATCTTCTTTCAATAATTGAACAATAACACCTTGTAATGCTGCTTCTCCTGCATCTTGAATACCATTACCATTATCATCTACCCAAACTCTATTACCAATTTCAATAGGAGGTGGTTCAGAAAGAATTTCCATATCACCTAGACCATTCGCTTTCCCATATTTAGTTTCATCTTGATGAGTTACATATAATTGATAGGTATCAGTAGAATAGCTAGTACTACCTGTTTTATTATCCATAAAATAAACTCCACCAGTCCAATAATCAATTGGATCTGTAACAACTACAGCGACTTCTCTTTTCCCTGGAAAAAACATACTTCCACCAATAATATCTTCTGCATGATATAGAGCTTGATCTCCATCATTAAAATAAAATTCGCCACCACCTGGTCCTTGACCATTATTTGCTCCTGCAGTTGTAACACCGCCAACCGAAGCATTATTTTCTAATACAAAAGTACTACCTGTTGGTGCAGCTCTTAATATATCACCACCCACTAATGCACTATATAATTTATTCGAACTTGTATTAGTCCCAAAATTTCTATAACCCAATTGATGTCCTGCTCTATCATTAAAAACAATTATCATGGATTCATCAACATCAAACTCTAAATCAACTAGCATTGGCTGAGGATATGATAGTAAATCTGCAGTACTTTGAGCCATAATAACAGGTGGCATTACATCTAGCCAAGGGTTCCATTGTTTGCCAAATTCTTCTTTTATACCATTGCCATTATTATCGTCTAAATCTTTAAAAGCATAACCTTTATTATAAGTTAATGGAAAATTCAAAACACTAGTAAAACTTGTACCATCATAACTATATACAACAGCATTTAGATCATTTTTATTTTGAGATGTTATTGCATCACAGATAGCACCTACATATAATTTTCCTCTATGATATTTCAATGCAAATGGTCTTACATTACCAACACCACTATTACAAGGATTTGGAACAGCTGAACTAGTAGCAAGTAATGACTTATTTTCAACATCTATAGTATAGATCTTTTTATCATACAGATTCATTACATACATTTTTGAAAAATCATCAGATAATTCTATACCTCCAATTCCTATTTTACCAACTAATGGAAACATAGCTGGATCATGTGTAGGACCTGTAAGTGTTGTAGGTAAAGCTCTAGTTGAAATTGTAGGCATTAATGATAGTCCAAAATCAATACCTAGATCTGACAAATCATGCCACAACATTGCAGAGCCTGTAGATGTCAAAACATAAATTGCTCCAATATCTTCTTTACCATCACTATCATTATCTCTCATTGCTGCATGTCTTTTCACCAATGCAGATGTATATATCAATCCTCTTTTCTATCATAAGTAATACCCCAAGTACCACCAATTTCTGCAGTTGATGCAATAGATGGTGCAAAATCTTTTCCTCTAGCAGAATATGATTGTATCAGCATGGCATTTGCATCTGGTATAGATGCAGATGGTCTATTCGCCTCAAATTGAGATACTACATAATCAGGATCTATTTTAGAAATATAATGATCAGGATAATTTACACCAAAATTAGCATCTGTACTAGATGCACTATAAAATTGAACACTCGATTTATTACTTGTAGAAGTGGTACTTACTGGACTAGAATAGTCTCCTGAAATCAAACCAGTAAATTCTATTCTTAATGGCAAAGTTAACCCAGTAAATGAATATGTTCCAACAGGAGAAGTTGTAGTAGTTCCTACTAAAACATTACTAGAATTATAAGCATTAACAATTACACCTGGTAACCTAACTTCTAAAAATGTAGAAGAACTATCTTTTACACCATTTTCGTTAAAATCTCTAAAAACATACCCTGAAATTTGAGCTTTTAAATTAAAATTAAAAAAGCAAATTAAAAAATATGCTAAAATTAATTTTATAAAAAATTTTGATGATTGGTTATAATAAAAGCTATGTGAAATTTTATTTTTCATTTTGTTAAAATCTAATTGATAAAATAAAAATTTAGTAACTTAAATTATTAAAGCATAATTTTCCAGATAAAGGAAAACTGTAAATCAACTTTTCTGAACTTTGATAAAATGTGAGCTTTTTCATAATAAAAAAATTATAGTTTTAAAATAGTATTAAATATTCCTATATAATTATGTATGAAAACAATTTCAACAATGTAGCCAAATACTGCATTTTTGACAAAACAATCGATGAAGTGGTGATGAAATCAAGAAAAGTTGTATGAAAATAGAAAAACTAAATAGTTTTGTTGAAATTTAGAATATATTCAGTTCCAAAATAAGATGACTTTTTCAAGTAAATATTGGAATTATTCATTTTAATTAATTTTGAAATAAGGATAATTCCAAATCCCATATTATCAACTTTTGGGTGGTAAGGAGTAGGATCCTCAAATATCTTGTTTGTTTTATCAATCATTTCCTGATTCATTCCTAAACCAAAATCTTTGTAATGGATACAAACTTCATTTTCTTTTTCTGAGCTAATTAATTCAATTAAAATTTTTGTTTTTTCATTTACTTTGGCATATTTAATTGAATTATCAATTAGATTTCTCATTAATATTTCAAAATCGCTTACATTAAAATAAATAAATATTTGGTTATCAATTGGTATATTAATTTCTAATTCAATGTCCTCTAAAATAAATCTAGAAATGATTTCTTCCATTTTAGATTTAAAAAATATTTTTTCGGGTTGGTAAACTTTATTTTGATTTTGAATAAATGACCAATGAAATAAATTATCAATTATTTTCAATGTTTTCATACTTGATTTATCAAACGAGTTAATTATTTTATCAACTCTATCAAAATCTTTTAAATTAGCAAAATATTTAAGCGTTTTATTCAAGCTAAAAAGAGAAATGATGGGTTGCTTTATGTCATGAGCAATGATTGATAAAAAGTAGTCTTTTGTTCTCGTCAAATCTTCTAAAGCAACATTTTGATTCGAAATTTTAATTTTTTGCTTCAATGTTTTTACATATAAATATATAAATGTACAAATAGCTAAAAAGGCAAATAATAAAAATACCAGAAGTATATTTTTGATTTTTTGATTATTTAATTGCTTGATTTTCAGATTTTCATTAGTTAATTCCAATTGCTGAGCATGATATTTTGTTCTTATCTCATTTAATTCATTTGTTTTTTCATTTTGAATTAAAGAATCATTTATTATAAATAATGAATCGTAATAAATTAAACAATTTTCAAGCTGATTAGTACTTCTGAATATTTCAGTTTTCAAATAATAACAATTCTTTTTATCTGTTAAAAAATGGTTCTTATTCGCAATTTTCAATGCTAAATCTACAGTATTTATACTATTTGTAAAATCATTCAAATAAAAATATGCCAAAGCCATATTGTAATAGTTGAGCATTATACCTGACTCATCATTGATATCAAAATAATAAATTTGTGCATTCTTATAATATCGAATTGCATCAATATATAATTTTTTTGATAATGCAATTGTTCCTAAATTTGTATTAAAATATGCCAACCCCCATTTCTCATCCTTTTTCCCTTTTATTGCTTTTTTTAATTTATCAACTATTTTATTAATCAACTCATTATCATTATCTTTTTGATTTTCACTCAAATACAGCTTTAAATAAGCCATATATAACCTTATAATCAACTTTGTATCATTGATTTGCAATGCAATTCGCTCTGCTTCTTCAAGCAATTCCTGACTTGTCGTATTAGTCAAATCTTTTTTCATCAATATCGAACTTAATGAAATTAGAGAATTGGCTAATCCAAATGAATCTTTATTTATTTTAAATTTCTGAATGGCTTCGTTATAACTATTATAGGCATCATAGATTTTGTTTGCTTTCGTATAAGTATTTGCTAAAAAGAAGGAGTACAAACCAGAAGTATTGTTTTGGTATAATTTGACTTCAATTCTTTTGATAGAATCAAGTAAAGAGCCGCATTTACTACTACTTTCAATATAATACGACTTTTCTAAACTTAATAACGAATTTAGTTTTTCAAAGCTGTCATAGTCTTGTCGCAACCAAATATTTTCTACAGAATCTTTATTTTTTATTATGTTTAAAGTATTGTAAAAGATAGATTTACCGCTTTGTCCAAAACTATATTGATTAAAAAAAACAAATATTAAAAAACTAAAAATTGATAATCTCATGAAAATTAGGAATTATGGTATTTAAAGTATTTTTCACTTACAATAAATTTTTTGTCCATAATTTTAATACTTCCATTTTCTTTATTGATATTATCTATATATTTCACATTTACAGCAATGTTTTTGTTTAATTTCATCAAAATCCCTTTGGAATCTATGACCAATTTGGAAATTGATTTTTTTATGACATTTTTTTTATTTTCAGAATAAATAATGGAATAATTTCCTCGAACTTCAACCAGATCAATATTTTTATACAATATTTTTTCTTTACGTTTTGTTGAGTTTCCAACTTCTAAATAATCACCTTGGTCGATTAAATAATTTTCCTGATATCTCATGATGAAGCTCAACATACTGAGTTCATGAATTGGTTTGATTAAAAGTATGGAATTTTTAAAGAGCTTTGTGAAATTTAGATATTGTGCATTTGGGAAAGCAGTGATGAAAATTATTGGCTTTGAAGTAGATACAAATTTATTCAACAACTCTAATACATTTGAGTTATCAATCATTATATCAATTATTAAAATATCAGTGTTGTCATTATTATATTGATTTGTAAAATCTAAAGTGTTTGAACAGTGAGTTATCATTAAATCAAAATTTTCTAATAATATCCGTTCAATATTTGCAGACATTATTTCATCATCTTCCAAAATGAATACTCTCATATATTTACATTAATTCACAAATGTATATTGTATTATATTAAAATAATTATAATTGGGTGATGAAACAATAGGTTTGGTGATGAAATTTTGTTAATGCTGTTATTAATTATATTTAATAATTAATAATTGGAATTTTCAATGACAAAAAGAGCTTCAATTAAAATTACAATTTTAAATTTAATATCAATATTTTAGGTTAAATATTTTCAAAAAACTCCTTTTCATTTTTTTCCATTTGAGTTATATGTCTTTGACAATGTTGAGCTAAGAAATAAATATATTCATATACATAAAATTAAATTTATTTAAAGGCCTTCCTAGCTCTGAAAATTTGTAATTTCCAGTTGCTCCGTTAATTTATTGAACAGTTCCCCACAATCAAGAAATAATGTCGTTCTTTTTTGAAATTCTATTTTTGAATTTCCAGTTCAACTGCTCCACCATTTGGTGCCATTCAAAATCGAATAAATATGGATTGAAAGTGTCCTAAATATTTTTTTCATTTTTTTAAATACATCTTAGCCTTATTTTTTAATTCTATGGAAGCTATTTCAAAATCCTTACATGCCGTTTTATAGCTATTTTCAAACTTGCTTTTTCTACCTTTTAAGATTTTTGGTCTCACCGTTTCAAAACTGGTATGGTTTATCAACATCGCCACATCTATATATTTTGGTGTCAATCCACCCCTAAATACATTGTCAGAATTCGCCATCAATTCCATATTTTGACCTTCCAAATAGGCATGTGGTATGCCCGCTCCTTGAAATATCGCACCCCCTTTTTCTATTTTCACCAGATTCAATAAATATATCGAAAAAATGCCCCGGTCATATTGCCCAGCTCTAGTGTATTGTTCAAAGGCTTTCCATGCCCAATAATCAGGATTGGATTTATCAATAGGCTGCTGTTTTTGTAAAGTTTCAAATAATGGTTGCAATAATGCATTTACTTTATCTTGAGGCATTTCCATGATATATTGATACAATTTTCGGGTATCTCTTTCCTTGAATTGTGCCATTAAAGGATGAAAAGCCGTTTTGCTTTTTAGGATTTTAGCAATTTGAAATGGAGATCGAAAACCATGCAACAACCAAAACTCTGACAAAGCCACCATGATTTCAGGTTTGTGATTGTCATCTTTAAAATTTCTATTGGTTGCATTGAGTGGAATTCCCGCTTTATTTTCAGCTGCAAACCCCTTTATCGCCGCTTCTTTTGTCGGATGTACCTGAATCGATAGCATTGAAGCGACATCCAGCACTTTGAACAAAAAAGGCAATTTGTTATTAAAATCTTTAGCCGTAGCTTGTCCTAAACTTTTTTCAGGATGCTCCGCTATGTATTGCTCCAATGATTTACCAGTATTTTCAATCATTGACATCCCATTTGGGTGAGTGCCCATCCAATATTCAGCACAAGGCGTTTCATTACTTTGCAGTCCAAAAATGGATGGAATAAATGTTTTTCCACCCCAATCGTAATGCTGGATTTTCCCTTCAAGATTTACAATTGCCATCTTATTTTTTTGATTTATAAAAGTTCATCAAACCATTTGTCGAACTGTCATGAGAAGTAATTGGTTGATTACCAACCAGTTCCTTACCAATTTTATTGGCTAATTGTTTGCCCAATTCCACACCCCATTGGTCGAAACTATAAACATTCCAGATGATTCCTTGAGTGAAAATCTTGTGTTCATATAAAGCAGTTAAATAACCCAAACTATATGGTGTCAGCTGTTCCAACAAAATAGAATTGGTAGGCCTATTGCCGACAAACACTTTGTAAGGAGCTAGTTTTTTGATTTGATTTTCGGATAAATTCGCTTTTTTCAATTCTTCAATTGCTTCTGCTAAGGTTTTACCATTCATCAAAGCTTCGGTTTGAGCAAAGAAATTAGACAAAAGCAATTCTTGGTGATTTCCAATTGGATTGTGTGAATGTACGGAAGCGATAAAATCACATGGCACCAATCGAGTTCCTTGATGAATCAACTGATAAAAAGCATGTTGCCCATTCGTCCCAGGCTCTCCCCAAACAATTGGTCCAGTTTGGTAATTGACACTATTCCCTCTCCTATCCACAGATTTTCCATTACTTTCCATGTTACCTTGCTGAAAATAGGCTGCAAAACGATGTAAATATTGATCATAAGGTAAAATAGCTTCTGAGTGAGCATCCCAAAAATTGCCATACCATATTCCTAACAAAGCAAATATACTAGGCAAATTCTTTTCTAAAGGAGTTGTCCTAAAATGCTCATCCATAGCATGATAACCTTTCAATAAGGATTTGAAATTCTCAAAACCAATGGTGGCAGCTATCGATAATCCAATAGCTGAAGTAAGAGAGTATCTACCACCAACCCAATCCCAAAATTCAAACATATTTTTAGGTGCAATACCAAATTGTTTTACTGCTTCTTTGTTGGTAGATAATGCCACAAAATGCTTCGCAATGTGTTTTTCCTCTTTAGCATGTTCTAAAAACCAATTTCTTGCAGAATGGGCATTCGCCATCGTTTCTTGGGTAGTAAATGTTTTGGAAGCTATCACAAATAAGGTTGTTGCAGGATTTACTTTTTTCAAAGTTTCTGCAATATGTGTTCCATCAACATTGGATACAAAATAACATTGAATTCCCTTTTTCCAATAAGGTTTCAGTGCTTCAGTAACCATCACTGGACCCAAATCGCTACCACCAATTCCGATATTTACAATAGATTCTATTTTTTCACCCGAATATCCTTTCCATTTTCCTTCATGTAAATCATTACAAAAAGCCTCCATTTGATCCAAAACACGATTCACATTTGGCATCACATCTCTTCCTGACAATAGGATAGGTCGGTTCGATTGGTTTCTCAAGGCAATATGTAAAACAGCTCTGTTCTCTGTTTCATTGATCTTTTCCCCATTAAACATTTTTTGAATCGCTGCTTCTAGTTGGGTTTCCTTTGCCAATTCAAATAGGAGATTGAAGGTTTCTTGAGTCGCAATATTTTTGGAATAATCAAATAAACTTCCTTCAAAAATCTGAGAATATTTATCAAAGCGATTAGGATCGTTTTTGAAAAGTGTTTTCAAATCTGTTTTTTGAATTTCAGCTTTATGAGCTTTCAGTTTTTTCCAAGCTGCTGTTCGGGTAGGATTTATTTTAGATAACATAAAAATGATTTATGGGGTAAAATTATTATATTTAAAGGAAAAAGTAGATTAAAATCTTAGATATTCCATTCTATTTTATTTTAAAATTAAAAAAGTAAACGTTGATTCGCAATAAAAATTAATTTCTATTTCTAGTATCAAAAGTTGCTTTTACCACTCTGAAATCAACTTGAATTAAAGATTAAATAAATATAAAATGAATTATCAAACCTATTGATAATCAAATCATAAATTCTCGATCATTCAAACATTTAATAACATTCAAATACGATTCTTAACCCAAACCCCTTACATTTTACTATCTTTGTGAAAATTAGTAAAGCATGGAGTTACCTTTAGCAAAAAGGATAGATAAAATTTTAACTATACATGGGGATGAAAGAAATGATCCCTATTATTGGATGAATGAAAGAGAAAACCCTGAAACAATAGCCTATCTGGAGGCGGAAAATCAATATTGTAAAGAATTCCTTTCTCCAACTGAAGAATTTCAAAAAAAATTATACGAAGAAATGGTGGGCAGAATTGCTCAAACTGATATGTCTGTTCCTGTAAAAGAAAATGGCTATTGGTATTTTCATCGTTTTGAAACAGGAAAGGAATACCCAATTTATTGTAGAAAGAAAGACACCCTTGAAAATAAGGAAGAAATTATTTTGAATGTGAATGAATTGGCTGCTGGAAAAGAGTTTTGCCAAGTTTCGACTATCAGCATCAGCCCCAACAATCAGTGGATGGCTTATGCAGTCGATTTTTTGAGTAGAAGAATCTATACCATTCATTTCAAAAACTTAGCAACGAATGAAGTTCTAAATTTCACTATAGATAATTGTTCGGGTTCTTTGGTGTGGGCAAATGACAATGCAACCGTTTTTTATACCACAAAAGATGAGACTTTAAGACCGAATATGGTGTGGAGGAATAATATTTTCATGGATCAAATTACGCCATCCCTTGTTTTTGAAGAAAAAGATGAGACCTTTTATTGTGGCATTACAAAATCAAAATCGAAAGAAGTTATTTTTATAACTAGTGAATCAACCGTTTCTTCTGAGGTGCAATATATTTTTGCCAATCATCCTTTTAGTGAATTCAAAATTATTGAGCCAAGGAAAAGAGATTTGGAATATTGTGTTGCTCACTTTAATAATAATTTTTATATCATCACCAATCATCTTGCTCAAAATTTCAGATTGATGGTTTGTGAAATCAACCAAACATCGATTGAGCATTGGAAAGAGGTGATTCCTCATCGAAGCGATATCTTTTTGGAAGATGTTGATTTATTCAAAAATTTCATGGTACTATCTGAAAGAATCAATGGAATTGTGAATTTAAGAGTAAAATATTGGGATGATTCAAAAGATTTTTATATCAATTTCCATGAAGATGCCTATTTAGCTTACTTGAGTAATAATCCAGAATTTGATACAGAAACTATTCGACTTGGATTTACCTCATTGAAGGTACCTAACTCCATATACGATTATAATGTTGCTTCGCAAGAATTCACTCTCCTAAAGCAACAAGAAGTGGTTGGTGGTTATGAAGCAGAAAATTATATTTCACATAGAAAATATGCAATAGCAGCGGATGGCACTTCCATCCCAATATCCATTATTCACCATAAAGATAGTGTGTTAGATGGTAAAGCTCCCTTGCTATTATATGGCTATGGTTCGTATGGTCATAGCATGGATCCTATTTTTAGCTCCGTAAGATTGAGTTTGCTAGACAGAGGATTTGTTTTTGCAATTGCTCATATCAGAGGAGGTCAAGAAATGGGCAGAAAATGGTATGAAGATGGAAAGTTGTTGCAAAAAATGAACACTTTTACTGATTTTATAGCTTGTGGTGAATATCTAATTAGCAATAATTTTACTTCCAGTAATAATCTTTGTGCAATGGGTGGCAGTGCTGGTGGTCTTTTAATCGGTGCAGTTATAAATTTCAGACCAGATTTATGGAAAGCGGTGATTGCTTCAGTTCCTTTTGTGGATGTATTAACCACTATGTTGGATGATACCATTCCATTGACGACTGGGGAATATGACGAATGGGGCAATCCTAATGATATTAATTTTTATAATTATATGAAAATCTACTCCCCATATGACAATGTGGAGGCAAAATCATATCCATCCATATTCATAAATACAGGTTTTCATGACTCTCAGGTACAATATTGGGAACCAGCTAAATGGGTTGCAAAACTTAGATATTTGAAAACAGATCAAAATCCATTACTTTTTTATACAAATATGAGTGCCGGTCACGGTGGTGCATCTGGTAGATTTGAGCAATATAAAGAAGTTGCCATGGAATATGCATTTTTATTATCTCAAGTTGGACATAACATAGAATAGCGTTACTTTTGCAGAAAAAAATTAATATGTTTGAAAATCTATTGGGTAATTTAAAAGAACAACAACAGCAAATCAAACAACAATTGGCAAAAACAATTGTGACTGGTGATTCTGGCAATGGGGAAGTAATCGTGGAAAGTAATGGGAATAGGGCTATTGTAAATATCAAAATAGATAAAAACAAATTGAACTGGGAAGATACTGAACAAGTAGAAGAGTTGACCATGATTGCTGTAAATAAAGCACTAGATCTTGCTATGGAAAAAGAGGCAGAAGCTAGTCAAGGAATGATGCAACAAATGATGCCTCCAGATTTAGGAAACTTGAAAGGTTTGTTTTCGTAGATACTTTTCTTAAAGATTTGACGTTAATACAACAATTTTATTCAAAAAAGTATCATACAATACGAAATCATTATATTTAAAATCATGAGATTATTTTTTCTAATATTATTTTCATTATCCACTAAATTATTTGCTCAAAATATTGAGGGATTGGATGCTTATTTCACTTTTGATGATGTTTCGAATAATGAATTCATCGAAGATCCATCGGTAGTGAGAGGTAATTCTGCAAAAATTGGCGGATATCCTACAACGGCTTGTAGGGTGAGAGCAAAGCTTATAGCATGGATGGTGTAAATAATTTTCTTGTACTTTTTGGACCACTTTCCAACTTATTTTCAAATAGAGACTTTAGTATAAGTATGTACATAAGACCCAAAGCTGGTGCTTTAGGCTTGAGAGATATATTCAGTAAAATGGATAGTTGTAATAATAATCAAACTGGATTTAGCATCAAATATAATGGTAATGCAAAACAAATAATTGTTGATTTAAAAGATAGGGTTCGTAAATTACAATTAATAGCTGGAATAGATCAAACACAATGTTGGCAACATATTGTATTTACTAGAGCTGGAAATAAATCCTCTTTGTATATCAATGGAACCTTGAGAACTAGCGGCTACACCAACAATAGAGTTCAACTTACAAACAACTCATTTTCAAATTTATCGAATGGACCTTGCATCAATCAAGGTAAAAGTGAGTCTAGGTTCAATGGACTAGTTGACGAATTAAAATTGTTCAAGGTTGCCATAAATGAAGACGATGTTAGAGATTTGTATATAGAACCTGATCATATAAAAATAAGATTACAGTTTATAAAGTGGTTCTGTTCAGAATTAACCTGAAAAAATACTTGTGAGACTGCATTTAATTGGTTTGCAAATTACAATATTTCTGACACCAAAATTTCTAATCCAGTTTTGTCGCCAGAGGTGACAACTACCTATAAAGTGCAGTTTTTAAATTCACAATGTTCGGCTACGGATACCATTCAAGTATTAGTTGTTGATCCAAATTCTGTTGACTGCAATCAAGTATTTTTCCCAACTGCATTCACACCAAATGATGATGGGTTAAATGATTCTTATGGAATAAGTAACCCCTATGCTATAAAAGACCTTATTTCTTTCGAAATCTATGACAAATGGGGCGGAAATGTTTTCAAGACAACGGATCCATTTGCAGTTTGGGACGGTAAAAGTAACGGTTCTCCACTCAATCCTGGAGTGTTTTTATACAGAGTTGCTTATAGGTGCAATAATGAAGAAAAGATATTAAGAGGATCCTTTACACTTTTAAAATGACGAGAATTCCCGATTCAGAATTAATTTTGAATGCAGATGGAAGTATTTACCATTTACATTTGAAACCAGAGGAAATAGCTGATACCATCATAACTGTTGGAGATCAGGATAGGGTTCATGAGGTAAGTAAACACTTTGATTCTATAGAATTCAAATTGAACAAAAGAGAATTTGTAACTCATACTGGTTATCTGAATAAGAAAAGGATTTCAGTTATTTCTACAGGCATTGGAACTGATAATATTGATATCGTTTTCAACGAATTGGATGCATTAGCCAATATTGATTTTGAGACAAAAACAATCCATCCAACTCATAAAACCCTTTCTTTCTATAGGATTGGTACTAGTGGTAGCCTACAGGAAGATATTCCAATTGATTCTTTACTTGTTTCTTTGGCAGGTATTGGTTTGGATAATCTGATGCACTTCTATGCTGATCATCCTGAACATTCCATTGATCATTCATTAAGACAAATATTGGCAACTGAAGGATATACTCATGTCTTCCCTTACTTTGCAGAAGCAAGTTCAGAATTATTACAACAGTTTGATTTGCAAGATTTTGAAAAAGGAATAACAGCAACTTGTCCGGGATTTTATGCACCTCAAGGGAGAAAAGTAAATTTTAATTTAAAAGGCACTCCAATTCCTACGATTTTGAATAATTTCAAATGGGAAGGTAAAAGAATAACTAATTTTGAGATGGAAACAGCTGCGATGTATGGACTTTCTAACATTTTAGGGCATAGAGCAATTTCGTTAAATGCTATCCTTGCAAATAGAATTACAAATCAATTTTCCTCAGATCCAGCAAAAATAATTGAAAAATTGATTTTGAAAACTTTAGATATTATCACCAATCAATAGTAAATTTCTTTAAAATACTTACAGTCAATCTATTAGAACCAACTTGAATTTTATTCAATAAATATAAAAGTTAATAACAAGTTAATCTGAACAGTATAAATATATCTTCAATAACAAACTAGAATTTTATACGTTTTTAAAAATATATGCAATAAAAAAATTTATGAAGATGAAAAATAAAATGCTTTTTTTGGGGCTATTAATGTTTGCAGCTACTATAGTTCAAGCACAATTAAGATTAGGAATTAAAGCTGGCTTAAGTACCAATACAATTAACACAAGTGAAATAGATTTTACCAGTTTGCAAGGAGTGAATACATTTGGTGTTAATGTGAAAAATGCATCCTATGGTCCTCATTTTGGAGTTGTTTTAAGATACAACATGGATAAATGGCACATTCAACCAGAAATTTTATTGAACTCAAATAAAATTGATTACAATGTGAAGGATCTAACAAAACCAAGTTCAATTGACAGCATTAAAACCGATAAATTTCAATATCTTGACATTCCATTATTATTAGGTTATGATTTTGGGTTTGTGAGATTACATGGAGGTCCTGTGGGACATGTGTTATTGGCACATTCTACAACTTTAACTGATTTGAACGGATATTCTGAAGATTTTTCAAAAATGACATTTGGATATCAAGCCGGAGTTGGATTTGATCTTTGGAAATTGAATATAGATTTGAGATATGAAGGAAATTTCACCAAATTTGGTGACCATTTCAATTTCTTTGGAAAACAAGTTGAATTTAGCAAATCACCAGCAAGGTTAATGGCTTCAGTTGGTTTTATGTTCTAATTATCATTGATAATATTTTTATGAAAAGTTTCTAGTTCTTGATTGAGCTAGAAACTTTTTTTATTTATAAAACTTTCAATTTTTCAAATAAAATACCTATTTTGAATCGTTAACACAAATATTATTGGCTATTTTTATATCAAGCTATAATAATATTTTATATCTTTATCGAAATTGAATAATTTATGTTTATCCAAAAATTTATCCCGTTTTTTACCCTTCTATTTGGAACATCTATTCTTTTAGCACAGAATTGTGAATCTATTTTAGATGAAAATAAAGTTGTTTCTGGAATACAGATTGTCAAAACTGCTCCATATACATTGGTCGTTAAAGGTGATTTTAGTTATAATATCAACTTTTTCACAGATGAAACAGGTGTTGCAGCTAAAGTAACAACCAATTCTGGTGATAATATAAATTTTGGAGATCAAATCATTTTTCAAGATTTAGCTTCAAATGTTCAACGGATATATAAATTTAGTGAGCCGGGAGAAGTTATTAAAATTGGCTCTATTCCCTATTTCCAAAATATTTTCAGGCTAGATTTGGATAATTTAAATTGGTTGGCTCAAAGTCAAATCAATTATGTTTATCTCATCAATACTGCTTTGAGAGAAAGGAGAAGGATGACTGTAAATGAGGGTAGAAAAAATGAATTCAAGAAAATAGCCAATTGTTTTTATAATATTTTGGACAAAAATAAAGTAAAAAACACAGCACTTTCCAATAACATTGTACCTACCGCTGGCTCTCCAGGTGCTGCTACACCAAAAGATAAACCTGCTGAAGCAAATAAAACAACCACGTCCACTTCTTCCACTCAAAATAAACAAAATGCTGCTGCTGAGAGGGAAACAAACGACCTAAAAGCAGAATTGGCTCAAACGAAGGAGCGATTGAAAAAGGAGATTCAAGATGAAAAGGATAAAGCGGAGTTGACTAAAAAGCAAATTGTGGATGAGGTGATTGCTGCCAAACAAAATGCAGAAAATAAGAAATTGGAATATGCAAATGAGGTAAGTATTGTACGTAAAAAAACGCAATTAGAAATAGATAGTGCCAGAATAGATCAGATGAAGATTGTAACTGATATGAAATCTAAGGCTGGAACTGAGATTGAAAAAATAAATTTAACTATTGCGGATGCAAAGCAAAAAGCAGTGGAAGAAATCCAAAAAGCAAAAAATGATGCTTCCGTTGAAGTGGCAAGTGTTAGAGAGAAAGTAGCAAATGAACTAAAAGAGGTGAAAAATAAGCTAGACCAAGCAAAGGTAGAATATGCTGATGATATTTCTTCAGCAAGAGAAAGTTCACAAAATGAGATAAAAAGAATTAGAGAAGAAACCAATAAATTGATAGAAGATGCCAGAGTAAAAGCCAAAACTGAGAAAGAAAAAACAGCAGAAGATGTTATCGTATCTAAAAAAACAGCATCTGAACAAATTCTTCAAATTCAAGAGGAAACCGCTGAAAAAGTGGCTCAGTTGAAAGAAAATTTTGTAATTGAAAAAGAAAAAATTGCACTCGAATTAGCAGAGACAAAAAGAAAAGCGGCTGAAGAAAAGGCACTTATTTCGCAGTCAAGTGCAAGTGAAGTAGCAGAGATTAAAGAAAATGTGGTAAAGCAAAAAGAAGCCAGTGCTATGGATGTTGCAAATGCTAAACAAAAGGCAGCTGAAACCATTCAGCAAACACAAAAACAAGTGGCAGAAGAAAAAGTGAAAGCAAATGAGGCGATAATCGAAACCAAAACTGCATCCAGTAAAGAAATTGCAGATACAAAAACGAATGCAGCAAAAGAGGTATCAGAGGTGAAACAAAAAGCATCGAGCAGCATTCAAGAAATAAATAATGAAGCTACATTAAAAATTAAAGAAGCTCAATTGCGATCGGATTCCGTTAAATCTAAGATCAATGAAGAAGTTTTGGTTGCAAAAAACAAATCTGCTGACGAATTATTAAAATTAGAAAATGAGCTTAAACAAAAAATTCAAGCATTCAAATTAATAGAAGATTCTTTGAAGCAGGCATCCATTCAGCTAGTGATGAATTCTAAGAAAAAGGCAACAGAAGAGGTCGAAAAAGCACAAGTTGAGGCATCAGAAAAGGTGAAAGAAGCGATTACAAAGTCTGAAGAGGCAAAATCGGTTTATAATAAAGAGGTGATTACAAATAAGGAAGTTGCAGAAAACAAAATAAAATCCATACAAGAAGAATCAGCAAAAGCTATTGAAGATGCAAAAAATAAGGAAAAAGAAATCAAAAATGCTACTTCTAAATCAGTTCAACTCACCAATGAAGCAGCAGCTGCCGAAATCACTAAAATTAAGGAAAATCTTGCCTTAGAAATTGCAAAATTGAAAGAAATTCAAGCAAAATCGCAACAAGAAATTGCTCAGCAATTATCAGATTCCAAAAAGAATTTGGCTGATAGTTTATTCCAAATTAAAAACAAAAGCATTGAAGAAATAAAAGCAACAAGAGAATTTGCCGCAAATGAAAAACAAAAATATGCCGATGAGGTGATCAAAAGCCAAGAAGCTGCCAAGTTAGAAATCAACCAACTCAAGCAGCAGGCAGCTCAAGAAATGAAAAAGGTTTCTGAAGACTTAATTGCCAAAAGAGCAGAAAACTCAAATTTGATTTTTAAAGAAAAAGAAGAAACTCAAAAAATAATTTTTTCTGAGAGAGAAATTGCTGCAAAAGAAGTTGCAAATACCAAACAACAATCTTTGGAAGCGATAACTAAAAACCGAGAGGAAGCAACTGCCAAAATAAATTTAATTAAAAGTGAGGTTGAGGCAGAACAACAAAAATCAATTACGGATATTAAAACTGCTAGAGATAGAGCTTTTGAAGAAGTAAATTCAATAAAAAAAGAAAGTGAAAATAAAAAAGCAGCTTATCTGAAAGATGCTGAACAAAATAGATTGCAATTGCAAGAAGAATTGACAAAAATCAGAAAAGAAAATGTTGATTTAATCACAACGACCAAACAAGATGCAGCCGAGGAAATTGCAAAAGTTAAAGCTGAAATGGAGAAAAAGATTGCAGAAGAAAGAGAAAAAATCAGCCAAGAACAAACTAAACTGAAGGAATTGGAAGCTAAAAATGAAAGATTGCAGACGATCAATCAGCAATTGCATGATCAAGAAGAAAAATTGTCGAAAACAAATAATGATTTGAATTTAGCAAAACAAAAAAGTGATCAACAATCTAAATCCTTACAGGAATTATATGACAAAATCAAAGCAGCTGAGACTGAACTAAATAGATTGAATTCTGAAATCAAAAAAAGTAAGAAGAACTAAAATATTTAGTTTAAAAAGTTAGCTTTTTCGAAATAATCGGGCTTTTCTCAACCCCTCTAACACAGCACTTTACATCTAAACGAAGTTGAGAGTTGACCCCTTTTATCATTTTAGCAATTTTGACAGGACCACTTAAAATCATATTGTTGCCCAATTTATCCATGTTGGATAAAACAGGTTCGAAATTCAATGAAAATGGTACGATAACGAATTCATTAGCAGGCAAAAACGTATCAATTTCATTCATATCTAACGCCCAAACAAACTCAGACTCTTGCTTATTATCGCCCCTACCCTTTTTGAATTGTTCGATCAATTGCATTTCCAAACGATATAAGATGTTATCTTTATTCGCTTTGATTTTTATGGCACCTTTAATTGTTTTTGAGTTTAAATCAATTTGATCAGAACACAATAATTCTATCTGAAAATCATCTAATCCGAATAACCTTTTAATACTATTTAACATCATTTAGTCGATTTTATCCATACAAAAATATTCTAATCAACTATATTTACGACTTTAAAATTCAATTTCATGCAATATATTCGATATATATTTACTTTTTTACTACTAAATGCTTTTACACCCATTTTTTCTCAGATTTATGGTGTTATTACAGATGAAAATAACCAACCACTCCCCTATGCAACAATAATTATCAAAGGAACCAGCATTGGGGTGAATTCCAATTCTGAAGGAAAATATGAGTTAGCTCTTGAAAAACGAAAACAAATCATTAATTTTCAATATGTTGGATATAAAACAGTAGAAAAAGAAATAGATTATATTGGAAAAAAAATGGAGATTAATGTTCAACTAAACACACAGAATGTAGAAATTAATGAAATAGTAATTAAAGCAAATGCTGAAGATCCAGCTTATGCTGTGATAAGAAAAGCAATTGAAAAAAGAGATTTTTATTTGAATGAAATAAAAAATTATACATGTGAAGCCTATGTGAAAGGCATACAAAAAGTAAAAAATGTCCCTAAAAAAATGATGGGCAAAGATATAGGAACACTAGGTGGCATCTTAGATACTTCAGGAACTGGGATTGTGTATTTATCTGAGTCCATTTCAAAATATTATTTTAAAGCACCCTATGACAAAAAAGAAGAGATGATCTCTTCAAAAATAAGTGGAACTAGTACTGGCTTTAGTTTTAATAGAGCAACTCCATTGCAAGAATTAAGTTTTTACAACAATTATATTACTATTGGCAGGAAGCTATTATCACCAATTGGGGATGGTGCACTGAATTATTACAAGTATAAATTATTAGGATTTTATTATGATGAAAATGGATTGGCAATAAATAAAATCGAGGTGATGCCCAAAAGATCAGAAGACCCCATTTTTAGAGGCATAATATATATTGTTGATAACGAATGGAATATACATAGCACAGAGCTTTATGCCACTTCATCAGCTACAAAAGTTGCCATTTTGGACACTTTTTGGATAAAACAAATCCATAGAAATATTGGAGCAAATAAGTGGCGACTATTTTCTCAAACCATAGATATTGGGTTCAATATTTTGGGAATTGGATTAAAGGCAAATTATAGTGGAACTTTTACAAACTACAATCTCAATCCTCAATTCGATAACAAAACTTTTAGCAATGAAATTTTCAAGGTAAATAAAGAGGCTAACAAAAAAGATACTTCCTATTGGAGTTCGACAAGGCCAGTTCCTTTGACGACGGATGAGCAAAGGGATTATGTAAAGAAAGATAGCTTGAATAAAATATGGACTTCCAAGCCTTATATGGACTCTGTGGATAGAGCTGATAATAAATTTAAACTATCTGATTTAATCATGGGATATTCCTACGAAAATTCATATAAAAGATGGTCTGTTGGTACGATGTCGTTACTCAATTCTGTTCAATTCAATCCAATGCAAGGTTATAATATCGGTCAAACATTTTATTTTAATAAAAATTATAATGATGATAATTTAAAATGGTGGAAAATAAATGTGGGATTGAATTATGGATTTTCAGATAACCATCTAAGATTAAGTGGCAATTTCACAAAATTATACAATAGCCTGAATTACAGCAAATTAAAAATATTTGGAGGATATAAAGAGGCTACTCAGTTTAATAGTGAGAATAAATTTAATCTAATGCTCAATAGCTATTATTGTTTAGTTGAGAAGTTGAATTTGATGAAATTATACGAAAAAAGCTACATTGGTGCAGCATATTCAAGAGAAATTGGGAATGGAATGTTTGTTAATGTAAATGCCGAATATGCAAATCGAAGTCCAATGTTTGTAACAACTCATCATAGTTTATTTAATAAAGTTGAAGTATTTGAAGATAATGTACCTTTTAATTTAGATGACAATAGTTCGGTTTTAAAAAACCACAATGCTCTTATATCCTCTTTGGAATTAACTTATAAATTCAATCAAAAATACAGCACTACACCCGACCAAAAGATTAATCGTCCCAACAAGATGCCATTTATTACATTGAAATACATCAAAGGTTGGAAATTAAATAACACTGTAACAGATTTTGATCATTTGAATCTGACTATAACACAAGAATATTTACCAGTTGGCTTATTAGGAAATGGTAGTGGATCAATTAAGTTTGGATTTTTCCCAAGAAAAAACAATATGCAATTCATTGATTTTGCACACTTTAACGGAAATTCGAATACCCCAATTTTACATAGTTTCCTACGTCTCTATGATTTTTATTTCAGCACTACAAAACCCTACACTGAAGCACATTATGCACACCATTTTGAAGGTTATTTCTTGGATAAAATTCCATTAGTAAAAAAATTGAAATGGAAAGAAATTGTTGGATTTTCAAATGTTTGGTCAAATGACATAACTTACTCCGAAATTTCATTGGGTTTTGAAAATGTTGGTTATGGATTATTTCGTTTTTTCAAATTCCATATTGTAGGAACTTTTGTCAATACGACTTATGCTGGAATAGGAATTGCAGTTCAGGCGAATTTGAAGTAATTGAAATTAATATTGATTAGAATAAATTTTTATCTTACTTGATTTCAATTAACCATAAACTTTAACTTTTGATCTTAAATTTATTGTTTCCGGATAAATTTTATTACAGAATTTACCTGCTGTTCCAAACTTCTAGTAAATTCGTAACCAAATTACCGAATCCCCAAATAAACCAAATAAACCAATTCAACAAATCAACAAATAAACAAATCAACATCTCCAACAACTACACCAACTCCAACAAATAAACATTTTGAACAAAAAAATAGACTAGCAAGAAATTCCTACTAGTCTATTTTTCAATAAATTATCTAAAATTCATTAGAATTTAAAATAAGGAGTGTTTTTGCCACCTGAATTGATGGTTTCCAATCTCTTTTTAAATTCGTTAGATTTTTCTAAATCGTTTGTTTTAGCAAATATTTCTTTCAAAGCGATAATAGTGTTTGCGTCATTTGGATTAAATGACTCCGCTTTTTGGAAATAAGGTAATGCTTGAGCAAAAAGTGCTTTAATTTCGTCAGAAACTGCATTGTATTTCTTTGTTCCTTCTTTAGAATAATCATCTTGTAATTTGATTAAATCTTTTGTTTTAGAAGCAGCTCTGTTGTAATAATAGGCACCAACACTATAGTTTGCATCGGCATTGTTTGGTTGCTTTTTCAAAGCAGCCTCATAACTTCCTAATGCCTCTTTTGAGTATTCAGCAGCTTTTTCAGGATTTTTCAATGAATCTTGTGCAATTAATGCAAGATTGTCATAAACATTTCCCAAAGTATTATACAAAGAAACATTGTTTGGTTCTTTCTCAATTGCTAACTTCAATTTTCCTGTAAGTTCGTCCAACTTATTGATTCTCAAATAGTGATTGATCTCTGTAAACAATAATGAAGTTTCGTCTGGAAATAATTTTCTACCTTCCTCTAAATACGACAAAGCTTTTTTAGGATCTTCTGCATATGTCATATTGTATAATCCATCATAAACTGCTGCATCTTTGTATTTCACTTTATATAGTTTCTCATACAAAACTTTAGCTTCTGGTGTCATTTTAGCTAAATTAGCACAAACTGCAGCGTAAAATGTATATTGATTTAAAGAAGTATCTGCCAAAACTGCTTTTTCACCAGCACCTTTCAAAGTTTCTTGACCTTCAACAACAGCATTGAAAGCAGAATAAGCTGCTCCATATTGTTTTTCTTGGTATTTATCTGCCCCCATGTTTCTCAAACCATTAGAAACTTCAGCAATTCCTTTGATGGCATCTGACTTTTCATATTTCTTTTGAGCAAACTCTAAAGCTTTTTTATATGCATTATAAGCTGTTAATGAAGCATCTGGATATTGACTTTTTGCATTGTTGTTGATCATTTTCATTGCATTGTCTTTATTCATATACTCTGTATAAATCATTGCTTTAGTTTGCCATGTCTTCGCACTATTTTTAGTCAAATCATTGTTACAAGCTATTTCAATGGCAGCTTTTGCTTCATCTAATCTTGCAATATTGGTCTGATCCGAAATATATGCATTCAAGCCTTTCGTTGCTTTCTTAATTGCTTTCTCCGGATCATTATCATCTTGTGCAGTTAATTGAACTGCCACAAATAGAATTATTAAAGAATTTAAAAACAGTCTTTTCATTTTATAAAGATATTTAAATTAAAATAAGTATTGATCAATATTACAAATTTCGCATTGAATAAATTCATTTCTTTTGTTAACGTTTTTCAAACTATTCGTTAACATTTGTATCAGTAGCTTCAGTCGTATCTGTTGCTTCAGTAACATCAGTAGAATCTGTCAATGGCGTTTCATCTTCCTCATCAGATGGTGGAGTCACTGCGATATCCGCAATTTGATCCGTATCGTCCAATCTGATTATTTTTACACCTTGTGTTGCTCTTCCTTGGATCCTTAAATCTGAAATATTGATTTTGATTGTAATTCCAGATTTGTTTGTGATCATTAATCCTTCCTCTTCTTTTACTAACTTAATAGCGACCAATAATCCAGTTTTATCGGTGATATTGATGGTTTTCACCCCTTTACCACCTCTATTAGTTACTCTGTATTCAGGCTCACCAGTTTCTGGGTCATCCAAATAAGAACGTTTACCCATCCCTTTCTCAGATACTACTAACACACTGGAAATGTTATCATTAGGATCCACACAAACCATTCCAACTACTTGATCTACACCATCTTCTTCCAACAAAATTCCTCTTACACCTGCAGCTGTTCTACCCATCGGACGAACGGTTCTTTCATTGAATCGAATTGCTTTACCATTTTTACTAGCCAAAACAATTTCGTTGGTACCATTGGTCAATTTTGCCTCCAATAACATGTCATCATCATGGATGGTAATTGCTTGAATACCAGATACTCTTGGTCGAGAATAGTCCTCTAAAGAAGTCTTTTTGATTTGTCCCATTTTGGTACAGAAAATAATATAATTATTCTCTAAAAACTCTTTATCAGTCAAGTCCTTCACGATGATAAATGCTTTCACCTTATCATCTTGTGGCAAATTAATAATATTTTGAATGACTCTTCCAGAGGCTGTTTTAGCAACTTCAGGGATTTCCCCAAACTCTCAACCAATAACATCTTCATCTTTCAGTGAATAACAATAAGTAATTCAAGGTGTTGGCAACAAGCATTTGTTCGATGAAGTCC
The DNA here is from genome assembly GCA_016710625.1 of Saprospiraceae bacterium. Taxonomy (GTDB): domain Bacteria; phylum Bacteroidota; class Bacteroidia; order Chitinophagales; family Saprospiraceae; genus JADJVK01. The sequence goes on from JADJVK010000013.1 coordinate 30,891, forward strand.
TCATTACGAGTTTTACTACCCATTGAGCCTCTTCCTCCTCTACCCTGTGTCTTATATTCACTTGATTTTGTTCGTTTTATGTAGCCTAAATGAGAAATAGTTACCACCATTTCTTCATCTGCCAACATATCTTCTATACTGATTTCGCCATCTGCATAGCTAATTTCAGTTCTTCTTTCATCACCAAACTTGTCCTTAATTTCGTTCAGTTCAACTTTGATGATGTCATATTTCATAGATTCGCTACTCAAAACCAAACGATAGTGTTCGATCATTTTGAGTAATTCCTCGTATTCGTTCGCTACTTTTTCTCTTTCAAGACCTGTCAAACGTTGCAATCTCATTTCCAAAATAGCTTTTGCCTGAGTATCAGACAAGAAGTATTCTGTTTTAGCATCGATTTCCATGATTCTCAAAACCAATGAATTGACAGGATGGAATGGCTTTGCCATCAACAACTCCTTCGCTTCATCAGGATTTTTTGAACGACGAATCAAATTGATTACCTCATCCAAATCATCTATAGCAACTAATAAACCTTCTAAAATATGAGCTCTATCTAAAGCTTTCTTCAAGTCGAACTGAGTTCTTCTTGTCACCACTTCCAAACGGAACTTGATGAACTCCTTCAGCATTTCCCTAGTACTCAAGGTACGAGGACGGCCATTTACTAAAGCAACATTATTGATACCATAAGATGTTTGAAGCGGCGTATATTTGAAAAGGCTGCTCAACACCACATTGGCAATAGCATCTCTTTTCAAATCAATCACAACTCTAAGTCCTTGTCTATCAGACTCATCTCTAATATCACTAATGCCATTTAGTTTTTTATCATTAACTAACTCAGCTATTTTTGCAACTAAGACTGATTTATTTACTTGATAAGGAATTTCGGTAATAATGATAGATTCTCTACCACCAGAACTCGTTTCAATTTCAGTTCTACCCCTTACCACTACTCTACCTCTACCCGTTTCAAAACCTTCTCTCACTCCTTCGTAGCCATAGATGATACCACCAGTTGGGAAATCAGGAGCAGTAATAATTTGAATTAATTCAGAATTTTCAATATCTGGATTGTCGATCATAGCGATCGTTCCATTAATTACTTCAGTAAGATTATGTGGTAAAATATTGGTAGCCATACCAACAGCAATTCCGGAAGCTCCATTTATAAGTAGGTTCGGAATTTTAGAAGGCATTACAGTTGGCTCTTCCAATGAATCATCAAAATTCAAAGTAAAGTCAACAGTTTCCTTTTCAAGGTCAGAAAGGATTTCATCTGTAATCCGCTTCATTCTTGCCTCTGTATAACGCATTGCCGCAGGGCTATCACCATCCATTGAGCCAAAGTTTCCTTGACCATCAATTAATGGATAACGCAAAGACCAACTTTGAGCCATACGAACCATTGCATCATACACAGAAGTATCACCATGTGGATGCTATTTACCAAGTACTTCACCGACAATACGGGCAGATTTTTTGTGTGGTTTGTTGTAGGACATTCCCAATTCGTGCATACCAAACAAAACTCTTCTATGCACTGGCTTCAAGCCATCTCTCACATCTGGCAAAGCTCTAGAAACAATCACTGACATTGAATAATCAATGTAAGCAGTTTTCATTTCATCTTCGATATTGACAGGGATAATCCGTGGATCTTGTGACATATTACAATTTATGTTAATTCAAAACGACGCAAATTTAGTAAAAATGGGCTATTAAAGAATTTTTGGTTTATTTATTCAAAAAAATCATCAAATATTTTCGTTTTTACAAGGTAAGTTCCCTAATAAATTTTGATTTTTTTATTTCCTTTTTCTAATTTTTGGTTGATTCCATTCTTCTTTTTGAGCATATTCCACAATTGCTTTTACGGCATTCACCAAAGATAAAAACACCAAAAAGCAAAAAGTAACCACAATAAGAATCCATTTATAAAATCCTGCTTCTTGTAATGGAATTCTGCAAAACAAATAAGCTACCAAACCCAATGAAACTATTAAAAAAACATAAGCTATCACAGCTTTCAATAAGAATTTATTAAAGTCAATATTGAATGCTGCATAAACGCTACAAGATGCAGCAAAAAGCAAGGAACAAGCAGCGACTATCATCCACAAAAAAGTTTCCTCTAATTCAATGCCAATTGCTTTTGCAAGATAGGATAAAAGCATTAATACAAATCCAATTGCAAAGGTTAATACGGCATGTTTGAAAGCATTATACTCTTTCGGATAAAGAAAATTCCACATAATTTTAAATTAGAATAATTCTTTAAAGATAACACATTTTCAGCAACTTATCTAACTTTTCTAATTTTAATATTTTTAAACCAAACCTTATCTCCGTGGTCTTGTAAAGCTAAATAACCTTTTGTATTCAAACCATATACTTCCGCTAAATCTTTGAATTTGCTATTTTTGATAAGCTCCTCATATTTTTTATTTCCAATAGTAAAATCAACAACTTTTTCGCCATTGAGCCAATGTTGCACTCTACCTTCTTTTATCTTAATTTTCAATTTATTCCATTCCCCAGCAGGTTTTGAAGCATCTCTTGGAGAAGCAATCAAGTCAAATAAATCACCTGATTTGTGTTTCATGATTTTTCCGTCAGGATGGCAAGTGCTGTCTAACAATTGATATTCCAAGCCTGTTTCCCAAGTGTAGTCGTATTTTTTGTTTTCAACAACATTATAAAGTACACCACTATTGCCACAAGCTGCAATTTTCCATTCTAAAATCAATTCGAAATCTTGAAATTTATCATCCGAAACCAAATCTTCTCTGTCGTTTTCATCAGATTTACCCTCAACTTTCAAATGCAAAGCATTATCTTCCACCACCCATCTTTCACCAACATTTTTCGAGTTGTAATTGTGCCAACCTTTCAATGATTTTCCATCAAATAATAATACCCATCCATCCTCTTTTTCTTTCTTTGATAGTTCGTTATCTACAGCGGCAGCCTTCTTTTGACCAAAGGATAAACTATTCATTACCAACAATAAAGATATAGAAAACAAAAATTTAAATTTCATATTATAAATTATTTTGATGTGAAAATTTTGATAAAAATATAAATTATTTGTCAAAAATACTATTAAAGTAAAATTTATATTATTTGTACACCTTTTTGTCCGTTAAGGAAATCAGAAATTGCTCAAGATCAATTTTCTCTTGTTCTGTCAAATGTAAAGGGGCATTGAGCAAAGTATCTCTATTGATGGCGTTGGGTAGTAATTTTAATGGATCATCATAATAATCAATGACTTCTTTTAAAGTTTTAAAATAACCATTGTGCATATAGGGCGGTGTTTTAGCAACATTTCTCAATGTTGGCACTTTGAATTTTCCTAAATCAGCACTATCCTTCGTTATAGTAAATCGCCCAACATCTTTCATCGTTTTTCCATCAAACATCCCTACATTTTTGAAATCATCACCTGTAAAATCGGGAGAAAAATGACATTCAAAACATTTCGTTTTAGGGTTCAAAAAGAGTTTTCTACCTCTCTTTGCACTTTCAGACATATTGTTGGGTTTATCTTGCATCCAGTTATCAAATTCAGTTTCTTCTGTTTCTAAAGTCATTTCAAAACTGACAATAGCATTGGTGATATTGGCTGAATCGGCTAATTTTCCATAGATTTTTTTGAAATATTTTCGATATTTATCCAATTTATTGATTCGATTGGCTCCTTCTCTCAAACTAAAATCCATTTCATCAGGATGATTCACAGGAAAATGAACTTGTTCTTCCAAAGTTGCAGCTCTTCCATCATAAAAGAAGTATGGTCTGAACTTAATATTCATCACAGAAGGTGTATTTCTAGTACCAATCCTGCCAAAAACACCTTTACTCACTTTTGTTGAATCAGCAAATCCTAAACTAGGAATATGACAAGAAGCACAACTAATAGTTTTATCTCTTGATAATAATTTTTCCTCGAATAAGATGCTACCTAATTTTTCTTTTGTCATTGGTTCTGCAACATACTCATTCACAGCACTTTCCAACAACACAAAACCAATTACACCAATTATAAATAAATAAATATTTTTCCTGAACTTCACCTTATTTTAATTTAGCTGCCTTCAATGTGTTTAATAACAAACAAGTAACAGTCATCAGCCCCACTCCACCTGGAACTGGGGTAATGAAACTACATTTTGGAGCAACATTATCAAAATCTACATCACCAACTATTTTTGTCCCAGTTGGGCTAGATTCATCTTCAATTCTATTGATACCTACATCAATCACTACGGCACCTTCTTTCACCATATCAGCTTTGATAAAATGCGGTTTACCTATTGCAGCAATTAAGATATCCGCCTCTAAACATTCTTTGCCAATATCTTTTGTTCGGCTATGAGCCAAAGTAACTGTGCAGTCTCCTACTTTTCCTTTTCTCGACATGAGGATACTCATCGGTGTGCCCACGATATTACTTCTACCTACTACTACACATTTTTTACCAGCAGTTGGAATATTATATCTTTCTAGCATCAGAATAATTCCTAGTGGAGTTGCAGGAATGAAACAAGGTAATCCTTGAGCTAATTTACCAAAATTTAATGGGTGAAAACCATCCACATCTTTATCGGGATTGATAGCCATCGTTACTTTTAATTCGTCGATATGACCGGGCAAAGGCAATTGCACAATAAAACCATCAATATCATCATCATTATTCAGTTGATCCACGATTTCTAAAAGCTCCTCTTCTGTAATTGTAGCTTCTCTTTTAATCATTGTGGATTTAAAACCAACTTGTTCACAAGATTTGATTTTGCTTTTCACATAAGCAGCACTAGCTGGATTTTCACCTACAAGAATTGCTGCCAAATTTGGTATTTTCTTTCCTTGATTCTTTAATTCACTAACTTCCTCAGCAATCTCTGCTTTGATTATTTTTGATAAATATTTTCCGTCCAATAATTGCATAAATTCATTTTTATTCGATGCAAAAATAATCTTTTTGAACTACAATATTTAAAGATTGGACTTACTTTTCTAATTCTTAGTCTTATTTTTTCAATTTAATTTTTAATTTAATTCTATATTTACGTTCTATTAAAATCAAAACCACTAAATCTAAGTTAATTCTAAAAATTAACTCAAATTATATTAAAATTTAGTAATTTTTTTACATGGATTTAACGCAAAAACAATTCTCAGCACTAGTTTCTGTCTGTGACACCATCATACCGGCTATTATAAAAGAAGATGATGTCGATGGATACTGGAAGAGAAAAGCATCTGATTTGGATATCCCAAACAAAATAGTTGCTCTAATTTCTACTCTTAGCGATTCTGAGCAAAAAGAATTCAAAAAATTACTATCAATTTTGACTGTTCCTGTTCTTGGCATGACATGGGGTGGTCCTTTCAAAGGAGTTCAAGATTTACAAACCAATCAAATTGAGAAGCTACTCAATCGCTGGGCAAATAGCTTATCGAATGATTTAAGAAATGCTTTTAGTAAATTAAAAAAAATATGCTGCTTACTATATTTCGGACATTCTGAAAACGGTACAGCAAACCCAAATTGGCAATCTATAGGATATCCTGGACCATTAGATTATCCAACTGATAGCAATTATAAACCTTTCCATGTCAGCGATTTAACACAAAACAAAGAGGCTGATGTGGTAATTATCGGGAGTGGAGCTGGAGGATCTGTTGTTGCAGACAAATTAGCTTCTAAAGGATATTCCGTGATTGTTTTAGAGAAAGGTGGAAATTTCCAACGGAATGATTTCAATCATAAAGAAATAGAAATGATGGAAAACCTTTTTGAGAAAAAAGGGCTATTAACTTCCACTGATGGTGGCACTTTATTTTTGGCTGGTAACACTTTGGGTGGTGGAACCACCATAAATTGGGCAGCCTCTTTGCGAACTCCAGATGATGTATTGGAGGAATGGGCAAAAGACCATCAAAATCCTCATTTTACTGAAAACTATGCTTCCTATTTTGAATATATTGAAAAAAAATGTAATGTAACAAAAGAATGTGAGCACAACCAACAAAACAATCTGCTTTCTATTGCATTAAGCATGAACAATTATCATGTGGATGTGATACCTAGGAATATGAAAAAGTCTGATTTTTTATCAAAAAATGAAGCTTGGAAAGCAGAGGGTTATGCCAGTCTTGGTGACAAATATGGCCAAAAACAAGGGGCGAATGAAACTTTTTTGAAATCTGCAGTAGAAAATGGGGCTCAAATTTACACTTCTTGCACAGTAGAAAAAATTAAAATTGAGCAAGGAATTGCAACAGGAGTGGAGGTGAAAAATAGTAAAACAAATGAATTATTTTTCATAAAAGCAAAAATAGTCGTAACTGCTGCTGGTGCATTACATACTCCTTGTATATTGAAAAAAAGTGGCGTAAAACATGCTGAGATAGGAAACAACTTATTTATTCACCCAGCTTATCCAGTTCCAGCTGTGTACGAACATCCCATCGATGCATGGTATGGACCTATGATGTCAACTGTTTCTGCTGAATTTTCCAAATTGCATAAAAATTATGGATTTAGAATTGAAACACCACCCATTCATGCAGGTTTGATGGGCGTTGCAAATTCTTGGATGAATGGACAACAATTCAAAGATGATATGTTGAAGTCATCAAGAACAGCAGTATTTTTAGTTATCATTCGAGATATTGTTGGTGGAAAAGTCTCTATGAATTCAGAAGGAAATTTAGATATCCAATATAAAATGGGTAGTCAAGAATTACTTTTTTTCAAAAAAGCTTTACACGAAACTGTGAAATTACATCGATTACTGGAAGCAGAGGAAATTAGTGTTTTGCACAATAACTTATTGAGAATCAAGAAAAATGATTTAGATATTGATAAGTTTCTCAACAAAATATCTTCTCATAAATGGCAAACCAATTATTTTACATTATTTTCTGCTCACCAAATGGGCACTTGTAGGATGGGTGGAAACGACAAAAAACACCCTGTAAATCCATCTGGAGCTGTAAAAGAGGTTAAAAACTTATATGTAGCAGATGGCAGTCTATTCCCTTCTGCTAGCGGTGTAAACCCAATGTTGAGTATTCAGGCTTTAGCAGCTTATGTGGCAGATAGAATTATTGATAATCTTTAAAAATTGGATATGAAATATTCATTATTAATTATAACTATTTTACTATCAAGCTGCAATCGATGGATGTTTCCAACAGAAACAACTGCAGATCCTTTAAAAGTATTTGATTTCACACAAAAGAAAGTGAAAAGCAATTATTCATTTTTTGAGTTAAAAAAAATAAATTGGGACTCAATTTCAATTAGTTATAGAAAAAAAATTAAACCCACCACCACAAATGATGAATTATTTGAGATCCTAAATAGTTACCTAGGCGAATTAAAAGATGGTCATGTAAATATTTTTACCAAAAACAACAAAGGGCGTTATTGGAATTGGTACAATGATTATCCAGATAATTTTAATAAGAATTTTGTGGAAGCACAATATTTGAAGAAAAATTTTGAAATTACAGGTCCATTTTATCACAATTGGATTGACTCTATTGGATATATTTATTATGGTAGCTTTTCCAGTAATTTTTCAACGGAGGAAACAAATTATATTTTTAAAAAATACAAATCTGCAAAAGGGCTCATTATAGATGTTAGAGATAATGGAGGCGGAAGTACAAATAATTTATTGAACTTAGTAGGAAGATTTGTTAAAAATAAAACTTGGATTGGTTGTACTTCTGAAAAAACTGGTTTTGCAACAAATGATTTTAGTAATTCAAAAGATATTTTTGTTTACCCACAAGGGAATTATCAGTTTAATGAAACACCAATTATTGTATTGACTAATAGAAGATGCTATAGTGCAACCAGTTTTTTTGCTGCTTTTATGTCCACACTTCCGAATGTGACTATTGTTGGGGATAAAACGGGTGGCGGTAGCGGAATTCCTATTTCATCTGAATTACCCAATGGGTGGTCTGTACGATATAGTGCCAGTAAAACCATAAATACGGAGGGTTTGGATTTTGAATTAGGCGTTAATCCAGATTATTTCATCCAGACTGGACCAAATGAGGAGTTAGAAAAGAAAGATGCTTTGATTGAAAAAGGTAAGGAACTAATACTTTCAAAATCAAAAAAATAAAAAAAAAGAGTATCGACTTACCGACACCCTTTTTTTTCCGTTTTTGTTTTTTATTTTGTAAACTTAAGTTTAATATACTGATATGCGAAAATTATTTCATAGCATTGCAAATGTAAGTTCAAAAATCCATTTTTTTTAATTATTTCGAATTAATTTTCAACAAAATTGCAACATATAAATCTAACAAATAAATTACATATTTGGGTAACTTTATATACACTAAAAAAATATAATATTTAATGTACTTTGATTTCAATATTTATAGCAGTTTGATTTTGCCATCAGTAATACATGGAGTGATTTTCAGCATTCTAATTTTCATTTATGGCAGAAAAGAAAAAATGTTCATCGTGCTCTCTGGAATCACTTTATTATTTACATTAAATATTTCATATTGGCTATTAGAATCCGCTGGATGGAATGACAGTAGAGACAATTATACTTTTTTCTTAAATTATTTCCCTTTTTCCAATATTGTTTTATCAGGATTTTTAGTTTGGTATTTTTCAAAACTTATAGAAAATCCAAATTTCAAATTAAATTTCAATAATATAAAGACATGGATTTTGCCTTTTTTATTTTCCATTTTTCATGTTGTAAAATTATTGGTAGATTTTTCAATTTTTCATCCATTCCCAATTGAATCTTACAATAATTTTGGAACTTTTGGTCCAGTTGCAAAGTTTGAATTATCTAATATTTTTTTAATTTTAACTCAATCTGTTTTTATTATTTATCTATATTTTTCAATAATAAACTTAAATTACCCTATTGCATATCAACGTTTTACTAGAAACATCAAACTTTTAATACTTGTTTATTTTGGTTATTCTATCATTAATATCTCGGTGAATTTTATTGGAATTTTCAACCCTAATAACTTTTCTATAATTTGGATGAATAAAATCAGAATACCATTCAACATTTTATATTTATATATATTTTCAATAATTATTTTCATTCATACAATCGAATTTAAGGTTAAGAATAAATTCAGTTAAGAGTAAAATATCGGATATTTTATGTAGTTTTAATTCTTAAACAATAAATTTTATGGAATTTGCTATCATATTAATATTCATTTTAGGATATTTATCTATTGCTTTTGAACATGTTATCAATATAAATAAAGCTGCTACTGCCTTAGTAACAGCTGTACTATGTTGGACAGTTTATATTTTGACCCAATCTGATAAATTGCTAGTGCACCACCAACTTCAAGAACATTTGGGAGAAGTGTCAGGCATTTTATTTTTTCTTCTTGGTGCAATGACAATTGTGGAATTGATTGATGCACATGATGGTTTTCAAATTATTACTGAGAAAATAAAAACTAAAAATGCACTAAAATTGCTGTGGATAATTAGTTTTATTGCCTTTTTTCTCTCTGCAGTTTTAGACAATTTGACTACCACTATTGTATTAGTTTCTCTTTTGAGAAAACTTATATCTGATCGTGAACAAAAGCTATTTTATCTCGGCATTGTCGTAATTGCTGCAAATGCAGGAGGAGCTTGGTCGCCTATTGGAGATGTAACAACCACTATGTTGTGGATTGGTGGGCAGATAAATGTAATTCCTATCATTACTAAACTATTTATTCCAAGTTTGGTTTGTCTGATTATTCCATTACTACTGATTGGTAGAAAATTGAAAGGAAATGTAATTCCACCAGAGAAAACAGAAGAAAACCTTACAACAACTCCATTTGAAAGAAAATTTGTATTTTATTTGGGTGTTTGTACCTTGATTTTTGTTCCAATTTTCAAAACTATCACCCATCTTCCACCATATATGGCAATCCTTTTTGGTCTTGGAGTGATGTGGATTATAACTGAAATCATACATAAAGATAAAGATGAAGATGATAAAAATTTCCTAACTGTTGTGTATGCTTTACGAAAAATTGACACCCCTAGTATCTTATTTTTTCTTGGTATTTTGGTAAGTATTGGGGCTTTACAATCGATAGGCACTTTGGGAAAGTTGGCAACAACATTAGATCAAACATTTCATAATGAATCAGTTATAGTAATCATTATTGGTGTATTATCATCTATAGTAGATAATGTACCATTGGTTGCAGCTGCACAAGGAATGTATCCATTGAGCCAATATCCTACGGATCACTTTTTCTGGGAATTTCTAGCTTATACAACTGGTACAGGTGGAAGTATTTTGATTATTGGGTCAGCAGCTGGTGTGGCAGCCATGGGAATGGAAAAAATAGATTTTATTTGGTATCTAAAAAATATTACTTTTTGGTCATTAATTGGTTTTTTCTCTGGTGCTGGTGTCTATCTTTTGCAACACTTATTATTAGGACTTTAAATAAAATATTTTTGAGTTGAATGCAATTTTATTTTTATTATACAGTTTAAGATTTTAAATTCATTTTTCGAAAATAATAATTCTATTTTTGCTGCTTAATTCAATATTTAATGTCGAAAGAAAATAGTATTTCTTTAAAATCCATTTACCATTTTGTCAAGCAATCATTAGATGGCGAAGAACAAGATTATACCGTTGGAAGCATTAGAAGAAATGTCCTATTATTGGCTATTCCAATGATTTTGGAGCTAAGCTTAGAAAGCGTTTTTGCCGTTGTTGACATGTTTTTCGTGAGTAAATTAGGCGAAAATGCAATTGCAACTGTAGGCTTAACAGAATCTGTTATTACAATAATTTATTCGATTGCTATTGGATTGAGCACAGGAGCAACTGCAATCGTAGCAAGACGAGTTGGGGAGAAAAACCCCGATGCCGCTGCTCATGCAGGAGTTCAGTCGATCATTATTTCGCTTTTTATTACTACCATTATTTCTATTGTTGGATATCATTTTGCAAGTGAAATACTAGGTTTGATGGGAGCAAGTGAAGAAGTGATTCGGGATGGTGCCATTTTTACAAAAATAATGTTAGGCGGAAGCTTTGTAATCATTCTCATTTTTTTGATAAATGGAATTTTTAGAGGTGCTGGGAATGCGGCAATTGCTATGAAAAGCCTTTGGATTGCTAGTATTATTAATATCATTTTGTGCCCGATCCTCATTCATTTTTATGGTTTAAAAGGAGCTGCAATCGCTACAGTAATTGGTAGATCTTCAGGAGTGATGTATCAATGTTTCAATTTATTCAAAGGTAATGGTTTACTGAAAATCAGAAAATCTTACTTTAAAATTGATTTTCAATTGATTAAATCGATTACTACTTTGGCTTGGCCAGCTACCTTCCAATTCATTATTGCTAGCGGAAGTTGGATCGTTTTAGCAAAATTAGTAGCCATGACTGGAGGTACCACAGCCTCTGCTGGTTATCAAATTGCCATAAGAAATGTTGTGTTTTTCATACTCCCAGCTTGGGGATTGAGTAATGCAGCTGCAACTTTAGTGGGTCAAAATCTTGGAGCAAACCAAATTGAAAGAGCAGAAAAAAGTGTGCTATTAGCAACGAAATACAATACAATTTTCATGGGAATTGTAATGTTTCTTTTTGTGTTTTTTCCAAGTTTTATAATCGGACTTTTTACGAATGATCATAATGTGAAACAATTTGGGGTTGATGCATTAAGAATTATGGGATATGGCTATATTTTTTATGGTATTGGAATGGTGATGGTACAATCCTTAAATGGTGCAGGAGATACAAGAACTCCCACTATCATCAATTTCATCGGATTTTGGCTGTTCCAAATCCCTTTAGCCTATTACCTTTCCATCTCTTTAAATATGAAATCTCTCGGAGCATTTATTGCAATTCCGACTGCTGAAACATTGATTGCGATAGTTTCTTGGTTCTATTTCAAACAAGGAAAATGGAAACTAGTTAAAGTTTAAAAAAATTCAATAAAATATTATAATTTCATCCCACTTATTAACAATTTGATACGTAATTCAAGATTAGAAACAAAACAGAAAAATTGAAAAAATTAATTTACATTTTTTTTAGTATTTTCATTTTCAATAACCTTTCAGCTCAATTAGATAGCATACATTATATGCCACCAATGCATGCAAGAGTAGAATGGGGTCCTCAATATTTATTACTTTCTACTCCTGAAGCCAACCCTTTTCCAGTAGATATAAAAGATGGTGCTGGGAACATTATCAATACTGTAACCATCAGTAATACAGCACCTTATAAATATCTAATTGGCTCTACTAATAACACTTATACATTTGTAAATGCATCGAATCTGCATATTGCACTTCAAAGAAAAGGATTGATCATAGAAGCAAAAAAGAAATTTTATGCATACATTAGAATTCACTCTGATAGTAAAAATCAAGCAAGTGATTTGACCTGTAAGGGGCTTTCTGCATTAGGAAAAACTTTCAGAATTGGGCATTTATTACAAAATACTGGCACTCAATTTTCCAATTTTATTGGCATCCTTGCTACAGAAGATTCAACGATTGTCAAACTTTCAGATTTTGATCCAAATACGAAATTCAGGGTAAATAATAGCGATAAGACATCTACTGGCATTGAAAATTTCCTTTTAAACAAAGGTGAATCATTGGTGATTTCTCAATATTTATCCAATAATGCATCCACCCAACCCCCAAATGGCATGATGGGTGCTTTGTTAGAATCCACCAAACCAATAGCTGTAAATACTGGTTCATGGTGTGGCTCACCAGTTAACACAGGTGATAAGGATACAGGTATTGACCAAATCGTTTCGGTTGAGAATGTGGGAAAAGAATATATTTTATGTAAAGGAAATGGGAACACAGCTTTGGAAAGACCTATTTTAATTGCTCATTACAACAATACTCAAATATATTTGAATGGATCTCCAAACCCTTCTGTAGTTCTTAATGCTGGAGAATATTATGCTGTTCCTACTTCATTTTTTACAACTGAAAATAATTTACATATAAAATCAACTCAAAATATATTTGTATATCAGATGATTGGTGGCGTTAGTTCCGGTGGTAATGAATATCGAACAGAAGGGTTGATTTTTGTACCTCCAATAAGTTGTAGCATCCCATCCATCATTGATAATATCTATGAACCCAATGTAGCAGGAGCAATGATATTTGATGGAGGAGTGATGATTTCTGCCATGAAAGATTCTCTTGTGGAAGTTTTTGTGGATGGTCAATTAATTAATTTAGGAGCACCATCAGTAGTAACTGGCAACCCAGATTTTGTAACATATAGAAAATTAGATGCTTTTAGTTCTTCTAAAATAACAAAATCAATTAGTGTAAAAGCTCATGGTGCTGTTCAGGTGGCGATGTATGGTCAAAACTCTGCAGCTAGTTTCGCTGCCTTCTATTCTGGATTTTCAAAAACAAAAACTGCTGCTAGCATTTCTTTGAAAAATATAGGTGATGGCGTTTGCCCAGATACTTTGATTGCCTCTGGCTCCTTCGATGGTGTTCAGTGGATGTATGCCGATTCCTTGATAAAATATGGACATGACACTATGTTAATTGTCAATGGTCCTGGAGAATATTATGCTTTGGGTTATTTGGGTGTATGTCGTCAAAATGAGACGGCTAAAGATTCTATTTTAGTAGATTTCGTCTCCCCTGCTTTCGAATATTCTATTATCGAACCTTCTTGTTATGGGTATTCAGATGGGAAAATCAATATTTTAACACCTTATGGCGGTTATCCTCCCTATCAATATTCCATTGATAAAGGCTTTAATTTTAATTCTGATTCTTCCTTTCAAAATTTATCAATTGGAACTTATAAGTTAGTGGTTAGAGATTCTGTTGGTTGTTACAATTATCCATTAGAAGTTTTTGTGGATCAACCAGAAATATTTACTGTAAACATTATTAAAAAATCACATATAAATACAGATATCATTCCATTGGGACAAACTGTAAAATTAGAAGGCATTTCCAATAGACCTTTTATTTCAACCAAATGGAATCCAAGTAGTGATACAACTTGTAATTATTGCCCCATCAATAGAGTAAAACCTTTAGAAACAGTCAATTATATAACATTAACCGTTAAAGATTCTCTTGGATGTGTCGCAAAAGACACCATCATTTTATATGTAGAACCTCAGCTTTATGTACCCAATATTTTCGATCCAACTAAAATTGATACAAAAAATAGCCATTTTACCCTTTTTAGTGAAGATCCTTTACCCATTCTAAAACTTGCAATTTTTGATAGATGGGGCAATCAAATGTTTAGTACTACAAATATTCTGACAAATGATCTAACAAAAGGCTGGGATGGAATGGTAAATGGAAAATTAGTGGATCCTGCAGTTTTTGTGTATTATGCTGAAGTTGCAGTTTTACCTGACAAAATCATTACAATTAAGGGAGATATTACTGTAGCTTACTAAAATCTAAATTTCAAATAAAAAGAACTTCAAAATAATTCTAAATACATTTTTTGATTTGGTAGAAATATTAATCAATCTATCTAATTATTGTTTCTTAGTATTTTCAAATCTAATATCTATTATTTTATTTTCACAATTCAATCCTATTAATAAAAACTTATTTTTCATAAATTTTTATTTTTTTCTTAATTCCTAGTTATTTTTAAACTAATATTTTTGTTTTTATCAAAAATATCTATCTTTGCACTCGATTTTCAAACCTATTTTTCTAAATTATACAATTTTTCAAAATGGCTATCATTCGATTCAAAGCATTAGAATCATCTCAAAACAGAACCATACCTACGGTTAAAACACCTGAAGGTAAAGTTTCAGAATATTATGGAAACAGAACTTTCAATGAGGAAGTGATGAAATCTCTTTTAAGCCCTGAAGCTTTCCAGAAAATCAGTCAGGCAATTCAGACAGGTTCGAAAATTGACAGAGATGCTGCTGATGAAGTGGCTGCGGCACTAAAATCTTGGGCAATTGGCAAAGGGGCTACCCATTACACCCACTGGTTCCAACCCTTAACTGGTGCGACTGCAGAGAAACATGATGCTTTTTTCGACATTGACCCTAGCAATGGAAAAGCAATTGAAAAATTTAAAGGTAGTGCATTAGTACAACAAGAACCAGATGCTTCTTCTTTCCCGAATGGGGGCATCAGAAATACTTTTGAAGCAAGAGGTTACACAGCTTGGGATCCTTCTTCTCCTGCTTTCATTATGGAAAATGCTGGAGGTACACATACCTTGTGTATCCCTTCCGTTTTTGTTTCTTACACTGGTGAAGCTTTGGATTATAAAACGCCATTATTAAAAGCTTTACATTTAGTAGATAAAGCGGCAACCGCTATCATGAAAGAATATTTTGATAGAAATGTAACTAAAGTGATTGCCACTTTAGGAGCGGAGCAGGAATATTTCATAGTAGATAAAGCTTTATTTAATGCAAGACCCGATTTGTCAATGGCGGGAAGAACAGTTTTCGGACACATCCCAGCCAAAGGGCAGCAGTTAGAAGACCACTATTTTGGGTCCATACCGAATCGAGTAAATGCTTTCATGGTGGATTTCGAGTTTGAAGCGATGAAATTGGGAATTCCTGTAAGAACTCGTCATAACGAGGTGGCACCTGGCCAATTTGAGGTAGCACCAACTTTTGAGGAAGTAAATTTGGCGGTTGACCACAATGCATTGTTGATGGATTTAATGTCAAAAGTGGCTGAAAAGCATGATTTGAAAGTACTTTTCCATGAAAAACCTTTTGCAGGGGTGAATGGAAGTGGAAAACATAATAACTGGAGTTTGAGTACCGATAATGGTGTAAATATTTTAGGACCTAGCTCTAAACCAAAAGAGAATTTTAGATTCATCACTTTTTTAGTCAATGTAGTTAAAGCTGTTCATGACAATGCTGATTTACTTAGAGCAAGTATCGCAACTGCTGGTAATGAGCATCGTTTGGGAGCAAATGAGGCTCCACCAGCTATAGTTTCTGTGTTTTTGGGTAGCGAATTGACAAGGGCTTTAGAAGAATTGGAGCAGCATTCTGAGATTTCTCTTGAAAAAGGCGATAATGTATATTTAAAATTGGGCATTAATAAAATCCCATCTATTTTATTAGACAATACTGATAGAAACAGAACTTCACCTTTTGCTTTCACAGGTAACAAATTCGAATTTAGAGCGGTTGGTTCTTCTGCAAATTGTGCTTCGGCGATGATTATCATCAATACGATCATGGCGAATCAATTGAATCAGTTCAAATTGGATGTGGATGCAAGATTGGCAAATGGGGAGAAAAAGGAGTTAGCCATTGTTGAAGTATTAAAAGGTTATATTTCCAGTTCCAAAAAGATCTTATTTGAAGGAAATGGATATTCTGACGAATGGGTGGCAGAAGCAGCAAAAAGAGGCTTATCGAATATGAAATCTGCACCAGAAGCTTTAAGTGTGTATGTAAGAAAAGAGACCTTAGATTTGTTTGAAAGAAATAATATCTTCAATCATAGAGAAATGGAGGCGAGATATGAAATCGAATTAGAGAATTATATCAAAAAAATCCAAATCGAGGCAAGGGTTATAGGTGACTTAGCCATCAATCAAGTAATTGCTGCATCCTTAAAATATCAAAGCAAATTGGCTAGCAACGTAAAAACATTGTTAGACATTGGTATGAAGAAAAAATCAGTGGAGTCCACAATGACTATCATCGAAAACATATCTGATTACTGCTCTGAAATTCAGGATATGGTTGAAAAAATGATTGAAGCCAGAAAAAAGGCAAACAACGTGGAAGACACTGTGAAGCGGGCAAAAATGTATTCCGAAGATGTCAAAGGCTATTTTGATAAAATCAGATACTTTGTGGACAAATTGGAATTCATTGTGGACGATGAACTATGGCCACTAGTTAAATACAGAGAGTTATTAAATATCAAATAGTTTGAATTTAAAATGTCAAAAGCCTGATGGAAGATTGTTTCTGTCAGGCTTTTTTGGAGTTGTTGAGTTGTGGAGTTGTTGAGTTGTGGATTTGTTGAATTGGGAATTTGAATAAATTTGGTGAATTGGTGAAGATGTGAAGTAGATAGATGTGTTAATTTAAGTATTTGTATGATTTGTTAAAGTTGTAACTTACAATTCGGGATTCACAAATCAACAAAAACACAATTCAACAAACAAACACCCAATAAACAAAAAACTAAACAAATAAACTCCCGATTATTCGGGATAAACAAATCAACACATAAACCTTATTTTTTCAATTTATTCAATACCAACAACTTATAATAATTGAAGCAAAATAAATTGCCATAGCCAACAATAAGGATTTTTTCTAGGAGTTTTTGGAAAGGAAGATTTATGAAATAAAATATTTTGGATATACCCATTTTTTCAATTTTGGACTGAAAACGGAGTAATTTAATTTCATTGAAATCAAATTGGTCTTTGTATTTTTCTTGAATTTTTACCAAATTCTCAATTCCTTGTTTGGTTTTTTGTAGAAAAATAGCATTCGAATCAAACACGGTATTGATGACAGGATTGTCTATTTGATCGACTTTTATTCCATTTTTTCTTAAATTCATCCCCATCAATGTATCTTCGTGCCCATAACCTTTTATCGATTCGTCAAAAGGAAAATGTTTCAAAATTGCTTTTTTTATTAAGAAGTTTCTAGTGATAAAAATCAAATTTTCATGACGGTATTTGGCATCTGATTCCTCCACTTCCTTGCTGTAAATCCATCTCAAATTGTAATTCCTTTCAGGTTTTTGGATATTACTTTTACTCCCACCACAAACTACATCTCCCCAACCTCTTGGATCCAATCAATATAATTACTTAAAAATGAGTCTGGTACACTTACATCACAGTCGAGAAATAATAAATATTCGTGTTGAGCATATTGCAAAAAGAGATTTCTTATTTTAGATCTCCCAATATTTTCACTCAATTCAATATTTACTACTTTGGATGCAATCGATTGATTTTTAGCAAGAATTTCTTGGTTAGATGCATCATCAATCAACACTATTTCAATAGGAACCTCCAATGACATCATTTGTCGATGCAATTCATCCACTAATTCTACTACAACCT
Source organism: Saprospiraceae bacterium (assembly GCA_016710625.1). Classification (GTDB taxonomy): domain Bacteria; phylum Bacteroidota; class Bacteroidia; order Chitinophagales; family Saprospiraceae; genus JADJVK01. The sequence continues at coordinate 49,031 of JADJVK010000013.1, forward strand.
CATTGAAAACAGGAATACAAATCGACAACATTAATTATTGATTATCAAAATATTAACTACTTTAATTTTTTCAAAACCAAAGTAACATCTTTATTTACTAAATGAAATTCTTTGCTAGATTTTGCTTCTAAATCAAACTCCTGCTGGATTTTCCCTTCTTTATCATAAATGCAAAATTTGCCATTTTCCACTCCCCATTTAACACCTTTTGAAGAAAAATCAATATTTGTTGAAGAATTGTAGGCAATGGTACCATCTTCATTTAACGTCACCTCCATATCCACCATTTTAACGATTGAATCTGCCAAACCAATGCCTAAAGAAGCTGCTCCTGTTGCGATTTTTGCAACGCCATCCACAATTGAAGAAATTCCCTGCCTCAAATCCTCATCTTCAATATCTTTTTGAATATCCGCTTTTGCTTTCTCGATATCCTCTTTTGCTCCGTTCAACGATTTATTGATTTCATCTTTTTTATCACTTGCCAAATCAACTGAAACTTTATAAGTTCCAACTAGTGATTTTTGTTTAATATTATCCATTTTGCAAGCAAAAAAAGAGCTAAAAATTAATGCAATTACTAAAATTCTCATGGTTTTTTTCTTTCAAATATAATCCATTATTAATGATAACTGATATTTATTAGATAAAATAATATTTTTTCAGGATGAATTACTGACAAATAGTCTTTTATATGTCATTTTCAAATTTTATTTTTTTTAAATTACGCTATTTAGGTAAAAAATATCATCTTTGTTGAATACATTTTCTCGAAAATTGTATCTATATTGATTACACAAAAACTTTGTTCTAAAAGGAATTCAAAAGTACCTTTTCAAATTTTGTGCAATCGAAATTAAAGTATTCAATCTTATTTATATATTATGAAAAAATTCATTTTATTTTTCTATCTATTTGTTAATCAATTGGTTAATGCACAATCCGATCTTTACGAATTGGTCAATCCTTTCATAGGTACTGGTGGACATGGACATACTTATCCAGGTGCTAGCTTACCATTCGGAATGGTTCAGCTAAGCCCAGATACTCGACTGACTGGTTGGGACGGATGTAGTGGCTATCATTATTCTGATACAGATATCTATGGATTTTCTCATACCCATTTGAGTGGGACTGGGATTGAGGATTATTGCGATATTCTTTTGCAACCGACCACTGGTGATGTGGCTTGGATAAATGAAAGCTACAAATCTGCTTTTTCCCACAAAAATGAGGAAGCTCATGCTGGATATTATAAAGTAAAATTGGATAAATATAATATTGATGTGGAGCTAACTTCCACATTAAGGACTGGTATTCATCAATATACATATCCAAAAAATGCTAAATCGACTAATATATTATTGGATTTATACCATAGAGATATAGTCTTAAATTCTTCTTTGAAAATAGTAGATGATTATACCATCACTGGGCTTCGACAGTCAAAATCTTGGGCACAAAACCAGTATGTTTTTTTTGCGATGAAATTCTCTAAACCCATAAAATCTTTTGTGGTTCAGAATGGAATTAAGACAAATTCAGATAAGTCAAACGTTGGACAATCATTGAAAGCCTATTTCACATTTGAGTTAGATAAAAGTAGAAAATTAGTCACCCAAGTCGCAATTAGTGGTGTGGACGAAGCAGGTGCATTAAAGAATTTAAAAGCTGAATCTGTAGAAAACAATTTTGATAAAGCAAGAAAAAATGCTGAAAATCAATGGAATACGGAGCTTGGCAAAATAAAAGTAAGTGGTGGATCTAAAGAAAACAAATCGTATTTTACACCTCATTATATCATACTTTATTGAACCCAAATCTTTACCAAGATGTGGATGGACAATACAGAGGAACTGATTTGAAAATCCATAAAACTGAGGGATATACCAATTATAGTGTCTTTTCACTTTGGGATACTTATAGGGCTCTGCATCCTTTAATGACCATCATCAATCGAAATAAAACTGTCGATTGGGTAAAAACATTTTTAGATCAAGATGAAAAAGGAGGCATGCTTCCAGTATGGGAATTAAGTGGTAATGAAACCAATTGCATGATTGGATACCATTCAGCCTCAGTAATTTATGATGCCTACAAAAAGGGAATTACGAATTTTAATGCAAGAGCAGCCCTTTTTGCCATGCTAAGATATGCAGAAAGCAAAAAAGTTGGATTGTCTCAATATACAAAAGAAGGCTTTATCTCGAATGATTTCGAATCTGAATCCGTGTCCAAAATGCTAGAATATGCTTACGATGATTGGTGTATCGCTATGTTAGCCAAGGACTTAGGAGAGTCGGACACCTACAGTAGATTTATTGCAAGAGCTCAAAATTATAAAAATGCTTTTGACCAAAAAACTAAATTTATGAGAGGCAAGTTAGGGGCGATTTGGTACTCACCATTCGATCCGAAAGAAATCAACAATTTCTTTACAGAAGGTAATAGTTGGCAATATTCCTTCTCTGTCCCTCAAGATATCAAAGGCATGATTGAATTGTATGGAGGCAAGAAAAGTTTTGAGCAAAAATTGAATGAATTATTTTCTACAGACTCCAAAACAACCGGAAGAGACCAAAGTGATGTCACTGGACTTATTGGACAATATGCTCATGGCAACGAACCAAGCCATCACATTGCTTTTTTGTATTATTTCTTGGGAAAACCTAATTTGACTCAAAATCTAGTAAATCAGATTAACCAGAATTTTTATACCAATAATCCTGATGGTTTGATTGGCAATGAGGATTGTGGGCAAATGAGTGCTTGGAATGTATTGACTACCATAGGTTTATATGACATTTGTCCAGGAAATGGCAATTACCTAATGTTGGTTCCACAATTTGATAAAATAACCCTAAATTTAGAAAATGGAAAAAAATGGGAAATTGAAGTAAAAAAGGCATCATCAAACTCAAAATATATAGACAAAGTGATGATTAACAATGGAAACTACACCTTGTCATATTTGAATTACAATAAAATCAATGAAGGGGGTAAAATCGTCTATTATTTAGTCGATCAACCTAGTGAGTGGGGTACTCAGGAATTTGCAATTCCATATTCTGAAATTGATGCAACTTTAGTAAAAGTTCCTGTTTTCAACACTGATTCGAAGAAGTTCAGGGGAGAAAAGTTAATTGAAATCGAATCGACAGAGCCCAATAGTAAACTATTTTATGTGATAGTTACTAATAATATAGAACCGAAAAGGTTTGAATATAAAGAATATGAAAAACCTTTTTACATCACTGAAACATGTAAAGTTTATACTTATTGCAAAAAAGGTAGAAATTCTTCACAATTCATTCACCAAAAATTTTATAAAATCCCGTCCGATAAATCCATTAAAATATTATCTGATGTAAATCCAATGTACACCGCTGGAGGACCAGATGCTTTGATAGATGGAATAGTTGGAGAAACAAACTTCAAAACAGGGGATTGGCAAAGTTATGTGGGCACTGATTTTACAGCAATCATAGACCTAAAGGAGCCTAGACAAGTGAATCAGCTATCTATCCATGTACTGCAAGATGTTGGGGCTTGGATTTGGATGCCCAAATATGTACAATTTTTCAGTAGTGATGATGGGGTGAACTTTAAAGAAATTGGGCAAGAAGACAATGCTGTTTCAGATAAAAATTATACTCCTACTCAACAAAATTTAGGAGGAAAAGCTGATGTAAAAACCAGATTTATCAAAATATTTGCAAAAAATTATGGTAATGTTCCTGACTGGCATCCTGGCAAAGGGGGAAAAGCTCATTTATTTATTGATGAAATAATTGTAAATTAATTGTTATTTTGTGACTATCTATAATAATAACGTATTAAAGATATAACAAATAAATATTAATTTTATGGAGAAGTATTTTGATATACAGAACATGACTTCTGTAATAATGGCTTATTTGCCAAAAGTCATTGGTGCAATTCTTACCATTATCATTGGATTCTGGATTGCCAAAGTTGTTTCAAAAATTATTCAAAAAGCCCTTTTGAGGAATCATGTTGACACTGGAGTTCAAAAATTCCTTTGCTCACTGGTTAGTACTGGTATCAAAATCATGACAATGATTGCTGCAGCAGGAATGTTCGGTTTCGAAACTACCTCATTTGTTGCTATCATCAGTGCTCTAGCATTTTCAGTAGGATTAGCTCTTCAAGGAAGCCTTGGTCATTTTGCAAGTGGCGTTTTATTGCTTGTTTTCAAACCATTTAAAACTGGAGATTTAGTTGAAATTGGAGGCGGAAAAACAGGAACTGTTTGTGACATTCAGATCTTTAATACAGTTTTAGAAACGCTAGACAATAAAAGAATTATCATTCCAAATGGTGTCATTACAAGTAATGTGATAACCAATATTTCTGGTCAAGGTACTATTGGAGTGGAGCTAAGCTTCAAAATAGGACATGAAAACAATATTGAAACTGTAAGAAAAATTATTTGTGATGTAGCAAATAGCTGCCCTTATGTTTTGAAAGATCCTGCTACAACAGTTTCAGTTGCTTCTTTAGATGATAATATGGTAAAACTAGCGACTAGACCTTTTTGCAACAGTGATAAATATTGGGATACGTACTTTTATATAAATGAAGGAGTGAAAGTTGCTTTCGATAAAGCTGGAATTAAAATGCCAACTCCGGGTATGAATATAAATTTAATAAAAGAATAGATTTGATTGCTATAATAAAACTGGTGTCTGAATCTTTAAAAAATTCAGGCACCGTTTTATCTATATTTTAGTTATCCAAATTTTTTGGTTTGTACACTGTAAATACTCTTGAAACATTAAATCCAAATCGTATATCTCCATTGCTCCACTTTCCAGTAGTTTCTGTCAACACATTTCTTGTATCTGTTCCGCTAGAATTCGTAAAGAATAATTGGAAAACATGTCCACCTGTCTCAATATCAAAACCTATAGAAAGTGAATTGACATATGCTGAAGATAATTGATTTGGAAGGTTATAGAAATATTCTACATTAACTGCAATCCTTTTGCTCAACTTTTGTCTTGCACCGATTCCAATTAAATATACATCATTCTTTTCAGCTTTCGTTTTCACGTAATTTCTATGCACTAAAGTTGGCATTAATTGAACTGTAGTTCCTTCGCCAAATTTTCTTGCAATCAACAATTGATGTGTATAATAAGCTCTTAACCAATCTCTTGACAAATATGCAATGTCACTAGTTTTAGCAGTTTTATAATCCATCGTTGCAGCATAACTTAGACTGATAGGCATATTTCTAGCACCAGTTGATTGACGAAGAATTTTATATTTCAAAAAGCCATCATAGACTTTTTCATAACTATTTCTACCCACACCAATATTCAATCTATCGGTTAATCCATACTCAAAACCAAAACGGATAAAAGCTTGATCGATACCAAACAAATCATAAAAGCCGCCATTTAGGGGACCAAAACGGTGATTTATTTTAAAATCCAAAACACCTTTTGAATTATTTTCGATAGATAAAGTATTGATTATCCTAGTAGTTTTGAAAGAAGCAGTTGCATAATCTATTGTTTTTTCTTCACCCAATAATGACAACATATCATCTTGAGCATTGACAACAATAAATCCACAAGCAACTAAAATGAAGGTATAAATTTTTTTCATATTATATAAAATATTGAATCCGACAAGGGTTCAATCTTGTCGGATTCGATTAAATGATTAATTTATTTTAAATTTTCATAACTTGCTATTACCTCTATTTTAGCGGTTTTAGCAATCTTGTCTTTTACTAAAGATGGAATTTCGATATTATAATCCGCAACTTCAATATTGAATTTCGTATTAGCATCCACTTTTCCATTTTTCACCACCAAATCAGCATTTGAAGTAATTGGTTTTGTAACGCCATGAATTGTCAAATCTCCACTAATTTTAGCTGTGTATTTTCCATCTTTAGACCAATTTATATCAGCTAAATTAGCAATTTTGCCTTTAAAAGTTGCTTTAGGAAATTTGTTGGATTCCATATAATTTTCATTAAAATGTTCTTCCATCAAAGCTTTATCAAATTTGATACTTTTCACTAATATAGCAAATTCTAAATTTCCAGAAGTTTTATCAATTACACTAGATGCAGTATTCGTTTTCCCAGCGATTGGTTCAGCACTTGATGATGCAGTGAACTTCACAATTCCTTTCTTTGTAAATATTTTTTGTGCAGACAAATTAAACACTAATCCAATTGCACCCACCAAAAACATTAACTTTTTCATTTTCAGACGATTTAAATTTTATTTAATTGTTTGGAGCTCCATCAGAGATCCATTTTTGTATTTTTGAAATATCGCAATCACTCAACTTTGCTGATCCTTTTGGCATTGGAGAAAATCCAACTTGGTTTATTGAACCAATTAACGAACCATTATCAACATATTTTTTAACATTATCATATCCTTCTAAAGTAATACCTCCTTGCAAACTAGCATCACTATGACAACTAGTACAATAATCTGTTAATACTTTATTTACTGTAATACTGTATGTTACATTAGTAGTATCACAGTTTGCTGTACCTAGTAAATCTTCAGCATTATTATAATAGCATGAACCAAAAAAGCTAATTGCTAAAACAAACATCAATATTTTCTTCATAATTTAATATTCTATATTTAATTAATAATTCAAAGTTAGAAGATTCAGCATATTATATAAAATATAAATATCTGAAACCGTAATTTTAGTGTTTAAAGTAGTATTATTTGGTGCCAGATAACCAAGTTTTAAAGTCAGATGATTTCTCTGTACTAATAATCAATTCTTGTTCCGTTTTTGGATTAAGTATCAGTTTTATTCTCGATTTGCTGTGTGTATGAATTTCAACAATGGACTTAAACTGAACGATAAATTGACGATTTACTCTAAAAAATTTTGTTGGATCCAAAAATTCTTCAATTTGCTCTAAGTTTTGGTCCAATGGATATCGTTTCCCATCAAAAGTCATCGCAAAAGTTATTTTATCTGTAGTGAAAATATAGGCTACATCATCAAAATTAATGGTACGAATCGTCCCGCCAATTTTAATTACAAACCTACTTGGCGATCCAGAACTTTCTAACATATTGCTTTTGAGCATCTTATAATCTCTCAAGACAGGTGATTGTTCGAATTTAATCACAGCTGCCATCAATTCATCAATTTTGATGGGTTTCAATAAATAATCGATGCTATTAAATTTGAATGCTTTGATAGCATATTGGTCATAAGCCGTTGTAAATATAATGGGAGTTTTTATTTCGATGGAATCGAAAATTTCGAAGCTAACTCCATCCGATAATTGAATGTCCATTAATATTAAATCGGGTAAAACAGGTGTTTCTTGCATCCATTTCACCACCCCACTGACACTTTCTAAAATATCCAAAATTTGATAACTTGGTCTTAATCCCAAAATCAATTTTTTAAGTCTATTTGCTGCAAGTTCCTCATCTTCAACTATTAATACTTTCATTTTTCAATAATGGCAATTTTACAATAAATAAATTTGAATCACTTGAAATATCTACAGGCAATTTTGATAAAAATTCATAATGTTTTTTTATAAAACTAAGACCAAAACCGGTAGATGGTTCCTTTATTTTCTTTGGTTGGAAGTTGTTTTTAATATAGATAAAATTATCAATTATCTGTAAATCAATGTTTAATGGATGTTCTTTTGTTGCAATATTATGTTTTACTGCATTTTCTATAAGCATCTGTATGGCAAAAGGCACCACAAAACCTTCATTATCATGAATTTGATTTCGAATTATGATATTATCACCAAATCTTTTCTTAATCAAAAATGCATAATCCTCGATTAAAGATAATTCTTCTTGAATAGGAATTGTATTTTTTTCCCTATAAATCATCACTTTTCTGTAAAAATCAGATAATCTACTGACGAATTCAACTGCAACTTCAGGGTCTGATTCTATAATGGCGATTAATGTATTGAAGGTATTAAATAAAAAATGTGGGTTTATCTGGCTTTTTAAGGCAATTAATTGATTCTCAACATTTTCCCTTTCCAATCTCAATTGATTCGACCTCTTTATATCTCTGTTTAAAATCCAATAATAAAAAATCAGGAAAATACTAGCAATAGTCAGCAAAACAAACCACCATCTTTTCCAGATGGGCAATTTTACAACATATTGGTATTCAACCAAATCAGAAGAATATGATCCATAAACTGCCCTGATTTTGAAATTATAACTTTTGCTCGATAAATTTTGATACTCAATCACATTATTTTGTGTACTTCTCCATTTCGAATCATATCCTTCCAAAAAATATTCATATACTGGCTTCACCTTATAATTCAAAAACATGGAGGAACAATAGAAGTGGAAATTATTTTTATCACTATCAAATTCATTGTTTTCATAGTTTTGAGCCCCTACTCCATTCACTTCTATTTTATTGATGCTGACTTTCGGCAAAGAAAAAAACCGATCATCCATACAATAAATATTATTTCCAGAAGCAATTTCGAATCTATTATATCTGTAATTATTGCTATTGAGAATATTATCCATTTTGAAATCTGGGATAAATTGATCTACATAAAATAATTCATTCTTCAAAACATCCAACATTTCAATCCCTTTATCATGGACAATTAGGATTTTATTATTAGAATTACATACAACATCGATAATATGAAAACTTCTTAAACCTTTGATATTCTTATACTTAAGCAAATTGTCAACAATTTCAACCAACCCAACCTCTTCCGCTCCAAACCAAATATGACCATTTTCATCGGCATCAATGGAATAAACTGTCTTGAATTTTTCACCTTCAACTTCGCTGTAGTTCAAAAGTGATTTTCCATCATATCGATACAGTCCTTTTCCATCTGTACCTATCCAAAGTGTCCCTTTTTTATCCAAAAGTAGCTTATACACATAATATTTAGGCAACTTTATTTCTTGATTAAAATCTAGAATTTCGTACCCTTTTTCAGTTTGTTTTATATGAAAAATGCCTGATAAAGTAGCAGCTAAAATTCCATTTTGATAGGATTGGATAGATAATATATTTTGATCGGGTAAGTTATTGAATTTTGTTAATTTATTGTTTTTGAATAAATATAATCCCTGACCAAATGTTCCAATCCAATGGTCATTTCTATTATCTTTTACAATGGCAATTACATTAATTTTGGGTGAAGAAACCAATTGCATCTTATCTAATTGATTCAAATACAACCCTTTACTTGTGCCCACCAAGTCGTCATACAAAACTTGGATTTGTAAATCTTCCTTAAATTCGGTTTTATTGAACAATAAATTGTAATAAAACAACCCTTTTTCAGCAGTTGACGCCCATATATTAGATTGATTGTCAATAAATAATGAGTAAACCTTATTGGAGCTGATTATTTTTTTGGGTGCAGAATCTTTATTTTGATTCACTAGAAAAATACCATTGTTTTCAGTGCTAATAACCAGTTGATTATCTGGTAATTGGAAAATATTATTTGCATCTTCCAAATCAATATTTTGGCAAAAATTACTTATTTTCTTAGTATCTATATCGATTTTGTCAATGCCACCTTTTTGATATCCTACGTAAACACTCTTTTTATCATAACTAATTGTAATACATTTGATTAATTCATCTGAAAGTCCATTTTGGACACTTATTTTTCTTACATTTTTTTTCTTATTCAAAAAACTGCAAATATTGATTCCTTGATCAGTGGTCACCCAGACATCATTTCGATCATCTATAACAATGTCATAAATTGCATCATCGGATAATCCATCAGACTTATTAAAATTATAAATATAGGTTTTGTCATACACATAAAGTCCTTCTCCATATGTACTAAACCAGATATTTCCATTCTTATCTGCTTTAATAGCAGTAATTTTCTTTTGTGGCAACCCTTCTTGAGGATTCCATTTTGTTAGCAAATTATTTCTATTTGCCCAATATAAATTGCCACTTTCACATCCAAAAACGATGTTTTTGTTTGAATCCTCAAAAATTGCAGTAAAATTTTCTTTTGGAAGATTCGAAAGATCTATTTTTTCGTAAGATTCTCCATTAAAAATAAAGATTCCATCATTAGAAGCAATCCAAATGCGATGATCCGAAGCTTCAAATAATTTATTGATGACAATACTTTGGGGGAGATCTGCAATTTGAAACCCAGCAATTTGAGCAAATGAACTTTGAAAATTCAAGAAAAATAGTACTATGTAAGCATACTTTCTCATTGTTTTTCAAAGGTCATTTCTACATTTACTAAAATTTTTTCCGCTATTTTTTGATTTACAATTTTTGGAATATTGATATTGTGTTCAACTAACAAAACATCGAAATTGGATTTCACAAACACTTTTCCATCTAAAACTTTGACATCAATTTTGATAATTCTTTCATTTTTCACACCGTGAATATCCAAAATTCCTTTTGCCCGAATTGTAAAACTTCCATTCAAATCCAGTCTGAATTTTTCGATGATTTTTCCAGTAAAAGTTGCTCTAGGATATATATTGCTTTCTAAATAATTTTCATGAAAATGCTCTTTTTGCAAAGGGCTATTAAAACCATGTAACGACTTCATTTCCACAGCAACTGCAAACTCATTCTTATCAAAATCAATCACTCCTTGAATGGAATTTGTTTTAGCTTTGATACTTTCGAGAGGAGCTACCGAAGTGAAATTAACTAAACCTGTTTTTGAGAAATACTTTTGAGCATTCAACAATTCTGAAATTCCAATGAAAAGCAACACCCAAAAAATCCTAAATCTCATTTTTTATATTTTAAAAAACAAATATCTGTCGGATATCTGACAAATTAACTCAAAAATAAAGTTTATCTTTGTAGCTATATACATTATAATGATGAAAGAAGTTTTATTCGGGCTGTTTTTTTTATTCATTGCTATTAATTGCGATGCTCAAATTAATAAAACCAATAAGGATGGTGTGTTATTGCCACATATAGATTTTAGTTTTCAATGGCCCACATTGGATTTAGCTCAAAGATTTGGAGCATCGAATGCAATTGGGGTTGGCTTGGATTACATGACTAACAAAAACTGGATTTTTGGCGGAGATTGGTCCTTAATGTTTGGAAATCAAGTGAATGAGGATGTATTGAGTGGGTTAAGGGGTAAAGATGGGAATGTTTTGGGCAATGATTTATATTTTGGAGAGGTGAGTTTGAAACAAAGAGGAATGACAGCAAGTGTATATATTGGAAAATTATTCCCATTATTCAAATCAAATACTAGAAGTGGAATTAAAGTATCAATTGGCACTGGCTTTTTCCAACATAATATAAAAATGCAAGATGATATTGGCTCATTAAATCAAGTACTTGGGGATTACAAAGGCGGCTATGATAGATTGAGCAGAGGCATTCAAATAAACGAATTTATTGGTTATCAACATCTTGGAAAAAACAGGTTAATGAATTTTCAGATTGGAATGGAGTTTTATCAAGGATTTACTAAAAATATTCGTGCCATCAATTATAATACAAAAACGTCTGAAACCAATTTAAGAAATGATTTTCTATATGGTTTAAAAGCATCATGGTATTTACCTTTTTACATTGGAGAAAAAGGGGAAGATTTGTATTATTAAAACCCTTGTATTTTACAGATTATTTGGTTAATAACTTGTTTAAATTCAGCTTTATTTTGCTCTAGCATTTCTTGGTTTTCGAAATGAACCAATCTTCTATCTTTATAATCTCCAATTAATATTTTTGAATCAATTTCGATGATGCTTGGATGATGGATGACAATTTGAACAAATTTTTGTTGCCTATGATTAAAAGTTAGTATATCTTCTTGAAAATAATAACTTGGTGCATTCCACTTTATCCGCTCATTTAGGTCAGTATGGCTAGTTAAAATCTCATTTCTTACAGCCAATATCAAATCTTTCAATGGATGTACAAGATTTTCAAGGTATTGCGAAACTTGTTCAGAATCAGATAATTTTATACTTACAACTTTTTTCATTTGAGCAAATATAAATATTTCTAATAAATTTACTAATAAGAATAAAAATTGAAATTACAAATCACCCTTATGAAAAAAATGTATAATATGTTTTTAAAAAAATGTTTATTTGAAAATTATCTCTGAAGATTTAACTGAATAAAATTCATCATCTTTCACTTTCAATCTTATTTCAAATTGAAATCTAGTATAATCTAATGATGGTAGCTTTAAAAAATCAAAATCAATATTTTCTCTTTTTAGATTGGATTTCATAATAAAATTAGACAAAACTTCAGAACTATCATTTATTTGATAAGTACTAATGTATTCATTTATCGATGATCCAGCAGGATGTTTTTCATCAAAATCATAAATTGTAATAATATCTATGTTCTCAATTTTTTCATCTTTAGCTCCTAAATATCCAGGTTCAATACAACTACAAGCTAACAGATTATTAATAGAATAATGTTGATTATCACATTTTTGAACTTTTGCTAAATAGGAAACTAAAAAATTAATACGAAATCCATGTAAATCATATCTATCCATTTTACTTGTAGTAATCACACTATTAAATCCTCCAATTAAATCAATGGTAAATCCATTTATATTGAAATATGGCTTTTCAACTTTAGGGCAATTACAATCTAAACATTGATAAAAGCTAATGCCAAAAAAGAAAAAAAAGAAAAATTGAAAATAATTTTTTCATAAATATTTTTTTGAGAATTAAATAAATATTATTGATAATTGTAAATAGCTAACAAATATACATTATTTTTTAAATATTCAGTTTAAAAATATCAATTTCCTACAACTATTTAATCAAATATGTTAATTCTTAAAAAAATTAAATTTAATCAAAATTAAAACGTTTTCATATAGTTAGGCACAAGAAATCATTCAATTTGAAAAGTTAAAAAGCTGATATAATATTGTGATACAGCCTTTTCCAAAGGAAAAACACTATAAAACTTTTTCAAGTTGATTTAAAATGTAAGTGTCAATACAAATCAAGTATTTAACAAAAAAATAAAAAAATGAAATACTCAATAAAATATTTAACAGTTGTGTTAACAATTCTTATGACATTAACACAATGCAAAAAGGAAAATATGAAATCTGACCGTTGTAATTTAGTGCCAGATGCTGGCAGCTGTAATGCAGCATTTCCAAAATACTATTTCGACAAGAATGAAAAAAAATGTAAGGTTTTTATATGGGGTGGTTGCGGTGGAGTCGTTCCATTTGACACAAAGGAAGAATGTGAAAAGCAATGTGATTGCAAATAATAATTCAATTCAAATATAATTTCTCTATTTCTCCATAAAAATTGTTGTATTACTACCAGGATTTACAATCGAAATAGTTTTATAGCCAGCTTTAGAAAATTCAACATTTATATCTGGGCAACCATTTCTTCCACAACCACCAAAATTGCCACATAAATCGAATTTTCCAGTAGAATCAGTGTACATTCCAAGTTTATATTTACTATTCAAATCCATACATAAAACACTATCTAAAGGAAGATTCGTATTCTTATCTTTTACAATGCCATCTGTACAAGTGTATCCTTCACAACTAGCTAATAAACATGTCAATAAAAATAGGTATATAAGTGTTTTCATATTAAAAAAATTAATAAATTACCATTCCAACATTTCCCCAATTACTTTACTCACTTTTTCAGCAGATAAAATCATCGTTTTTTCCAAAGTTTCATTTAAAGGAATAGCAGGCATATTTTCTGCTCCAATTGTTCGTACTGGTGCATCCAAAAATTTGAAACAATTTTCAGATATTCGGGCAGCAATGCTTTGTGCAAAAGTGTTATTCACTGGCTCTTCTGTTACGATTAAGACCTTTCCATGTTTTTTGGAAAGTTCAAAAATACGATCGGTATCCAATGGATATATTGTCCTTAAATCCAAGATTTCTACTTTCCCATCATAATTTTTCGATGCATTTAAAGCCCAATGAACACCCATACCGTAGGCAATCACCAAAAGGCTTTCTCCTTTTCTAACCAATTCATCATTAGCAGTTTGCACCACATTTGCAACCCCAAAAGGCAAAATATAATCTTCATCTGGCTCAATAGTTTTTGCCATTTCTGTTCCAGCCACTTTCGACCAATACAAACCTTTGTGTTCCAACATGACCACTGGATTCGGGTCGTAATAAGCAGCTTTCATCAAACCTTTCAAATCAGCACCATTACTCGGATAAGCAATTTTTATTCCCCTGATATTTGCTAAAACGGATTCTACACTTGACGAATGATAAGGTCCACCACTGCCATAAGCACCGATGGGTACCCTCAAAATCATACTAACGGGCCATTTACCATTACTCAAATAATAGGATCTGCTGACCTCAGTAAACAACTGGTTCAAACCAGGCCAAATATAATCAGCAAACTGGACTTCCACAATTGGTTTTAAGCCAGCAACAGACATCCCAACGGTACTACCTACGATAAAAGCCTCTTGAATAGGCGTATTGAAAACCCGATTATCACCATATTTTTGAGCTAAGGTAGCAGCTTCACGAAATACGCCACCCAATCTTTTCCCTACATCCTGCCCATATAATAAACATTCTTTATGCTTCACCATCAATCCATTGATTGCGAACACGGCAGAATCCACCATTACTGTTGGCTCTTTTCCTTCAGGAGCTCTATTTCCTGTTTCTTCTAAGATTGGAGTTGGTGCAAAATCATAATTAAATAAATCTTCTGGTCTAGGATTTTCAGCATTTTTTGCAGCTTCAAAATCCTTTTCTACCAACTCCATTGATTCTTTCTCAATTGCTTCTAAAACATATTGCTCGACACCTAATTCTAATATAGCATTTTTCAACTTTGGATATGGGTCTCTCGATTGATGCTCTTCTAAATCATCCCGATACCATTCTTTTCTAACTCCAGAAGTGTGGTGATTGAGCAAGGGTACTTTTGCATGCAATAAAAAGGGTCTTCTTTCTTTTCTTATTTTATCAAAAATATGATTTACAGTCACATACGATTCTAAATAGTTGCTTCCATCAATCGAAATTGCTTCAATGCCAACAAATCCTTTGACGTATTCAAAGGCGTTCATTGCTCTCGTCTCAGCTGCATTTGCAGAAATATCCCAGCCATTATCTTGAACCAAAAATAGCATGGGCAATTGTTTCAAGGCTGCCATTTGAAAAGCTTCTGCAATCTCACCTTCAGTAACAGAAGCATCACCCAATGAACAAACAGCTAAAGCACCTTGATTTTCATCTGTTGTCAATCCCTCTTTATCTTTGTATTGAATGCCCATTGCAACACCAGTTGCTGGAATAGCTTGCATGCCAGTTGCAGATGATTGATGTGGTATTTTTGGTTTATCCACTTCATTTAGGCTGGGATGACAATAATAAGACCGACCACCAGAGAATGGATCATCTCTTTTTGCCATTAATTGGAGCATCATTTCATAGGGTCTCATCCCAATTGCCAACATCATGGCATCATCTCGATAATATGGCGATACAAAATCTTTTGGCGTCAATTGAGTGCCAATAGCAATTTGTATGGCTTCATGCCCTCTTGAAGTAGCATGCACATATTTAGATACGAACTTAAAATTTGCTTCATACAGTTCAGTCATTGCTTTTGCTTTTGACATTGTTTTGAAAGCACTTATTAGCAAATCAAGTTTCTGCTCTTTCGTCATAAAGTAATTTAGTTAGGTGGGGCAAAGGTATGAAATATTTTAGAAAGGAATAGTAGAGAAAGTATTGTTTTGAGATATGATGAAATTAGGTAAAAAAATGAGTTGAGAAAAAACAATTTCTCAACTCATTTATATTTAATCCGCTAATTCACCAAATTTTCCATCATTAAAATCTTCAAAAGCTTGAATGATTTCTTGTCTGGTATTCATCACAAATGGACCATGAGCAGCAATTGGTTCATTTATTGGTTCGCCACTAAGTATCAAAAATAAAGATTGCTCCATAGCAGTCACTTCAAAAGTTTCCCCATCATTTTTAAACAAAGCAAATTGATCAGTATCTACTATCTGATTGCCATTAATTTTTACTTTTCCTTCTAACACCAAAAGTGCAGTATTGAAATTGCTTGGAAAATGGAAAGTCTCACTTGATCCTTCATTAAAATATCCATTCATTAAATGTACTGGTGTGAAAGTAGATGCTGAACCTTTAATTCCATTGTGTTCGCCAGCTATAATTTCAATTCTTCCAATATTGTTTGGCAAATAATATTTACTAATATCGTGATTTACAATACTTTGATATTTTGGCTTTGACATTTTATCACTTGAAGGAAGGTTTACCCAAAGCTGAACCATGTGAAATTCACCACCTTTTTTGCTATACTCTTTTTCATGATATTCTTTATGCAGCACACCTGAAGCTGCTGTCATCCATTGAACATCTCCTTCTTCTATCACCCCACTATTCCCAGCACTATCATGGTGGGCAATTTTTCCTTTATAAGCAATTGAAACTGTTTCAAAACCCCTATGTGGGTGAACACCAACACCTCTAGGATTCTCGGTTGCTGGAAAAATATGTTTAGAATTGTAATCCATCATAATAAAAGGAGACATTCTTTCCATACTAAAAATTGATGGAATAAAATTATGAACTCTAAATCCATCTCCAACAAAATGATGCGGTGGTGGAGAAACAACCCTTTCAATGTTTTTAATATTCATTTTAATTTTTTTTATTCGATTATAACAATTTAAAATTAAAAGGGTTTTAGGAAAATTAATTGGTGTTATTAAAAGGATCTTGATACTTTGGATTTTGGATAAAATTTGAATCAGATAAACTCTCCAAAAATTTTATCAAGCAAATTCTTTCATAATCACTTAATTTAAAACCTTTTATCAACTCACTTTTATATTTATTCTTACGTCCATCCCCTTTGTATTCACCATTATTAATTTGTCTTCCTCCATTTTCGTAATTTAATATAACTCCTTTCAAATTCTCTTCACTGCCATCGTGGTAGTAGGGTTTGGTATAGATTAGATTTCTTAAAGACGGCACCCTGAATTTTCCCATATCTAATTGATTATGGGTATGTTGCAATAACCCTTGGTCATATTTTGGGTATTCATTTTTGTCACCAACATTATACAATCCAGTGTTAAAAAAATACTCAATTTTATCAGGGTCACTAAAAACCATCGGCGTTGAAAAATTTATTCCACCATGACATTTTGAGCAATTCAAACTATCAGAGAAAAATAATTGCATTCCTTTTAATTGCGATTCATTGTAAACAGATAAATCCCCTTTCAAATAAAAATCATAAGGCGACTGATAAGAAGTTAGGGTGCTAACAAACCGAGTGATGGAAAGCTTAATCGACTGCCAATTCAATTCCATATCAGCTTTTTGAAAGAGTTTTTGATAAAGAGCTTGTTGTTTAATTCTGTTCAAAATCTCAACTTCATTTCCTTTTACCCCCATCTCCAACGGATGCTCATTAAAAAGTGGGTTTTCGATTTGCCTCAGCAAGGTTTTGATATTCGAATCCGCAAAAGTCAGGTATTTCTGTTCTTTCAAATTAAATAAAGGTGTGGTATTTCGTTGCAAAACATCAGCATAAATCCCAAGTGACCTTTTGTAACCATCTGTAAATGCAAAAACAGGATTGTGGCATGTTCCACAACTTTTGGTATTGTTCGAAGACAATCTGGTGTCATAAAACAAAAACCTACCTAATTGGATTTGATTACTATCTATTTGATTAAATCTTGAAGTATTTAAACTGGCAGGGCTATGCTTGGAACATGCAAAAATGGAGAAAATAATAATTGAAAATAACGATATTCTCATTATAAATAGCTCTTTGTTAGACAAAATGGTGCTGTAATCTCTGATATATTTTTTCTGTGGCACCTACATTTGCTAACATAAAGTTACTATTTTTTTGGTTCAATTTCATCAATTCACTTGGATTGTTTGATAAAAAATCGAACTTTAATAGTAGTCCCTCCTTATTGTTTATTACAAAATTTGATTTTTGATGAACGGTTATTACTGCTTCATTGAATTTTTGATAGTTTGGACCAAAAATAACTGTTTTTCCGAAAGCCATTGGCTCCAAAATATTATGAATGCCATCCTCAAATCCACCACCGATATACACTAAATCAGCATATTGGTACAATGATGATAAATGCCCTATCGTATTCAATATCAATATTTTAGAATCCTCATATTCGAATAATGTGTATAATTGGTAATCATTTTTATTCTTAACGAGTTGATTTTGTAAGCTCTTCCTATTGATTTCATGTGGAGCTATTACTATTTTCCAATCCTCTTTTAAATATGGAATCAAATCCAATAACAAAACTTCATCAGATTCCCAAGTACTCCCACAAATCAACAATTTTTTATTTTGCTTAAAAGATTGAACAACTTCGTTTTCTTGACAAGATTTTGCAATAGACATCACCCGATCAATTCTTGTATCGCCAGTTACCTCAACTTGAGTAATTTGGTTGTTTTTCAAAATCTCTTGAGATTTAAAATCTTGTACAAAAAAGTATGAAAATTGATTTAAAATTGATTTAAAACTAGTGCCGTACCACTTGAAAAAATATTGATTTTCTCTGAAAACACCAGAAATTAATATAGTTTCAATATTCATTTTTTGAAGTATTCCAATCAAATTCCACCAAAACTCATATTTTACAAATATTACCATTTTAGGGTTTACAATATCAACTATTTTCTTTCCATTTTTAATTGTATCAAATGGCAAATAATCAACATAATCTGCAAATGGATAATTTTTTTGGATATTGTAACCAGAGGCAGAAAAGAAAGTCAGCAACAGAAAAACGTCCTTATTTTCTGATTTTATTTTCTCAATTAAAGGCCTCCCCTGCTCAAATTCACCTAAAGAAGAACAATGAACCCAAAATACATTTTTTTTATTTGAAACATTTGATTTTAACCGATCTAAACAGCTTTTTTCTAGCTTCCCAACCGGCTTTAGCTTTTGTATTAAAATTGGAAAAAATCCAAAAAGAAAAAATATAAAAATATATAAATATTTGATATAAAATCATTTAGCAAAATATTTAAAAAAAAATAGCGTATTTAACAAATTTAAATTACTCTAATTTTTTTGCCAAAACACAGGTTAGTTTATCGTGTTTCAAAGTGCCATCACTATGTTGTAATCGACAATCTAAGACATAAATTCCAATAGGTGCTGCTGCATCTCCATCAGTTTCTCCTTGCCAAATTATATTGTCCGCACTGCTGATAAACTGCTTATCTAATAATTTTTTTACCAATCTTCCATTTGCATCAAATACAAATATTGTTGCCTGATAATCCGGCTTATCAGTTTTAATCGAAATGGTCAAATAATCATTATATCCATCTCCATCTGGCGAAAAAGTGACGATTGGCAAGCTAAAAGTAGAATCAGATTTTGTAGGAATCAAATCAAAATATTGAGAATTTTGGTAGGTTGGAGTGCCATATCCAGCAGTGGAAGCGGCTGAATGCCAATTGTTTCTATTACTTGTTTGCCCATTTGGATTAATTCGTTCCAAGGATACACCTGAAGTAATATTTAATAAAGGAGCATGCATCTCATCACTATAATTGATGGAATCAATTATCTGAAATCCAAAAGGATTGGTCACTAATAAACTCACATTCCCAGCTCCGTCATTGAAAGAAGGAAGTTTGGTTTCAACCAAATTTGATGGATTCTTAACAGTATATCTATTTTTAATATCAATATTATCAGAGGTCAAAACAATAAAATCACCTGGAGAAATCAATTTCGATTGGTCAATCGACTTTATATCTTGTTGAGAATCATCAATATTTGCAATTTTAATACTTTTTAAATCAAATACCTTTTGAGAATTATTGTAAATTTCCACAAAATCAACACCTCCAGTATTTGGATCATAAAGAATTTCATTAATTACCAATTCATTCACTTTAGGCACTTCAGGATTTGCAATTTTTAATACAATTGGTGATTGGTTTTTATTCCTACACAATCTTCTATTTTCGTAATCGTTAATGTATAAATTTTATTTTTTTCAATATTTGCATTAAAACCAATTTCAATTGCTTCTCCTTGACCTATCACCAATAATTCATTAATTAACAGTCCATTATCAATAGAGAAATTATTTAATATAAGATCAGATGGATTGATTTTGTAGAAAACTGAACTGAAATTCTATTTGCTGATAATAGCCCAACATTCAAAACTGATGGTAAACTAGTGCTTATATTAAGAGAATTGACACTATTAATAACCCAAGAGTCCGCCTTTAAGTTTTTGAAGCAATAAACAAACTATCCAATCGACAAGGCTGTTTTGCAAAAAAATCCTCTCTAAACTCCAGCCACCCTCTCTGCTTTTACTATCTTGATAATCTGATATTGAATAGTTTACAGCATCTAATATTTTGGAACTTGAAACAATTGGAAATAGATGTGCCATCATTCGTCAAGTTCAAGTTTTTAGCCAGTGACAAAGTATCATTTGTGCCAAAATCCAAACCCGTTTTATTCGTAAAAATTACGACATAATTGGTGGTATTTCCTTTGAAATCATAGTCAGGTAAAATAAATTCATTGCTCCCAACGATAAGTTTCAAGTCTTTCAAATTGATATAATTAGAAGTATTCTTATAAATTTCAATATATTCTGCATCTGGCAAACCGATGGTTGGACTTGGGTCTGCCATGATTTCATTAATTAATAAATCGTAGGAATTGAT
Source organism: Saprospiraceae bacterium (assembly GCA_016710625.1). Taxonomy (GTDB): domain Bacteria; phylum Bacteroidota; class Bacteroidia; order Chitinophagales; family Saprospiraceae; genus JADJVK01. The sequence goes on from JADJVK010000013.1 coordinate 69,809, forward strand.
AGCTGATGGAGTAAAGTATTTTATTGTAAAAATGGTATCTTTCAATGTTGTTTCAAAAGAAGATAACACATTCTTTATCTGCAAGTTATAATTCAACCCTGAAATGAGTGCTTTATTAAAATTTAATACAATAGAATTATTTGTTAAAATACTTATCGAAGATGGAGCACCAACACTTTGATCTATTGAATAATTACTGCTATTTTGTAAAGATGCATTTTGCATGTCAATTGAAAAATCAATCTGTACTTGTTTGTCACTCAATAATTTAACAGCCTGAACGAAAGGTTTTTCCAGATAAAATTCTGCAATATTTGTAATATTTTCTTTTCCATCACAATTATAAATATCGTTCATTTGTAATTCAAATTTTCCATCTCCAATTAATGGATTTTTCAAATCTATAGTAACTACCGATGAATCAACTGTAATGGTTGAAATATTTGCATTAGTACCATTTAAATTAAAATTGCTAATACTTAATAAGCTACTATTCAATAATTTAGAGAAATTAATTTGAATTTGTGTGCTTGAATTAATTTTGACATTATTAACTTCATAAATAGTATTATTGGTTGTTAAAATAGAATTTGCTTTACCAGGAGTTCCACCCGAAAAATCATTCGAACCTGACCAATTATTACTTGATAAATCACAAATATTATCTGGATTTTTCAATTCTAAAGAATATCCACCATTCTTTTTTAAAGTTGATCCATACCAAGCATCAGAATATTGAATAGAGTGAATTTCTTTTCCAGTCGTATCTACTAAAATAAGTTTATCTCCTGTGTTAGTTAAAGAAGGAAAAGTGACCATCGGTGCTACATTTCCAAATGTATTAAACTGGCTCACCACCACCATCATCACACAAAATAGTATAGGACTTTGGGGCTACTATTTGGTTGGGAAGTTTATAATTTGTAGTACCTTTAACAATATTTATATTATTCAAATTCAAATACTTATCACTCCTGTTGTACAATTCTAAATATTCCACTTCGGGCAATCCAACGACAGGAGTTGGGTCAGCCATTATTTCATTTATCACAAAATCGAATGGCTTCACACTATCCGCAATTTGATATTTGAAAGCTAACACTTTGGGAATCATAGCATTCCCTTTCAAATCTGAAACATTATTGATAGTAATATTGAAATCTGTAAAACTTTGAAATGGATTTGCGAAAGTCAATGTAATTTCTTTTTCAAAAAATAAATTAGCAGTAATCGGGTTTCCAATTCCCTTGTCCACTTGAAAATTTAGAATATTTGAAGCTGTTATTGTATTCAATGGCTCATCAAAAATCAGCTTAATAGTTTTATTATCAATCAATTGTAAATCAGCTATCTGTGGCGGAATTTTGTCATTTATTGGACCGCCGATATAAATATCATCAAAATAGAATTTATCTTTTCTAGTATCCGTATAGAGACAATAAAAGCCAGTCCATTTAAAATCTGACCCAAAATATTGATTATCAACAAAACTTGAATCTTTGGTCAAATTTATTCCACCAGAATAATCAGTATAAAATTCCCAATTTCCATTTACTTTTTTTATTTCATAATTTACAATTGCTGGTTGATTTGCCATTGCTCCAGTCTTGCAACTTCCAATTAATTTTGGTATTCCAAGGTCTAAACGATAAAATTTAATTGCATCATTGGTACCGTTTTCGCCAATTTCCAAATAATATCCAGAAGCTGTGGAGCTAGTGTCGTTCAATTGTAAATAATATCTTACAAAATTTGTAGCAGAAGGCGCAAAATCCATTTTTATCTTCCCTTTCCAATAAGTAGTATCTTGTTCTTCAACAGGTTGTGTAAATAATTTCGAAACACCTGCTGCTGGAGCCATCAATTGCAATTCTTGATTAGCATTGACCACAAAATGGCTTACATCCCCTATCCATGCAGGATTGGAAGATAAATTCCCATCACTAAAATTGTCCTGCAACTGACAAAACAATATATTTACATGACATGAAAATAAGATTAAAATCGAAAGAAATCGCATAAGATTATGATTGATTGAAATATATGCTAATTTTGCGTTCACAAATTACAAAAATCTATAATTTTTTTATAAATAAGTTGAAAAATGACAATTGAACAACTAAAAAAACTGAAAGACCGTTTGGCTTCGATAAGGAGGTATCTTTGACATCGATAGACGACTGATTGAAATAGAAGATAAAGAGCAATTAACACTCAATCCCAATTTTTGGAACAATCCAAAGGATGCAGAAGCTGTATTGAAAGTGCTGAAAGGGCATAAAAAATGGGTTGACCAGACCAAATCCGCTGAAAATGCTGTCGAGGAGCTGGAAGTGCTATTTGAATTTTTGAAAGATGGTGAAGGAACTGAGGAAGATGTTGAAAATCAATACAATATAGCTATTGATGAATTGGATGAAATCGAGTTCAAATCTACCTTAAACAAACCCGAAGATGAGCTTTCTTGCCTTTTAGAAATCAATGCTGGTGCTGGTGGAACGGAGAGTTGCGACTGGTCTGAAATGCTTTTCAGAATGTATAAAATGTGGGCAGATCGCAAAGGATTCAAATTCTCTGTTTTGAACCAACAAGATGGTGATGTGGCGGGCATAAAATCTGTAGAAATAGAGATCAACGGAGAGTATGCTTATGGTTTACTGAAAGGGGAAAATGGCGTTCATCGATTAGTGAGGGTGAGCCCATTCAATGCACAAGGCAAAAGGATGACCTCATTTTCTGCTGTTTTCAGTCACCCTTGGTGGATGATTCCATAGAAATTGATATAAATCCAGCTGATATTGAATGGGATACTTTTAGAGCTAGTGGTGCTGGAGGGCAACACGTAAACAAAACAGAATCAGCAGTTAGGGTTCGCCACTTACCTTCGGGATTAGTGGTGGAATGTCAGCAAGAAAGATCGCAACATCAAAACAGGGAGAAAGCGATGCAAATGCTCCGATCGAGGTTGTATGAGTTAGAAATAGAAAAACAAAACGAGGAAAAAGGGAAAGTAGAGGCTGGAAAAACCAAAAATGAGTGGGGAGCTCAAATCAGGAGTTATGTTTTGGACGACAGGAGGGTGAAAGACCATAGAACTGGCTATCAAACAGGAAATACAGATGCAGTACTGAATGGAGATTTGGATGGTTTTCTCAAGGCGTATCTTGCAAATCCTTTAGGAATCGTGGAGGAAACAGAATAATTTTATTATAAAAAAGCATAAGTTTACTTATTTAATTCATTGATTTAAAATGGATTATTCTAAAAATGTCATAGCAATTTTTGATAAATATGCTGCTGATTATCAGCAGAAATATATGGATGTGAGTTTGTATCACGACACTTTTGACTTTTTTTGTGATAATATAATTATTTCAAATCCTAAAATTCTCGAATTAGCTTGTGGACCAGGAAATATTACCAAATATTTATTAGAGAAAAGGTCCGATTTAGATATTTTAGGTACGGATTTAGCCCCAAAAATGCTAGATTTAGCCAGACAAAATAATCCAAATGCCACTTTTGAACTTTTAGATTGTCGAGCTATTTCTAGTTTAAAGGTGCATTTCGATGGAATCATGTGTGGATTTTGTTTGCCATATCTCTCAAAAAAAGAAGCTGAAAATTTAATGTCAGATGCTGCTAAATTACTGAATAAGAACGGATTAATTTATATCAGCACAATGGAAGATAATCATTCAAAGTCTGGAATTCAAAAAAGCAGCAAGGGGGATGAATTGTTTATGAATTTTCATGAAGAAAAATATCTATCAGAAGCATTAATTATCAATGGATTTGAAATTCTAAAAACAGAAAGGAAAATAACATTTGATGCTTCAAATAATAAGGTAGTTGATTTGATTTTAATTGCCAAATTGAAATAACTACTTAACCAAGATTTTTATATTATCAATTGTAATTACATCTCCAGATCTAATTTTTGCTCTTTTTCTGGACTCTTGATTTCCATTCAATTTCACCAAACCATCAACGACTAATAGCCCAGCTTGGCCACCTGTTTGTGCTAAATTCATTACTTTCAACAGAGAAGTTAATTCAATATATTCCCCTTCTAAATCAAAAGTTTTTATATGTATTTTATTCATTTTTAAATTTCAAAAAAAAATAAAATGGCTAGTTATCATTTGTTTGTTAACTAGCCATTTATAAAAAATATTAATGCTCACACAAACCTTGAATCACATGAAAATCATCATGTAATTTGGTCAATTTGTCCATTAGTTTTTTGTTATCCGCTTTCTTACTCACTAATTTGTTAATTTCTTCAGTGCCTTTCAAGATTGTTTCAGTTGCTTTTTTCATTTCTGGTGTAGCAAATGAAGTTGGCATCGGATTGTTATTCAACAACTTAGCTTTTGACACCATCTCACCAATTCTTTCTCTAATTGGTTCAAATTTTCCTTCTTCAGCTGGGTGAAAAGTTTGTGCCATCACCATATGAAAATCTTTCAATTCTTTCCATGCATCTTTTTCAATCACTTTCAAGAAAGGATTGTTTTTAGCTTCAGCATATTTTTTCGAAACTGCTCCCCAATCCAATACATTCCAAATAGCAGTTAAATAATCTCCTCTTTTGTTTTGGTATTTTAAATAATATGCATGCTCCCAAACATCAATTCCTAAAATAGGAATACCTCTTTTTTCAGAAACATCCATTATCGCATTATCTTGATTTCCAGTAGAATGTACTACTAATTTTTTATCAGGAGTTACAATCAACCAAGCCCATCCAGAACCAAATCTTGTAGAAGCAGCAGTTGTCAACAATTTTTTCAAACTATCCATCGATACAAAAGTTGAATTAACCGCTTTTGTGAACTCCATGGATGCTTCAGATGGCGATGGTGATAAGATTTCCCAAAATAATGAGTGATTGTAATGTCCCCCTGCATTATTTCTGATTGCATCGCTTCTTTTGCTAGCATTTATCATCAGTTCTTCAATTTTTAATGTCTCTGCTTTAGTGCCAACTATCGCTTTATTCAGATTAGTAACATAAGCCTGATGATGTTTTGTATGGTGTATTTCCATAGTTTGAGCATCAATATTTGGCTCTAATGCTTTGTATTCATAATTTAATTTTGGAAGTGTAAAAGGTTGAGCATTTACAAACATATCACACATTGTCAATGCAATAGATATTATAAATATTTTTTTCATGACTAAAAAATTTATTAATAAAAAATAATGTAAAGTTACATAAAGAAAAGGTAAATGTGTTAGTAACTTTATAAAATAAAAAACCTGAACCAACATAAAGCCAGCCCAGGATTCAATATATATAGTTGAAAACAACTTCTATTGTCTTACAGCAATTTTGTATGTAACTCCATTTTTAATCACTGAACCATTTTGTAATGGATCTGCTTGTCTTGAATGTACAATTCCTGCAACATGAGGCGTAGCCATAGATGTTCCACTTAAAGTAGCATAACCGCCATTTTTATAAGTAGAATAAACACTACTACCAGTTGCAATCCAATCAGTTGGAGGAATTCCATAATTAGAATAGGAAGCCCATGCCTTTGCACAATCCATTGCAGCAATAGTATAAACATTTACACCATTGATACAAGCAGGAGTGTATAATGCAGCATTATCAGAACTATTTCCACCTGCAACACATACTCTTGTTCCAGCTATACCTAAATTCGTAATAGCTGTAACATAACTTGAGCCAGTTGCACAGTTACTTCCCCAATAACCGCCTAAACTCATATTAACAACATCACCAGGTTCATCTTTTGAAGCTACATGATTCAATCCAGAAATAATTCCAGATGTTTGACCTGAGCCTTGGCAATTTAAAACTCTAACTGGAACAACTCTTGCACCAGCAGAAACACCAACAACTCCAATTGTATTATCCTTTGCAGCAGCGATACCAGCACAATGAGTACCATGACCATTACAATCATTAGCACTTCCACCTACAAAGATTTTGCATAAGCTGAATTAGTTTCAACATTCAAATCAGGATGAGTTAAGTCGATTCCAGTATCAACTATCCAAATCCATTTTGTAGAAGCTGAACCATCAGCAGAACCACCAGCATTAGTGATACCACAAGGAGTTGATTGAGCTCTCAAGTCACCACCATCGATACTTTCAACAACATCGTTAGGCAAAGTAATTGTTTTATCTTGCTCTACAAATGATACATTTTTATCATATCTTAAAGCACTTAATTTTTCTTCTGTAACTCGTAGTGAAACTCCAGAAATTGCATCTGTGTAATAATCAATTACTGAAGACGGATCTATTCCATAACTTAAAAGTAATTCATCAATTTTAAAGATGTTTTCTTTTCTATAACCTTCATTAATCAAAGCAATCTCAGCTCTTGTGTTCGCTTTGTTAATTTTTAAAGAAGTAGGTAAAATGAAATCGTTTTTAAATACTAGGATAAATTGATTTGGAATTACTTCCATTTTGTTCGCCAAACTGGAATTATCAGAACCTCCGTCTGAAGGGATTTTATTATCCTGTTTGCAAGAATTTAATAGGGAAATGAGTGAAAAAAGAAAGATGAATGGTTTCAACTTTTTCATAGGTGAAATTAAATTTACTGTGTGAAAAAAAATAAATATTAGCAAAAATAAGTAATTTAATGTTTAAACAAAAATATATTTTAATATAATATTTTGCAAAAACAATAAATTAAAAAATAAAACTTCAAAAGATAGGCAGAATTTCTAATTTTATTTTGTCACAAATTTAAATTTCGAGTTAAAATATCTAAATAAATGATTATCAAGATATTATCTTTTTCATTTCATGCAATTTCATCAAACAATCGATTGGAGTCATCCCATCCAGCTCCAATTCTTTAATAATTTCTATTATTTTATGGTGTCTTGGGTCTGTAGATTCAAAAATATTGAGCTGAAGCGGGATGCTTTTTGTTACATTCCGCAATTTCCCTTTCATTTTTTCCTTCGAAGAATTTTCGCTAGAATTGTTTGAATTTTCTAATTCTTTTAATAATTCATTCGCTCTTTCCACTATAATCTTTGGCATTCCAGCCATTTTTGCAACATGAATTCCAAAGCTATGCTCCGATCCACCCAATACCAATTTCCTTAAAAAAATAACTTTATTTCCAACTTCTTTGGTGGTAATATGGAAATTTTTCACCCTTTCCAATTGCCCCTCCAATTCATTTAATTCATGATAATGCGTTGCAAACAAAGTTTTCGGTCGAGCAAAGTGATTATCATGTAAAAACTCAGCGATGGACCATGCAATACTTATTCCATCATAAGTACTTGTCCCTCTGCCTATTTCATCCAGCAATATCAAACTTCTATTCGAAATATTATTCAAAATACTGGCAGTTTCATTCATTTCCACCATAAAAGTGGATTCACCAGAAGAGATATTATCTGAAGCACCAACTCTAGTGAAAACTTTATCCAACAAACCAATTTCAGCAGATTCGGCAGGAACAAAAGAGCCCATTTGTGCCATCAAACAAATTAATGCTGTTTGGCGAAGCAAAGCAGATTTTCCAGCCATGTTCGGGCCAGTAATCATCATAATTTGCTGACTTTCAGTATCTAAAAGTACATTATTTGTGATATATTGTTCGCCTAAAGGCAATTGATGCTCAATCACTGGGTGTCTACCTGAAGTTATATTTATTTCATGACCCTCATTTATAATTGGTGGAAAATATTTGTTTTTCTTTGCAGCTATCGAAAATGACAATAAACAATCTAATTGAGCGATCAAATGAGCATTTTGTTGAATTGGTTCAATGTATTGTGCCACATAATCAATCAACTCTTTGTATAACTTTTCTTCTATAATTGTCATTTTATCTTCAGCAGATAAAATCCTAGTTTCCAAGTTTTTAAGCTCTTCAGTGATGTATCTTTCCCCATTGGACAAAGTCTGTTTTCTAACCCAATCGGCTGGAATTTCAAACTTATCTTTGTGTTTATTGGTCACTTCCAGATAATATCCAAAAACATTATTGAAACCAATTTTCAGGTTGTCGATTCCTGTTCTTTCCGCTTCTTTTTGCTGGATATTCAATAAAATTTCCTTGCTATTTTTTATTAAATACCGCAATTCATCCAATTCTTCATTACAACCATCCGCAATCACATTTCCTTTATTCAACAAAGTTGGAGGAGATTCTTGTAACATCTTTGAAATCCTTTCCTGCAATACCAAACAAGGATTCAATCTATCACCAACTAGTTTCAAAAAAGGTTGATTTGATTTCAGTAAATGCTTCTGAATTTCCTGACTTGCCTGAAGTGATTTTTTAATATGACTCACTTCCCTCGGATTAATTTTTCCTAAAGGAACTTTAGAAATCAACCTTTCTAAATCACCAATTTCTTTGACTGTTTTAATTAAAAATTCAGCAAGATCTATATTTTCAAATAAAAATTTAACTGTATTTAATCTATCATCAATACTATTTTTATTGGTCAATGGAAAAACTATCCACTTTTTCAACATTCTCGAACCCATTGAGGTGCTGGTGAAATCAATAATATCCAATAATGATTTCCCATTTTCGTGCAATGGATGAATTAATTCTAGATTTCGAATGGTAAATCTATCCATCCAAACAAATTGCTCCTCTTGCAATCTACTGATGGACAGAATATGCTGTAAATTATCATTTTCGGTAGAAGATAAATATTGCAACAAGGCTCCAGCAGTGATTGGAGCTAATTTCAACATATCTATCCCAAAGCCTTTTAAGGAATTGACTTCGAAATGTTTAATCAACTTGGGTAATGCAAATTCTTCAGTAAAAATCCATTCATCCAAGCAATATAAATAATAAGCATCTTGATATTTATCTTGCCAAACCTTTTTCAAATTTTTTGGAACAAGGACTTCTGAAGGGCTAAAACTTTGTAATAATTTATCAATATAATTCCAATCCCCTTCAGCCACCATAAATTCACCAGTAGAAATATCCAAAAAAGAAATTCCTACTTGTTGGTTTGTCCAATAAACTGCCGATAAAAAATTATTACTATTATTTTCGAGTAAATTATCGTCTATTTTTATACCTGGAGTGACTACTTCTGTTATTCCTCTTTTAACAATTTTTTTTTGAGGAGAGGGCTTTTCCAATTGCTCACAAAGAGCCACTCTATAACCAGCTCTCACCAGTTTTGGAAGATAAACATCTAGTGAATGGTAAGGGAAACCAGCTAATTCGATTTGGCTACCACCATTATTTCTATTTGATAGAATTATACCTAAAGCAGCAGCCGTTTTTATCGCATCTTCGCCAAAAGTTTCATAAAAATCACCTACTCTGTACAATAATATTGCATCCGGATATTTAGCTTTCAAGCTATAATATTGCTGCATCAGTGGTGTTTGAGCAGGTTCGGAAATAATATTTAATTGTTCCAACTTGAAAAATTTTGGATAAAGATAAATTTAAACTAGTTATTTATTCATATAATATTTGGTTATCTTTGCACTGTTTTTAAAAAATAAAAATTCAATTTGATTATTTTATGCTGAACGAAATTCTTTCAGGACTAAATGAAACTGAAATACAAGAACTTATTGATGCTCTACCTAGAATTGGTATTTTGATAGCAGGTGCAGATGGTGAGATTAATCAAGAAGAAATCAATTGGGGAGCCAAATTGTCTCACATCAGAGCATACAAACCACATGGCAGACAAGGCAATTTAGATGAACTGAATGAATATTTTGCTAAAATTGATGATCATTACATGTTGAGATTTGGCAATATATTAGAAAGTTTACCTACAGATACTGAGGCAAGAAATGCTCAATTATCTGCTGATTTATCTAAATTGAACCCAATTTTGGACAAATTAGATCCTCATTTTTCTGAAATGCTTTACCACAACTTCCTTACTTTCGCTAAACATATTGCAAAAGCAGATGGTGGTGTTTTAGGAATTGGAAGTATCAGTATCGAAGAAAACAAATGGATTAAATTAGGTATGTTAAATCCTAGATAATTCTGAATGATAAGAGCTGAAAATATTTTCAAATCATTCGGAGAACAGCAAGTTCTTAAAGGAATTAACTGTACTTTCCATGATGGTCAAACCAATTTAATTATTGGAAGAAGTGGTGCAGGGAAAACTGTGTTACTTAAGATTTTGGTTGGATTGTTCACCCAAGATAGTGGCAATATATGGTATGACGATGTTAATTTTTCACAATTAGATAAGAATCAAACAAAAGCAATTCGACAAAAAGTAGGGATGCTTTTTCAAGGATCTGCTTTGTTTGACTCTTTGAGTGTGGAACAAAATGTACGTTTCCCATTAGATATGTTTTCCAATATGACCAAATTGGAAAAAGATAATAGAGTAAATTATTGTTTAGAAAGAGTGGGTCTACAAGGCTCCAACTTAAAATACCCTTCAGAATTGAGTGGTGGTATGCAAAAAAGGGTGGGTATCGCTAGGGCAATTGTCCTAAGTCCAAAATATCTTTTCTGTGATGAGCCCAACTCTGGTCTTGATCCAAAGACTTCCATCGTCATCGATGAACTCATAAGGAGTATCACAATCGAACATGACATCACAACCATTATCAATACCCATGATATGAATTCAGTGATGGAAATTGGCGACAATATTTTACTGCTTCACAATGGTGAATTGACTTGGAATGGTCATAGAGATGAAGTATTAACTAGTAAAAATGAAATTTTACAAGATTTTATTTTTGCTTCACCTTTCCTAAAAAGACTCAGAAAAGCTGCTATAGGAAATTTCTAAAAAATATATTTTGGGGTTATAAAATTTAGAATTTGTAAGTAAATCCTATTCTATATTCAATCGGCAATTGATTAGTTGTTTTATCTTGCCCAAGTTGATAATTGTATAATAACATAATATCCATTGAAAATAGTCCACCTGAATTATAACCTACTCCTGGATAAAAATTTGATCTACTATTTCTTTCTTTTATAACATTATTATTTTGGTCTACACCTAATCTTCCATCATAATCAATAAAATAGTTTTGAAAACTTTCAAAATCATACTCGACATGAGCAAAAATACCTTGGAAAATTTTATATCTAGCAAATACACCTACACTATAATCAACTAAATTACTTGATTTTATCTCATTATTTATCGTTGTTCCTTTTATATAATTGTAATTAACAGCAATACGAGGTCCGATTGAAAATTTATCAGTTACCTTATATCCAACCATTGGTGACAACCCGAATCTAAATGTATTCAAATAATTTGTCGCAGATCCAAAATTCAAATTCAAACCACCACCGTACCATAACCTGTGTTTGAACCCACCACTTTCATCAAATAGTTTTTCTGTTTTTGCTTTCTTTTCTTTTGGAGTTGTTTTTCTAGTGATTTGTGCATTTGCTACTGATACTAATGAAATTAGCGTCAACAACAAAAAAAGTTTACTAAATTTTAACATGATTTTAAATTAATATTTAAGTGCAAAAATAGTTTAAACAATAACGTTATTCTTTTTATTTTATTAAAAAAACAGAACAAATTTGAAATTAATTCCCAAAATTTCTTTGTCGAATTGCTTCATAAAGCATCAATCCTGCTGAAACAGAAACATTCAAAGAATCAGTCGTTCCATATTGAGGAATCAAAAACCGATCATCCGTTAATTTTAATAATGATGGATGCAAACCTCTTCCTTCAGACCCTAATAGGAATGCACAAGGTTGGTTCAATTCCAACTGATGCAATAATTTAGTTGCTTTCAGATCACCACCAAACAATTGTATACCAGCTTCGGCAAGAGCTGTGGCTGCGGCATGAATACTTTTCACCCTACAAACTGGTATAATGGACAGTGCCCCAGCAGATGATTTGATGGCTTCGCCATTGATTAATGCACCACCTTGCTGTGGTACAACTATGGCATGTGCCCCAAAAACCTCAGCAGATCGAGCAATTGCTCCAATATTTCTGACATCAGTTATATTATCCAATAATAATATCAATGGCATCTCCCCTCTTTCATAGGCTCCTTGAATGATATCCACTAAGTCATAATAAACGATAGAAGATTGAAAAGCCATCACTCCTTGATGATTTGCTCCTGATGCCATTTTATTCATTCTTTCTCTCGGAGCAAAAGTCATTGGAATTCCCTTTTCCCTACATAAATACCGAAACTCTTTTTCCACTTCTCCCCTAGTCCCTTCTAAAAGTATCACTTTTTCGACTGTGACACCATTATTAATAGCATCTAAAACAGGGTGTCGCCCAAAAATTAATGATGAATCGTTTGACATATTTTTTTATCTTGAAACAAATATCTAAAAAAAATATTATTACATCGGTTAATTATTAGATAATGCTCAAACTTTTTAGAAATTTGCAAAAAAATAATACTATAAATGGTTAAATACAATCCGAAAGAATGGTTTACCATCATTTTTAAATTCCCAAAATCTGATACTTTCAAAATATTATTGCCCCTAATGATTAGTGTTGGCATCTATTGTGGAATAGTTGCTTGGTTGGAAATATACTACTGGAAATTGGACCAAAATTCAGATGTAAAAAACACAATGGTTTTGCATTCTATTCTTGGTTTTGCATTATCAATGTTATTGGTGTTCAGGACGAACACAGCCTATGATCGTTGGTGGGAAGGAAGAAGAATGTGGGGAACCCTAACAAACCACAGCAGAAGCATTTCGATGAAATTGAATGCTGCATTACAGGACATTTCAATAGATGATAAGAAATTCATTTTCAGTATATTAAAAGATATTCCAGTTGCAATAAAAAACCATTTGAGAAAAATAAAGCACTTTGATGAATTTGAAAATAAGGCATATTTTCTACAAAAATATCCGATCATTTCCAATCATCATATTCCGAATATTACCACACAATTATTGGTAAACAAATTATTTGAGCTTAAAAAAGCAAATAAAATAGATGATGTCACCCTTAAAATGATCAATGATGAACTGAGAACTTATTCGGAGGTTTGTGGGGCTTGTGAAAGAATTCGCAATACACCAATTCCTTTTTCTTATAGTTCTTTCATTAAAAAATTCATTTTTTTCTACATAATGACCATGCCTTATGGATTAGTTTTTTCCATCGGTTGGTATTGTGTTATTTTAGTGCCCTTTGTTCTTTATGTATTAGCCAGTTTAGAATTAATTGCTGAGGAAATTGAAAATCCATTTGGTACGGATGCCAATGATTTGCCAATTGACGATATTTGTGCAACGATTAGGAGAAATATAAACGAAATTGAATCATGCCAAATTTAAAACATCTTTATTTGTGTTTATCGATGTTTGCAATAATATTGTTTTTCAACAATAATAATATGGCATTATGGGAACAAGACGAAGCAGCCTATGCTGGTTTTGCCCAAACAATGAATCGATCTGGTGATTATTTGATTCCAAATTTTATTTGGAGTGACCAACACAGAAAAACACCCTTACATTTTTGGACTATTGCAGCAAGTTATAAGTTATTTGGTGAAAATGAATTTGCGACTCGTTTACCCACTAATCTTAGCATTAATTCTATTAGCTTATTTCATTTATTTTTCAGTTAAAAGATTGATAAATAAAGAGCAAGGAATCATTTCTGCAATCGTTTTCACTACTGGTCTTTTACCAATTCTTTATGGGAAAATCGCATTTACTGATGGGCTTTTATTATGCTTTGAAGGGATAAGTCTATTAAGCTATTTGCTGTGGTTCAAAGAAAAAAAGTGGCAATGGTTATTCATATTGAACATTACAATAAGTCTTGCTCTTTTGACAAAGGGACCACCAATATTAATGATGATGGGTAGTATGATTGGGTTGCAAATAATATTTGGTCCAAACAGAGCTTTTGCCATAAAATCAATATTTTATTTAATTCCTTCTCTTTTTCCAATGTTTTATTGGTTATATCAAATTCATTTGGTAGGAAGAGATGATTTTTTAAGTTGGTTATTAGATTGGTATGTATTGAAAAGAACCAGTGGAACTGTTTTTGGTCAAACTGGTCCTGTTGGATATTTTGCCCTATTATTTTTATTATCCTTCATCTTATTTTCACCATTTATTATTGATTCGATTAAATCATGGTGGGAAAGAATCAAAAAAAAAGAGGAATTAAGTTTGTTAATGTTGTATGCATTGCCTGGGGCTTGGTGGTTATATGAAATTTTGCCCAGTAAGTTACCGTCTTATGCTTTGGCTGCTTACCCTATCTTAAGCATTGGTTTGGGTAGGTATTTATCTATATCCATTAAGAAAAATAATATATTGCCCATTATCTTATTAATTGGGTTAATCTTTGCTTTTTTTGTTCCAAAATCTTTACCAAATAATACAATTTCAAATAGCCTGCAAGTTTCCATTATATTGATTTTCATCACATTAGCATTATTCACATTTTTAAAAAATTCGCAAAAATATATTTACAATGGAGTTGGATTAATTGTATTTTTTCTACTTAGTTTAAATATTTTCGCTTTAGAGAAAGATAGAAATTATACTGCAACAATTGCTGATAAAGTTAAAAATATCAACCCAAAAATTACTAAAATTTATTTTTCAAAAAACTTTGAAATTCCAGGAATCGCTGTTTATCTACAAAGAAATAATATTGAATATCAATTAGATACATCCTTCCAAAACAAAGGAATTTATTTAGCTGACAATGAAAATATTCATCTCTTACCCAATATGACCAAAATAGATTCCATTCAAGGATGGATTAGTGACAGAGGTAAATTTGCTACATTTTATTTGTTGCAGCATTAATTTTTATTACATTTGTTTTCAGTACCAATATTATCATTTATAAATTATACCAAAATGCAAATTCATAAGCTCAATTTCAACTTTTTCATCATTTTGATTTTTGTGTTTTTCTCACAAAGTGCATATTCTCAATCAAATTTCAAAGATGGATATATTATAAAAAACAATGGAGATACCTTGTTTGGAAAATCAATGATGTAGGTTCAAATTATATGTGTAAAAATTGTAAATTTAAGAAAAACAAAAATGAAGCTGAGCAAAATTTTAGCCCGAAAGATTTAATCAGCTTTAGAATTAATAATGGTAGATATTTCATTACCAATAAATTAAATGACAATCTAGTTTTCATTGAGAAAGTCATATCTGGAAAATTAAATATTTACTATTTTGAAGACCTGAAAAATAATAAGTATTTCCTATCTAAAGAGGATGGCAAATTAGAAGAAATTCCATACAAAGAAGGAATAATTGAGAAAATGAGAAAATTATTTTCAAAAAACCAATAAACATATTGGCATTTTAAAATACCATACTCAAGACGCCCCTGAATTTGGTAATATGATTGAAAAAATAGATAAACCCACCCATAAGAATTTAATAGCATTATCTAAAGAATATCAAAAAATCACCCAAAAAAATAAGGAGTATATCGTTTATAATGAAAAAATAAGGCTCTTCAAAATGGATATTGAACCAATAATTGGGGTTAATACATTAATCAATCATACGAATTTTGTTTCAAGATCTTATTTACAATATGGAGCAATTACTCATTTTTGGTTACCCGAATTAACAGAAAACTTTTACATTCGAACAGGCTTAAAACTATCCTATATCGTTGCATATGATTTCACCAATACTCTATTTTATAAAATACCAGTGCAATTGGAATATGTAAAAGAGCTGAATAAAAATGTCAGAGTGAAAGCTGCTTTTGGATTTAGCATTTTCAATCCAACATCATTTTCAGCTGATAGATCTTTGAATGAAGGATTAAGTTTTAATAATTATATCGATTTATCCTTGTCAGGAATGTTTGGCTTCGAAAGAAAAATTGGTAAAAAATTAAAGTTAGGTTTTTATTTGATTTAGATATGCAGAACATACATCCAGTTCGTTTACCAAATTTTAGAATGATAGACAATTCATTTTCAATTGGTTTATTATATTCTTTAAAATAATGTAAAAAATTATAATCCTATTTATGAAAATATTCTTCCGATATTAATTATCAAGTTCAGAATAATTCAATAAATTTGAGCAAAATTTCTTCCATTGAAAAAGATCATAATTGCCATTGATGGGTTTTCTTCTTGTGGCAAAAGTACCTTAGCTAAGGCTTTGAGCAAGATGTTAAACTATGCTTATATAGATACTGGGGCAATGTACCGATCCGTAACATATTATTTTCTTAAATATAATATTTCAATAAATGATGCATCTGCCATTCACAATGCATTGAAGAACATAGAAATACATTTTGAAAGAGTTAATGGGGAAAATCATGTTTTTTTGAATGGACAAGATATAGAAACAGAAATCAGAGGTCTCGAAATTTCAAATTGGGTGAGCGAAGTTTCCGCCATTTCCGAAGTTCGCAAAGAAATGGTAAAATTACAGCAGGCAATGGGTCACAGAAAAGGAATCGTAATGGATGGAAGAGATATTGGTACCGTAGTTTTTCCGAATGCTGAGCTTAAAAGCAGATGCTATTGAAATTGATAATTCATTTTTAACAGAAAATGACCAACTTGAAATGGCATTAGAATTAGCAAATCAGCATATTTTAGTTACTGCCCAATAATATTTTTGCCTTTTCTTGTATCTAATATTGGCGTATCTCTCGGAGCCTCATCCAATATTAGGGTTTTGATCTTATCAATGTGTTTCCACTTCCCTTTTTTCAAATTTAACCCTTCATATGAGCCATCTGGAACAAAAACCTCTTCATCAGCATATCTGCTTTTCATCGGTATCAAGTGGTCATACATGATTAATTTTTCTTCCTCATTATAATTCAGCTTGATATTAATTTCAGCTGCATATTCCAAAACAAATCTTTTGATTTTTGATTTATTTTCAGATTCAAAATCAAATACTTGTGCACCAAAAATAGGATTTCCATTGTCATCAAAATGCAAAACATCAATCCATTTGCGATGAGAATATTGCTTATATCCGTCATATGCAAATAATAAATAATATGTGTCACCAGATTTTTTGAAGTCGTAAATATTGTAATAAAAGGCACTGGGCCAATTTTTAGCATCAAAAGTATTCAATTCAAAGTCTTCTTCGATGATTGCAGCTTCCAATAAAATTGGTTTTTTTGCAGTTTTAAATTGCAGTACACCACCATATTGAAATTCGTTGTTGCTAAATTGCCCAACCCATGTGATAAATCTAAATGAACTATCTCTAGGGTAAACTACTTTTACGGATGGCAAATCGGCAGGAAAACTATAAAAGGTGCCTGAATTATTTGCGTACTCAAAAACAACAGATTCTATTTTTTCAAATGCACTTTTTCTAATCTGAACTATCGAGTCATTTACAATTCCATAACTTAATTCTTGCCCATTGTCCGCAACTTTTATAATTTGTTTTTCGGCAGAAAGGCTATCCGCTAATTGCTTAATTCTATTATTATAATATTCATTGTCAAATGATTGTGCACTCAATGAATTTAAAATAAAAAGCAAAAAAAACAATTTTAAAAATTTCATTTCAATAATTATATGACCTAAACGAATAATCAACAATATTAGTGCAAATTATGATAAAAATAAATGAAATGAAAAGAATAAAAATCATTAAATAGTTTTTAAAACTTCTAATTAATCTATTACAATTTAAGATTATATTTAACCAACATAAATATAAATATTGAATATTTAAATTCGTTAAATTATTTATTTTTACGATATGAATCCAAAAAAAGAAGGAAATCCATACGATAAAATATTCAAAGAAAATGCAGAAAGTATTTTTTTGCCATTAATTGCAATGAAATTATGCATTGAAATTAGCCAATTCAAACCTATATAAGAGAAATTACAATCTACTATTGAAATAGAAATGGATTTGTTTTATGAAGTGCATACAAAAGAAAATCAGCACTTTATGCTTCATATAGAATTTCAAGCAAAGCACGATAAACATATGATATATCGAATGGCTGAATATCATGGAATTGCGTTTAGTAAAAGGAAATTACCCATTAAACATTTACTAATTTATCTTGGAACACAAAAAATTACGATCAAATCTCAATTAGATGCAACTGAAATATTTTCAGGATTTGAAATAATAAATTTGCATGATTTAAATACTAATGAGTTATTAAGTTCTCAAATACCTGAAGTGATTTTATTAGCGATTTTAAGCAATTATCCCAAGGAACAAAGTGAGGAAATTTTGCGTTTAATGTTAGATAGATTAAAAAAAGTTTCAAATTCTAATTTGGATTTATCCAAATTCATGAAACAATTGTTAATTTTATCTCGACTTCGTCATATTGATGATATAACATTTAAAATTAGTAGCGATATGCCAATTTCAATTGATATTGAGAAAGATTATCTTTATAATTTAGGTATTGAAAAGGGAGTTATGAATGAGCAAATAAAAATTGTTCTTAATGCATTTGATAATGGAGTATCTATTCCATTAATAGCCAATATTACTAATTTGTCAACTGAAAAAGTAAAAGAAATACTTTGTAATTTTAAAAAATTATGAATTATTGAAACAGAAAATATATTAAATCATCACATTGTTTTCCCCTCTTTTCTCAATTCTTTTTTAATTCCAAGCAAAATATCTAATTGCTTTATTTCTGGAGGATTTCTTTCAATGGCAGCCAGAGAACAATAGCGAAGAACATTTATAATCGCTCCACCAGCCATCTCAAATTCATTTGCTATTTTCCATAAATCAACATCATTAGCCATCTTACAGCTTACAAAAGCATTTTTCCATAATTTCATTCGTTGATCTGGACGAGGCATAGGAAAGTATATCATAGACTGAAATCTACGTGCAAAAGCTTCATCAAGATTTGATTTCAAGTTGGTCGCTAGAATAACTATTCCAGGGAAATCCTCAATTCTTTGTAACAAATATGCTACTTCCTGATTAGCATATCGGTCTTTTGAATCCGTAGCATTCGTTCTCTTTCCAAAAAGAGCATCTGCCTCGTCAAAAAATAAAATCCAGTCTTTATTTTCAGCAAGATCGAAAATATTGGATAGGTTTTTTTCTGTTTCGCCTATGTATTTAGAAACGACTTTGGATAAATCGATTCGATACACATCCATATTTACAGATTTGCCTAATAGTGAAGCTGTTAGCGATTTTCCAGTACCAGGAGGTCCATAAAACAAGCTTCTATACCCCGGTTTTACCAACTTTTTCAAGCCCCACTCTTCCATCAATGTATTTTGGTTTTTAATCCAAACTGATATTTCATGGATTTCATCTAATACAGCATCATCTAAAACTAAGTCTTCCCATTCCAATTTTGTCGTTATTTTTTGAGCAGGAAATTCATTGTTAAACTTTCCTCCAGAAGTGAAATATGTCAAATATTCTTTAGTTATGGTCAACAATCCACTTAAAAGAAATTCATTATTAGCATTTTCTGCATCTAAAACAACAATTTTTTGTTTTGAAAAAAAGTGATTTGAGTCGAATAATTGAATAACTTTAAATCTTTCAACCAAATCATTTCCACACAAAATGAAAATTGCTGTTTCACCAGTTGGCAAAAGTCCAGTATGCTTGCTTCCTTTGATTCCTCCAAACTCAGTAAAAGAACGATTGTAGGTTTCATTTTTTATAAAAAAACATCTAACAATTGGGGACAAATATGAGGAGCCAAAGCTGTCAATAATACAATCCTCTCTTCAGTTGTAAAATTAAATCTTTTGATGATTTGTTCATAAACAGAATTCCCAATCAAAGTTGGAGGATTCAATGCCTTTATAGAAACCAAATCGGATGGTTGTTGAAAATAAAGCTTTATTCTCAAATCAATAATTTGGTGTAACCACAAAATTTCCTTTTGTAGCACTTCAGCATTTTGAATATATGGTAATATTTCAATTGGTCTTTCTTTCATTTTATATTGAAGATTTTTTCCAATCCACATAAATAAATCCTTTCACCCAAGACAACTTTATCATACTCAATCCCCAATTTAATTTATTTAAAAGTATATCCCAAGCCTTTCCTTCCACTTTGATCGTCCAATTTTGGCTTGAATCAACTGAAATAAAACCATCACGTATCAAAAAAGAGCCTCTTAACCCATCTGGTGTTGAGTTTTTCAAAGCAGGCCATTGATTTATACATGCTTTCAACAAACTTTCTGCTATATCAATTTCATTATCAGTCATTTCTATGCTTTTGGGAATAACCGTATTAAGCGGTAACCCACATAAAATTTTATTTAAAGTTAAGTCAATTTCTGGTGAATTGGTTTGTTTACAAGCTAAATATTGTAAAAGATGTACTGCTCTTTTTGCATCATCAACAGATTTGAACTTATTTTCTTCATCCAATAAATTATTAAATTTGAAAAAATGAGTTAAAAATGGCCATTATAAAACCAAACCAGCATTTCGAACAAATATCGGTTTGGTAAAATCAAGTTCCTTTTGTTTTACATTTTCCTGAGCATCCAAAACACTTATTGGTGTCTTAACTAATTGGTTATCTATATTTTGCAAACAATCAAGAATAATATCAATATCAGAATTTGATTTCGATTGACTAAAATAATTAACTAAAATTCGAATCATTTCTGCAGCTTGCAATTTCTTAGCTCTTATTGAAAATCTTAGTAAATCCTTAGTAACTTTTTCTAAAGTAAAATTTTCAGTATCTAAATTTCTTACATAATCAAACAAAAAAGTATCGATTATTGAAGTTTCAATTAAATTATCTTTTCTGAAATAACTGACCCAAAAAATTAATTGTTGATATTTTGAGGGTGCTAAAATTTGCAAAATAAACAATTGAAAATCAGCAGAAAAATATTGAAAAGGCAAAATTTCTGCAAGAACATGTTTGCCAACTTTTTGTATGGATGATTTAAATTTATCTGGTTTTAATAAAATCGCTTTTTTAATACCTAATTCAAAATCAGGAAGATTTAACATATATTTTTCAATTGGGATAAATCCTTTTTGAATGAAAATTATGAATAATTCAATAAGATCATCTGCTGAAATTTCAATTTCATTTAAAGAAATGATTTCAATATGTTCTTGGCTAACATTTGCAATATCCAGAGATTCAACTAAACCCTGTTCTTTTTGTTGAAAATCTTTAAATACCTGAATATAAATTGAATTTTCAAAAATTGGTTGAACTAATTCTAGAAATTGAGCATCTTGTTTACTTATCCATGAACTAATAAAAAGTTGATTGTCAAAAATTGATTTTTCGAAAAGCACTTCAAAAATCTTAGCCCAACTATTGGTTTTCAACTGTTCATCTATCTGAAAAACAAATGAAATTCCATCTAAAATACTTAAATTAGCATCTCTAATCAATTGATAACGAACACTATCCGAAGCATATTGGATTAGATTTTCCAAAAAAATTACTTTATTCTCAGTGTTGTAATAAAGATTTTTCAAAAACTCATAGGATTGAGTTTTACCTATCCGCATTAAATCAACCAATATCGAGTCTAAATCCCTATTTTTAAAATTAGGATTCCACCAAGGAGCTTCCTTAAAGTTTAAAAAATACTTTACGAATAACTCTAATTGATAATTATAGTTTTCAACATCAGAAATTTTACGTTTTGAAGTTTCCTCTAAGAATATTAGTTCTTCTTTTAAGTAGGTATCAATTACAACTTCTTTAAATTCTTTTGTTAGCAAGAATTTTTGTTCACTCAAATCGTTGTTAATCATTTTATTATACTCAAACGACTCCTCAATTTTTCTAGTAATATTTTGATATTTATTGATTAAAATTTCATCTTGCAACTCAAGATTCTCTTGAAAGTCATTCTTGATAATAGTTTCTAAATGTTGATAATTATCAATGTTAAAAGTTGATTTTATAAATTGTTTATTATCAGGATTTAATAAAGCATTTATAAAGTTGGTATCAATAGAAAAATCTTGTTTTTTCAAGAAATCAACAATATCTAAAATTATATCATTGTGAATTTTTTCTATTTCAAATTTATTAATAGTTTCACTTAAAAGAATTTTATTAAATATATTAAATTTTTCGAAATATTGTAAAAAAATCTCTTTTTTAGAGTCCTCATTTTCAACTTCACGAAAATAAAAATCACTTATCTTTCTTTGAGCAATTGCTTCTGCAATTTGACTTACAAACAATTCA
Source organism: Saprospiraceae bacterium (assembly GCA_016710625.1). GTDB lineage: Bacteria > Bacteroidota > Bacteroidia > Chitinophagales > Saprospiraceae > JADJVK01. The sequence goes on from JADJVK010000013.1 coordinate 91,965, forward strand.
TTATCATTTATTTCTGCAACATTTCCATCAACGATTAAAAACTTTAATTGAATATAATTTGACCATTCTTTTATTAATGAATATTCTGATTTTTTTCCAACTTCAATCAAACTTGCTACATTTTCTTGCTTTGTTAAATTATTTAATAAACCAATCTCTTTGATTGTGAATAAAATAAAATCATCTCTATCAAAACTTTTGGCATCAATTAAATATTGTAAAATAATATACCAAGATTGTTTCCCATAATTGTCAAAATGGATTAATTGGATATGATTTTCTTCCATCCAAGTTGCTAAAAGTTGTCGATGGGAATTGATTTCAACTGAAAACGAATTAAACTTTTGACTGACAATTATTTTCACAATTTCATTAGAAGAAGCATCAATAATCTGTATTACATTACTTCTAAATTGTGAAGAATAATCAAATAAATTTATTGCACTTCCTTCCTCAAAAACCTTAGCCAAAAGATCTTTTAAATTACTACTTGATTCCCACCAAGGTATCACTCCAAATTTCAAAAAATACAGCAAAGACAATTGATATTTTTCAATTGAATTGCTATTTTTTCCATGATAAGTATCAAATAAATTATCATTCAACGCTTCATCAAATTGTATTTTCAATAATTGAAAGTGCTGAATTTCATTGATTTGTTTTAAGAATAACAAATCTATTTCATTTAATCTATTAATTACATTATTTTGATTTTCAATATTTAATAAACTATCAATGAATTGTAGTGGATAAAAATCGACAATATTTTTTATAACTTTCCGAATATCAAAATCTGGACTTGTAATGATACCAGATGGATAGGTTCCATATCGCAGAAAATGTAAAACGAAATTTAAATCACTTAATTTTATCCTTTCAATTTTATGTGGATGAAATAATAAATTTTGTTCTAACTCTATTTTTTCATCATCTAATTTTATTACATTAATTGTTGAATTCTCAGATTCCTGATTTATATACCTAAGTTCACTATCAATAATTTGTGATAATTTTCTATCTATTTTATTTTCAAATTTCAGTTGCTTTTCATAATAATAAACGCTATTATTGGACACTTCAATATATAAAGTTTTTTCACTATTCAGGTTTTCAACTAATTTATCTTTTAACAATTTTTTCAACTCGATTTCAATCAAATTAATAACCTTGTCCACAAAAACTGAGTTCATTTCCTCCATTTCAATTTCACCAAAATCTATTGACAAAGTATCAACAGATAAAATCATATTGTGGGGCACAATTCGATCAAACAAGGACTCCAACCTATTTTGTAATTTCATATTTACCAACAAACTAATATGATTATTACATTGCTCAGCGTCATATATGGAACACTTTTCATAAGTTGGTACCACTAATAAATTATGAATAATATGAGTGAATTGATGTATCACTATTTAGAATTTAACTTTTCTAATTCTTTTTTCAGTTCCTTATTATTTGGCTTTTTCATACTTTTCAACCAAGTAATCAAATGATATGCAGATTTGTCAACAGTCAAGCTATTCTTTTCAACAAATTTCAAATCCATCCATTTAAAATATAGGGTTTCAAAATCAACCATTTGTTGTGGAGAGAGCCAATAAAAATCGATTGATAAATGAGCAGGTGCATTTAATCTAACAATGTTTTCAAAAATAGTTTTCATCTTATCTTGCAAAAATCTTCCTGCCCACACTGGAACTAATACACTAATTTTCAAGGAATAAGGATCTTCATTTTGATTGACACCAATCGACGATTCTACTTCATGGATAATATAATTTTTTAATTTTTCATTTTTGCTTACCGCTTGGCTAATCAATTTAAAACACTCATTTAGTGCATTTTCTGCTAATTTTTTTGTAGAAATATCTTTATTTTCAGCTATCAGATTTCCATTATTATCTAACAATTGCAATTCGAATGCATTCCCAATTTTATTGATTCTATAGTTCTTTTTTTCATTACCAAAATTGAGCAGTTTTTGCCCCCAAACATCCATATCTTTCTCATTAACAGCTGATATTAAATGATTTATAGAATTCGATAGCATCATATTTCCACCCGAAAATTGAGGTCTTAATAACACATGTTCTATCATATGAAATCCTTCACATTGAAGATTAATTTCATTGAATTTTTGTATCAACTTTTTCAAGGCATCTTCACATTCTAAAAGGCTTTTTCCTACATAAATTGGGTATTTTTCTTTAATTAATGGATGAACAAAATAGATTTGATACTGCTCTTTTCCAATAAATTGTATATCATAATTCAATCTACTCGTCCCATAAGCCAAAGCTTCCGCTACAACATTTTCCTGATTGGAACAAAATGTAAATGAGTTTCCAGACCCACTTTTTAGAGCTGAAGTATTAGTAATTTTAGGGGATTCCAATTGCAAATTTCCTAATTTTTTAGTTTCATAATTTTTTATATTAAACATTAATGAAACCTTCTTTTTCAGCGTTGCAGTATTTTCTAAATTATCGTAAGGTTTTAAATAATTATATCCTTTTGCTCTAGTGCTACTTATTTCTACATAGTTTTCTAAAAATTTCATTTTAGCTTGAATGGTAGCTTTCGAAAAATCTTCTTTCGACAAAGCCGTTGATTCTCTGTGGATTGCATTGTAGGCTTCAGATAAAAATTCTTCTCCAAATCGTCCTAATAAATGATCTAAAAACTTGTTTCTACGGGGTAAATATTTATCAAATTCACTCACCAAACTTTGTAATTTCTCCTCATGTTGTTCTTGTGGATATTTATAAATTTTTTCCATATCCGCTGCTGTAGATACAGATTGGCTAAAATAAGTTTTGTCCAAATTTTTATCAATGGATAAGAGCGTTGGGATATTCACCAATTGAGATAAATAATTTGCCATAATCTGATCCATAGGTGTCAGATAGGCTTTTAACTGTTTTGAAAAGGCAGAATACTCATCCAAATTTGGTTTTAAAGCAATTCCATATTGCCCAATTCCATAAACTAGTGGAAATGTATTTTGTATAGAGTAATAAAATTCGATATCTTTTGAATCTCTATCAGAGGATTGTTCATATACTTTGAAATCTAACCAACGTTTATGATTTTGTTTATCTTTTGATAGCAACATATCAAAAGTATAGGAGACTAAATCAACATCCAAAGTGTAAGGAATGTCGCCAACAAATAATGTAACTAAGTCCGAATTTTTCAATATCAATTCAATATCCAATTTTGGATAAGTATTATTCTCCAATTGTAACAATTCATTAGATATCAACACATTATCCAACACCATTTGCAGATTTGTAACAGCTATCACCCCTTCAATTGAAGAAATAGTTTGTACAATTTTGGATCTATAAATTTTATTGATTCTATCCATATTCGATTTTTCCAAATCTTCATCTGATATAAAACCATTAATCGGTAAAGGTCCTTGAAAAATCTCTTCATAAGCCATTCCTTTATCGAGCATTTCTTCCATCGTATAAAAACTAATGGTGGGATTAAATAGCTCTGATAACTTAAATAATATATTGGCAAATATGACTTCACCAATCATATCTGAATTTATATTTATACTTGATTGAATACCAATCTTTTTCGATTCTAACAAATTGGGTTTTTCAAAATCTTCCCCTAAATTTCTATTATTACAAAGGAGCTCATACACTTCTTGAATTATCTGCTCCCCTCTAGTTTGTTCTTCTATTTGAATATACACTTGAAAGATACCTTTCATATCAAATCCAGTATCTGATTGAGTTTTAGGAATTACCCAAGCATTTTTCACCTCACTAATTTGATCAATAATGAGCTTTCGATAATCATTGGGGGTCAATGGACTGCACACCATTATATCTTGCAAAGGGTAAAAAAGATGGTCTGTATCTTTTAAAATAGCTGGATTACTAAAATAATAATCTTCAACTGGAAAAGATGTTTTGTAAGAAAGCTCTGTCAGTGCATATACTTGATTCTCCAAAATGGTAACTCCTGGATCATGATCATTATAATCCGTCCATAAATCACCAGATAATTCTTGTGCAAGATCTATCCCTTCTTTTTTGAGCTTTTGAAAATCCATTCCTTCCGGAATTGGCTCATTTTTATTGATTTTAATTGGTTCTTGATTACTCATTTTCTGGTATTTTGTCGGCAATCTGCAATGCTTTTATCTGCTCATTTACTTGCTCATTTATTGTTCCAATTAACTCAAACACCTCATTAAAAGGCCTTTCACCAAGCACTTTGAAAATCAAATTGATTTCTTCCAACGTCAATTCTAATTGGTATTTTTCCATTCGTTTTAGTCATTCTTTTTTGTAATGGTAACATTACTTTTTCTAAATGAAGGTATTTTCACCGCAGGGGCATCATTTTGCTTTGGTGCAGGTCTATAAATTGATGGCGGTGGTGGGGTCGGTGCAGCCAATGTGTTGTCATCAAGTTGTTCATGATATTCTTTCCAGACTCGATTGACTTGCTCTAATTCGTAATCTTTATCCCACATTTTAGTGATTCGATAGAATATTGGCTTTGGTTTACCATCTTTCATACCATAATGTGTTCTCGATTTGATTTGTGCCATAAATTTCGGCTTATCTGGAGTGGTGTGGACATCATCAATCACCCATCTTAGTTTGATCCTATTAAATATTTTTCCCCACAACCAACTACTTCCCGCTTCTATACTTCTCATTTTCACCAGATGTCCTTTGGAGCCATGAGATATCAATAACAATCCTTGGGTAAGTGCAAATCGCCTGTCTCCTTCATCATTAATATGTGCAAAAATTTCGTAAGCCTGACAGCTATCAATATCCCTCAATGCTGTAATAGTGTGCCATTTGCCATCAGCATAACAGGTGCCTTTTGCAAATGATCCAACAAATCCCTTTGCTGCAACCAAACCATTCACATCCAATTCAAAATTAGGATTTTGGTTGTTAATTCCCAATTTTCCACCATTCTGAATAAATAATCTTGATACTCCTGCTTCCTGAATATTCAATCCCTGAAGGTCTCTTTTGTCTTCAAAAGTCACACTCCACATTGGAGAAGTTCGGTCGCTAATTTTTTCAAAAAAACTTAGTAATTTTCTAGAGCTGCCTCTTGGAGTGATTGACAAACCAAATTCATTACTGACATCGATACCATCATCTTTAATATTTAGAGAGGAATCTACTAAATGTTCGAAGGCTTTATCATGAAAACCTCCCTTATATATTTTGTATAATTCTGTCCTAGAATGCTGTGCCATAATTAATTATATTTTAAAATTAATTGTATATAAAGTATCTGACTTCTCCGAAATTTTTTGTCTTTTCATATAAGGGTTTTTGATTTTAACATATTTCTGACCTCCCAAAATATTTACTCTATTTTGAAAACGAATTACTGATTCAGAGTTGACTCTCCGTTGCGGTGCTTCCTCCTCTTCTCTGTGAATGATCTCAATTTCATGATCCTCATCCGCTATCAAAATCCCCCAAGGTCTTGCTTGAATTATTGGTACAAATTCTACTTCCTCTGCAGTGTCTTGAACTTTGAAAACGCCATCTTCTTCAATAATATGGAGCATCGAAAATTTCGTTACAAATTGCACATAAGGCAAAGTTTTGATATAGTCTTTAATAGAATTCTCATTGATATACCCACCAATTGAAATAGGTATTTTTTCATCAAAAAACCATGGAGTGATAAATTTCTGAATATCTTTATGAAGCTGTTGCAAATACAAACCTGATTGATTTTCAATTGAATTGAATTTCACATTTGCAATTACTCTCACATATTCATAAATTGGATTTCGAACTTTCAATGTAACAAAAGGCGAAGCATAAGATTGTAAATAAGCTTCGATTTGTTTGAGCATTTTAAGATTAAAATTGGGCGTTTTATTGTGAAAATATTGACTAGGTTTTGGAACAACCACTAACAAAACACCTTCTTTATTCCGAATACCTTGAATGTATTCCTCCTCTTCTTCAATATTGATAAAAACTTTCTCTTTAGCATCTAAATCTTCAATCGGATTACTTAATGAACTCAAACATTTTGCTTGGTGAACATCAGAAAAAGATTCTAAAACAATTCTTTCATAATCCCAATGAGAGATAGCTCTGTGTTTGTGCCGCAATCTTTCACTAACTCTTGCAAAATAATCCAAACGGCTCTCAATCCTTCTGCCATGAAATGACTCAAAGGGTTGAAATACTGATTTTATCTCAGATTTTGGTTCTAAAAAATTGGCTGATAGTATATAAAAAAGGTTGGGTGTATTCTTCTAAGTATTTTGGGTTTCTTATTGCTTCTACAGCCTGAGTAAAAATTCCTAATGCTGAGCAAAGGACATTTGTATTTGCATCTACTGAAACACAAAGCCAATACAAGCCTTTTGTAATCATTGTAGATTTATTGGTAATATCTTTTGGTATAGTTAATGATACAATTCCTGTTTTTGTAAAGCCATCGGTGGAGTCACTCAAAATTTGATTTTCATCTAAATAGATCCAATTCTCATTTTTATTCAAATAACTCCATCTAATTTTGGGTAATTCTGGAATATTTCGATGTGTTGCTATATTTTTCGAACTCAACTGAAATAAAAGAGATAGCGTTTCAGGTGCATTTACTTCATCCAAACCAATATACAAATGACCTTCATCATCAAAATGTGGCAATAAAAAAGCATTGCTACTTGTCCCAAATTTATAAGTATTTACAACTCCAAATGGGTGGACATGATAAATTTTATCAGGAACATTATCGTCAATATTATGCAACACATCAAATTGACAATGAGCACTATAAGAAAATGTAATGCTTTTCAATAATGGCGTATAGGGTTGATTTAATTGCGAATCTAAAGTCTCATTATCTTTTAATTTCTGGACAATATTTTGTGAAAATAACTGCGGGTAGACTTCATGACCGAAGGCAACATCAGGAGATTTTAGTTCAAATTTAAAAAAACCAGATTGTGTGGAATTGTCAAAAATATTTTCATTTTCTGCATAATAATCAGGATGAATTCCAATATTTTTCAAAGCTTCTTGATTCAAATTAATGGTAGAAATATGGATTGGATCATCCTGGTTTCCATAGGGATTAAACAAATATTGCAAATCCTCCTCATCCAATATTTCAGGTTCGAAATTACCATTTACAAGGGCAAATATGCCAATTTTATACTTGTCTGGCTGTAGATCTAGACCATAATCCGAATAATATTTTTTAAATTCTGTGATTGAATTGGGTAAGTCTTTCCATTCAAGTTGAATCGACAAATTAGTAAGCTGCTTTCGATTGATTTCTTGGTTACCAAAAATGAAAGATGAACCTACTTTTGGCTGATAACCAAAAGGGTAAAACGGATGACGAGCATCTAAAATGCCAAAATCATTGTACAAATCAATCTGTCGCACCTTATCCACCTTCACTTCCATTTCAATTTGATTGATTTTCAAATGTTGTAAAAAAGTATAAGAAAATGGCTGTTTGCTATTATCCATTATTATTTTAACAACAGGAAATTCGGTTTGAAAGGCTGCATTATGGATTGATTCTTTAAAAGCAACAATGCTCGAAATATTATTTTCTACTACAAAAGTGATTTGTAAAGCATTTAAAATATTCATTGATTCCTCAACCACCTGATTTTTGCTACTCCAGTCTCCATTCCCAACTGCTTTCATTGAGATCTTTTCAGGATTTATTGATAACCAACCATTTGCCCCTGACAATTGTATTTTTATATTCCTTTTTTTATCTCCCTGATTAAATATTCTTGTATAAAAAACTTCTTCATATGAAATTTGATCCTGAATTTCTTTGTACTGATTTTCTTTTTGATGAATGTCTTTTACAAGTTTTTTCAAAGATTTGGTAGATGCAATATCAAAATGAATTGTAATGGTTACTTTTCTTTCCCCTTCTTTTAAAAATAAAATGGGAGAAGCAATTGCAAATCCGACTTCAGCTACATTCATATTTGAAGTATCAGCTGGTTTAAATTCTTGTTCTTCTCCGAAAAGTGGCCAATCTTGATAGGGATAGTCAAAAACACCACCATTTCCATCACTAGAATTCGATATTGGTGCAGCATACATTGCTGTAACTATCTGGAAATCACTTGTATCTACTTCATCCAAACGACTTACATAAAATGATTTTAAGGATTTAATATTTGCTTTTGTGATTTCTATGTCTCTAATAGTTTCATAGGAAATATCAGATCCATCCTTACTTGACCCTGCACTTAAAGCTGTTCCACTAGGCAAAACAAACTTTTTAATATGGTTTGCTATATTAAAACTCAGATGAACATGATCGCAAATTCCATCTCTTTGCACCTGTTTCAGGACAGTATTGTAATAAAAATACAAAATCCTAGTGGTCATTTCATTTAGCTCGTTTTGAGCATATCGATACAATTTCAAAAAAGAAATTAACAAACCAATATGTGGCTGATGGTTGTCTTTTTCGGTTAATGAACGATGAAAATATTTATTAAAACTGAAAATAGTGTATTGAATTGCATGAAATATCTGTCTATATGTCATCCTAATTTTAAGAATGGCATTATTCAATTGATCTACAATTTGTTCTCCTTTGAAAATATTAACCCCTTTGACATCTTGTAGATGCCAGATATCACTTAAATTATCAAAGTTGAATTCAATTTCATTTTCTGTGAAAATTTTATTTTCAATTGCACCAATTATATAAATTTTAAAAAACTGGACATGTTCTCTTAATTTCTCAATTATGATATTGTGCAATTCATTTTCTACAATTGTTTCAATTTTATTGATTTGAATATTAATCTTTCTAATATGTTTGTACCAATCATCTACATTTTCGATCAAACTATAAATCTGATTGCAAATATTTATAAATTCTTGTTTCCTACTTTTTTCGTTGGATGCAGTATAATATTGATTTAAAATTTGGCTAAACTCATTTTCAATTTTATTAGTATCAGTACTAACCACTAATGAAAGAAAGACAGTTATATCATTGATCAAAAAATAATGAAAGTCGGTAATTGGCCTATTTAGTTTATCATAATATCGAAGGGTTTTAGCATAATTTGCAACAAATGCCAAGAGGTCATGTAACTTTCGATCATCAATTGTTACATAATCTGGCAATAAAGCTTTCAACAACCGATTGGGTTGTGCAGCACCGTATCCGAAATAGACCAAACTATCGCTATGTTTCGTATTGATCATATTGTTTTCATTTTGATATTTTTAAGGTATTTAAAGGGCATATTTTTTCGTCTTCTTTGAGGTTAGTTCCGTCTAATTTATATAATGGAAAAACCATATTCGTTCGGGTATTTACTTGTCGAATTAAATAAATCAATTCTATCAATATTAATCCATCTAATTCCTGCGAATCATCTATATTCAATTCTTCTAATATAATTCGAGGCTCATATTTACTGATTGCCACCCTAATCAAATCATCAATTAGTGCTTTATTTTCACTATCAATTGACTTGAAAATCCGTGAATGCAAATCACAACCAAAATCAGGATTCGTCACTCTTTCTCCGGGAGTAGTATTTAGTAAAATGCTGATACTCTGTCGAATATCTTCATCATCTGATACCATTGCGACGCCAATACTATCATCAAATGAAATGGGAAAAGACCATCCTGTACCTAAAAATGATTTTGTTTCACTCATAAATTTTAGTTTAACATGACAATAACCCCTTTCAAAGAAGTAGTTGGACATGATGCTGATCCAAGGCTCGTAGAAACCGTACCCTTAAATTCAGCTTGCAACATGCCACTAATACTGACATTCATATTTGCATCAATTTTTACATCCATCATTGCTTTGTTAGAAATGCTTCCTGTTTCAGATTTTATATTAATGTCTTGAAAAGCTTTAATGTCAATTTTCCCTCTTGCTGATTCCATTTTAATTCCATCGGAATTCATTGTAATCGTATTATCAAATGGGTCTTCGATTAAAATTTTGCTATTTTCATCACTTAATGTAATTCTTCTTCCACCGGGAGTTTCAATGATTAAATTTTTCTTAATCTCTTCAAAAATAATTTTGAGCTGATCTCTACTAACTATTGCTTTGGTATCATTATCGCTATTAGGCTCGTAAGGTGGCACATTTTTTTTGCTATATAAAGAACCCAGAATAATTGGATATTGTGGATCACCATTCAAAAATCCTAAAATGACTTCATCCCCAATTTCTGGATAAAAAAAGTCACCTGAATTATTAGTTGCATAAAAATTAGCTAATCTTGCCCAAATGCCGTCCCCACTTTCAATTATCACAGGAACATCCACCAAAATTCGATAATCTCCATCTGGATCATCATGAATTTTCTTCACTACACCATTATACAAACCATCAATACCGGGCAACATGGCTGCTGCTCTATTCGAATTAACATTGGGTTTGACTTCCGCAAACCATTCATTTGGCATCCCAATTGTCAATTCAGTAATCCAATGCCCTTCTCTGATGTCGTGACTAACCCTAGAAATATACCATTCGCCATCATATGATTTACCAATATTCTTAATTTTTATCCTCGTATCTGGCTTCACATCAGACATCCCTTTCACTTGTATTGTCCCAGTCACTCTTGACAATCTAGATTTTATCAACTTTGCATTTGCCCATTCTTTTAGAAATGGCTTTTCCACAGGTCCAGTGATATGCATTTCAAAATCTCTGGGTAGAAATTCATCTGCTAACTTCGGTCCTTTTATTTCGCCATCACCTGCATTCAAAACACCTTCACCTGGTTCGGTAGATTCAGAAAAAATTATCTCTTGGTTTTGCATATCCCATGAACTAGCTTTCACTTTTTTCAATTGAGATTTGCCATTCACCAATATATTTGCTTTTATGATATCTTCACTTTGTGTAATTCTTAAAGAAATTGGGGGCATTGGCTCCTCCAATTTTTTAATTTTTATTTTATTTTCATCGTTAATTACCACTCTTCCATTCAATTCTGCTCTCGTAACGATAAAATCCCAATCTGTGCAATTGTATTGCACCACTTCTTTGTGTTTATATTCAGTGTCTTTCACTTCCTTATCCAAGCCGTATTGACTTATGATCGCATTCATAATTTCATGATCTTTCTTTTTCACAAAATATTTATTGCGTCTATCAAGTGTCATTTTCACTGCTTTATCAGCACATTCCACTTCGTACATGGTGTATTCCTGTGAACGAATTCTTATACCAATTTTTATGATAATCCCTTTAAATATAGAAGTAACAGCTTCAGTTTTATAACCCATTTTCACTTCTACACTTTTCCCCGGTTTAATCATTTGAGCAATATCTTTTTCCTGAGCTTCTTTATATTCTTGAGTTCTAAATGACTTATCCACCAAAAAGTATAATGTTGCAATAGAGATTCTATTGATTTCTTTATGTATTTCAATCGAATTGACATTAACAGTATTAGGAACCTCAGAACCATCAATAAAGATTTTCCGTTCGGTATGATAATGATGCTCCTGATCTAATAATGGTGATTTTGACATTTCTTATTGAATTACAAGTGGTGGTATAATTACTTTAGTACCTAATTTCAAAGTTCTAAAATTCGTCAGCTTATTAACATTAGCTAATTGAATATAGTATTTTGGGGAATCATATATTTCGTTACTGTATAATGGTAAAGCATCCCCGATCTGAACTGTTTTAATATGCGACATATCAGGTGAGCTTGAAATATTTCTATTTACTTCATCAGCAGTTGTATTGTGCGATGCAAACTGAAATGAAGCTTTGGCTCTTATGCAATTATTGTTATTATCAAAGAGTTGATACTCATAGGATAACGATTCCAATTTGCATTTAAAACATAAACCACCAAAGATTAAATCAACATCTTTAGGTGAATGCTTATCAGCAATATAATTATAACATTCTTGATTTATTTTATTAACTTGTTCTGCAACTGTTTTACTTCCAAAAACGCCTGTTCCATCCAAAATCAGATCAAAAGAGATTACTTCCTGACTATACCCTTTGAAAGTTTTTGCAACTGGTAATTTATTATCATGAGGGTTATTTTCAGTATAATTCAACTTTTTCTGTATGGAAATTTTCTCAGGATTTATGACACTTTCAAATGTATTAATTTTTAAGCCCGGCATTATCTTTCATTTTTTTTCTTAATCAAATCCTCTACTTTCTCAAGACAACTATTAATAATTTCATTTTTCATTTTTTGATAATCAAAATTATTCTCATTATTATTTGAATATTTATTAGTTTGATTACCAATGACTTTTCCCCTAATCTCCAATTGTTTAATTTCAATTGCCATACTATGAAATTTCAATATTTTTATAAACAAATGATAATTCCTCTATTGCTATAGAATTTTCTTGGGCATTGAATTTACTGATATTGTATTTTATTGGAATTGCTTCTATTAATTTAAATGTCATAGAAATAGCACCTTTTTCATCTTTTAAATGTATTGTAATATCTTTTTTATGAGCACTAACTTTATCTTTTAGATTCTTATTTACATTTCCAATATCATTCATCAAACTTTTCAATTGTTCTGTTTTCATAATTCCCTTTTTCATTACAATAGGTGTAAATTTTAACTTTTTGGGGATTTTGACTATTGACCCATTGAAATAACCATTGACTACTTCATCCACATCATATTCAGCACCAATTCCAGTAATATCTTGAAATTGTATTTCACCACCATAATCAACTGAAAAATAAAAACTTGCAATTGGAAAATTTGACATTTTACTTCTTTTTAAAAACTCAATTCAATACCCTCATGCTGAAAAGATATGCCTTCTAAAGCAATTATATTCCCATCAGATTTCAATTGAGGACCTTCCATTTTAGTTGGTACCGCTTTAGCAACTTTCCAAGTACATACCACACTTCCTTTTTCATCCAAAAGCTGAATGTTCAAAGGAATTGGTTCCCCCTGAGAACCATATTTGCTACCATGATAGACTTCTTTGAATTTATCTAACACTTTTGTTCCACCTTTAGTGATTCCTTTTTTCATGGTTATTTCGGCAGTTTTAATCATTCCAATCCGTTTTTCAGTAACAAACTCTTTGGAATTTCCATGTCTATATTCCAAATGTTGCGCCTCTTGATTCAATCCATTCACTTCGCTAAATGCGATCTCTGTGCCATCAATTGTCACTTTGAAATGATATACTGCTACTGGATAATCTGACATAATTTATTTGTTTTAAGATTATTATTTCATAATTGAAGCGATTCTTTGACTTATACTTTTAGATTCTTTCATTGAATTGTAAATCAATAGGATTAAAGAAACAATCCCAATGATACTCGGAAGCATAAAATATAAATCATCTTTTCTTTTTCCAATTAGCCATCCTATACATAAGATGATAACTATCATACTTGCTGCATAAACATATACCATCAAGTTCGAAGAACTAATATTATATGAATTATTGCTTTTTTGAATAGTGGTTTTGTGCATTCCTTTGGATAAAGAAATTTTATCACCAGATGGGCGAACTTTGTAATCTGGACAATATTTACCAAGAGATTCACTCAATTGTGAAATACTCAAATTTTGATTGTTTTCATTAAAATTGGTCATAAAATAAAGGTTAAAATAGGGTGTAACCAACGTTACACCCTCGATTTATACAATTACTATAACTCTGTTTTTATGCCTTCATAAGCAAACTCTATGGTCTCAACAGACACCTCATTTGCATCAGACTTCAAGTTGGTTCCAGTAAGTTTTATTGGAAATGCTTTTTCAATATTCCAAGTCATCACAGTATCACCAGTTTCATTTAATAGCTCCACAACAATATCCATTCTTTCACCTTCTTCTGAATAATATTGTTTGTCATATATTTTTTGAAACAAGTCAACTAATCTACTATCTGTATCAAAAACACCTTTTTTCAATACCAAATTGGTTGTTTTTACCAAACCAGCTTGTTTAATTTTACTGAACACTTCGCTATCACCGTGTCTGTATTCAATTACATCTGTAGAAGCTTCCAAACCAGAAACTTCTTGAAAGCTAATTTGCTCTCCATCAATGGTTACACGAAAATGATATTTCGCAACGGGCCATTGGCCTTCATAATCTGCCATAATATTTTAGAATAAATGGGTTAACGAATAAATTAATTAAACTAGTCCTTCATTTGAGCCAGCTTCTTGCATCTTTTGCTCGAATGTTATTTCAATGAATTCGGCTGGTCTTGAGATAGCAACTTTCACAGATACTCTCATGATTCCATCCAAAATATCAACTGGAGTCATCGTAACTCCTAAGCCCAACGACACATTAAATGCTGATGACGGTGAAGGACCAACTAAAGCACCATCTCTCCATAAATTCGTCAAGAAATTATCAATTGTTGCTTTTACCTTTATCCAAGTTTGCTGTGTATTCGGTTCGAAAACATAGTTTTCTACAGCATACTTCACGGATTGTTCTATCATAATCATCGTTCTTCGAACGTTGATATATCTCCAATCTTGGCTGTTTCCATCCAAAGTTCTAGCACCCCAAATCAAAGTACCTTTACCCATGAAACCTCTTATTGCATTCACTGCTTTACCACTAATTGGTAAATTCAAATCTTCCTGAGCTTCTCCTGTGATGCCAATGCAAGGTCCAACCACAGCACTAACACTTACATTAGCAGGTGCTTTATGTACGCCAATGTTATTATCAACCAAAGCATATACTCCAGCAATTGCACCACTAGGTGACATTACATTGAGTTCATCTTTCATCTTATCTAAAGCAGATCGATAGATTGGGCTTAATGCTCTAAGATTCTGATCCACAACTACTGTATCAGCTTTTGGATCTTTCATTTTTTCAATTTCATCTCGAACAGATTCAAATTTCTTAACCATCCTTTCATCAAGGCCTGCCGTAGCAGCAGGAGCTGGTGGTGGGGTAGGTTTCTTTTTGTCTTCCTCTGTCGGAGCACCTTCAGGTTTTGGTGGTGCAGACGGTTTCGTCAATGAAGCACCATCTAAAAACCGAACCTCAGCTTCTCTGATCAATATTTTACAAAAATCAGCAACATTGCTTACATTTTTGTAGGTAAAATCGTAACTATTATAAACTGTAGTGATTAAGTTTGGATAATAACCTGCTCCAAAAGCTAAAAAGTTATTGCCAACACCCATCCTAAACTGGTTTACAATATCATTTTCATCAAATGTCCTTTCTTTGTGTCCATCAAATACATCCAAAATTGCAAATCTTGATTTTGTATCAGCTCCACAATGTCTTAGTACTTCTTGATAGAGTCCATAGCAGCTTCCTTTATCCAGCAAAGTTGCATCTGGAACGACTACCATACTTGGTTCCTGCTCAGTCAATAAAGCAGTCAAACCACCACCAGTTTCAGGATTATTTAAGTCTTTTGGATTAACTGGACTATTGTAATCTCCTACAGAAATTACATAACAAGTTCCTCCACCATTTGCATAAAATAATCGAATACTATTGTAAGTATTGTACTGTGTGTTCTTATCTACTTTTAATTCGTAGTCATTATCCCCTTTTGCTTTTACAGTAAAGGTTGTTTTGGGTGCACCACCGAAAAGATTTACATATTCTTTCATCGATGTAACCCTTGTAGGTTTATTCAAGAGCGAATCTCTGCCTCTTGAGGCTTTGTCGGTGTATCCGATAAAGCATGGTATTGCGGTTGGTGTTTGTACAACAGAGTAGCCAAAGGCATTTTTCTCTTTAATGTAAACACCAGGAGTTGCGAAACGAGCCATTCCGTTTGGTTTAATATTAGAAGTTAGAAATAAAATAAAATCTTAGTTGGGAAAATAGGCATACAGGCACATGCCCTTCAAGAAGGAGGTTGTTTCATCGTTAACATTTGGTTTAATTTAAAAAATAATAAAAATAAATACTTAAGGTCACGTCAAAGATATTGAATTATTTTATTTTTCCAAAATATATTTTATTTTTTTTATAAATATCCAAAATATAAACCTACATATCAGGCGTTTTAAATGATTAAATAAAATACTCGAAAATGTAAATACTTGATTTTTAATTTTTTAAATAATTAAATCATTTTTTCAAAATAGAAATTTTGGATAAATTATCTTTGTGAAAAATTTTATTCATTATGGATTTTAAATCATTAATTCTTCGAGGAATTCCTACTCATATTCCAACAGCGAAATTTAGATCTGAAGCAGTAAGCCATGCTCCGAAAAGGAACATCAAAGGGTTGTTAGATGAATTTGAGTTAAAGTTAGCGATTCAGAACAGTTTAAGATATTTTGATGAAAAATTTCATTCTGAATTGGCAATAGAATTTTCAAATGAATTGATGGATTATGGTAGAATATATATGTATCGCTTTATGCCTGATTATGATATGTATGCCCGTCCATTTGATGAGTATCCCCATCAATCCAAACAAGCTGCAGCAATCATGTTGATGATTCAAAACAATTTGGATCCGAAAATTGCAAAGCACCCAGAAGAATTAATTACTTATGGAGGCAATGGTGCCGTTTTCCAAAATTGGGCACAATATCTGCTAACAATGCAATACTTAGCCACAATGAACGACCAACAAACTTTAGTGCTATATTCTGGGCATCCGATGGGTCTTTATCCATCTCATCCTAAAGCACCTAGAGTGGTCGTGACGAATGGTATGATGATTCCAAATTATTCTAAAAAAGAAGATTGGAACAAATATAATGCTTTAGGTGTGACTCAGTATGGTCAAATGACTGCTGGTTCATTTATGTACATTGGTCCACAGGGAATCGTTCATGGCACTACAATAACGCTTTTGAATGCTGGTAGGAAAATGGGTTTGGGCAGTAATGATTTGAGGGGAAAAATATATGTAACATCAGGTTTAGGTGGCATGTCGGGAGCTCAGGCACTAGCAGCTATCATCACTGGTTGTGTAGGGATTATAGCCGAAACGGATGCAGATGCAGTGCACCAAAGAATTACGGATGGATATATTTTAAAAGAAAATGTATTCACTAATTTGGATTTATTATTTGAAAAAACGATTCTTTGGAAAAACAATAAAGAAGCAATTGCTTTAATTTATCATGGAAATATAGTCGATTTACTAGAGTATTTTGTACAAAAAGACCTTTTATTAGAGTTAGTATCCGACCAAACTTCTTTACATAATATTGATGATTGCGGTTATACTCCATGTGGCTATTCTTTTGAAGAAGCTAAAAATTTATTACAATCGGATAAAGCAAAATTCAGAGCAGAAATCAAAAAAACGCTGCAAAGACATGTTATAGCAATCAATAAATTAGCAGAAAAAGGTACTTACTTTTGGGATTATGGCAATGCATTTCTAAAAGAAGCTGGAGAAGCGGAAGCTGATATTTGGAAAAATAAAGAACGAAAAATTTACAAATATCCTTCTTATGTAGAAGACATCATGGGTCCTTTGTGTTTTGACTATGGTTTTGGTCCATTTAGATGGGTTTGTGCCTCAGGATTAAAAGCCGATTTGGACCTTACAGACCAAATTTCTGCTAATGTGTTGAAGAAAATGCTACTCTCAGCTCCAGAAGAAATCAAAGGACAATTGAATGACAATATCATCTGGATAGAAAATGCTGATAAAAATATTCCAGTTGTCGGCTCCAAATCTAGAATTTTATATGCAGATGCTGAAGGAAGAATTTTGATAGCCAAAGCCTTTAATGACGCCATAAAATCTGGTGAGT